>NZ_JBEPLM010000006.1:0-350996 GCF_040545255.1 Mesorhizobium shonense
AACTGAAACTGAAAGGGCTGGCCCCTGTGCAATACAGGACCCAGCCCTTAAATCTACCAGCTCAATGAACCGTCCAACTTTACGGGGTCAGTTCACGTCCGGGGTTTTTTGTTGCGGCTGGAAACTCAGGCCCGGCATTCCTCGTAGCTATCCAGTCCTCCCCAACGAGCCGGACGGCTTCCGGCGCAGCGACGCCGGTGTTTGGGAGGCCGTCCGGCAGACCGGGGTACCCGCGGCGGGACCCCGGTCTTTTCAGTATTGGAACTGCTCTAAGGTCGGCCCGGTAGACCGGCACATCAAGCATCCCTATAAACTCCCTCTTGTTTCGAGGGTGTGGAACAGCCCATGACCGGACCTAATCCCAACATCAAGCACCCCATCGCGATGCATCCGCGCGTCGGCTTCCTGAAGGGGCTGGTCACCGCGCCGAATATCGAGATCGGCGACTTCACCTACTACGACGACCCCGACGGCCCGGACAAATTCGCCGAGAAATGCGTGCTGCACCACTACCCCTTCATCGGCGACAGGCTGATCATCGGCAAGTTCTGCGCCATCGCCGAGGGCGCGCGCTTCATCATGAACGGCGCCAACCATGCCATGTCCGGCTTCTCGACCTATCCGTTCAACATTTTCGGCCATGGTTGGGAGGAAGGGTTCGACCAAGAGACCTGGTCCAAGGAGATCCGCGGCGACACGATCGTCGGCAATGATGTCTGGATCGGCATGGATGCGGTGATCATGCCCGGCGTGAAGATCGGCCATGGCGCGATCGTTGCCGCGAAATCGGTTGTCACGCATGACGTGCCGCCCTATTCGATCGTCGCCGGCAACGCGGCCAAGGTGGTGAAGATGCGCTTCGACGAATTCACGGTGCGGCGGCTGTTGAAGGCGGCCTGGTGGGACTGGCCGGTCGACAAGATCAGCCGCAACCTCAACGCCATCCGTGGCGCCGACATTTCCAAACTGGAGGCTGCGGTTTGAACGCGCCAAACACGACATCCGATAAAACGACGATCAACACCGACCTGTTCACCCGCGCCTGGATCTTCATCCGTGGTGTGCCGTCGATGAAGTTCCTGCCGCCGGAAGGGCCGCCGGAGATCGCCTTTGCCGGACGCTCCAATGTCGGCAAATCCTCGCTGATCAATGCGCTGGTCGGCCACAAGGGCCTGGCGCGCACCTCGAACACGCCGGGGCGCACACAGGAGCTAAACTATTTCGTGCCGGACGGGTTCTCCGGCGAGGGTGCCGACCTGCCGCCGCTGGCGCTGGTCGACATGCCCGGCTACGGCTATGCCAGCGCGCCCAAGGACAAGGTCGACGCCTGGACGAAGCTGATCTTCGAATACCTGCAGGGACGCGTCACGCTGAAGCGCGTCTATGTGCTGATCGACGCCCGCCACGGCATCAAGGCTAAGGACGAGGAGGTGCTGTCGTTGCTCGACAAGGCGGCGGTCTCCTACCAGGTCGTGCTGACCAAGACCGACAAGATCAAGGCGGCCGGCGTGCCGAAGCTGGTCGAGGAAACGCTGGGCAAGATCAAGAAGCGCCCGGCGGCCTTTCCGGCGGTCCTGGCGACATCCTCGGAAAAGGCCGAGGGACTCGACGAGCTGCGCGCGGCGATCGCGCTGGTGGCGAACGGCGGGTGAGGCGACGCTCGACCGGCGCTACCGCAAGGACCCTTGTGGCAGGGCGGTAATCGCATATGGCGTTCCCCCACTCCGTCTCGGCTTCGCCGAGCCACCTCTCCCCCACATTCGTGGGGGAGAGGAAAAGCCAACCGCGAAGGTCGCAGCCTTGAAAAGCCTGGGTTCCTCTCCCCCATGAACATGGGGGAGAGGTGGCCGCGCAGCGGCCGGAGTGGGGGCTGGCGCCGCCATATACGATCGCTTCGGTCCGTAAGCGCGTCAGACCCGCCCCATCAATCGCTACTCAATCCGTCTCGTCGCGCTCAGCCGCATGATCCCGCCGGCCGGCGAGGATTTCACGCTTGCCGACATGGTTGGGGGTGCCGACCAGGCCTTCCTTTTCCATGCGTTCGACCAGCGAGGCGGCGCGGTTGTAGCCGATGCCGAGGCGGCGCTGGATGTAGGAGGTCGAGCATTTCTTGTCGCGCTTGACCACCTTGACCGCTTCCTCGTAGAGGGCGTCGCCATCCTCCTCGGCGATCGAGCCCTTGTCGAAGACCGGACCGGTGTCGGCCGCCTCTTCTTCCTCTTCCTCGCCGGCAGTGACCGTGTCGAGATATTCCGGGCGGCCTTGCGCCTTCAGATGCGCCACGACGTGCTCGACCTCCAGATCGGAGACGAAGGGCCCATGCACGCGCACGATGCGCCCGCCGCCAGCCATGTGCAGCATGTCGCCCTGGCCGAGCAGCTGCTCGGCGCCTTGCTCGCCCAGGATGGTGCGGCTGTCGATCTTGGACGTCACCTGGAAGGAGATGCGGGTGGGGAAATTGGCCTTGATGGTGCCGGTGATGACGTCGACCGACGGGCGCTGCGTGGCCATGATCAAGTGGATGCCAGCGGCGCGGGCCATCTGCGCCAGCCGCTGGATGGCGCCTTCGATCTCCTTGCCGGCGACCATCATCAGGTCGGCCATCTCGTCGACGATGATGACGATGTAGGGCATCGGCGCGAGGTCGATCTCCCGTTCCTCGAACAGCGGCTCGCCCGTACCCTTCTCGAAACCGACCTGAACCTGCATGACCACGACCTCGCCGCTGTCGCGGGCAGCGGCGGCGCGCTGGTTGTAGCCGTCGATGTTGCGCACGCTAAGGCGCGCCATCTTGCGGTAGCGCTCCTCCATCTCGCGCACCGCCCATTTGAGCGCCGTGACCGCCTTCTTGGAATCGGTGACTACGGGCGTGAGCAGATGCGGGATGCCGTCATAGACGGACAATTCCAGCATCTTGGGGTCGACCATGATGAGGCGGCATTCCTCCGGCTTCATCCGGTAGAGCAGCGACAGGATCATGGTGTTGATGGCGACCGACTTGCCCGAGCCGGTGGTGCCCGCGACCAGCAGATGGGGCATCTTGGCTAGGTCGGCGATGACCGGCTCGCCGCCGATCGTCTTGCCGAGGCCGAGCGCCAGTTTGCAGGCCGTGTTGCGGAAGCCGGCCGATTCGATCAGCTCGCGGAAATAGACCGTCTCGCGTGTTTCGTTGGGCAATTCGATGCCGATGACATTGCGGCCCGGCACCACGGCGACGCGTGCCGAGACGGCCGACATGGAGCGGGCGATGTCGTCGGCGAGCCCAATGACGCGGCTGGATTTCACGCCCGGCGCCGGCTCGAACTCGTAGAGTGTTACGACCGGACCCGGGCGGACATGAATGATCTCGCCCTTGACGCCGAAATCCTCCAGCACGCTTTCGAGCAGGTCGGCGTTCTGTTCCATCCGCTCCTGCGACATGTAGAAGCCCTGGCCTTCCGGCGGCATCTGCAGCAGGTCCTCGGAAGGAAGCGCGTAGCCGGCCGGGGCAGCCGACGGCGCGACCTTGCCGGCGACAGGCAGGGAGGGTGCTGACCTTGCGGTCCGCGCGCTCCTTCCTACGGGAACCGGCGCGGCAGCGGTCGCTTCGGGCGCGCGCGGTTCGGTCTCCGCCGGAGCGGACCGGGCGACAGGCGGGGCGGACGGCACTGTCCCGGAAGCAGGACTTGCAGCCGGCCCATTCGAGCGCCATTCGATGACGCGGTAGAACGACGTCGCCTCGCCCAAGGCGGCGGGGCGGACCTGGCTCGGCTGCGCCGCCGGATGCGCCGGCGCGGGGGCGGTCGGCGGCCGCACAGGATCGTTCAGTCGTGCCCGCGCCAGGCGCTCGGCAAGCAAGGGCATGCTGAACTCGAAGAACGCATCATCGGAAAGATAGGACCAGCGAAATTTCGGCGGTTGCGGTTGTAGCTTCGGCGCCTGCGCGGTGACGGCCTGCGATGGCGTGGCGCTGGCTTGCCGTTGCACCGTGGGAGCGATGGGGGCTGCGGCGGGAATCGGCCGGACCGGATTAGCCGCCGCAGGCGCCGGCGGCACGGGGCGGATGGTATCGTCTCGGGACACCATCGCCTTGGCCGGCGCTTCATCATCCGGTTGCGGTGCAGGCCGCTTATCGGAATCCGGCGTGCGGGTGAACCGCACATTGGGCGCGAGAAAGAAATACTGCTGCCAGGCCGGTTGGCTGAATTCGCCGGCGCCGGCCGAATCAAAGGAGCCGGAGTTCGCTTCGCTCTCAACAGGGGTTCGCAGCGTGACGACCTGCCCCGCTTTCCCTCGCTGCGGCGAATCCGCGCCGCGATCCCGCGCCCTCTCCGGACGATCGTAATCGTCGTTGTCGTAGGTGGAAGCACCGGAAGGATTGGCACGGGAGAAACGCATGGATGTCATTCTCGAGACTCATCGAACGGAGGTGTCCCGAGACATAGGAACCGATGGTTAACAAGCCCTTCCGGCAGGCTCGCGAAGGAGGCGATCGGGAGATCGAAACGCTGGCGGGACAGCACCCCCCTCTGTGCTGCCGGACATCTCCCCCTCAAGGGGGGAGATTGGCGGCTTAGGCGCCGCGCTCTTCTTTCGACGTCGACAATTTTTGCGAAAGCCGAAGCGACATCCGATCTCCCCCCTTGAGGGGGAGATGGCCGGCAGGCCAGAGGGGGGTGCTGTCCCGCGACGCTTCGGATTTCTACACTGCAGCGGCGTTCTCCGCCGAAGGACGACGAACCGACAAGCGCCTAGCTCAGACCGATTCCGATACCTTCTCCTCGGCGGCGAGCTTTTCGGTGCCGTAGGCCTTCAGGAAGACGTTGACGCCGGAGCGGACGACATGCTCGATCTCGGCCGGGCTCGGCGCCTTGGTACGATAAGAGAAGATGCACTGGCGGAAGAGGCCGGCCAGGCACAGCTCGGTGAACTGGTAGGCGGCGAGGTCGACATCGTCGATCGCAAGCAGGCCGCGTTCGACGGCTTCATTGAGGAAGACCATCACCTTGTCGTGGCCGCGCTTCGGCCCGCGCTCGTAAAAGCGGGCGCCAAGCTCGGGAATCCTGTCGGAGGCGCCGACCACCGTGCGCTGCGCCTGGATGACCTTGGCCGAGGTGATCTTGGCCGAGAGCACCGTGCCGAACTTCACCAGCGTCTTGCGCAGGTCCTCGAAATGGTCGAGCACCTCATACATGTTCCTGAAGATGGTGCCGCGCTCTTCCTCGATGAGGGCCTCGAACAGCTCTTCCTTGTTGGCGAAATAGACGTAGATCGTGCCCTTGGAGACGCCGGCCTCGCGCGTGATGTCGTTCATCGAGGCGGCCTCGAAGCCTTTGTCGATGAAGACGCGGCGCGCGCCTTCGATGATCTGGGCCCGCTTGACCGGATCCTGCCCGGCCGCCGGACGGCCTTTGCGCAGGTCGAGCAGATCGCTGTCCGCTGTCGTTTCGACCATTAAAGTCACACCTCACGAAATATTTCGAACCAAGCGGTTCGATTTGCACTTGATATGGGCCTCTTTACACGCTATGTCAATCAGCAATTCGAACCGAACGGTTCAGTCTGACTGACCTACTCCAGAGAGATTACCATGTCCTCGAACGCGCCCGCCACCGCCGAAGTCCGTACGTTTCCCAACGCCAAGGTCCAGCCGTCGACCGAAGCTCCGGAAGTGCCTCTGCAGCCCGTTCCCGTCGCG
This sequence comes from Mesorhizobium shonense, assembly GCF_040545255.1. Lineage (NCBI taxonomy): Bacteria > Pseudomonadati > Pseudomonadota > Alphaproteobacteria > Hyphomicrobiales > Phyllobacteriaceae > Mesorhizobium > Mesorhizobium shonense. Next base: position 5,678 of record NZ_JBEPLM010000006.1, read on the forward strand.
CCTGTCGAAGCGCCGGTCAAGAAGAAGCGCTCTGTCCGTTCGTTCCTCCTGCCGATCATCGGGCTTGCCCTCCTCGGCGCCGGCTCCTGGTACGGCTACAACTACTGGAGCGACGGCCGGTTCATGATCTCCACCGACGACGCCTATGTCCAGGCCGATATGTCGTTCGTGTCGCCGAAGATCTCCGGTTATGTGGATAAGGTCCTGGTGAGCGAGAATCAGCAGGTCAAGGCCGGCGATCCGCTGTTCGTCATCGACGACGGCGACTATAAAATCGCCGTTGCCCAGGCCGAGGCGCAGATCGCGACCTTGGCGAAGACGCTCGACCGCATCGACGCCCAGACCAAGGCGGCCCAGGCCTCGCTGGCGCAGGCCGAGGCGCAGAAGATCGCCGACCAGGCCGCCGCCGACAATGCGGCGCGCGCCCAGGACCGCGCGGCGCAGCTGCTCAAGACCCATGTCGGCACGCAGGCGCAGCTCGACGATGCCCAGACGGCGCTCGACCAGGCCAAGGCCGCTCTTGCCGGCGCCGACGCGCAGATCACCGCGGCGCAGGCCAATATCGGCGTGCTCGAAGCCCAGCGCGCGGAGCAGGCGAGCACACTCGCCTCGCTGCAGCTCACCCGCGACAAGGCCCAGCGCGACCTTTCCTTCACCGTGCTCAAGGCGCCCTATGACGGCGTCGTCGGCAACCGCTCGGTCGAGCAGGGCGACCTCGTCAGCCCCGGCCAGAAGCTCGCCGTCGTCGTGCCGATGGACAAGCTCTACATCGTCGGCAACTTCAAGGAGACGCAGCTCGGCCGGCTGGTGCCCGGCGAGAAGGTCAGCATCACCGTCGACGCCATCGACGGCCAGACCTTCGAAGGCACGGTTTCGTCGCTGGCGCCGGCCTCTGGCGCGGTGTTCTCGCTGCTGCCGCCGGAAAACGCCACCGGCAACTTCACCAAGGTCGTGCAGCGTGTTCCGGTCCGCATCGACGTGCCGGCCGATGTGCTGAAGACCGGCAAGCTGCGCGCCGGCTTGAGCGTCGTCGTCGCCGCCGACAGCCGCACCGCGCCGGCCTCGACGACGAACTAGGCACTTTTGGGGGGCGGTTCAGTGGCTGATTGAGTGCTGAGCCGCCCAGCCTGTTTCAGGGAGCCCATCAAATGGCAACCGCAACCATCACCGCAGGATCAATGCCTGCACGGCCGGCCGCCGCCGCGCCCGCCGACCATATGCCGGTGCGCCGCGTCATCGCCTTCCTGGCGATGGTGTTCGGCATGTTCATGGCGATCCTCGACATCCAGATCGTCTCGGCATCGCTCGCCGAGATCCAGGCAGGCCTGAGCGCCAGCTCCGACGAGATCCCGTGGGTGCAGACCGCCTATCTGATCGCCGAAGTGGTGATGATCCCGCTGTCAGGCTTCCTCAGCCGGATGCTGTCGACGCGCGTCCTGTTCACGATCGCCGCCGCCGGCTTCACCGCGGCCAGCGCGCTCGCCGCGACCGCGACCAACATCGACCAGATGATCGTCTACCGCGCCATCCAGGGTTTCATCGGCGGCGGCATGATCCCGAGCGTCTTTGCGGCCGCCTTCACCATCTTCCCGCCGTCGCGGCGCGCCGTCGTCTCGCCGATGATCGGCCTGGTGGCGACGCTGGCGCCGACCATCGGTCCGACGGTCGGCGGCTATATCAGCCATGCCATGTCCTGGCACTGGCTGTTCCTGATCAATGTCGTGCCCGGCATCCTGGTGGCGACGGCCGCCTGGTCGCTGATCGATTTCGACAAGCCGAACCTCAAGCTGTTCTCCAAGTTCGACTGGTGGGGCCTCGTCGGCATGGCCGCTTTCCTCGGATGCATGGAATATGTATTGGAGGAAGGCCCGAACCATGACTGGCTGCAGGAGCCGGCCGTCTTTGCCTGCGCCATCATCATGACCATCGGCGGCATCATCTTCTTCTGGCGCGTCTTCACCGCCGAGGAGCCGATCGTCGACCTCCGGGCCTTCACCAATGTCAACTTTGCCTTCGGCTCGCTGTTCTCCTTCGTCGTCGGCATCGGCCTTTACGGGTTGACCTACCTCTATCCGGTGTTCCTCGGCCGTATCCGCGGTTACGATTCGATGATGATCGGCGAGGCGCTGTTCGTCAGCGGCCTGGCGATGTTCTTCACGGCACCCGTTGCCGGCATCCTGTCGAACAAGATCGATCTCAGGCTGATGATGATGATCGGCTTCATCGGCTTCGCCACCGGCACATGGTGGATGACGCATCTCACCGCCGACTGGGATTTTTATGAACTGCTGATCCCGCAGATCCTGCGCGGCTGCTCGATGATGCTGTGCATGGTGCCGATCAACAACATCGCGCTCGGCACGTTGCCGCCGGAGCGGCTGAAGAATGCGTCGGGCCTGTTCAACCTGACCCGCAATCTCGGCGGCGCCGTCGGCCTGGCCGTCATCAACACGGTGCTGATCGACCGCAACGCCTTCCACTACGCAAGGCTCTCCGAGCATGTCGAGTGGGGCAGCCAGGCCGCGCAGACCAAGCTGCAGAACATGACGCTGAATTTCGAGCAGACCGCCGGCCTCGATGCTACCAGTGCCGCGATCTCGAAGCTGTCGGGCATGGTCCATCAGCAGGCGGCGCTGCTGTCCTTCATGGACGTGTTCATGATGCTGACCGTGCTGTTCGCCTCGCTCGGATTTTTCGTGCTGTTCATCAACAAGCCGGCCCAGCAGGGCGGCGGTGGCGGCGGAGGCCATTGAGGAGCCGGAACCCCCGCCTGGCGTCCTCAACGAGTGACCCCGGAAGTCGGCGACGATTTCCGGGGTCATGTCTTTTCCAAAAGAGATCGACGTGCTGCCTCAGGCCGCGGCCGGCTTGAAGCTCAGCGCCACGCCGTTGATGCAGTGGCGCAGGCCGGTTGGCGGCGGACCGTCGTCGAAAACATGGCCGAGATGGCCGCCGCAGCGGCGGCAATGCACCTCGGTGCGGGTCATGCCGAGCGAACGGTCCTCGGTCTTGCCGATGGCGTTGGGAATCTCCTGCCAGAAGCTCGGCCAGCCGGTGCCGGAATCGAATTTCGTCTCCGACGGATAGACCGGCAGGTCGCAGCCGGCGCAGGCGAAGATGCCCTTGCGGTGCTCGTTGAGCAACGGGCTGGTGCCCGGATATTCGGTGCCCTCCTTGCGCAGCACGTCGAAGGCGGCATCGGAAAGGATGGCGTGCCATTCGGCATCGGTCTTGACGACCTCGAAGGTCTCGGCGGCGAGAGCGGGCTTCGGTCCGCCGGTGCGCAACGCCACTCCAGTGCCGATCATCAGGGCGGTCGCGGCCGCGCCGCTCCAAAGAAAGTCGCGACGGTTCATCACCATTTCTCCTGCTGTCTATTTGCCAGATTCAGCGGCCCACGGGAAATCAAAAGGCCGTTGACGCCCCTTTGACGGGCGCTCCGCACAGGGCTCCGATGACGAAGCCACGGCGCGGAGCGGACGCTTACCGATCGCGGAACACACAAACAAAACCACGCGACCGGTCAGAAGGAACTACTGCCTGTTCGTCGACAGCAAGCCTTTCGTTACATCTTCGGCAAGAGAACCTTGTCGATGACGTGGATGACGCCGTTCGACTGGCGCACGTCGGCGATCGTGACATGGGCGACGTTGCCGTTCTCGTCGGTCACGCTGACCTTGCCCTTCTCCGACTTCAGCGTCAGCGCGCAGCCGCCGACCGTCTTGACCTCATGCGCGCCGCCGTCGGCCTTGGCCATCTTGGCGACGTCGGCGGCCAGCGCCTTGGCGGCGATGACGTGGCAGGTGAGGATCTTGGTCAGCTTGTCCTTGTTCTCGGGCTTGAGCAGCGTCTCGACCGTGCCGGCAGGCAGCGCGGCAAAAGCCTCGTTGGTCGGGGCGAAGACGGTGAACGGGCCGGCGCCCTGCAGCGTGTCGACAAGGCCCGCGGCCTTGACGGCGGCGACCAGCGTGGTGTGGTCCTTCGAATTGACGGCATTCTCGATGATGTTCTTCTTGGCATACATCGGCGCGCCGCCGACCATCGGATTGGCGGCATAGGCAACGGCGCCGAGCGCGGAAAGGCCGATCGTCGAGGCAAGCAAAAGGGTGGCGAGTTTACGCATGATATCAGTCTCCTCGGGTTGTTTTTCCCGTCGTTGGGAACGCGAGGAGATACGAGGCATCAAAAACTTAGTTTCGCGAACCTGGAAGATTTTTTCTTCTCCGATCTGAGTTCGAACGCGCTGCACATAAGCGCATATAAATCGCTCATGCCGGCACATGACCGGCAGATAGACTGCGGATAACCTTTGAAATTATCAGATGCCTTTCAGGTCACCTGCGGCGACGACGGGACCCGTCGGCTGGCCGGTCGGCGAACCGCCTGTCGGCTCGAGGCTGACGGCGAGCACAGCGCCCTGCGCCAGCTTCTGCTGGACGGCCGGCGTGACCGCCATGCGCGCGGTCTGACCGGCCGGGATGACGCCCATCGAGACCGGCACGTTCTTGCCCTCGATCATCCACAGCTCGAAGTCCTTGCCGGAGCCGCGCTCACCGGAAACGAGCGAGAGGCCGACCTCGTGACGGGCGGCATCATAGACGGCGAGGTATTTGACGTTGCTGTTGTCGGCGGCGAGCGATGCAACCAGCCTGGTCTCGGGGGGCGGCAATGACGGATTGACGAAAGGCAGGGCGACAAAGACGGCCAAGGCGGCAAGCGCGGCGGCGGCAAGCCCGCGCCAGAAGGCGAGGCTCGACCAGACGGCGGCGCTGGGAGCGGCGGATGTGGCGGCCGAAGAGGCAAAGAGCCGCCGGTCGATCGCCGCCTTGACCGATGCCGGAGGCTCGACCGCCGCATAGGCGGCTGCCATCGGCGCGAAGTGGACCTCCCAGGCATCGACCAGGCGGGCGAACGCCGTCTCGGTGTCGATGCGGCGGGAAACGATCTGGCGTTCGTCGGCCGTCAGAACGCCGAGAATGTATTCGGCGGCGAGCAGGTCGTCGCCTCCGCGTTCCGGTCCGTTGTTTTCCGCCAGCGTCATCTTTCCAGGCATTCTCTAAGTTTGAGCAGGCTTCGCCGCAGCCAAGTCCGCATCGTGTTCAGCGGAACCTTGTGGCGCTCCGCCAGCTCGGCATAGCTTTCGCCGTTGAGATAGGCGCCCCGGACCGCCGCGGCCCGGTCTTTCTCCAATTCGTCGAGACAATGGTGGATGCGTTCGGTCTCGCCGCCCGCGACAGCCATGGCCTCAGGTCCCGGCGTCGGATCGGCGACGTCGAGGGCTGCGTCGATGTTGGCGGAAGGACTGCGCCGCGCCCGGATGCGATCGATCGCATGGTTGCGCGCAATCGCCACCAGCCAGGAAATCGGGCTCAGATCGGAAACCGCGAAGCGGTCCGCCTTCGTCCAGATCTTGACGAAGATCTCCTGAAGCGCTTCTTCCGCGTCGCCCCTGTCCCTCAAGACACGAAGACAGACGCCGAAAAGTTTCCCGCTGGTCTGCTTGTAGAGCAGATCGAACGCAGCCCGGTCCTTCATCGAAGTCCGGACGATCAGCTTGCTGATGTCCTGAGGCCCCATGCAGGCAAATTAGAAGATTGCGATTTATTTGCAACGGGGCGCCGGGCGCGTGGTCCGGCAAAGATTGTCGTGCCGCTAGTCTGTCGAATCCTGATTCCGATTTGCAGCTTCATGCGATAGCCTTGCGCAAAAGAGGGGGCGGCGATGTCGATTGAACGCGTGCTTTGGGAACAGGATGCGACAGGACTTGCCGAGCTCGTGCACAAGAAAGACGTCTCGCCGCAGGAGCTCGTCGACGCCGCGATCGCGCGCGCCGAGGCGACAAGGCCCGACATCAACGCCATAGCCACGCCGCTCTACGATGCCGCCAGGGCGCGGGCGAAAGCGATCGACCGCAAGCTGCCGCTCGCCGGCGTGCCTTTCGCACTGAAGGATCTCGGCATCGGCATCAAGGGCGTGCCGATCCATGGCGGCAGCCGCATTCCGGCCTTCACCGCGGATTTCAACTCGGTGATGGTCGAGCGCTATCTGGCCGCCGGCCTGATCCCGATCGCCACCAGCACCTCGCCCGAGCATGGGCTCAGGCTAATGACGGAATCGGCGCGCTTCGGCATCACCCGCAATCCCTGGAATACCGGCCACACGACCGGCGGCTCGTCGGGCGGTTCAGCCGCGCTCGTGGCCGCGGGCGTGGTGCCGGCCGCGCATGCTTCCGACGGCGGCGGCTCGATCCGCGTGCCTTCGGCCTGCAGCGGCCTCGTCGGCTTGAAGACCTCGCGCGGCCGGGTGCCGCTGACGCCGCTGGTGAGCGAGAGCTGGTACGGCATGGTCGTCGATCACGCCGTCAGCCGCTCGGTGCGCGACACAGCGCTCCTGCTCGACCTGACCCATGGCGCCGACGCGCTGTCGCCCTACGCGGCGCCGGCACCGAAGGGCTCCTTTGCGGCCGCCGCGGCGCGCGATCCCGGCAAGCTCGGCCTCGCCGTCTACCGCAAGTCGCCGCTCGGCCTGCCGATCTCGGCCGAGACGCTTGAAGCTTTGGACACGGCGGTGGCGCTGGCGCGCGAGGGCGGGCACACGGTGGAAGAGATCGACCTGCCCTATATCGGCCGCGAGTTCATGGCCGATTTCTGCAGGAGCGTCGCCTCCGCGGTTGCTGGCATGATGCGGGCCGAGGCGCTGCGTGTCGGCCGTCCCGTCGCCGGCGAGGTCGAGCGCGCGACGCGCGTGCTCGGCCGCCTCGGCGAAATGCTTTCCGCCGGCGAAGTCTATGACGCGGTGCAGCGGCTCAACGCCACCGCGCGACGGATGATCGAGGAGACCGGGCGCTTCGACGCCGTGCTGATGCCGATCATCGCCCATCCGCCGCTCGCCTGCGGCGCGATGGACGCGAAGGGCGCCGACGAGCTCATCGAAAACGCGCTCGACAAGCTGCACCTTACCGGGCTGCTCAGGATCAAGTCGCTGTTCGGCCAGCTGATGGACAAGAGCCTGTGGTTCACCCATTGGCCGGCGATCCACAATGTCAGCGGCCAGCCTTCGATCGCGCTGCCTGTGCATGTCACGGCGGGCGGCCTGCCGCTCGGCATCCAGGCCGCGGGGCGGCCCGGCGACGAAGAGACGCTGCTGTCGCTCGCCGCGCAGATGGAGAAGCTCTCCGGATGGCTCCAGCGCCGCGCGCCGCTCAAGGTGCCGGGCTAGCGCCCACGCATGATTTCATCATTGTGACCGCAAAGCCGTTTGCGGCCTGGGGCAATTCCCGCTAAGACGCCGCCATTCACGCCAAGCCGGGATCATATCGATGACGGATATCGCCGCCACCGCCGAAATGCAGGCCGCGCTGCTTTCCAGGGCGCTGCCCTACATGCAGCGCTACGAGAATAAGACCGTGGTGGTGAAGTATGGCGGCCATGCCATGGGCGACAACGAGCTCGGCAAGGCTTTTGCCCGCGACATCGCGCTCCTGAAACAGTCCGGCGTCAATCCGATCGTCGTGCATGGCGGCGGGCCGCAGATCGGCGCGATGCTGAACAAGATGGGCATCGAATCCAAGTTCGAGGGCGGCCTGCGCGTCACCGACCAGAAGACGGTCGAGATCGTCGAGATGGTGCTGGCCGGCTCGATCAACAAGGAGATCGTGGCGCTGATCAACGCCGAGGGCGAATGGGCGATCGGGCTCTGCGGCAAGGACGGCAACATGGTGTTCGCCGAAAAGGCGCGCAAGACGATGATCGACCCGGACTCCAACATCGAGCGGGTGCTGGATCTCGGCTTCGTCGGCGAGCCGGTCGAGGTCGACCGCACGCTGCTCGACCTGCTTGCGCGCTCGGAGATGATCCCGGTGCTGGCGCCGGTGGCGCCCGGCCGCGACGGCCACACCTACAACATCAATGCCGACACGTTTGCCGGCGCCATAGCCGGCGCCTGCCGCGCCTCGCGCCTGCTCTTCCTCACCGACGTGCCCGGCGTGCTCGACAAGAACAAGAAGCTGATCGACGAATTGACCGTCGCCGAGGCCAAGGCGCTGATCAAGGACGGCACGGTGTCGGGCGGCATGATCCCGAAGGTCGAGACCTGCATCGAGGCGATCGAGCGCGGCGTCGAGGGCGTCGTCATCCTCAACGGCAAGACGCCGCATTCGGTGCTGCTCGAGCTCTTCACCGAGCACGGCGCCGGCACGCTGATCGTGCCTTGATATTTTCTGCCGGAAGCCGCGCCATCCGCTAATCCGGCAAGGCTGCGACCGCCACGATCTCGATAACCAAGTCGGGATGCGCGAGTGCGGCAACGCCGATTACTTCCGATGGCGGCGGATTGTTGTAGCTGTAGTGCTTCGGACAGTGTTCGGCGAAGAATTCATCCATCACGTCCAGTCGAAAATTGGGCGAGCTTAGAGCTCCGCCGTCCGGAAACGGTCCGTTGACGTACTGGGTGATCTTGATGAGGTGATCGAGCGAACTGCCGAGTTCCTCCAGATCCGATTTGATGTTCATCAGGATCGAGCGCCATTGTGCCGCGGCATCGCCGACGGCGCCGCCCTTGCCGGTCGACGGATCATAATTTCCGGCTGTGCCGGTATTGCCGGCAAGAAAGACATAGCCCCTGGCGCCTTTGACCACAGTGCCTTTTCCCCACGGCATCTGGCGGTCGCCTTTGATCTTTCTGTGTGTAACAAGGTGTAACAAGCTCCATCTTGCTTCTCCTGCCACACCGCCAACTCCAAGGAGCTAGCGCAGCGCTTGTCGACGGCCAGCGCCGTTCCAGCATGGCAGCCCTTCATGGCGCTCGAATGCGCGGCAGGCGTGGCTAACCGGCAGAGGCACAAGACCTGCGCGCCGTGCGCCTGCCGCCCATCGGTTCCTCTTCGGCCTTTCGCAGCATGCTCCCACAATTCAGCACGCGCTGGTTCACGCGGCGGCCGCAGGCTTTCCGCGGTCAAACCTTGGAGAATCATTATTTTAAGCTTTGCTAATGCAGCCTGTCCTAAACTTTTATTAAAACTCTAAGCATCTATAATCGCCGGTGGGGGACCACAAGGAATGCCCATATGGCGTTGAATCCTGATTTGAAAATTGATGAAGCAAGCCTCATCACATCGACGTTGATCAAAAAGCACAAGGCGGCGTCCGCGGAGACGGTCGACGCCGTCGAGCTCAAGGCGCGGGCGGCCCAGCTCTCGCTTGTGCTGGACCTCGCCCACCAGGCTTTCGCGCGCCAGGAGCCCGCGGGGCAAATCGTCGAAAGACTGGCCGGTCGATTGCACGAATTGCGCCACGATGCCGCCCCGGCCGTCTGGCAGGAGCTGATCCCGCTGGCTCAGCAGCATCGCGTGGCGGCATACCTGAAACAGGATCCGTTCACGCGCTGGTCCTTCGAAAAGCCGCGCGGCTATTCGGGCGACGCGACGCTGCTGGACATCTACTACAAGCATCCGAGCGCCGACGAGATCGTGGCATCATCGAGCGAACTCGGCCGCGCGATCTTTGCCTATACGAGCGAGGCGGCAAGTTCGGTGGCGGGGCGCGAGCGCCGCGAGATACTGGCCAGGACGGTCGACGAAACGGCTGCGCGAGTGGAGAATGCCGAGGTGCTGGCAATCGCCTGCGGCCATTTGCGGGAAGCCGAGCTCTCAAAGGCGCTCGCCGAAAAAAGATTGAAGCGCTGGGTGGGTCTCGACCAGGACCCGGTGAGCGTCGGCACCGTCAACCGCGACCTCGCCGGCACCGCAGTGGAAGCCATAGACGGCTCCGTGCGCGGCCTCTTGCGGCGCGCCTACCCGCTTGGCACGTTCGATCTCGTCTATGCATCCGGCTTGTACGACTACCTGCCGCTCCCTGTCGGCGCACGCCTGCTGCAGCGAGCCATGGAACTGGTCAAGCCGGACGGCGAATTCCTCTTCGCCAACTTCAGCGACGAGATCACCACCGACGGCTACATGGAGACCTTCATGGACTGGCCGCTCATCCTGCGCTCGGCCGGCGACATGTGGGACATCATCAATGCCGCGGTCGACAAGAACCGCGTCGACGCCGAGGTCTATTACGGAACGAACAGGAACATCGTTTACGGCAAGATCCGCAAGCGCTGAGATTTCGCAGCGCCGGCATAGGCGACAGCGGAGCTGCTTTCCAGGTCGGGCCGTGAAGCGGCCCGACCTTTTTCATGGAGCCCTCCGGCTCCTGCGCATGACGCAGTTCCAGGAAAACCGTTTCACACTTTTCCTGGAATTGCTCTAATGCATGTCGCCCAGAAGTGTGCAGCGGTTCGGGGCAACGACATGCATCAAAACAAAGACTTAAAGCGCGTCGCCTGAATCCGTTTCAATGCGACGCGCTTTAAGCGACGAGTTCCCGCCTGGCCTGCTTGATCTCTTCGATCGGAACCGGGCGCCCGGTGAGGAAGCCCTGGATCGACTGAATGCCCATGTGCTGCAGCAGGTTCTGCTGCTCTTTCGTCTCGACGCCCTCGACAAGGACCGTGTGGCCAAGATTACGCAGAAGCCTGACCATGTCCTGCAACAGGCTCAGGCCGCGAACCGTCTGGCAATCGTGCAGGAAACTTCGGTCGATCTTGACGACGTCGAACTTGAAACGACGCAGCCATGCCAGACCCGCAAATCCGGTTCCGAAATCATCCAGCCAAATTTGAACGCCCAGGGCTCGAAGCTGCTCGATGCTTCTGGCGGCCTGCGCCTCCAGGGAAATGTCGCTGCCCTCGGTGACCTCGAGCGCCAGTTTATGAGGCGCCATGCCATGCCGGCCAAGAATCTCGGCGATGTGCAGCGGGAAATTCGGCGCCTTGAGCTGAACGACCGATACGTTCGCCGACACGACCGCACCCAATCCGTGCTCGACCATGTCGCCGCAGGCCCGATCGATCAGCCACAGCCCAAGTTCCTCGATCCCGCCTGTCTGCTCGGCGACGGGTATGAACACCGACGGGCTGATCACGCTGCCGTCGAAGTCGCGCAGCCGCATCAGCGACTCATGACCAAGCACCTGGCCGGATGTCGCATCGCAGATCGGTTGATAAACAACGGAGACAAGTCCCTCCGAAACGGCATGCTTGAGCAGTTCCGAGAGATTCTGGCTGGCGCGCTTCTGGTCGATGGCCTGCGCGTCATAGATCGTGAAGGTCGCGCGCCCCGAGAATTTCGACGCATAGAGCGCGCGGTCGGCCTCCTGCAGCAGGATGCGAAGCTCTATGCTTTGCTCGGCGCGCGTCAACGACGCGCCGGCGCTGATGGTGACGATGTCGAGCTTGTCATCCCGGTCGGGATGGGAGATTTTCAGATCCTCGACGGCCCGGCAGAATTGATGCGTCACCTCGCGCAGATGATCATGTCCGGCGACCTTGCACAGCACGACGAATTCCTCGCCGCCGTAGCGTCCCGCGATGGCGTGGTTGGAAGCCGCCGTTTCGTCGAAGGCACGGGCGAGCTCGATCAGGCAGTCGTCGCCGGCCTGATGTCCAAGCCGGTCGTTGAACCGCTTGAAGTAGTCGACATCCATGAGAATGACGCCTATTTCGTCATTGTCCTTGGCCCATTCCTTGCACAACTCCGCGAATTCCCGTGTGATCGCCCTGCGGTTCTTGAGCCCGGTAAGCGGATCCGTATCCGCGATCTCGATGAGCTTTTGGCCGTTCTCGATGGCGACCTGCTCCTGGATCTGCGCCTGAAGCGCATGCAGGAAGGTGTGGTAGCGCTCCATGCTGAGGCGCCATGAGAGATATAGCGACAAAACAAGGCAATTCGCGAAATAGGTTGCAAGCACCAGGCGGGTGGCAAAGTCGGCTTGAAGGACGAACAGCGTGGCGCTCGCGAAGGCGACCGTCACGGTCGCCGATGACAGCGCCGAGAGCCATAGCCGGAAATTGAAGAAAAGATTGGCGCCGAGAATGAACACCGTGCCGAAGATGATGAAATGGGACAGCGCTTCCTGATGCGTCGTGCCGAGCGCCGACAGCAGCCACCCGATTGCGCCCGCCACGATCGCCAGGGCGGCAACATAGTGCAGAGTGGTGACGGCAAAACCGCGTCGAGCGACGAGTTCGACAAGCACCAGGAAGGTCAGTCCCAACGTCAGGCGCGTCAGGATCAGACGGTCCGCAAGGTCCGGGAAAAGAAACCAGTCGAAGGCGCCGTAGCATATGTAGCTCAACACGGCCGCCGCTATGCCCCAACGGACGACCTTGCGGTTCTGGTCCGCATTCTTCTGCAGAAGCATCGCGAAAAGCGTCGGATCGGCCGATTTCCACGACGGGCGTGAAATCGCTTCGGTGACCCTCTGAGCCACATCCTCCGTCAATTGCATGCAACGCTCCTTGGCGATCATCCTCCGCATCAACGGCTCGAGCAAACGAAGTCCGTCAAGTCCTCACGGAAGGACGAAGGCAAGCCTGATCCATTATAAGACACTAATGTTGCTAACCGGCGGTAAACGGATTGCGCGACCGCCTCGGCACCGCGACCGGTCAAGGAATCATGCAACAGTCTGGAGTTGCCGGGACAATGCAGGATTTTTATTTCCTCCGGCGCGCGAGAGAAGACACGCGTAACGTTAATGTTATCGGAAATCTCCAGGCATGTCGTTTCTTAATATTGAGCAGTCTTATTTTCATTTGACGCTGGACAGTTCCCGCGGATTCAACTTTTGATCCTGTGTCTTGTCGGGTTCCTTTCCGAAGGGGAACCCGGTTGCAGACATAATCTAACGCCGCAGATGGGTGAGCGGCACATGACCAGGCCCCTTGATATTCTGCAGCACGAGCTGGGTGTGGACGTCACGCACACCGGGCAGCCGCATAAGCCGGTGCATGACGAAGCCGTTGAGATCGTCCACCGACGGCACCATCACATGCAGCAGAAAATCGTGGTCGCCTGTCATCGTCCAGCAGGACGAGACCTCGTCCATGCGCTGCACGGCGGCGATGAAACTTTCCGGCGAGCCGTCGCTGTGGCTCACCAGGCGGACCTGGATGAATACCTCGACCATCAGGCCGAGCGCCCGGCGACTGAGCATGGCGGCAAAGCCCTTGATGATGCCGGCGCCCTGCAGCGCCTCGAAGCGGCGAGCGCAGGGCGTGGTCGACAGGCCGATCTCCTGCGCCAGCTCCGACACGGGCATTCGTCCATCGCGCTGCAAGACGTCGAGCATTTTTATCTCGAACTCATCCAATTGAGGCATTTCCACTCCTCGATCTGCGGTTTCGAGCGAAGCTTACCTCAAAACTGGTCATTTGGCTACAAACAAGGCTGATTTGCCTCGCCAGCCGCGGCTACCATGTATTCATGATCCGCGGATCACGATCTTGAGGAGGAAAAAATGACGATCAGCGTTGCCGACTATGCCCGCGAATGCGCCGCGCAGGGCCTTCGCGGCGATTATTCGGTTTGCCGCGCCGATTTCACGGTGGCTCAAGGGTACGACTATTCGGCCGAAGAGCAGGCGGTGTGGCGCACGCTCTGCGACCGCCAGACGAAGCTGACACAGAGGCTCGCGCACCGTTCCTATCTCGACGGCGTCGCAACGCTCGGCCTGCTCGACAAAATTCCGGATTTCGACGCCATCAGCGAAAAACTGCGCAAGCTGACCGGCTGGGAGATCGTGGCGGTGCCCGGCCTGATCCCCGCCGGCCCCTTCTTCGATCATCTGGCCAACCGGCGCTTCCCGGTCACCAACTGGCTGCGGACGAGGCAGGAGCTCGACTATATCGTCGAGCCGGACATGTTCCACGACTTCTTCGGCCACGTGCCGATCCTGACGCAGCCGGTATTTGCCGACTTCATGCAGATGTACGGCGAGAAGGCCGAGGACATGATCGCGCTCGGCGGCGACGAGATGATCACCCGGCTCTACTGGTACAGCGCCGAATACGGCCTCATCCAGGAAGCCGGCCAGCCGCTGAAGGCCTTCGGCGCCGGGCTGATGTCGTCCTTCACCGAGCTGCAGTTCGCGGTCGAAAGCAAGGATGCGCACCATGTGCCGTTCGACCTCGAGACGGTGATGCGCACCGGCTACGAGATCGACAAGTTCCAGCGCGCCTATTTCGTGCTGCCGTCCTTCGACGCGTTGCGCGATGCATTCGCCGGCGACGACCTTGCCGGCATCATCGCGCGGTTCAAGGGCCAGCCGGCGCTCGATCCGGCCACGGTTTAGAGCAATTCCAGGAAAAGTGTGTAACGGTTTTCCGTCCGGAATTGCTTCAAAACAAAGAGATAGAGCGGTTCGCCGTTTCCGTGAAACGGTGAAACGCTCTAGCCAAAGCCGGCTTTCGCCCAGCCGGCCTCAGAGCGGTCCAGTTGCCGAGACGGCGACTGGACCGTTCAAGCCGGCTCGGCCTTCAACTTTGCAAGCTGCTTGTTCTGCAGATCGAGCGCGGCGTTGATAAAGCGCAGCACGGTCGCCAGTTCGGCGTCGCTGAAGCTCGCGACCACTTTTTCGCCTTCCCGCGCGATGGCGCCGTAGTAGCGCTCCGACAATTCCCTCGTCAGCCCTGTCGCCTCGATCACCACCTTGCGCCTGTCCTCCAGGCTGCGGGTTCGGGTGACGAGCCCGCGCGCCTCCAGCCGGTCGATCAGGGCCGTCACCGCTGCCGGCGTCAGCCCCGTTGCCGCTGCCACGGCGCCTGCCGACTGCGGCCCGCCATAGAGCAGGCCCAGGCAATGCCGCTCGGCAGCGATCAGCCCGAGCCGCGCCCCCACCGCCTCGTCATAGGCCTGCGTCGCGTCCTGCCAGCGCATGACGGCGAGGCTGACGGCCGCTGTCATTTCAGCCCGATCGGCGCTTGACGAATTTACTTCAATCATCTAACTATCAATCTGTCGAACATTCAGACTATCGTATCAAATATGCGACGCCGCCCTTTGCAAGGCAAGGGCAAAGTCGCCGACAAAGGAGTGAACGATGAGCTTGATTCAACAGCGCAACCATCTCTCGAATGAGGAGGAGTACAGATACGCCAAGCTGGCGATGGAATGGTATGGCTGGGGCTCGCCCATCGGCCTCGGCATTCTTCTGGTGGCGCTTGCCGCCGCGGCCGTGCTGGTGCGCGTCGCCGTTTACGGGCTTTGAGCAATTCCAGGAAAAGTGCGCAGCGGTTTTCCGTCCGGAATTGCGTAAGACAATACTTTGAGCAATTCCAGGAAAAGTGCGCAGCGGTTTTCCGTCCGGAATTGCGTAAGACAAATTTAGGGCGGTTCAGCGTTTAGCGAAAAGCGGAACGACTCTAGGCCCGATCGAACTCTCCCAAAAAGGCGCGCCAGGGCGGCGCCGGCTGCTATTCCAGGCGCCGGCGCTGCCTGCCTTTCGGGGAGCTCAGACTGTGATCACCTTGCTCAGGTGATCGCCCAGCCGGCAGGCGAGCGCGGTGATGGTGGTCGTCGGGTTGCACTGCCCGGACGTGCAGAACACCGAGGAGCCGCCGACATAGAGGTTGTCCATGCCGTGCACCTTGCAGTTGGCGTCGACGACGCTCTTCAAGACATCGGTGCCCATGCGGGTGCCGCCCATATGGTGGTGGCCCGCCGTTTCCTGGTTCGTCGGGTAGTCGCTGCCATTGCTGATCCAGTCGGCGATGCGCACGCGGCCGAGATTCTTCTGCGCCATGGTGGTGCCGAAGAGCCGCAAGCCCTCCAGCAAGGTGCGGCGCTCGAGCGGCGACTTCTTCCAGTGCAGCTCGATGCGCGGCACGCCGGCGTGGTCGACATCGGTCTTCGACAGCTCGATCTGGTTCGAGGCGAGCGGCGCCTGTTCCCAGGCGACGTAGAGCTGGGCGGCGCAACGCAGGCGCTGGCTGAGCTGGTCCGACATCCATTCCGCCATATTGGGCGCGGTGCAGGCGAGGTCGGCGATCAGCCGTTTGACATTCGGGTAGGGCATCTCGATCAGCCTGATGCCGAAATTCAGGATCTGCAGCCGCTCCATCGCGGCAGGCGTCGGCGAGAAGAAGGCTTCGTTCGAGGCGTCGACCTCGAACTCGCCGTAGCTGGCGAGGATGGCATTGCCGCCCTCGAAAGTCGGGTGCTCCATCCAATAGCGGCCGAGTGCTGCGGCGTTCGGCACGACACCGCCATTCGAGCGCCGGTTCGACCAGAGCAGCAGCTTGGAGTTCTCCAACCCGCCGGTGCAGGTGATGAAGTAATCCGCCGTGAAGGTGCCGGCGTCCTGGCCGTTCGACCACAATTTGGCGCCGGTCACGCGCTTGCCGTCGCCGGCGAGCTCCGTTGCGTAGGTGTTGAGCACGACGGCGACGTTCTTGCTCCGGTCGAGCTCGTCGGCGAATTTCTCGGCAAAGCGCACGGCGCCGCTCTTGATCAACTGCACCCAGCGGATGTCGTCCGAGATTGGGACATCGGGCCGGAAGTCGGGAAGCTCGAGAATATCGCGGACTTCGGGCAGATAAGGTTCGATATCGGCGCGGCTGATCGGCCAGCCGGTATCCGGCGCCCATGCCTTGGGCTGGAAATCCTGGCTGTCGAGCACGCGGCACCAGCCGGCCCAGTGGTTCGAAGAGCCGCCCATGAAGCGCAGCCTGGTGATGTCGAGATCGAAATAGAAATCGCCGACCGTGGCGCCGCGGTAGAAATCCTGCGACTCGTCGCTGAATTCGCGCGAGCCGGCCTCCAGAACGACCACCGGAATGCCGGCGGCGCCCAGTTTCCTGGCAATCGTGGTGCCGGCCGGGCCGGAGCCGAGGATGCAGACCTTGGGTTTGAAGCTCGCCTGCCTATAGGCCTCGTAGCTGTCGAAGATCATGCGAGATCGCTCCGCTTCAGGATCCAGCCGTTGACCTCGATGATCTCATCGCGGGCGATCTCGTCAGGGCTGGGGACGGCAACCTGGTGGCGGAACAGCGACAGCGCGGGCAGCGTGATCAGCGCCTGCAGGATCGTGCGGCGCGACATCTTGATGAAATGGGTCATGACACGTCTTTCGATGAGGCTCGATACACGCATGCCGTTCCCGGACGGCACACACGCCGCCGGAGAGGCCAATTCCGTGCCAAGTCTAGATGAAGACGCAGTTACAACCGCGCAATCGCCGCGGTTGAATTTGGAAAGGGTTAGGAATTTGCTAACGCCCACCCAAGCCTCAGGCGGCTTCCGAAATGTCGCGATCGAGAATGGAAAGGTTGCGGCCGCGATGCTTGGCCTCGTAAAGCCTGCGGTCGGCGGCGCGCATCAGCTCCGACACGGTGGCGCTCTCGCCGCAGGTGATGCCGCCGATCGAGACGGTCAATGGCACGGTCCGCTGATCGACGGGGCGGAACCGGATCAGCTCGACCTCGCGGCGGATGCGCTCGGCCACATGCCTCGCCTCCGGCTCGGTGGCGCCGACCAGGAAGGCGGCGAACTCCTCGCCGCCGATGCGGCCGAGCACGTCGCCGCTGCGCACCCCCCGCTCGATGGCGCCGGCGATCAGAAGCAGCGCATCGTCGCCGGTCAGGTGACCGTAATTGTCGTTGATGGTCTTGAAGTGATCGGCGTCGATGATCAGCAGCGCGCCGCGATCGGCCTTGCGGCGGGAGCCGTCGAGCGCGGCGAAGAAGGTCTCGCGGTTGAGCATGCCGGTCATGTCGTCGCGGCTAGCCTTCTCCGACAGGCGCCTGTGGGCGGCGGCGAGCTGCGCATGCGCGCGGGCAAGCTCGCGATGCGCGTTCTTCAGCCGGTCGCTTTGCCAGAAGGTGCCCGCGCTGGCGATCCAGGCGAGCATCAAGGGGCAAACCGTGACCGTCAGCCAGACGGTGCGGCTGACCGGAAAGCCCATTGCCGGGACCACAACCAGCGTTAACAAAAGCGAGACGGCGACCGAAGCGAACGCGACGGCTGCGGACTTCAAAATTATGCGGCTCATCGCTCACTCCCGACGGAATGCCTATGTGCCAGCAAGCGCTGAAGGCGACCTTTCCGGGACGGTTAAAATTTGAAGCGAGAGGCTATTTTCACTATGCGCGACGCGCAGAAGTTGTGGATAAAGTCCGCGTCCGCATGCCATAAGGAAGCCATGACAACGACACCCGACCCCTCGCGATTTGCCCATGTCACGGATTGGGTGTTCGACCTCGACAACACGCTCTATCCGCATCATTCGAATCTGTTCGCGCAGATCGACGTGAAGATGACCGCCTATGTCAGCGAGCTGCTGACCCTGTCGCGGGAAGAGGCGCGCAAGCTGCAGAAAGAGCTCTACCAGCAATATGGCACGACGCTGAACGGGCTGATGGCGCGCCACGGCATCGACCCCGACGACTTCCTCGAGAAGGTGCACGACATCGACTATTCCTGGCTGGTGCCCGATCCGGTGCTGGGCGCGGCGATCCGGCAGTTGCCGGGCCGTAAGTTCATTTTCACCAATGGCGACCGCAGGCATGCCGAGCGCGCCGCGCGCCAGCTCGGCGTGTTGGACCATTTCGACGACATCTTCGACATCGTCGCGGCCGGGCTTAACCCCAAGCCGGCGCGCCAGACCTATGAAAGGTTCGCCGAGCTGCATTCCGTCACCGGCCATAATGCGGTGATGTTCGAGGATCTGGCGCGCAACCTCTCGGTGCCGAAATCGCTCGGCATGACGACTGTGCTGGTTGTGCCGCGCAATTTCGAGCCGACCTTCTCGGAGATATGGGAGCGCGATCCGGCGAATGAGGACGACGTGGATTTCGTCACCGACGACCTCGCCGGCTTCCTGTCGGCGATCGTCGAAGTCCCGGCCTGAACCCAACTCCAGATTGTCGGCGTATCGCATGCCTTGGAGATTGCCCGAAACGCCGATCGCTTCGTCATCCTGAGGTCTGCGCCGCGTCGCTTCGCTCCTGCTTCGCCCTGGGGTGACGACGTTGGGTGGCTTCAGCCAATTCCAAACGTCTGCGATGGCTCGGCGAAGCGAGCCATGAAACCTTACCTGCCGACAAGCTCTGCACGTTTCAAAATCCTTGCGTCGAGGACCTAATCGAAGTCCGGGATCGTGCCGGGCGGCAGCCCCAACTGGCCGTTCAGGTTTTTCAGCAACCGGCACCATTCAGGCGTATTTTGGCGCTTTCCGTTGCCGTTGCCGTCGGACGAAAACCCATTGCCGAAGCCGCCGCCGCAATTGGCGTTGCCGTTGAAGCTGCCTGCGTTGCCATTGCCGTTGAAGCTGCCGGCATTTCCATTGCCGTTGAAACTGCCGCGATTGCCGTTGCCGTTGAAATTGCCCGAATTCCAATTGCCGTTTGACCCGTCGGCCTTGTCCAGACCGAGGCCGAGACCGGCAATCGCGACTTCGCCGCGGTCGATGGGGCCGCGGCCGATGGGAAGATCGGCTATCCTGACCACCGTCGAGGCGTCGGCAACCACGATCGCGGCAAGCAGCGTGCAAACCGCGATGCCGCTTCCGTCCAACGGCCTTGCCAGCGCCGGCTTCGCGCCGCGCCGGACGGAAGCGGATGGTCTGAGCCAGGCCATCAGCGGTTTCCCCGGCCGTTGAAATTGCCGTTGAACGCGCCGGCGTTGCCGTTGCCGTTGAACGAGCCGCCATTGTAGTTGCCGTTGAAGGCGCCGACATTGGTGTTGCCGTCATGTTCGCCGGTGTTGCCGTTGCCGTTGAAGGCCCCGATATTGCGGTTCCCGCTCGTCGCGGACGTGTTGTCGTTGCCGTTGAAGGCCCCGACATTGCCGGTCCCGCTGTTGAAGGCGCCGATATTGCCGCTGCCGGTGTTCTTGTAGCCGACATTGCCGCCCAGGTTGCCGAGTGGGTCCATGCCCCTGACGTTCGAACCGATATATTGGCCGTATTGGCCGGCGTTTTGCTGGACGCGTGACATGCTGAAGGCCTGGCTGCCCGTCGTGGTGTCGGCCTTCGCCGCGGTTGCGCTCAACAGCCCCAGGCAAAGCGCCGGGATGACACACCGTTTCATCTGCGAACTCCTTCCATGGCTTGGTTGGAAAAAGGGACTCTCTGCTTGGAAAAGGGACTCTCTGCTTGGAAAAGGACTGGGATCGCCGGCGACATGTCGCGATAGCCTGGCGTGGGGGACGGGCGCGAGGCTCGGCGATCCCAGAGGCGTCAGCGTCTTTCGACGCTAATGGTTGGCGTTACCGTTGCCATTGCCGTTGCCAATGCCCGCATTGGCGTTGCCGTTGGCGTTGCCGTTGCCGAAGCCCCAGTTGCCGTTGCCGTTCACGTTGCCGTTGCCGAGGCCGAAGTTGCCGTTACCGTTGCCGTTGCCGTTGGCGGCGCCGGCATTGAGGTTGCCGTTGTAGTTGCCGTTGAAGGCGCCCATGTTGGCATTGCCGTTGCCATTGCCGTTGCCGAAACCGAAATTGCCGTTGCCGTTGAAGTTGCCGTTGAAGGCGCCGGTATTGGCGTTGCCGTTTCCGTTGCCGTTGCCGGCCCCGACATTGCCATTGCCATTGCCATTCCCGCTGCCGATCGAAACGGCGGATGCCGTACCGGTCAGAGCCGACAGGACAGCCGCGGCCAGAATGATCTTCCTCATGACGTTCTCCTTGGTTTGCGTTGAACATCCCGGCCAGCACAAGATGACCGGAACCACGCAACAAGGATGCCTGCAGAAAAGATGCCGAGACATCCGGGCCGATCGGCATGGCTTGTCGGTTTTTCAGCTGATGTGCTTGTCAGGAAAAGTTGAAGGCATCGGGAAAAAACTGACAGGCATAAAGGCTTATGGCGGGTGTATACTGTGTGGAGGAACAGACTTTCATGCCTTTTCTGGCCGATCCGTGAACAGCTTGCGCGCCTCGGGAACGGCATGGAGAAGAGAACGCTGATGCGGGCGACCATCCAGCCAGGCGAGGACGAAACTGCGAAGGCCCAGCGCCGGAGATTGACGCGGCGGTTGATTGCCGTGCAGGAAGAACAGCGCCTGCGCCTGTCACGCGAGCTGCACGACGATCTCGGCCAGATGCTGGCAAGCGTGGCGCTGGAGCTGCACTCTATCCGCGCGGACTCCGCGGAACTCGATGCCCGCCTCGCGCGCGCGGCTCAGCTCGTCGACCAGCTGAGCACCAGGGTGCACGATGCCGCCTGGAGCCTGCGCCCCGCGGATCTCGATCGCCTGGGCCTCCGCGCCTCGGTCGAGGATCTGGCCAGCATGCTGTGCGCTCAGCTCTGCATACCCTGCGACGTCGATCTCGAAGCCCTGTCGAGGCCGCTCGAGCCCGAAGTCGCGCTGACGCTCTATCGCATCGTGCAGGAGGCCCTCACCAACATCGGCAAGCATGCTCAGCCGAGCCGGGTCAGCGTGACGGCCCACATCTGGGACAACAGGCTGCGGCTGACCGTCGAGGACAATGGCCATGGGTTCGATGCCAATATCGCGCCTGGCTCTCGCCATCTGGGACTTGCGGGCATGAAGGAGCGCCTCGCCTTGATCGGAGGCGAGTTCACGGTCGAAACCGCCAAGGGCAAGGGGACCGCCATCTACGCCGATGTGCCTTTGCCCGGTTGAGCGCTGGGGGAACAATTGGGCGCACGGCAGCGCTGCGAGCGCCTACGTGAAGCGTTCCACATCCGAAATCGTCGGCCGCGGCTTACAATCCTGGATCATGGGTCAGGCGGGGGATGGCTTACCCGTTGCGGCCGTTTTGCGGCTTTGCTGAGAAACAGACGGGCGTCCCGCGCCAGGCGGGGCAGTTGCCTAGACCATCAAGCACAAAGGGACCCGCTTTGAGTGACGGGCCCTTTGACAGACTGATGGAGGTTAAAGGTGTGCTGCAGGCGCATATTCGTGGTCGACGACCATCCGATCATCCTGTCCGGCGTCGGTGCGATGATCAACAGCCAGGACGATCTGACGATCGTCGGACTGGCGGCGAATGCCGATGAGGCCTTCGAGGGGATCGGCAAGGCCCTTCCGGACGTCGCCGTGGTGGATATCTCGCTCCCCGGCGTCAACGGGGTCACGCTCATCGAACGGCTCGTCGAACGCTTTCCCGAACTCGGTTGCATCGCGCTGACCGCGCATGAGGACCCCGGCTGCCTGCGCCAGGTGCTGGCTGCCGGAGCACGCGGTTTCGTGGTCAAACGCTCGACCGCGACGGACCTGCTGCAGGCCATCCGCTGCGTGCTGGCCGGCGACAATTATGTCGACCCGGCGCTTGCGGCGCGAATCTTAAGCCCACGCCACGGCGCGCAGGGCGATGCCGGCAATCTCAGCGAGCGCGAGCGGTCGGTGATCCAGCTGGTAGCGCTTGGCTACAGCAACAAGGAGATATCCTCGCGCCTCAACCTCAGCATAAAGACCATCGAGACCTACCGGACCAGGGCAACGGACAAGCTCGAGCTCCACTCCCGCGCGGCGATCGTGCGCTTCGCGCATTCGAATGGCTGGCTGGCCGAGTTGCAGTAACGGGCGGCCTTCCCTCAGAGACTGTAGAAGCGGCGGACGATCTCCCAGGCTTCGTCGGCGGTGTCGACGAAATCGATGATATCCTGGTCGCCGGGCGAGATCGTGCCTTGCTCGGCGAGGAAATCGAGGTCGATCGCCCTTTGCCAGAATGCCTTGCCGAACAGGATCACCGGCACGCGCTCCATGCGCCCGGTCTGGATCAAGGTCAGCGTCTCGAAGAACTCGTCCATCGTGCCGAAGCCGCCCGGAAACACGGCCACCGCCTTGGCGCGCATGACGAAATGCATCTTGCGGATCGCGAAATAGTGAAAATTGAAGCAGAGCTCGGGCGTCACATAGGCGTTCGGCGCCTGCTCGTGCGGCAGTACGATGTTGAGGCCGATCGACGGCGCGCCGACATCGTCGGCGCCGCGGTTTCCAGCCTCCATGACACCGGGTCCGCCGCCGGTGACGACGACGAATTCGCGGTAGTATGACGTGGCCGACTGCTGCGAGCACAACCGGGCGAACTTGCGCGCCTCTTCGTAGTATTTGCTGTTCAGCTCGAGGTTCTTCTTCTGCGTCTCGTTCTTCGCTGCCCAGGCCTCGCCGCCCGGCTCCGGCAGCCTTGCGCCGCCGAACAGGATGACGGTCGAGCGGATGCCGCGCTCGGCGAGGATCATCTCCGGCTTCAGCAGCTCGAGCTGCAGGCGTACCGGGCGCAGTTCGCGCCGCGTCATGAAGTCGGGATCGTTCCAGGCCAGGCGATAGGTTTCGGCTCGGGTCTGCGGCGTGTCCGGCACGCTTTTGGCCCGCTGCAGATCCTCGTCCGAATGCGGCAGCGGCGTCCATCCCGCCTTTTCCATGGGTGTCATTGAGTCCACCGTCCTAATTCCTTCACTTGCGCCGTCCCGTGACGCAGCCGCGATTGACCCTCATCCAGGCTTCACATAGGGTCCGCGCGATTTCAAAACAGGTTAAGCCGCAGCCCTTAACAGCTTTGTAATGGAGCAAATTCATGTCCACGCCTGATCTGGCGAGCCTCGAAAAGACCATCGAAAAGGCCTTCGAGGAGCGCGATACGATTTCGACCGCCACCCGCGGCGAAACGCGCGACGCCATCCAGTCGGCGCTCGACCTGCTCGACCGTGGCGTGGCCCGCGTCGCCGAGCGTCAGGAGGACGGCAAGTGGCACGTCAACCAGTGGCTGAAGAAGGCGGTGCTGCTCTCCTTCCGGCTGAACCCGATGGAGATCATCAAGGGTGGCCCGGGCCAGGCGGTCTGGTGGGACAAGGTGCCATCGAAGTTCGACGGCTGGAGCGCCGTCGATTTCGAGAAGGCCGGCTTCCGCGCCGTGCCGTCCTCGGTCGTGCGCCGCTCGGCCTATGTCGCCCCGGGCGCGGTGCTGATGCCGTCCTTCGTCAATGTCGGCGCCTATGTCGATACAGGCACGATGGTCGACACCTGGGCCTCGGTCGGCTCCTGCGCCCAGATCGGCAAGAACGTGCATCTTTCCGGCGGCGTCGGCATCGGCGGCGTGCTGGAGCCGATGCAGGCCGGCCCGACCATCATCGAGGACAATTGCTTCATCGGCGCGCGCTCCGAAGTGGTCGAGGGCTGCATCGTGCGCGAAGGCTCGGTGCTCGGCATGGGCGTGTTCATCGGCCAGTCGACCAAGATCGTCGACCGCGCCACCGGCGAGGTCTTTTACGGCGAAGTGCCGCCGAATTCGGTTGTTGTTGCCGGCTCGCTGCCTGGCAAGCCTCTGCCCAATGGCGAGCCGGGGCCAAGCCTCTACTGTGCCGTCATCGTCAAGCGCGTCGACGCCAAGACCCGCTCCAAGACCTCGATCAACGAATTGCTGCGCGATTGATCTTTTCCGGAAACGGACGCACCTTCCGCCGGCGCGACATTCCGTCGCGCCGGTTCAACGGAGGGGCGTCATGGACTGGAAGTACCTGCTGACGAGTTTCGACGGCCGCATCAACCGCGCCAAGTTCTGGGCCGGCATCGGTATATTCATCGTCATCGCCATTGTTGCCTTCATTCTCGATACGATCCTCGGCACGCGTTTCACCACCGACAGCGGCGATCAGATCGGCGTCATCGGCATCCTCGTCATGCTGGCATCGATCTATTTCGCGATTGCTCTCTATGCCAAACGCTGGCACGACCGTAACAAGTCGGGCTGGTGGACGCTGATCGGCCTTATCCCCATCATCGGCGGCATCTGGATGCTGATCGAGCTCGGCATCCTCGAAGGCACCAATGGCGCCAATCAATACGGACCGGACCCGCTTGCCTGAAAAAGCAGACTTTATCTGGCTCTTCTTCAAAACCTCGGGCCGCGTCAGCCGCGCGGCCTATTTTCTCGGCGGATTGCTGGTTGCGCTCGTCCAGGCTTTCCCGCTCTATCGCTTCACGCTGGTGCCGGAGGGCTCGGCCGAGAGCAACATGTGGTCGTTCGTCTTCTTCCTCACCTTCCTCGCCTCGCTATGGTCGAACATCGTGCTGGCGGTGAAGCGGCTGCACGATTTCGACAAGCCGGGCATCGCGGCGCTGGTGCTGTTCGTCCCAGTCGTATCGATCGTCGCTTTCCTGGTGCTTTGCCTGTTTCCGGGGCAAGCCGGGCCCAATCGCTACGGCAGCCGCACGAATGCGCCGGCCGACCGCTAGATGCAGCAGCCGCCATGCGCTACCGCACGCTTGATCCGAAGCTGATCATCGAGACCGCCGAAAGGCTGGAAGAGCGTGTCGCTGAGCGCTTTCCGGACGCAGGCCTGCGTGGCGTCGCCGGAGAACTGGTGTCGCTGTCGCGCGACCTGGCAAAAGCCGCCAAGGCCCTGGAGGCGCCGATCTGGTGGCTGCGCGGCGTCATCATCGCCGCTGTCGTCGCCGGCGCGCTTATCTTCCTGTTCGTCGGCACCATCCTGCCGCTCGGCCGCTTTTCCGGACCCGGCGATGCCGTCCAGTCGGTGCAAGGCATCGAATCCTCCCTCAATGTCCTCATCCTTGCCGTCGTCGGCTTCCTGGCGCTGATGCGGGCCGAGGAGCGCATCAAGCGCAAGAAGGTATTCCGCGAGCTGCATGGCCTTCGCTCGTTGATCCATGTCATCGACATGCACCAGCTGACCAAGGATCCGGCGAGACTGTCGGCCAATTTCAAGCCGACCGCCCATTCGCCGGCGCGCATCGCCAGCGCTGCCGACCTCGCGCGCTATCTCGACTATTGCTCGGAGATGCTGTCGATCACCGGCAAGATCGCGGCGCTGTTTGCCCAATCGGTCAATGACGACGTGGTCGTCGACGGCGTCAACGACATCGAGAACCTGGCCTCCAACCTGTCGCGCAAGATCTGGCAGAAGATCACGCTGATCGAGGGCCGCCGATGACATTCTCCGGCGTCAATCCAGGCGGGCCGCGCTTTTCCGCCTCGGCCTGACGCACCAGCGCCGCGACGCGCTCGATCTTCGGCGCCGGCGTGCCCGTCTGCTTCGCCAGGCTGAGCACCGCGCCCTGCAAGTCGTCGATCTCGGTCGGGCGGCGGCGCTCGAGATCGTCCCACATGGAGGAGCGAGCCTCCGGGTCGATTGCCAGCAAGCGCCGGGCCAGCACTCCGAACAGCCAGTCGGGAAGCCTCAGCACTTTCGGCAGCAGCGACGGCGGCAGGCCGGTGATTCGCGCCGGTTCCATGCCGGCGGCCTTCATCGCCGCGAGCGCCTCGTCGATCTGGCCGGCCAGGATCCGGCGCCAGCGCCGGTCGGCCAGCTCACGCGCCAGCGGCAGGCCGGAGAGCGCCACAAGCGCGTTGTTGAGGTTCATCAAGAGCTTGCTCCACTGCACGGCCTTCATGTCGGAACGCGCTTCGACCCCAAGCCCTTCGACACCGAGCAGTCCAGCGAGGCCGTCCACCCCCTCCTCGACCACAATTTTGCCCTCGCTCGCTCGATGAACCCGGAACGGCGCCTCGCCCTCCGGCGACTGTACGACATTAAACGGCACCATGCCGGCGAGCACGCGCTGCGCAGGAAGCTTGGCGCGCAGCTTGTCCGCATTGCCGACACCGTTCTGCAGGCTGACCACGATGGCGTCGGGGCGGGCACGGCCCGCAAGAAGCGCAGCCATCTCCACGGTCGCGCCGCTTTTCACAGTGACGAGAACGATATCCGCGTTGCGCAGCGCCATCGCCGGATCGTCGGTGACCGTAAGCGCCTCCGGATCGATGCGGCGGTCGCGGCCGTCGAGATCGCTGACCCGAAGCCCGTCCTTGCGCATGGCCTCGACGATGCGGCCGCGCCCGAGGAAATTCACCTTTCGCCCGGCGAGCGCCAGGCAGCCGCCGACATAGCAGCCAATGCTGCCGGCGCCGGCGACGGCAATGGTTTTTTCTTGCCTGGCCATGCAATCGTCCCGACTTGGCTCGCAACTATACGACATGACAACCATATTGTCGGCGGCGTGATCGCCCACCATGTCCGACCGTGACAGGTCCGTTGCTTTCGACTATCGCTTTGCCCATGAAATTGCCGACCGACCCCGCCCGGAACCTCGCCGCCCTGATCCGCTGTCCCTCCGTGACGCCCGCCGAGGGCGGCGCGCTGCAGGCGCTGGAAGTCATGCTGAAGCCGCTCGGCTTCTCGGTCGAGCGGCCGGTATTCGCCGAAAGCGGCACGCCGGATATCGAAAACCTCTATGCGCGCCGCTCCGGCAACGGCCCGCATCTGATGTTTGCCGGCCATACCGACGTCGTGCCGGTCGGCGACGAGGCGGCCTGGACCCATCCGCCCTTTGCCGCCGACGTCGCCAATGGCGAGATGTACGGGCGCGGCGCCGTCGACATGAAGGGCGGCATCGCCTGCTTCATCGCCGCCGTGGCGCGCCATATCGACAAGAACGGCGGCCCGAAAGGTTCGGTCTCGCTGCTGATCACCGGCGACGAGGAGGGGCCGGCCATCAACGGCACGACGAAGCTGCTCGACTGGGCGGCCGCCAAGGGCGAGAAGTGGGATGCCTCGATCGTCGGCGAGCCGACCAATCCGGATACGCTCGGCGACATGATCAAGATCGGCCGGCGCGGCTCGCTCTCCGGCAGCGTCATCGTCAACGGCCGCCAGGGCCACGCCGCCTATCCGCAGCTTGCCGACAATCCGGTGCGCGGGCTGATGAGCCTGGTCGATGCGCTGCTCCATCCGGTATTCGACAAGGGAACGAAGGATTTCCAGCCGACCAATCTGGAAGTGACGTCGATCGATGTCGGCAATCCGGCGACCAACGTCATCCCGGCCAAGGCCACCGCCACCTTCAACATCCGCTTCAACGACACTTGGGATGCCGAGACCATCCAGGCCGAGATCCACAACCGGCTCGACCAAGCGGCGGGCCGCAAGAAATACCGGCCGGGCAAGAAGACGCCGGTCGATTACGAGCTCGTCTGGCGCGACCGGCCGAGCCATGTCTTCCTCACCCGCGACGACAAGCTGATCGGCACGCTGAGCGCATCGGTTGCGGCGGTGGTCGGCAAGACGCCGGCGCTCTCCACCTCCGGCGGCACGTCGGATGCGCGTTTCATCAAGGATTACTGCCCGGTGGTCGAGTTCGGGCTGGTCGGCAAGTCCATGCACATGGTCGACGAGCGCGTGGCGCTTGCCGATCTCGAGACGCTGACCCAAATCTACGAACGTTTCATCGAAGACTGGTTCGGACAGGACCTCGCGTGACCATGCTTTCGGCGGACGAAACCTATGCTTCGCTGGCCGGCGCCTGGCGGCTGATGTTCGGCAAGGCAGACGGCCTGCGCATGCTCGACCTCTCGGCGGACGGTTTCTGGAATTCCTTCTTCGCCATCGTCGTGGCATTGCCGGCATTGATCGTCGGCTGGGTCGGCATCGCCAACGAGATCGGCGATCCGAACGCCTTCGCCGGCCGCCTCGGCATGCTGCTCAAGCTGGCGACGGTCGATATCGGCTCCTGGGTGCTGCCGCTGGTGGCGCTTGCGCTGGTCGCGCCGCGCGCCGGCATCGGCGGCCGCTTCGTCCACTATGTCGTCGCCTCCAACTGGGCCTCCGCCATCATCGCCTGGCTGATGCTGCCGTCGGCGCTGCTGAGGTTGTTCGTGTCTTCGGCCGACGAGATCAGCGGATTGGTCTCGCTGCTTCTGTTCGCGCTGTCGATGGTGCTGACCTGGCGCATGACCAATGCGACGATCGGCAAGGGTGCCGCTGTCGGCACCGCGGTGTTTGCCGGCATGTTCGTGGCCTCGCTGCTTGTCCTGTTCGGGCTGCAGGCGCTGCTCGGCATCGACATGCCGGACGGCGCGAGAGGCTGATCCCTTCCGAGCCGAAAGCGGTCTTTCAATCCATCGTCAGGCGCCGGCCGTTGGACTATCGCACATCCATCCAGCGCTGCTCCTGGAACGACCGCGCCATCGCATGCACCGTGCGCTCGATCTCCAGCCCCTCGTCGAAGTCGATGATCCGCGCCGGCTTGCCGGCGATCCGCATCAACAGCTCGCGGCATTCGATCATCTTGAGGTCGTTGAAGCCCAGTCCATGGCCGGGCGCAGGCAGGAAGGAATCGTAAGGCTTGTGGTGCGGCGCCACCAGGATGGTGCGATAGCCCTGCTCGGTCGGCCGGTCGGCGGTGAGGTAGAGCTGGAACTCGTTCATCCGCTCCTGGTCGTAGAGGATCGAGCCTTTCGAGCCGAAAATCTGGATGGCGATGCGGCCCTTACGGCCCCAGGCCGAACGGTTGACCAAGAGCGTGCCGGCGACGCCGTTTTCGAGATGCATCAAGACGCTTGCGATATCATAAGTCTCGACCGCGCGGCGGCCGCCGGAGGCGACCTTGCGGTCGGCATAGGGTTTTGCCATGTCGCACATGACGCGACTGACGCGGCCGAACAAAACCTCGATCAGCGACAGCGGATGCACGGCGAAATCGTCGAGCGCGCCATAGCCGGAGGCAGCCTCATGCTTCCAGAAGAACAGCGCGTCGGGGTCGGCCATGAAATCCTCGTCCATCTCGATGCGGACGAGATTGACGTCGCCGATGATCTTTTCCTCTAGCAGCGCGCCGATGTGGCGGATGGCAGGGTTCTGGATGTAGTTATACCCAAGCACGGCGGCCTTGCCGGATTTCTTTGCCGCCTCGGCCATCGCCTCGGCTTCCGCAAAACTCGGCGCCATCGGCTTCTCGCACCACAGGTGCTTGCCGGCTTCGAGGATCGCGATCGCCATTTCGGGATGGAACTGGTTGGGCGTGGTCAGCGAGACGACGTCGACCTCCGGGTCGTTGACCACGGCGCGCCAGTCGCCGGAGCCCTTGGCGAAGCCGAACTCGCCCGCCTTGCGCCTGGCAAGCTCGTCATTGACCTCGCCCAGATGCACCAGTCTCGGCTTCTCGACATCGGGAAAGACGGTGCCGACCGCGTTCCAGGCGATGGCGTGGCACTTGCCCATGAAGCCCGTGCCGATGAGGCCCACTCCGACCATGTCGATGTCTCCGCGCTAGAGCAATTCCAGGAAAAGTGTGAAGCGGTTTTCCGCCCGGAATTGCGTCAACAAACAAGTAGACCGGTTCCGCGTTTCGCGGAACCGGTCTGGGAAAAAGTTCGTATGGATGAGTTAATCCATTTCTCTCAAGAATGGAACGTCCAAATCATTTTTTATGGTGTTCTTGCGCGAACTCGTTATGATGAGGCAGGAGAGGGAACTTTCAATATGGCCGTGGGCGGAGCGACGATGGACGAACGGGTGCCGCGCGATTTCGAGACGTTGCGCGCAACGATCCTGGAGCGGCGCGCGAGCCTGCCAAAGCGGATCGCGCAGATAGCCGCCTATGCGCTCGACAATCCCGACGACATCGCCTTCGGCACGGCGGCGAGCATCGCCGCCTCGGCCGGCGTCCAGCCCTCGACGCTGATCCGCTTCGCCCAGCAGCTCGGCTTCGACGGCTTCACCAGCCTGCAGCAGGTGTTCCGCGAGCGCCTGCGCGAACGCAATTCCTCCTATGACGAGAGGCTGGCGGCACTGCGCGCCAAGGCCGAGGAAGGCGCCGGCCATCGGGCGATCTTCGACGGCTTCGTCGCCGCCGCCAGCACCTCGCTCAGCGATATTTCGCGCGCGTTGAACGATACGCATTTCGAAGAGGCGGTCGCGCTCCTGGCGAAGGCCGAGACCATCTATGTGCTGGCCAAGCGCCGGTCCTATCCGGTCGCCTCCTACATCGCCTACGCGCTGGGCAAGCTCAAGATCCGCAATCAATTGGTGGAATCGGCCGCGGGCCTGAATGCCGAGATGATCGGCTTCGCCACGCCGCGCGACGCCGTCATCGCCATCAGCTTCTCGCCTTATGCGCCGGCGACCATCGAGGAGACGCGCTCGATCGCGGAGCAGGGCGTGCCGATCGTCGCCATCACCGACTCATCGTTTTCGCCGCTCGCCCAGTTCGCCAAGGTCTGGTTCGAAGTGGCGGAGGCCGATTTCGGCGGCTTCCGCTCGATCTCGGCGACGATGGCGCTCGCCATGGCGCTGACCGTCGCCGTCGGCGAGAAGCGTCGCGACGTCGGCCGCAAGCGCAAGGCCTGAGCGGCCCGAGGTTCGCTTTTTCCGTCTGGGAATGCTCATTCCATATTGACTATAGATTGGAATTATTATTTCATATTGACGGCACCACGCGGCCGTTCGCGCGCGCTGCCCAAAACGACGCTGCTCTGCACAACAAGGCCGATGGGAGGTTCGAATGGGCGAAGCCGTGGAAGCGAAATATCCGCCGCTCGACGTCATCACGATCGGCCGCGCCTCGGTCGATCTCTATGGACAGCAGATCGGCTCGCGGCTGGAGGACATCACGTCCTTCGCCAAGTCGGTCGGCGGCTGTCCGGCCAATATTTCCGTCGGCACGGCAAGGCTTGGGCTCAGCTCGGCGCTGCTCACCCGCGTCGGCGACGAGCAGATGGGCCGCTTCATCCGCGAGCAGCTCAGGCGCGAAGGCGTCTCGGTCGACGGCTTGAAGACCGACAAGGAACGGCTGACGGCGCTGGTGCTGCTTTCGGTCGAGGACGAAGGCGTCTCGCCGATGATCTTCTACCGCGCCGACTGCGCCGACATGGCGCTGGCTGAAGAGGACATCGACGAAGCCTTCATCGCTTCGGCCCGCTCGGTCGTGGTCACCGGCACGCATTTCTCGCGCCCCAATTCCGATGCCGCGCAGCGCAAGGCGATCCGCCTCATGAAGGCCAAGGGCGGCAAGGTGGTCTTCGACATCGACTACCGCCCGAACCTTTGGGGACTTGCCGGCCATGCCGAAGGTTTCGAGCGCTACGTCAAATCCGACCGCGTCTCGGCGCGGCTGAAGACGGTGCTGCCGGACTGCGACCTCATCGTCGGCACCGAGGAGGAGATCATGATCGCCTCCGGCGCCGACGATTGCCTGAGCGCGCTGAAGACGATCCGCTCGCTGTCTCCGGCCACCATCGTGCTCAAGCGCGGCGCCAAGGGCTGCATCGTCTATGACGGGCCGATCAGCGACGATCTCGAGGACGGCATCGTCGGCAAGGGCTTTCCGATCGAGATCTACAATGTGCTCGGCGCCGGCGACGCCTTCATGTCCGGCTTCCTGCGCGGCTGGCTCGGCGGCGAAAGTTTTGCCACGGCGGCGACCTGGGCCAATGCCTGCGGCGCCTTCGCCGTGTCGCGCCTGCTCTGCGCGCCGGAATACCCGACCTTCGAGGAGCTGCAGTTCTTCCTGAAGCACGGTAGCAAGCATCTGGCGCTGCGCAAGGACGAAGCGATCAACCATATCCATTGGGCAACCACGCGCCGGCGCGACATCCCCTCGCTGATGGCGCTCGCCTGCGACCATCGTGTCCAGCTGGAGGACGTCGCCGCCAGGGTCGGCGCCGACACTTCGCGTATTCCGGACTTCAAGGTGCTCACCGTCCAGGCGGCGGCCAGGGTCGCCGCCGGCCGCGACGGCTACGGCATGCTGATCGACGAGAAATATGGCCGCGACGCCATGTTCGAATTCGCCCGCCATCCCTTTGCCTGGCTCGGCCGCCCGGTCGAGCTGCCCGGATCGCGGCCGCTGCGCTTCGAATTCTCGCAGGACATCGGCTCGCAGCTCACCGACTGGCCGGTCGACCATTGCATCAAATGCCTGTGCTTCTATCACCCGGACGACCCCGAGGCGCTGAAGACCGAGCAGCAGCAGAAGCTGCGGGTCCTGTTCGAGGCGGCGCGGAAAGTCGGCAGGGAGCTTCTCGTCGAGATCATCGCCGGCAAGCACGGCAAGCTCGACGACACCAGCATTCCGCGCGCGCTCGAGGAACTCTATGCGCTTGGCATCAAGCCCGATTGGTGGAAGCTCGAGCCGCAGGCTTCGGCGAACGCCTGGGCGAAGATCGAACAGGTGATCGTCAAGAACGATCCGTGGTGCCGCGGCGTCGTGCTGCTCGGCCTGGAGGCGCCGCAGGACGAGCTGGTCGCAGCATTTGCCGCAACGAGCAATGCGCCCATCGTCAAGGGATTCGCCGTCGGTCGTACCATCTTCATCAACGCCGCCGAACAATGGCTTGCCGGCAGGATGTCGGACGACGAAGCTATCGCCGACATGGCCTCGCGCTTCGAGCAGCTGACCGAGGCATGGCTTGCTGCGCGCGGCCGCAAAGCAGCATAAGAAGACGGGCAGCATAACAAGGCGGCACAAGGAAAGCCGGAGGAACCGACAATGAGCAAGACCGTTCGCCTGACGATGGCGCAGGCGCTGACCCGCTTTCTCAGCCGGCAAATGACCGAGATCGACGGCAAAAAAAAGCCGATCTTCGGCGGCGTCTGGGCGATCTTCGGCCACGGCAATGTCGCTGGCATCGGCGAGGCGCTCTACCAGGTGCGCGACGAGCTGCCGACCTTCCGCGCCCATAACGAGCAGGCGATGGCGCATGCCGCGATCGCCTATGGCAAGGCCAATTTCCGCCGCCGCTTCATGGCCGCGACCACCTCGATCGGCCCCGGCGCGCTCAACATGGTGACCGCAGCCGCGCTCGCGCACGTAAACCGGTTGCCCGTCCTGTTTTTACCAGGCGATGTCTTCGCCAACCGCCTGCCGGACCCGGTGCTGCAGCAGGCCGAGGATTTCTCCGACGGCACGGCGAGCGTCAACGACTGCTTCCGTCCCGTGTCGCGCTATTTCGACCGCATCACGCGGCCCGAGCAGATCATCCCGGCGCTGAACCGCGCCATGCAGGTGCTGACCGATCCGGCCGAATGCGGCCCGGTCACGCTGTCGCTCTGCCAGGACGTGCAGGCCGAGGCCTATGACTATCCCGAAAGCCTGTTTGCCGAGCGCGTCTGGACGCCGCGCAGGGTTCGCCCCGACCGCCACGAGTTGGCGGCCGCCGTCGCGGCGCTGAAGGACGCCAGGAAGCCGCTGGTGATCGCCGGCGGCGGCGTCCTTTATTCGCAGGCTTCCGGAGAGCTGGCCAAGCTGGTGCAGGGCGCGGGCATTCCGGTCTGCGAGACGCAAGGCGGCAAATCCTCGCTGCCGGACGACCATCCGCTCAACATGGCGGCGGTCGGGGTCACCGGCACGTCGGCCGCCAACCGGCTGGCCGAAGAGGCTGACGTCGTGCTTGCCGTCGGCACCAGGCTGCAGGATTTCACCACCGGCTCCTGGGCGCTGTTCAAGAATGCCGGCCGCACCATCATCGGGCTGAATACGCAAGGTTTCGACGCAGGCAAGCACTGGGCGCTGCCGCTGGTCGCCGACGCCTCTGAAGGCTTGGCGGAACTTTCCGCCGCGCTGAAGGGGTGGAAGGCACCTAGCGCCTGGACCGACAACGCGCTGAAGGGCAAGAAGGAGTGGCAGGCCGCCGCCGCCAAGGTGACGGCCTCGACCAATGCCGCCTATCCCTCCGACGCGCAGGTGATCGGCGCCGTGCAGCGCGCGATGGGCTCGGGCGTCACCTTGCTGCATGCGGCAGGCGGCCTGCCGGGCGAACTGCACAAGCTCTGGCAGGCGGGTGCGCCCGGCTCCTACCATGCCGAATACGGCTTCTCGACCATGGGCTACGAGATCGCCGGCGGTCTCGGCGTCAAGATGGCCAAGCCCGACCAGGAGGTCGTCGTCATGGTCGGCGACGGCTCCTATTTGATGCTGAATTCCGAGATCGCCACTTCAGTGATGCTGGGGCTTAAACTCACCATCGTGCTCCTCGACAACCGCGGCTATGGCTGCATCAACCGGCTGCAGATGGCGACCGGCGGCGCCAACTTCAACAATCTCTTGAAGGACGCGCGCCACGAGGTGATGCCCGACGTCGACTTCGCCGCCCATGCCGCAAGTCTCGGCGCCGTCGCCGAAAAGGTGGCGTCGATCGCCGAGCTGGAGACGGCGCTGGCCAAGGCGAAGGGCAACGACAAGACCACCGTGCTCGTCATCGATACCGATCCGCTGGTCTCGACCGAGGCCGGCGGCCATTGGTGGGATGTCGCGGTGCCGGAAGTCTCGTCGCGACCGCAGGTGAATGCCGCGCGCAAGGCCTATGAGGACAAAAAGCAGATGCAAAGCATCGGTGACTGAAACTGGCGCCGCCTACCCCCTACCTCCCCCTTGTGGGGAGGTCGGACCGAAGGTCCGGGTGGGGGTGCGGCGCCGACCCCCACCCGCTGCTGCGCAGCGACCCTCCCCACAAGGGTGAGGGTAGGCACGAACTTGAACCTGGAGTGACGACTTGAAAGCCAAACTGGGCATGTCCCCCATCGCGTGGTGGAACGACGATCTCGTGGAATTGAGCGATGACGTGTCGCTGGAGGAATGTCTGCGCCAGTCGCGCTCGGCCGGCTTCACCGGCATGGAGATGGGCCGTCGCTTCCCCAACGATCCCAAGGTGATGCTGCCGATCCTGAAGGAGGCCGACGTCACGCTCTGCGGCGGCTGGTTCTCCGGCACGCTGGTCAATGAGGACCTGGCCAGGAACAAGGATCGCATCCAGCCGATGATCGACCTGTTCAAGGCGGTCAACGCGCCCTGCATCGTCTATGGCGAGGTCGGCCGCTCCATCCAGGGCGACCGTTCGAAACCTTTGGCCACCAAGCCGAAACTCACCGGCGACGAGATGAAGGCCTATGGCCGGCGCGTCACCGAATTCGGCGAATGGTGCGCTGAACAGGGCATGCCGCTCTCCTACCACCATCACATGGCGGCGGTGGTCGAGACCGAGCCGGAGCTCGACGCCTTCATGCGCCATTCCGGTGAGGGCATTCCGCTTTTGCTCGACGCCGGCCACCTCGCCTTTGCCGGCGGCGATGTGCTGCGCGCCATCGACAACCATCACAAGCGCATCAACCACGTGCATGTGAAGGACGTGCGCATGGGCGTGATCGACGGTCTCGACCGCACCAAGCAGTCCTTCCTCGATGCGGTGGCGCTAGGCGCCTTCACCGTGCCGGGCGACGGCTCGCTCGATTTCGGCGCCATCGTGCAGCGCTTCGCCGATTATGGCTATGAAGGCTGGTTCGTGGTCGAGGCGGAGCAGGATCCGAAGAAGAACCCGCCGCTCAAGATGGCTGAGGTCGGCCACAAGGAGCTGATGCGGGTGATGACGGCCGCCGGCTACACGGTGGAGACGCAGGGCTTCCCGGCATAAACGGTGGATTTGGCCTGGCGCGCGGTTTATCCGTTGCGCTTTGGGCAAATCCTGGATTGGCGCGATGAAAGACTATGAGCACCCCTTCTTCCGGCCGTTGTGGCGGCGCATCGCCGTCGTCGCGGTCTGCCTGGTCTGGTCGGTGATCGAGTTCGCCTCCGGCACGCCCTTCTGGGGCGTCATTGCGCTCGGCTTCGCCGGTTACGCGGTGTGGCAGTTCTTCTATCTCTACAAGCCGGCCGAGGAGACCAAACCTCCGGCCGAGCCGAAGGAATGAAGCGGTTCATGGGATGGGAGTCTCACGGATCGGACAGCGCGCGCATGGCGGATCGGATGCATTGGCGATTGGCTGAAACGCTTTTCGCATCGTCATCCACGGGCGGAGCAAGGAGCGAAGCGACGCGCGCAGACCCGAGGATCCATGCCGTGACGTCAAAACAGCCGCCGCGGTGCAGAATTCTGCTCCGCTGCACCCTTCGGCCAAGGTTACGGAATGGATCCTAGGGTCTTCGCGACGGAGCTTCGCTCCTGCTTCGCCCTAGGATGACGAAGTTTGGAGGCTTCGGCCAATCCCGAAGGTTTGCGCCCGATCTTTCAGCCGGCGAAACCTCCGGGGCAGCAACCGGCCGAAGCCGATATGGATAGGAGACAAAAATGTCGAAACTGCTCGTCAAGGCCGACAAGGGCCACGGCCATGTCGCTCACGTCACGCCGCAAAGCGCCGGCTGGACTTACGTGGGTTTCGATCTTCACCGTCTGCGGCCGGGCGAAACGGCGGCCGGCAAGACGGGCGATCGCGAGGTCTGCCTGGTTTTCGTCACCGGCAAGGGCAAGGCCTCAGCCAGCGGCAAGGATCTCGGGCTGCTCGGCGCGCGCATGTCGCCCTTCGAGGGCAAGCCCTGGTCGGTCTATGTGCCGCAAGGATCCGACTGGTCGGTGACCGCCGACACCGAGCTTGAGCTCGCCGTCTGCTCGGCGCCGGGCCTCGGCGGCGGCCTGCCCGCCCGCGTCATTTCACCCGACGATCTCGGCCAGGAAGTGCGCGGCAAGGGCACCAACACCCGCTACGTCACCAACATCCTGCCCGAGGGCAAGCCGGCCGATTCGCTGCTGGTGGTCGAGGTGATCACGCCCGGCGGCCACACATCGAGCTATCCGCCGCACAAGCACGACCAGGACAATCTCCCTGCGGAATCCTATCTCGAGGAGACCTATTACCATCGCCTCAACCCGCCGCAGGGCTTTGCCTTCCAGCGTGTCTACACCGACGCCGACAGGAACGGCGTGCGCGACCTGGACGAGGCGATAGCGATCGAGGACGGCGATGTCGTGCTGGTGCCGAAGGGCTACCACCCTTGCGCGGCCTGCCACGGCTACGATCTCTATTATCTCAACGTCATGGCCGGCCCCAAACGGACGTGGAAATTCCACAACGCTACCGAACACGAGTGGCTGATGAAGGCGTGAGGGTTCTGGATGTCATCGTTTGACGGCAGATGACAGATAGTCCCTTGTTAGGAAGCGACAATTTTCAGAGTAGGCGCCGCCCCTCATCCCCCTGCCGGGACCTTCTCCCCGTATAGTGACGGGGAGAAGGGGCTGGTCGCAACCGCAGCGCCTTCTTGCAACGCTGGTGATTGGCGAAACCGACGATGAGAGCGCCCCTCTCCCCGCCACTATACGGGGAGAGGATGCCGGCAGGCAGGTGAGGGGCGGCGCCGACGCCTGAAAGGGTGACGGGCGAATTCAAATCGGCCGGCAATGCAAAGCTATTGGTCCAGTTCGGGAAAATCGTCGGCTAAGGACCGCCAGGGTCTGTCTGCCTTCGAAAACCCATGAAAGCTTCGTCAATCCGTCATGGAAATCACCTATGGCGGGGTCTGACGAGGTTCTTTCATGCGCTACGCCATCTATTTCACCCCACGGCAGGACGAGCCGCTGGCGCGCATCGCCGCCAATTGGCTCGGCCGCGACCCTTTCGGCGCGGCGGCGCGGCCGGTCGAGGCTGTGGCTGAGCTGTCGGCGGCGGAAGTTGCGTTCCACACCGCCTCGGCGCGGCGCTACGGGTTCCATGCGACGCTGAAGGCGCCGTTCGGGCTGGCGCCGAACGAGACGGAGGCGTCGCTTCGCGAAGCGCTCGACAATTTCGCCGAAGTCACGTCGCCGGTCGTCATTCCCCGCCTCGTCGTCGGCCAGATCGACGGCTTTTTCGCGCTGGTGCCGGAGGCGCCGTTG
Source organism: Mesorhizobium shonense (assembly GCF_040545255.1). Taxonomy (NCBI): domain Bacteria; kingdom Pseudomonadati; phylum Pseudomonadota; class Alphaproteobacteria; order Hyphomicrobiales; family Phyllobacteriaceae; genus Mesorhizobium; species Mesorhizobium shonense. The sequence continues at coordinate 43,899 of NZ_JBEPLM010000006.1, forward strand.
CCTCCGCTCAATGGCTTTGCCGGCGAGGTCGTGCGCGCCTTCGACCGCTTCCGCGCGCCGCTGACCGAAGCCGAGATCGAGCGCCGCAGCCCCGATTCGTTGAAGCCGGACGAGTTCCGCAACCTCTGCCAGTGGGGCTATCCTTACGTTTTCGAGACGTTCCGCTTCCACATGACGCTGTCCGGCCGCGTCGGGCCACAGGAAAGCCCACGTCTTCGTGCAGCAATCGACAGCCTGTTCGCGGACGTGCTGCCGCACCCGGTTCCGGTGGATGCGCTGACGCTCTTCGTCGAGACCGAACCGGGTGCCCCTTTCATGGTGCTCTCCCACCATGCGCTTGGCCGCCGCCCGGCCAGAAAAACCGCCTGATTTGACCACCCGCTACGACCGCCCGATATGGATCGCTTGAGATAGGACTGCCTGAAATGACCGCCGAGACCGTTTTGAACAATGCCCGCATACTGCTGCCCGACGAGATCGTCGAGGGCTCGCTGCTGCTGCGCGATGGCCTTATTGCCGCGATCGAGCCGGGCGCCACCCGTGTCGGCGAAGACATGGGCGGCGATTACATCATCCCGGGTCTCGTCGAACTGCACACCGACCATCTCGAAGGCCACTACGCGCCGCGTCCGAAAGTGCGCTGGAACCCGATCGCCGCCGTGCTTGCCCATGACGCGCAGGTAGCGACCGCCGGCATCACCACCGTGCTCGATGCCTTGCGCGTCGGCATGGATGAGGATGCCGACCTGAAGTCCGACGACGTTCGCAAGCTCGCCGACGCCATCGAGGACAGCGTCAGACAGGATCGGCTCAGGGCCGACCATTTCATCCATCTGCGCTGCGAGGTCTCGGCGCCGGACTGCCTCGAGGCCTTCGCCAATTTCGAGACCGACGACCGGGTGAAGCTCGCCTCGCTGATGGACCATGCGCCGGGCCAGCGCCAGTTCGTCAACCTCGAGACCTATGCCTATTACTATCAGCGCAAGCTGAAGCTGACCGACCGCGACTTCCAGAAATTCTGCGAGAAGCGGATGGCGGAATCGGCCAGCAATTCCGGCCCGAACCGCGTCTTCATCTCCGCCGCCTGCCAGGAGCGCGGCATCGTGCTCGCCAGCCATGACGACGCGACGGCCGGCCATGTCGACGAGGCGATTGCGCAAGGCGTGCGCGTCGCCGAATTCCCGACCACCGAAGAGGCGGCAAGGGCCTCGAAGGCGGCAGGCCTCGGCGTGCTGATGGGCGCGCCCAACGTCATGCGCGGCGCCTCGCATTCCGGCAATGTCTCGGCCAGGGCGCTCGCCGGCGACGGCCTGCTCGACATCCTGTCGTCCGACTACATCCCCTTCAGCCTGATCCAGTCGGCCTTCTTCCTCGGCGACGTCGTCGAAGGCATCTCGCTGCCGCAAGCGGTCGCCATGGTCTCGAAGAACCCGGCCGAAGCGGTCGGCCTCACCGATCGCGGCATCATCGAGCCGGGCCGCCGCGCCGATCTGGTGCGCGTGCGCGTCGACGATCACGTGCCGGTCGTGCGCACCGTGTGGCGCCAGGGCAGGCGTGTCGCATGATGGTTTCGGCGTTGATCGAACGCGAACTGACTGAGACCCTTCCCATCCGCAACGGCGTCTTCGTCGCGGTCGTCGGTCCGAGCGGCGCCGGCAAGGACACGGTGATCGGCTACGCCAAAGCGCGCTTTGCCGGCGAGACGCGGCTGGAATTCGTGCGCCGCGTCATAACGCGGCCGAGCGATTCCGCCAGCGAGGATCACGACACGCTGGCCGACGCCGCCTTCGCCGAGGCGGAGGCCGACGGCGCCTTCGCCATCTGCTGGGACGCTCATGGCCTGCGCTACGGCCTGCCGGCCGATGTCGACTGGGCGGTCGCCAACGGCCATGTCGCGGTGGCCAACGTCTCACGCGCCGTCATCCCGGTGTTGCGCGAGCGCTACGCCAATCTTGCGGTGGTCGAGATCACCGCGACGCCGGAAATCCTCGCCGAGCGGCTGGCGGCGCGCGGCCGTGAATCGCGCGGCGAGGTATTGGCGCGCCTGGCGCGCAGCACGAGCGTGACGCTTTCCGGACCGGACGTCACCTCCATCGACAACAGCGGCGCCAGGGAGATCGCCGGCGAGCGCTTCGCCGAGGTGCTGCGCAAGGCGATGGCGTTCTCGGATCTGTCGGATCAGATCTAGGATGGTTGATGTTCAGATGAGGCCGGCCTGCAAGTGGGGAGGTCGAGCAGAGACTTATTGACGTAGGCGCTGCCCCTCATTGCCCTGCCGGGCATTTCTCCCCGTATAGTGACGGGGAGAAACGGGCTGGCCGCAGCCTCGGTGCCTTTCTTGCAACGTTCGAAATTGGCGAAATCATCGAAGAGAGCGCCCCTCTCCCCGTCACTATACGGGGAGAGAATGCCGGCAGGCAGGTGAGGGGCAGCGCCAACGTTAGAAGAAGGTGCGCGGCACGCGAAAATCGAAACTTGCTCCGCAGCCTGCCGCGGGTTCGAAACGACAGAACTACTCCGCCGGCGCGCCGGCGACGTTTCGGCGCGTCGCTTCCAGCATCCGGCGCCGGGCGCGGAAGACGCCCCATTGCTGGTCGACCAGCACGCCGATCAGGATCACCCCGCCCATCACCGCAAAGTTGAGCGAGGAGGGGATGCCGAGCAGGTTGACCAGGTTCTGCAGCTCCTGCAGCAGCACGGTGCCCAGGATGACGCCGACCAGCGAGCCCTCGCCGCCGCGCAGCGAAAAGCCGCCGAGCACGGCCGCGGCGATCGCGTAAAGCTCGTAGAACTGGCCGTGGCTGGCCGGCGAGATCGAGCGCGTGTACATGGCGAAATAGATCGCCGAGAGCGCCGTCAGCACGCCGCAGATGACATAGGCGGCGATCACGATGCGCCCGGTGCGGATGCCCGAATATTTCGCCGCCTCCTCGTTCTTGCCGATGGCGTAGAGGTAGCGTCCGAACACCGAGCGGTGCAGCACCACCCACATGACGATGGCGATCACGATCAGCGCGATGAAGCTGTTCGGCACGCCATAGGAACGGCCCGCGGTCAGGAATTCGAGGTCCGGGAAATTCTGGCCGAAAGCAAAACCCGCCGTGCCGTCGGCGGTGTAGAAGCGCGCGACGCCGCGATAGATCAAGAGGCCGCAGAGCGTTACCACGAAAGGCTGCATCTTGAGCTGCGTGATCAGCCAGCCATGCACGAAGCCGATGATGGCGCCGAGCACGATGATCAGAACGAAGGCCAGCGGCCAGTCCATCTCGCGCACGGCGATGAAGTCGATGAACAGCGTGCCGAGCAGCGCCACCAGCGAGCCGACCGAGAGCTCGATGCCGCCGGTGATGATGACGAATGCCTGGCCGATGGAGAGGATGCCGAACAGCCCGATCAGGTTGGAGGTGTTGGCAAGGTTGATCGGCAAAAGGAAGCGCGGGTTGATGGCCGTCACCACCGCGCCGACCACCAGGATCAGGACCAGCAGGCCGAGATCTTTCTTGCTCATTGCGCTCCTCCCGCCGCTTGCGCCAGCCTGGGCTTCTTGCCCACCGCCAGCAAAAGCACGTTCTCCTGGCTGAAATCGTTCCGGTCCAAAATGCCGGAGATCTGCCCCTCATGCATGACCGCGATGCGGTCCGAGACGCCGATCACCTCTTCCATGTCGCTGGAAATCATAAGCACCGCGACGCCGGCGTCCGCGAGCGACCGCATCAGCCCATAGATCTCGGCCTTGGCGCCGATGTCGATGCCGCGCGTCGGCTCGTCGAGGATCATCACCTTGGGGTTCATCGCCAGCCATTTGGCCAAAACCACCTTCTGCTGGTTGCCGCCCGAAAGCGTGCCGGTGCGGGTGAGGACCGACGGCGCCTTGATGCCGAGATTCTTCTTCTGCTTTTCGGCGGTGGCGAGCTCGGCGCCGGCTGAGACCAGCGATCGCTTCGCATGCGCCGGCAAATTGGGCAGCGAAATATTCTGCGCGATCGACAGGTCGAGCAATATGCCGGTAAGCTTGCGGTCTTCCGGCACCAGGAAGATGCCGTTGGCCACCGCATCGGCGGCGGACGTAACATTTAGCGCCTTGCCGTCCAAGCTGACACTGCCGCCGAGCCGCTCATCGATGCCGAACAGCACCCTCGCAAGTTCGGTGCGGCCGGAGCCGACCAGGCCGGCAAGGCCGAGGATTTCGCCGCGTCGAAGGTCCAAGCTGACCGGCCGGTCGGGATAAGTGCTCGTGCGCACGGCATTTGCCGAGAGCGCGACGCCGCCCGGAGCGCGTCCCGCTTCGGCGGCCTTCTCGCGCTCCTTCAGCATGCGCCCGATCATCAGTTTGACCATCTGGTCGTGGTTGATCTCGCTCTTGGGCAGCGTGCCCGCAAGCATGCCGTCGCGCAGCACGACGACGCGGTCGGCGACGCGCTCGACCTCGTGCAGGCGGTGCGAGATGAAGATGACGCTGATGCCTTCCGCCCGCAGCCCCTTGATCACGTCGAGCAGCTTTTCGGTCTCGGCGATCGGCAGGCTGGAGGTCGGCTCGTCGAGGATCACCAGACGCGCCTTGATCGACAGCGCCTTGGCGATCTCGACCATCTGCTGCTGCGCCAGCGACAGCGAGGCAACCGGCGCATCGGCCGAGAAATTGGCGCCGACACGCTTCAACAGCGGCGCCGCCATCTGCCGCAGCTTCGCGCGGTCGACCAGCCTCAGCGGCCCGGCCTTCAGCGGCTCGCGGCCGAAGAAGATGTTGGCGGCGACGTCGAGGTTTTCGAACAGGTTGAGTTCCTGGTGCACGAAGGCGATGCCGGAGCCGATGCTGGCTTCCACGGTCAGTCCGTCATGCGCGACGCCGTCGACGATGACGGTGCCGCTGTCCGGCCGCGTCACGCCGCCGAGAATCTTCATCAGCGTCGATTTTCCGGCGCCGTTTTCGCCGACCAGGCCGATCACCTCGCCCGGCCCGACCTCCATGGAGAACCCGTCCAGCGCCACGACGCCGGGATAGGTCTTGCGCACGGCTTCGAGGCTCAGGAACGGAGCGGTCGTCGATTGAGCGAAGGATGTCTCGGAATAATTCATCACGCCATGATTCACCGCGCCACAATTCATGACGCTCGCCAGCAGCCGGTGGGCTACAGACTGACGGGCCTTCTCGGGCCCGTCAATACGGACGCCGGCTCAAGGCGCGGACCTTGAGCCGGCGCAACTGTGCATCGATTACTTGCCAGCCATCGCCTTCAGGTTGGCGGCATAGGCGTCGACATCGTCCTTGCCGATGATCTTGGTCGGCACGATGATCAGCCCGTTCTCCGGAATGCCCGACTTGTCGCCCTTGAGGTAGGAAGCCATCAGCTTCATGCCCTGGTAGGCCCATTCGAACGGCTGCTGCACCACGGTCGCGGCGACGGTGCCTTCCTTGACGCCGCCCAGCGTGATCGGATCGTCGTCGAAGCCGACGACGGTGATCGACCCCAGCTTGCCGGCGTCGCGCAACGCTTCATAGATGCGCGGCGTGTTGTAGGAATAGAAGCCGACCATGCAGGTGATGTCGGGGCTGGCGACCAGCGCGTCCTCGACGTTCTTCTTGGCGCGCGCCTGGTCGATGTCGTCGCCGCGCACGTCCACCAGCTCGATCTTGCTGCCGGCGAGCCCGTCCTTCATGCCCTGGATGCGTTCCTTGGCGTTGTCGGCGCCGAGCAGGCCGACGAAGCCCAGGCACTTGCCGCCGTCGGGCATCGCTTTCTTGGCGATCTCGGCCGCCTGCTTGCCGGCATCGACGTTGGACGAGCCGATATAGGCGACGCGCTTGGTCTGCGGGGCGTCCGAGTCGGTGGTGAACAGCGCGGTCTCGGAGGCGATCTTGTTCAGCCCGTCGGTCGACGTTTTGGGATCGACGGCGGAGACCATGATGCCCTTGACGCCTGCCGTCACCAGATCGTCCATCAGGCGCTGCTGGATGGCGACGGACGACTGCTCCGGATACTTCAGCTCGAGAGTGTAGTCGGGCAGTTCGCCCTGCGCCTTCTTCACGCCGGCTTCCGCCGCCTTCCAGAAGTCTGACGCGCCGTTGACGACGAAGGCCAGCGTCGGCTTGTCGTCGGCGCGCACGGTTGCGCTGGCCGACAGGCCGAGCAACAGGGCCGCCGCGGCGACGGATGCGTTACGGATCATGGAATTCATGGTTCAACCTCCCTTTTGAAAACTCATCGCTGATGTCTCGGCTGCGGCCCGGACGCCCTCCTCCTCACGGGGCTTGCCCAAGATCTGGCAACTTAAGAACGGCGCCAATCCAGCCGCGAGCCGAACTCTAGACACTGATTTGTCGTTCGTAAATAGTCCGATTTGTCTGACATTTTCGTGATTGGTGCGGCGGCCCCTTCCGGCGACGGCCGGCTCGAATGCGCGCCGCACGATGCGTCTTGCCGCCACCGCTCCGAGCTCTGGCCGGTCACGACGAGTTGACAGTAGGACGCTTACGGCTATTAGTAAATAGTATTAGTTATCGAGCTGAATGGACGCATCTGCGGCGGAGGAGAGCGTAGCCTACGGCAGTGTCGGGAGGAAGGAAGCAGCGGCGGTGAGAATCCGCCATCCCGGGAAATTTCGCGCAATTCGTCAGCTTTGCTGACCCTTCCCCGGTCGTTTCGTCGGTATGCGGTGCGGCTGGTACGAACTATGCCGTATGTGCTAATAGTTATAATCAAAGCGCGTTTTCGATAAATGCGCCGGACGAAAACCATCTTGCCGTTGCTCCGGCCTTTGCTAAACCACTGGCCGGGTTTGGGAAACGACCATGAGCGAACCGACGGAACTGCGCGATCCCCCGGAAGCCTCGAGGCGCCGCAAGCCATCGGCCAAGCCAAAAGGTCGAGTCACCATGACCGACATCGCGAGGGCTGCCGGCTGCTCGCAGGCGACGGTCTCCTTCGTGCTCAACAATTCGCCGGGCATCAGGCTGTCGCAGCAGACGCGCGACCGGGTGATCGAGGCCGCGCGATTGCTGGGTTACTCGCCGCCGGTCTTTTCGGCGCTCCGCCCGCCCGTCACGCCCTTCGAGGGGCTGGACGGCGTCATCGGCTTTGCAGTCGACCAGCTCGCCACCAGCCCCGAAGCGGTGGTCGCCATCGAGGGCGCGCGCCAGGCATCATGGAACGCCGGCAACGTGCTCCTGGTGGCGCAGACCATGGGCGATGCGGTGATGGAGCCGCGCGCTGTTTCAGCGCTGACGCGGCGCGGCATCTCGGCGCTGATCTACATGACCATCTTCACCCGCGAGATCACCGCGCCCGAGTTCCTCTACAGCCTCGACATCCCGGTCATCCTGCTCAACTGCTACACCGCCGATTACGCCTTCCCGGCCGTGGTGCCCTCCGAGATCGCCGGCGGCCAGAGCTCCACCCGGCACCTGATCAGCCACGGCCACCGCCGCATCGCCACCATCACCGGCGAGCCGTGGATGCAGGCCGCGCAGGATCGGCTGAAAGGCTATCGCCGCGCTTTGGCCACCGCCGACATCCCTTTCGACCCGGAGCTGGTGGTCGAGGGCGACTGGTCGGCCAGCGCCGGCTACGCGGCAACCGTCAGGTTGCTCGCGCTCAAGGACCGCCCGACGGCGATCTTCTGCCAGAACGACCGCACGGCGATCGGCTGCTACGAGGCGCTGAAGGAAGCCGGCCTGCATATTCCGCAGGACATTTCCGTGGTCGGCTATGACGACGAGGAGATCGCCCGCCACCTGTTCCCGCCGCTGACGACATCGATCCTGCCGCATCTGGCCATGGGCCAATGGGCGATCGAGCAGCTGGAGACGCCGCCGACGCCAGGGCGCGGGCGCTATCCCATCACCAAGCTGGAATGCCCGCTGGTGGAAAGGGAGAGCGTGGCGAGCGTGAAGGGAGCGGCAGCAGGATGAGACCCCGTAAGGATGCGGCGCGAAAGGATGATGTGATTCAGATTCGGGCACCGGCGGGGACGAAGGCTATGCTTAGCCGCGCCGCGACTTTGCGCGGGCAGAAACTGTCGGAGTTCGTGCTGGACAGCGCCCGCAGGCAGGCCGAGGAAACCATTCTCGATCAGCGCATCTTCTTTCTCGATACCGACGCGCATGAAAAATTTCTTGATCTGCTTGATGCCCCGAATAAGCCGGCCGAAGAACTTCGCGCGCGTATGGCCCGCATGCCCGTCTGGGGGCGCTGATGCCGCTGGTAGGGGCAACCGTGGCGAGCGTGCCCGCACAATTGCGGTGACCTGGGCCTGACACAGGCCTATGCTGAGCGGGCGTATGTTCCTTCCTCGACACAGGAAAGACGCTCATGTGGCCGAACCGCCGTCTGTGCGACCTGCTGAAGATCGAGCATCCCATCATCCAGGCTCCGATGGCCGGCTCGGCGACGCCGGAACTCGCCGCGGCGGTGAGCAATGCCGGCGGATTGGGGTCTCTCGGCTGCGCATCGATGCTGCCGGACGGCCTGCGCTACGTTGTGCGCCAGATGCGCGCCTCGACCGAGCGTCCGTTCAACCTCAATTTCTTCGTCTGCCCGCAAGCGAGCACCAGCGATGCCGTCCTGGCGCGGGCCATCGAAAGGCTGCGGCCCTATTACGAGGAACTGGCGCTCGGGGAACCGCCGGCGAGGCTTCCGCCGATGGGGCCAGGTTTCGACGAGGCCAGACTTGATCTGGTGCTCGAGATCCAGCCGCCGGTCGTGAGCTTTCACTTCGGCATGCCGGATGCGGCTGCCGTCGGCAGGCTGAAGCAGGCAGCAATCGTAATCCTCAGCACCGCGACGAATGTCGCTGAGGCGCGCAAGCTTGCCGACAGTGGAGCCGATGCGGTCATAGCCCAGGGGTGGGAGGCGGGAGGCCACCGGGGTTCGCATGCCCCCAACAGCTCCGGCGATGGCGTGGGCACGATGGCGCTGGTTCCCCAGGTCGTCGATGCCGTCAAGCTCCCGGTCATCGCCGCGGGAGGCATTGCCGACGGCCGAGGCATCGCCGCTGCGTTTGCTCTTGGCGCCAGCGGCGTGCAGATCGGCACCGGCTTCCTGTCCTGCGACGAAGCCGGCACCGACGGACCGCGCCGCGCCCTGATCCGCTCCGCCACGGACATGGACACGATAGTCACCGATGCCTTCTCGGGCCGCGCTGCGCGGGCGAAACGAACACGCTACGCGCTGGAGATGGAGGAGAACCGAACGCGTCTCCCGGACTTCCCGCAAATGTTCGTGCTCAGCGCCCCGCTCGGCAACGCCGACACGAAAGGAGATTTCGCCTTTCATCTCTACGGGCAGGCGGCCGCCTTGAACAGGGAGCTTCCGGCGGGACAGCTAATGCGCACGCTTGTCGCCGAGGCGAGGGGGATATTCGATACGCTTTCGGCGCGTCGGCGCGATGAAGTGCGTTCGTGCGAACCCCATAAAAAACCGGAGGATCCGCGATAGCGAATAGGTGGCGATCGTGAAGTCGCCCACATAAGCGCCCCCACCTGCGCCGCTATCCTTGCCGTAACGATTGCTTCGCGCCTTGGCAGCAACGCCGTCGAGGTTTAGCTTGGGCTCATAAAGTGGGGAGCGCCTCCGATGACCTCAAGTTTCACCGTTCATGCAGCGTCCGGCTATGAGCAGCTCATGGGACGCTGGAGCCGCAGGCTCGCGCCCAAGTTCGTAGACTTCGCCGGCGTGGGCGGCGGCGAAAAAATCCTCGATGTCGGCTGCGGCACCGGCAGCCTGACCTTCGAGCTGGCGAAATCCGCCGCTCTCGCCGAGATCCAGGCCATCGACTTCTCAGCCGTCTTCGTCGCGGCGGCCAAGGAGAGAAACACCGATCCGCGCATCACCATCAGCCAAGCGGACGCCACCGCGCTGCCTTTCGCGGACGATGCGTTCGACCGTGCGCTGGCGCTGCTCGTGCTGCACTTCGTGCCTGAGGCCGGCAAGGCGGTGGCCGAGATGCGCCGCGTCGTGCGGCCGGGCGGCGTAGTCTCGGCCGTGGTGTGGGATCATCTCGGCGGCATGCCCGGCATGCGCATGATGATCGACACGGTTGCCGCGCTCAGCGAAGGCGGCCGCCAGATGCGCAATCGCTATTGTTTCCAGCCGATGATGCAACCCGGCGAAATGAAGCGGACCTTCGTCGAACAGGGCTTGGCCGATGTCACCGAGACCGAGCTGATGATCCGGATGGATTATGAGAATTTCGATGACTACTGGGCGCCGATCGGTGCCGGCGAAGGCCCGCTCGGCAAATACATGACCACGCTCGATGGGGCCGAGCGCACGCGCGTCGAGGCTGCGGTTCGCGACGCTTATGAAGCCGGACGTCCTGATGGTCCGAGGTCGTTCGCGAATGTCGCCTGGGCATGTCGGGGCATCGTGCCCTAAAGCAATTCCAGGAAAAGTGTGAAGCGGTTTTCCGTCCGGAATTGCGGAAAACAAACACTTACCGCGATCTAAGTTGAGCGCGCACCGCATCGCGAAAGCTGCGGAAGCTGAGGAATCCGAGCAGCGCAAGCAGCCTGATCAGCGTCGTGGTGGGCAGGCCGGTCGCCTCGGCCATGCCGGCCGCCGTCATGAAAGCGGCGTCGGCCCATCGGCCGCGCAGGAAATCGCCGAGTGGCGGATGCTTGGCGACCAGCTTCGGCTCGCACCCCAGCGCCGCGACCAGGCCCGGCGGCGGAGCCGGCCTTCCGGGCCGATCCGCCCGCATCAAGCCAGGTTGATGGCGACGTTGCGCAGCAACGCCACGGATTTGCGCATGCCTTCCATCGGCGACAGCATCATGTCCTCGTGCTCGATGGAGAGCACGTCGTCGTAGCCGACCTGTTTCAGCGCGACGCAGAACTGCCGCCACCAGGTCTCACCGTGACCGTAGCCCAGCGTGATGTAATTCCAGGCCCGATCGGCATAGTGGTCTGGCGGACGCGCGTCGAGCACGCCGTCGATGGCCGCCGGTATCGGTTCGATGCGAGTATCCTTCGCATGTACATAGTAGATCGCAGAGCCCAGCCTGCGCACGGCAGCGATGGGATCGGCGCCCATCCAGAGCGGGTGGCTCGGATCATAGTTCGCGCCGACCGTCTCGCCGACTGCGTCACGCAGCCGCAACAGCGTCTGGACGTTGTAGACGGCCTGATGGCCGTGCAGTTCCAGGCAGAGTTTTCCGATGCCAAGATTGTTCGCGAACTTCACCAGATCGCGCCAGTAGGGAATGATGCAATCGTCCCACTGGTAGCGCAGGATGTCGGCGCATTCGGGCGGCCAGTCGGTGATGATCCAGTTGGGGTTGGCATCGCCAGGACCGCCGGGCAATCCAGACATCATCACCACGCGATCGATCCCCATCAGGCTTGCCAGCCGGATCGTGTCCTCGGTCACCTGATGGTGCTTCTTGCCCTGCGGTCCCGGATGCAGCGGGTTGCCCGAGCAGTTGAGCGCCGCGATCGTCAGCCCGTGGTCGCGGACCTTGGCGACGAATTCGGCGCGCGTCGCGGCACTGTCCAGCATGGCTGGAAGATCGATGTGCGGCGCGGACGACCAGTTGCCGCAGGCGAACTCCAGCGTCTCCAGCCCGAGTTCGGCCGAGGCGCGAAGCATCTCGTCAAAGGAAAGATTGCCCAGGCTGTCGGTGATCATGCCAATCTTCATCTCGGGACTCCCGTTTGACTTGAGACCATCCGCTCAGGGCTTCACAGGCTCGAATCTGCCGGACCTGGCGGAGGCAAGGGCCGCCTCGCAAAGGATCATGGCCTTGCGGCCGTCGCTGGCCGTGACGGCGGGCTTGCTGCCGGTTTCGACGCAAGTGATGAAGTGATCGATCTCCGATGCGTAGGACTCGGCGTAGCGTTCGACGAAGAAATAGAAGGGCTTGTCGCGCGATATGCCCCTGTCGCTGTACATCTCTACCGAGGTCGGCATCCGGTTGCCGGCCTGCAGCATGCCGTCGGCGCCATGCACCTCGATGCGCTGGTCGTAGCCATAGGCGGCCCTGACGCTGTTGTTGATGTGGCACTGCCGGCCGGACGCGGTTCGCAGGATGAACATCGCGGTGTCGTAATCGCCGAGCTTCCGGTATTGCGGCGCCACCAGCGAGGAGCCGGTGGCGAAGAGTTCGACCGGCTCCTCGCCGAGCAGGTTCCGAGCCATGTCGAAGTCGTGGATGGTCATTTCGCGAAAGACGCCCCCACCCCCGGCCAGCGCTTCCTCGGTTTCGGGTTCGGGGTCGCGGCTTGTGATGATGACCTGTTCGACGGCGCCGATCTCGCCGCCGGCAAGGCGCTCCTTCAGCGCCCGGAAGCTCGGATCGAAGCGGCGGTTGAAGCCGATCTGGAACGGCACGCCCGCTTTCTCGACCGCGGCCAGGCATTCGTCCGTGCGCTTGAGGTCGAGATCGATCGGCTTCTCGCAGAAGATCGCCTTGCCTTTCGCCGCCGCGGCCATGGCAAGCTCGGCATGCGTGCGCGTCGCCGAAGCGATGAACACCATTTTCACCGACGGATCGTTCATCACCGCCTCGGTGTCGGCGATCTCGGCACCGGTAACGGCGGCGACCTTGGCGGCGGCCTCGCGGTTGGGATCGACGATGTAGCGCAGCCGCACCCTTGGATGACGCGCGAGATTGCCCGCGTGCACACGGCCGATCAGTCCCACCCCGAACAGACAAACATCCATCATGCGTTCGACTTTCCTGTCAGGTCGCGCCTGTCGTGGCACGTTCATGTTTTCGCCGGCGGCAGTCATTTGACTGCGCCCATGGTGAGCCCGCGCACCAGATGGCGCTGCACCAGGAGCGCGAAGAAAACGATCGGCAGCGCGCCGATGACGCCGGCCGCCGACATCGAGGCCCAGTCGGTGTCGATGCGGCCGATCAGCGTCGCGGTGCCGCGTGGCATGGTCATGGCGCGCGGCGTCGCCGTCAGTGCCAGCGCGAAGAGGAATTCGTTGAAGGTGACCAGCACCGCGAAAATGGCGGTCGCCGCGAGCCCCGGGGCGGCCAGCGGCAGGGTGATGCGGCGGAAGGCGCCGAAGCGCGAATCGCCGTCCACCATCGCGGCTTCCTCGAGATCGACGGGGATCTCGCGGAAGAAGCTCTCCATCATCCACACGCAGAAGGTGACGTTGAAGGCGGTGTAGGTGGCAATCAGGCCGAGCCAGCTGTCGAGCAGGCCGAGGCTGAGCATCAGCAGATAGACGGGGATCAGGATGACGACCGGCGGGATGATGCGCAGCGTCAGAAGGAACAGGCCGACCTTGCCCTCCATGGCGAGAGGGAGGCGGAAGCGGGCGATGGCGTAGGCGCCCATCGCGCCGGCGACCAGCGCGATGGCAACGGAGAAGAAGGTCACCACCAGCGAGTTCGTCAGGTAGGAGCCGAACTGCTTTTCGGTGAACAGCCGGACGTAGTTGTCGAGCGTCGGCACGTGCGGGTAGAGCGTGCCTTCCTGCGTGATCTCGCGGTTGAATTTGAGCGAGGTGGAAACCAGCCAGTAGATCGGCAAAAGCACAACGGCCAGCACGAAGATCGTCGTCAGGATGCGCGCCAGACGGGTACTCATGACGCATCCACCCTGCGCAGAAGCCTGATGGCGCTGAAGGCGAGCGCGAGCACGACGAGGCCGATCGTCACGAACAGCGCCGCCGCGTACCCGGTCTGCTGGAACTTGAACGCGGTATCGTAGCCGTAGATCGAGATCAGCCTCGTCGCCTCGCCCGGCCCGCCACGGGTCAGCACGAAGACCTGGTCGAAGGTGCCGAAGGCATCGATGGTCCTGAGCACGATCGCCACCGCCAGCACCGGCCGCATCATCGGGAAGGTGAGATCGGCAAAGACCCGCCAGGCACCGGCGCCGTCGACGCGCGCCGCCTCGAAAGGCTCGTGCGGCAGCGATTGCAGCCCGGCGAGCAGGATCAGGAACATCAGCGGCGTCCATTCCCAGACATCGAGAACGACAAGGCCGATGAAGGCGTTGAGCGGGTTGCCGAGGATCTGCGCCTCGCCGCCGCCGATCGCTTCCGACAGCGCCGTCAGCATGCCGGCGTCGCTGGCGTAGATCAGGCGGAAGACAATGGCGACGACGACCGGCGTGACCACCATCGGGATGATGAGAACCGTTCTGAGCAGGCGGATGCCCTGAAACTCGCGCAGGCAGAACAGCGCAAGCGCAAAGCCGAGCACCGCCTCGAACGAAACCGACAGCGCGACGAACTTCACCGTGACCCAGAGCGAATTCAGGAACTGCGCATCGCTCCACAGGCGCATGTAGTTCTGAAACCCGACATCGCCGACCGGCGAGCCATAACGATAGGCTCTTGTGCTGGCGCGCAGCCCATCCCAGAGCGGATAGACGAGCACGCCGAGCACGATCATCAGGCCGGGCGCCAGCATGAGATAGGGGAGGGCGAGGTCGAGCCCCGCCCCCTGCAGGCGATATTTGCGAGCCTGCGTTACGCTTCGCATCAGTAGTAACCGGCCGTGGTCAGATAGTCCTTGACCTGCTTGGCGGCCGTGTCGAGCGCGGCGCCGCCGCCGGAGCCGGCCTGCAGCGCCTTGTTGAGCTCGATGCCGAGCAGTTCCTCCACCTTCGCCCAGTCCGGCGTGCGCGGCCTCGGCAGCGAGCCGGCGTCGAGCTGCTTGAGGGCGACCGGGATGAGCCGGTTGCCGGGCTTGGCGATGCCGAAGGCGCTGCGCTTGACGGGGATCGAGCCCGCTTCCGATAGCTTGGCCTGGGTTTCGGCGCTGACGTACCACTTCAGGAACTCGATCGAGTTCGCCTTGTTGGGCGCCGATTTCGGCACGCCTGCGATGAAGATGCCCATCTGGCCGATCGCCGACTGCTGCTTCGGCACGACGCCGAAATCGAGCTTGCCCGCCACCTTGGTCTGGGCGGGATCGTCAGCCTTCAAGGCGTTGCCGGAATACTGGATGATGGCGCCGGCGTCGCCGCCGAGGATCGCCGCGCCCTCCTGGTCGGAGTCGAACTCGACCACGCCGCTCGGCGCGTTCTGCTTCATCGTGCCGACGAAGAAATCGGCCGATGCCTTGCCTTCCGCCGAATTGAAGATCGGGTTCCACTTGTCGTCGAAGAAGGAGCCGCCGAACGACAGGAAGATCGGATACCAGCTGGTGACGATCGGATTGCCCGTAACGCCGCGGAATACGACCGGATACTTGATCTTGCCGGCGGCGACGCCTTCCTTGCCCTTGGCGATCACCTCGTCCCAGGTCTTGGGCGCGCCGCCGGTGAAGACGTCGTTGCGGTAGGTGAGCGTCTGCAGGTCGCCGACGAAGGGCACGCAGATCAGCGTCGGCTTGGCGCTTTCGAAGCCCTTGACGCGCGGCCCCTTCTGCGGCGGCCAGTAGCCCATGTCGATCATCGAGCCGATCCAGTCCTTGTCGGAGCCGTCGATGCCGCCGGCGCCGAGATCCTCGAGCACGTTGGCGGCGCCGAACTGCGGCACCCACGGATCGTCGAGCAGATAGAGGTCGTACTGGCCGGCGCCGCTCTGGGCGTCGGCGAACCACTTCTCCAGGGTGACGCCATATTCATCCTCCAGGAATTCGATGTCGAAGCCCTGCTCCTTCGCCAGCGGGATGATTTTCTGCTTGAACGGCGTCAGCCCGCCATCGGCGAATGCGCCGATGATGACCTTCTTGCCGGCTGCCCTGGCGGGCATCGGCAAGCCGAGCATGGTGAGGGCCGTGGTGGCTAAAGCCAGCCCGAGCCCTCCCTTGATGACGGAGCGGCGAGTAAGTCTGCTGGAATGCATCATTTCTCTCTCCCATTGCTGTTGACCCTGTGGACGGCGGTGAGGCCGGCCGCATTGAAGAAACAGGCGTTCGCCGGGTCGAAGGCGACGCCGATGCTTTCGCCGACCGCGCCCCTGAAATCGCGGCCGGCGCGCACCGAGACGTTGCCGCCTTCGAGGCGGACATTGACCAGCGTCTCGTTGCCCATCGGTTCGACGACGTAGATTTCGCCGGGCAGCGCGCCCGGCTCGCCCGGTTGGGCGACGCTGCAGTCCTCTGGGCGCAGTCCGATTTCCTCGATCTCCGCCAGGCGGCATGCGGTGAGCCGCGTTCGCTCCAGTGGAACGACTTTGCCGCCGGCGATCACGCCTTGCTCTGCGAGCGCAGCCGGCAGGATATTCATCGGCGGGTTGCCGACGAAGGTGGCGACGAAGCGGTTTGCCGGGCGGTCGTAGATGTCGATGGGCGGCGCCATCTGCTGCAGCTCGCCGCCATGCATGACGGCGACGAGGTCGGCCATCGTCAAGGCCTCGACCTGGTCGTGGGTGACGTAGATGGTGGTGGCGCTGAGGCGCTGGCAGAGCCGCTTGATCTCGCCGCGCATGGTGAGCCGCAGCCGCGCGTCGAGATTGGAGAGCGGCTCGTCCATGAGGAAGGCAGCCGGATCCCTGACGATGGCGCGTGCCAGCGCCACGCGCTGCCGCTGGCCGCCGGAGAGCTGGCGCGGCCGGCGGTCGAGCAGATGGCCGATTTCGAGGATGGCGGCGACCTCGCCGATCTTGGCCTTTCGCCCGGCCTCCGGCGTGCCGCGGATCCACAGCGGATAGCCGATGTTCTCGGCGACCGTCATCTGCGGATAGAGCGCGTAGCTCTGGAAGACCATGGCGATATCGCGGTCGCGCGGCTGCAGCCGGGTGACGTCGCGCTCGCCGATGAAGACCTTGCCGGCGGTCGGCATGTCCAGCCCGGCCAGGAGGCGCAGCGCCGTCGTCTTGCCGCAGCCCGACGGGCCGAGCAGGGCGAGGAATTTGTGGTCCGGCACAGCGAGGTCGAGCGATCGCAGCACGTTGAGCGCGCCGAAATTCTTGACCACGCTTTTGAACAGGACCGAGCTCATCGCCCTCCCCGCCGCTCCCCGCTTGCTCCCAAGCCCTTCCGCTCGTCGACCGTGAAGCCGGCCTTGCGGGCGAGATCGCGCAGGTTGCGGTAGCCCATTGTAGCATAGGTCAGCGGATGCGCCTTGGCCGGGTCCTGCTCGGCCTCCACCACCAGCCAGCCGGAATAGCCTTTGTCGGCCAGGATTTTCAGCAGCGTCGGATAGTCGATCGCGCCGTCGCCGGGCACCGTGAAGATGCCTTCCATCACCGCGCCCATAAAACTCATGTCGGCGTCGCGCGCCTTCTTCAAGATGGCCGGCCGCACATCCTTGCAATGCACATGGACGACGCGGTTCACATGCCGGCGCAGCAATTGCTCGGGATCGCCGCCGGAGAAGGCGCAATGGCCGGTGTCGTAGAGCAGCCCGACGGCCTTGCCGGTGACGTTCATCAATATGTCGATCTCGGCGTCGGTCTCGACGATCGTGCCCATATGGTGGTGGAAGGCCATGCCGACGCCGAAATCGGAAAAACGCTCCGCCAGCCGCGTGATCTTGGCGCCGTAGGGCTGCCATTCCTCCATGGACAGCTTCGGCCGCTGCGAGATCGGGTCGTGGATGGCGCCGTGGCGGCCGCGCGAGGTGTCGGCATAGACGACATGTTTCGCGCCGAGCTCCTTGAGCAGCGTCAGATGCGGGCGGATCGCCTCGAACTCGTCCTCGACCTCCTTTTCGCAGATGCGGCCGTCATACCAGCCGGAGACCAGCGCCAGCCCGTAATGGTCGAGGATGGGCCCGAGCGTGCGGCTATCGCGCGGGAACTTGCCGCCGAGCTCGGTGCCCGCATAGCCCGCTTCCGCGGTTTCGCCGAGGCAAGTCTCGAGCGGCGTGTCGCCGCCGAGCTCCGGCACGTCGTCATTGGTCCAGGTGATTGGGTTGATGCCAAGTCGAACTGTTGTCATTGCCCGCTTTCCGCCCGCGGCCGACAGGCCGCGGGGTGAGTTTCGGGAGGGAGATGGCTGCGGGTTCTTGAGGGCGGGACAATTGCGTTGCCCCGCCGCTCTTATTTGGCAAGACGCCCTCCCAGTTGCCTCGCCCAAACTTGCCGTCGTCGACGTCTTACCCCAACGTCAATGCGCGAAGTCTACGCCGCTCTGTCTCCATCGCGAGGGCCAGTTTTCCGGAAAATGAAGGAACCAGTTGTGCCGGCCCGCGGCTGTGGCAGGATGGGGGGAGGATGGAAAATCTGGAAATCATCGATCGCCGGCGCGAGGCCCCCCTCTCTGCCCTGCCGGGCATCTCCCCCTCAAGGGGGGAGATCGGATGTCGCGCCGGCTTTCGCCAATCGCCGGCGTTGCAGGGAGCAGCGAGGCCCCGAAGCTGCCAATCTCCCCCCTTGAGGGGGAGATGTCCGGCAGGACAGAGAGGGGGGCGAAGGAACTCGACCTGCAAAGCCGGCGCGCCCAACACGCGATCGTCGTGCCATGGCGCGAGGTGAAAAATGCGCCTCCACCCCAAACCCCAGGCCTTCCCGCTCGACATGCTCACCGTGAACCGCGCCGGCCCCGAGCACCTCTCCCGCCAGCTCTATCACGGCCTCGTCGCCATCATCCGCAGCCGCGCGCTGGCGCCGGGCTCGGAGCTGCCGTCGACGCGCGCCTTGGCCGCCGAGCTCGGCCTTGGCCGCAACACCATCGTCTCGGCCTACGACCAGCTCGTCACCGAAGGCTATCTCGCCAACCGCCGGGGCGCGCGCCCGGTGATCGTCGACCTGCCCGACGGCCCGCGCGAGACGCCGGCGGAAGTGCCGCCCGTGCCGCTGCGCGCGCCCTCGCGGCGCGGCCAGCAACTGCTCAGCCAGCCCTGCCACCACGGCAGGCCGGGGCACGTCGCCTTCCACCCCGGCATGCCGGATGCGTCGAGCTTCCCCTTCGGCGTCTGGGGCCGGCTGGTCGCGCGCCGCGCCAGCCATGGCGGCGAGACCCTGTTCGGCACCTATGACGTCACCGGCCATCCGGCGCTGAAGGAGGCGATCGCCGGCTATCTCTATTCGGCGCGCGGCGTGCGCTGCCGGCCGGAGCAGATCGTCGTCACCACCGGCGCGCAGGCCGCCTTCGATCTTCTCGCCCGCCTGCTGCTCGACCCCGGCGACACGGTGTGGATGGAGGAGCCCGGCTACTACGGCGCCAAGGCCGCCTTCACCGTGGCCGGCGCAAAGATCCTGCCCATCCCGGTCGACCAGGAGCGCGGCTGGCGCCTTGATGCGCCGGATTTTTCACCCCGCCTCATCTATGTGACGCCGGCCTGCCAGCATCCGCTCGGCATCACCATGCGCATGGAGGAGCGGCTGCGCCTGCTCGACATCGCCGAGACCGCGAATGCCTGGGTGATCGAGGACGATTTCGACGGCGAATACCGCTTTCAAGGCAGGCCCGTGCCGGCGATCCAGAGCATGGACCGCTCCGGCCGCGTCATCTATGTCGGCACCTTCGCCAAGCTCTTGTTCCCCGCGCTGCGCCTCGGCTTCATGGTGCTTCCCATCGAGCTGGCCGGCCGCATCGTCAACGCGCTCTCCACCACCGGCCAGTTCGCGCCCCTCCTGCTGCAGGCGGCACTCGCCGATTTCATCACCGAAGGCCATATGAGCCGGCACCTGAAACGCATGCGCCGCATCTACGCCCAGCGCCGCCAGCTCTTCCGCGAGATCGTGACCGAGCGCCTGCGCGACGAGATCACGCTCTCCCCCGCCGAAGCCGGCATCCAGGTGGTGGGCTATCTGAGGGAGGGCATCGACGACATCAAGGTCAGCCAGGCCGCCGCGAAGAGGGCCATCAACGTCTCGCCGCTGTCGAAATATTTCCAGAACACGGCGCCGACCCAGGGGCTGGTGCTGGGCTACGCGGCTTGCGATGCGGCGCAGACGCGGGAGGGGGTGGAGAGGCTGGCGGCGGCGATCCGCGAGACGCTGGGGTGAGGGGGGAAGTCCTTGGCCCACGAGATTCGACTTGTGACGTCTGCCTCTATCTGCGCTTGCTGGCTGAAGCCTTTCTCGTAGCATCGATTACAAGGATGTCGGACGCTGGTTCGCCCCTCGCACGGCGCTGTCTTTGGATTTCTAGGATGGTATCCAGTTTTTTGTCCAAGTCCCCGTAGTCTATAATAACGAACACTGCGTGATTGGTTTGCGACGCATCTTTGTAAATCTCTAGCTGCGTTTCATAGCCATGCACGACCGAACCCATTGAGCGCTTCATTTCAACAAGTACGCGGGCTTTGTAGCCCTTAGAATATTTGAAATCGATCGGCCCACCTCCCATGTTGGCCTCTGGAGAAATATCGACGTCATTTGCCTTACAAAAGCTGTCGGCTATTGCGTAGTAGATGAGTTGTGCGGCCCTTTCTCGTTTGGGCTGCTCACCTATCCAAAGCTCTTCCCAAAGGTTGCCGTCCTCAACGTGATGGCGGAACATCTCAAGCGTATCGGAGACAACGCGAACGATTTCGTCGATGCCTTTCTCAAGCTTGTATTGTTCCCCTGTTCGAAAGTTCGACTTGCTTTCGGTCAGTATCTCGCGGAGACGGTAATAGCCTAAGGCATCGACGTTCGGGTCGTAGAAGCTTGCCTGCTGCTTCATCGCTGCGATGAAGCTTTCAAAGAGCGCAGCCGATTGAAGCGCAGCAGCCCTTATGGCCGCTTTCCTATCTGTGACGGTCGGGCGTACAATCAGGGCAAGGAATTGGTTCACTCGTTCTCGGATGGCGGCGTTCGCCTCAATTGCGGCCTCAACCTCCGACTGGTCGTTGGCCACGGGCAGCTCACGAACGATATCTTTCGGAACTAACACAATAGCTCGCTCTTTTCCCGTCACAGATTTGTAGTGGGGTAACTCAATTTCAGGAGCGAGGGATGACCTCTTAACGTCGATGCCGAACTGGCGGCAAAAGTCTCGGGTGAGTGCAGCTAGTTGTGGCTCGATCACTCGTGACGTTAGATCGCTGATAGTGTCAGGGCCGACATTCTCTTCAAAAAAGCCCATTAGGGAAATCATTTCGGGGTCTCGCGCCCCTAGTTGGACGATCTCTTTGGTCGTTCGAAGGATTACGTCCCGTAGCTCTTCGGGTCTCGAAGCGCCTGCACGGTCACTAGTTCCGTAGCCCAACCCATTTGCTGGCGGCTCGCGAAGGTTTAGCAGCTTCTGCGCGCCCCTCCAGGGCGCGTCACCCTCCTTTTCGGAGATCATTAGTAGTCGAACGACGTTCTCGAAGTGCTTCCTCAGAGCGGCGTATGCATCTTTCCGAATAATTTCGATACTGGATTTGTCGAGGAGAATCGGGTCCACAAATAAGGGTGTATCCACGTTTAAGAATGGGTCTATCAGACCCGCTTTATCTAGTACGTCTGCTGGAATTCCGAAGCTTTCAGAAAACAAAAGTGGGTTTGCAAAGGCTCTCACGATCCACCCCTCCGAGTCGAGAAGCCCAGTATACGGCCCCACCATCCATTGTTCCAAGCTCAGTAGTCAATTTTTGAGAGTTGTTGTGGATACAGCAGAAGAGACACCATTGCGTCCTCGATGACGCATTTTGGTGTTGCGGTATAGGTCCGCCTCTTGTCGTACGCAGCAGGCAGATTTCTTCTTCGATCCGCATTGCCTTATGCCCCCTCGTCCGCATAGGTTGCCCCTCATGGGGGAAGCACTCACGGACATCACCAAGCTTGATGCACTCATAGCGGCCGGCTCGCAGTCGGGCGGGTCTGAGCTTGCGAACTATCAGCTTTTCATCATCGGCCTTTGCGAGGCGCTTGGCCTTGATCGCCCGAACATGGCGCAAGAGCAGAACGACAGGAACGACTACATATTCGAGCGCCGGGTGGATTTCAAACACCCCGATGGCTCCCGAACGGCGGGGCGCATCGACTGCTATCGGCGGGCTGCTTCATCCTCGAAGCCAAGCAATCCGGCAAGCGCCAGGCTGCAAAGGTTGATGCGGGCCAATTGCAGCTGATCCCGGAGGATGCCGCCCAGCACAAGCCCGGTCAGGCCAAAAGAGGAACAAGGGGCTGGGATCAGGTGATGCTGGCGGCGCGCAAGCAGGCGGAAGACTACGCCCGTGCCCTGCCGGTCGAGCATGGCTATCCTCCCTTCCTGCTTGTGGTCGATGTCGGGCACGTGATCGAGGTCTATGCCGACTTCTCCGGCCAAGGGAAGAACTACGCCCACTTCCCGGACAGGCAGTCCTTTCGTATCGGTATGGATGACCTTCGTGACGGAAAGGTGCAGGCACGCCTACGTGCGATCTGGACAGACCCGCATTCGCTGGATCCGGCAAAGGTTTCGGCCGAAATCACGCGAGACATAGCGGAGCGACTTGCGAAGATCGCGAAGCGGCTGGAGGGTAAGCACGACGCCAAGGACGTTGCCGAATTCCTAATGCGTTGCCTTTTCACGATGTTCGCGGAAGACGTGAAGCTCATTCCCGAGAAGGGTTTCCAGAAGCTGCTCGGGCAGATGAAGGACACGCCCGAACATTTCGTTTCGGCGCTGGAGAGCCTATGGGCCGTGATGGACGGTGGCGGCTACGCTCCTCACCTGAATGCTACGCTGAAAAAGTTCAATGGCTCGCTGTTTAAGAAGCGAACAGCCCTGCCGCTCGCAAGGGACGACATCAACGAGTTGTGGATCGCAGCAGGCAAGGATTGGTCAGATGTGGAACCTGCCATCTTCGGCACGCTGCTTGAGCGTGCGCTTGATCCGCGCGAGCGGTCGAAGTTGGGAGCGCACTACACGCCGCGCGGCTATGTCGAACGTCTCGTTGTGCCTACGATTGTCGAACCGTTGCGCGCCGATTGGGAGCTTGTGCAGGGGCGGGTGAAGGAACTCCGCGACAAAGGGGACCAAGCCGGAGCCTTGGCTGCGGTGAAGGCTTACCACCACAAGCTGTGCACTACACGTGTTCTTGACCCCGCCTGCGGCACCGGCAACTTTCTCTATGTCAGCCTCGAACTGATGAAGCGGCTGGAGGGCGAGGTGCTGGAGGCACTGGACGGGCTCGGCGAGGATCAGGCGCGCTTCGCGATGGAAGGCGAGACGGTTAGTCCGCGCCAGTTCTACGGGCTTGAGTTGAACCGCCGTGCGGTCCCCATCGCCGACCTTGTGCTTTGGATCGGTTACCTGAAATGGCAGCTCAGGACCGCAGGCCTGGCCTCGATCACCGAGCCGATCTTGCACGCCTACGGCACGATCATGCAGCAGGACGCTGTCATCGCCTATGACCGACAGGAACTGCTGCGGGACGCTAGCGGCAGGCCGCTGTCGCGGTGGGACGGCGTCACGAAGAAGCTGCATCCGATCACCGGCGAGGAAATCCCGGACCCGGACGCCGCCGTGCCCCTCCACACCTATGTGAACCCGAAGCGCGCGCCGTGGCCGGAGGTCGAGTTCATCGTCGGCAACCCGCCCTTCATCGGCGGCGGGATGATGCGCTTTGAATTAGGCGACGGCTACGCGGAAGCATGTTGGAAGGCTCGACCCAACGTCCAGCCGAAAGCAGATTTCGTCATGCACTTCTGGGACGAAGCAGCGACACGCCTGCTGCGCAAGCCGATGAAGGGCGAGGCGAACCCGCTCAGGCGCTTCGGCTTCATCACCACCAACTCGATCACCCAGACTTTCTCCCGCCGGGTCATCGACCGTCATATGACAGCCAAGGAACCCTTGTCACTTGTCTTCGCCGTGCCCAACCATCCTTGGATGAAGGCATCCGACAAGGCGGCGGTCCGTATTGCGATGACTGTTGCGGAGAAGGGTGACCGCGACGGGGTGCTTGCCAAGGTAATGTCCGAGGCTGACCTGAATACCGACACCCCCAACGTGGAGCTGGAAGGCCGAACCGGGAAGATCGGTGCCAACCTCGAGATCGGCGCCCCTGTCGGCTTGGCACGTGCCCTCTCGGCAAACGAGGGCTTGTGTAGAAACGGCATGATGCTTGCGGGCAAGGGCTTCGTGGTGAGCCCATCAAAGGCCGCAGGTTTGATATCTGCGGATGGGGGAGACGCCGATCAGGTCGTTCTTCCGTACGTCAACGGAGGCGACCTTACGAGGACACCAAAGCCGCGATTTGTCATTGACCTGTTTGGACGGACAGCCGACGACGTTGCTCGCGATTTCCCCAGTATCTACCAACACGTTCTGGAAACCGTTAAGCCGGAGAGGGATACCAACAATAGACCAGCTTTCCGGCATCGATGGTGGGTCTTTGGCGAGCCGCGCTCAACATTTCGCCCTGCGCTTGCCGGACTTCAACGATATTTGGCAACCACCGAGACCACAAAGCATCGCACCTTCCGGTTCCTCGATGGTACTGTCACTCCAGACCACATGGTTGTCGCTATCGCCATCCCGGCGGCGGAGGTGCTGTCGGTGCTATCTTCCCGGCTCCATATCGCATGGGCAATTGCCACCGGTGGCTGGCTCGGCGTCGGCAACGATCCCCGCTATTCGAAGTCGCGGACATTCGATCCGTTCCCGTTCCCGATGGCAGTCGATCCCAAGCTGATGCCAGGTGATCCCCTATATGCTCAGCAGGAGCGTCTGCGCGAGCTTGGCGAGCAGCTGGACAGCTTCCGCAAGGACCGGCTGGCTGCTCACGCATTCCTGACCATGACCGGTCTCTACAACGCACTGGAGCGGTTGCGTGAGCTGGAGAACGACTGCGACGTGCCGCCGCTGGACGATGCCGAACGCGACGTGCATCAGGCAGGGTTGGTCTCCGTACTCAAGGAAATTCACGACGAGATAGATCGAGCCGTCTTCACCGCCTACGGCTGGGAAGACCTGATCCCCGAACTTGTCAGCAAGCCGGGCGCGACAGTACCATCGCCCCACAAGGCCGAAGCTCAGGAACGAGCTGAGGAAGAACTGCTGTCGCGGTTGGTCGCAGTCAATCAGGAACGCGTGGCGGACGAAAAGCGCGGTCTGGTGCGTTGGCTCCGCCCCGACTACCAGATACCCAAACTCGGCGTGAAAGCACCGAGGCCAAAGAGCGAACACGTTGGGACATTCGACATCGAAATGCCCGAGACGGGAGACCGTCCGAAATGGCCGACTGACGGACTGGAGCAAATTAGAATTGTGCGCGACCTCCTTGCGAAAGCCCCGAGCCCGACTCCACCGGACGCCATTGCTAGCGTGTTCGACGGTAGGAACACCAGCAAGCGGAAGGATCGTGTTGAACAGGTCTTACGAACGCTTGTTGCCACCGGGCTGGCACGCGAGGTCGAAGGACAACGCTACTTCCTACCGAGGTAGCGACTGCTATTCCTCACATCTCTCCTACTGACTTTTGAAGGCATTGTATGAAACCGTTTCTCGTTCGCGCTCGCATTCCCGATCTGGGCCCGAGTCCCAGCGGGGCAATTGTGCTCTATGTGGCCATGTTTGGCACCAAAGAAGCGGCAGTATCAGCGGTAAAAGCAGTCGCGCCAGGTTCTTGGTCGGTCGAAGACGTCGTAGGCGTTGCCGATGACAGCATTGTTCAACGGAAAAAGTTGAGCATTGGCCAAGTCGAGCTGTTAGCATAAGCAGGCGAGGCAAAAATGGCGCACCCGACAAGATTCGAACTTGTGACCTCTGCCTTCGGAGGGCAGCGCTCTATCCAGCTGAGCTACGGGTGCTTCCCGGGAACCGGAAAACGAACCGGCCGGTGAGCCGGCCAGCCACGGCTTCTTAGCGGAAGCCGCTCCGGGCTTCAACGGGCAATTGGAATGGCGGCGTATTAAGGCTGTGGGGCGGCGGCTCGCGCTCGGGCATGCGAAGCGAGATTGTCGGCGGCCGAGGCGTCTCGCGGACTTGTCCCCAGCCTAGCCTTTGCTGATGCCGGGTCACGGGCACCCTCACCCCTCCACCTCGCTCTTCGCCACCCGCCGCCTCACCCCCCGTGCCGCCCGCTTCTGCTTTTTCGCCGTCAGCTCGTGCATGGCGTCGAGCTGCATCTGCTGCATTTCGGCCAGCCGCTGCCATTGGCGCGAGATCAAATAATCGAGCTTTTCGTGCAGGTGCCGCACTTCCAGCTCCGCCTTCAGGTTCACCCGATAGTCGTTGAAGGAGCGCAGCCGGTCTTTGGCTTCCTGCCGCTTCTGGCTCATCATGATCACCGGCGCCTGGATGGCGGCGATGCAGGAGAGCATCAGGTTGAGCAGGATGAACGGGTAGGGGTCGAAGGCGCCCACCGTGCCTTCGAACAAATTGATGCCGATCCAGATCAGCAGCACGGCCGCAAACGAGATCAGGAACCACCAGCTGCCGCCGAATTCGGCCATATTGTCGGAAACGCGGTCGGCGAAGGAGCGGTGCTCCTCGAATTCCTCTTCCGAGTTTTCCGAGATCGTGTCTTGTCTGGCGATCGATTCCACCACCTGGCGGTCGAGCTCGGAGAATTCGCCGTGCTCCTGCTGCAGCAATTCCTCCATGTAGCGCATGCGGTAGCGGGCGAGCTCGGCGCGGCTGACGCGGGCGCCGCGCGGCAGGTCGGGATGGTCGGCGCGGATGCGGTCGGCGAGGCTGGGCCTCAGATCGTCGATGCGCACCAGGTCGCGCTTGCGGAACTTCCGGCCGCTGATCGCCGACGGTTTTTTCTTGGGCTTGATCCTGCCGGGGACGTGCGGTTCCGAATCCGGCACTTCCGGCGCTTCGAGGATCTCGTCCGCCGCTTCGTGCTGGTCCTCCGCCACGGTGGCCGCCTCGAAATATTCGCCGCCGCTCTCGTTCTCGTCGTCGGCTTGCTTCTGCGCCTTGGGGTCGCCGGCCATGTTCGGTGCTCCTCTTTTCGGCTTTCCGATACGATACGCCAAGCCGGCGCGGCATATCCATGGTGAGGAGTGAATGCCGCATCTCTGTAAAGTTCTTGTGATTGGGCGCCGTGTGGAGGGCATTCCAGCTCAGGCTGGAGCTTTCTTGCCGATGCCTGCTACCCTTCAGCAAATCTGGAAAGGGTATTGGAGGGCAACAGCCAATCTCCAGGCTCGGCGCTGCCCCTCATCCGCCTGCCGGCACCTTCTCCCCGTATAGTGACGGGGAGAAGAAGGCTGGCCGCCACGTTGGCGCCCTTCCTGCAACGTCTGCGATTGGCGAAGCCGCAGGTGAGAGCGCCCCTCTCCCCGTTACTATACGGGGAGAGGATGCCGGCAGGCAGGTGAGGGGCGGCGCCATCCTCGAAAGCCTTGATCCCTGCCTCACTGGCGCGATATTCCCCGCCTGCTGGCATCATCCACCCCCTGTGGTCAGCACGCCCGGCAAACTACATCAAGCCTATGGCCTGACCGCAGGCTCCCGCCACCAGGGCGCGCATAGCTCCGAAAAAACAGGGATCGCCACCATGTACAAGCATATCCTGATCGCCACCGACGGTTCGGAGCTCGCCCAAAAGGGCGTCGCCCACGGCCTGGAACTGGCCAAGGGCCTCGGCGCCACGGTCGCCTTCGTCACCGTCTCCGAGCCGTTCCCGACGCTTGCCTGGGGCGGCGCCATGGCCGGCTACGTCGCCGCCGACGAGCTCACCAATTACCAGGAAAGCGCGCGCAAATATGCCCGCGAGGTGCTGGAGAAGTGCAAGGCCGAGGCCGATAAGCTCGGTATAAGCGCGAAGACCATGCACATCGAGAACAAGGCGCCCGCCGAGGCGATCCTCGACACCGCCCGCGCACAAGCCTGCGACTTGATCGTCATGGCCTCGCATGGCCGCAGAGGGTTCGGCCGGCTGGTGCTCGGCAGCCAGACGGCTGAGGTGGTGTCGCTGACCCAGATCCCGGTGCTGGTGGTTAGATAAACGATTGCTGGGGCGACGCCTCCTGTTGGTTAGTCATTCCAGGGCGGAGCGACGCGAAGCGTCGCGCAGACCCTGGAATCCATTCCGTTACGTTGGCCGAAGGATGCAGCGGAACAGAAAGGTCTGCACTGGCATTCGGTGTGAGGTCTGCACCGTGGCATCGCTCATAGGTCACGGAATGGATCCTAGGGTCTGCGCGCGTCGCTTCGCTCCTTGCTCCGCCCTAGGATGACGAGCTGACAAGGGCGCCGCTCTATTGCACCGGCAGCAGCGGCGAAGTAGGCGACGCCAAATCGGCCGACGGCAAATCGGACGCCGGCTGGCCCGGCAGCGGCGACGCAGGCGCGGCCGGCAGCGACGAACCTTGCGCCGCCACTCCCGGCGCCGCCAGACCCGGAAGCGCCGAAGCGGCCGGCTGCTGCCCGGCATACATCAGCCTTGGCTGTGCATCCGCCGTCATTGGCCCCAGACTGCGCTGGATCAGCGCCTCGACATGGTCGTTGCGCTGGCGCGCGCTTTGGGCGCCCATCACCACCACGATCAGATGCCTGCCGTCGGCATTGTAGGAGGTGACGATGTTGTAGCCGGAGGCGCGGATATAGCCGGTCTTGATGCCGTCGACGCCGCGCACCCGGCCGAGCATGTCGTTGTGGCCGCGCACCAGCCGGCCGCGGAACATGAAGTCGCTTTCGGAGAAATAGTGGAAATGCTGCGGGAAGCGATGCTCGAGCGCGATGCCCAGCACCGCCATGTCGCGCGCTGAAGTCACCTGGCCGCCGTCGGGCAGGCCGCAGGCGTTGCGGAAACTGGTGCTCGCCATGCCGAGCTGATGCGCCTTGGCGGTCATCATGGCGGCGAACTGGTCCTCGCTGCCGCCGCCGAGATATTCGCCCACCGCCACCGCCACGTCGTTCGCCGACTTCACCACCATGGCGCGGATGGCGGAATCGACGTCGATCGTCTCGCCGCGCCTGAAACGCAGCTTCGTCGGCGGCTGCGAGCCGGCGTGGTCGGAGACCGGGATCTGCGTCTCCTTGGTCACACGGCCGCTCTCCAGCGCCTCGAACAGCATGTAGAGCGTCATCATCTTGGTGAGCGAAGCCGGATAGCGCTGCGCCGTCGAGTTCACCTCGAACAAGGTCTTGCCGGTCGAGGCGTCGACCACGATCGCCGCATATTTCTGCGGCGCGGCCGGGACAGCGAGCACGCTTTCGGGGGGCGCTGCGGTGGTGCAGCCGGTGACAAGCACCAGCGAAAACACGGCGATCAGTTTCTGGAGGAGCGTAAGGAGACGGGACAAGAGTGTTCTAAAAACGGTTGCTGAGATGCGGCGAAGCTAACGTAACGCACCTGCCGCGTCCATTTGGTTAATGGGCGTAACAAGGCCTTTGCCCAGGTTTCGGAGGCTTGTACAGGCCCCTCTTCCTTCCGAGGCAGGCGCTGCCCCCCACCTGCCTGCCGGCATCCTCTCCCCGTATAGTGACGGGGAGAGGGCGCTGTCATCGATGATTTCGCCAATCTCAAACGTTGCAATAGGGAGCTGGCGTTGCGGCCGGCCCCCCTTCTCCCCGTCACTATACGGGGAGAAGTGCCCGGCAGGGCGATGAGGGGCAGCGCTGACGCTGTGCGATTGGCAATTCCCCCGCTTTGCCATCCCGACCCCCTTGCCGCTATGATGCAGACGGCTTGGATTTCGGGGGGAATGGCATGTCGGAAATCGCTACGGGCACGACCTCGCTCATGCGGGCATCGCTCAGCCGCACCGGCAAATGGGCGGGCAGCGTCGCTTTCCTCAGCGGCGCTGTGTCGGATGTGCTGAACCCGCTCGGGCCTTTTGCCGCCTATATCGCGCTGGTCGCGGCGGTCGCAGCCGCGATCATCGCGGTCGCCATGGTGCTGCGCCTGGTGCTTGCGGCGAAGGCCATGCCGGCGCTGATCTTCGCGACAAGCGCCGCCGCGATCGCCGGCGGCGTCTACGGCGTCCAGCAGGAGACCAACTCGCAGAACGGCGTCATCGCCGCGCTGGTGCCGGCGGTCGCGCAACTGCAGCAGTCGCTGGGCATCGTCTCCGAGAAGGTGGCGAAGATCGAAAAGACCGTCACCGAGACGCAGAAAACCGTCGAGGAAGTCAAGAAGTCGACCGACACCGTGGCGCAAAAGACCGACCAGATCGCCTCCGCCCAGCAGCAGCAGACCGCTCAGGGCGCCGAGACGCAGAAGACGGTCGAGACGGTCAAGCAGACGACCGACACTTTGGCCGCCGGCCAGAAGCAGCAGCAGGCTGAGGCGCAGAAGCTGCAGGCGACGACCGAACAGATCGCCGCCTCCATCGACACGATAGCCAAGGGCTTTGCCCAACTCGCCGCGCAGGGCGGGGCGATCGCCGATCCCAAGCGTCCAGACGAGTTTTATCACAACGCCCGTGTCTACGAGCTGGCCGGCGACATGCTCAATGCCCGCCGCGCCTATCTCGCCTTTGCCGGATTCGATGTCGACGCCATCGATCCCTACACGCGCTTCGCCACGCTGCTGAGAGTCCAGGACGGCAAGGCCGGCGCGCGCGAAGTCTTCGGCACGCTCGCCGAAAAGGCCAAGGCGCCGTCGATCAAACTCGTCCATCTCCTGCAGTTGGATGACGTCCAGCGGCTGGATAAGTTGAACGCCTTCATAGCGGCCAATCCGGATTATGCGCCGGCTTACTTCCTCGAGGCGCAGGAGTTTTCCGAAGATCGTCTCGGCAGCCAGACGCTGGCCGACAAACGCAGCGAAGCTGAGGCGCTGACCAAATTCGTTTCCTACGAAAAGGACGGCGGCCTGCTCAAATATTTCGTCGACCAGACCCAATTGGCCGACTGGCTCGACCGCAGCCGAACCCGGCTGGCGGCACTTGGCGACGTGCTCGACCCCTCGCGCTTCGTGCCGACGCTGACCCCGACGCGCTCCAACGGCGGCTGGTCGATGACGATTTCCCTGCCCGAGCCGGCCACCGCCATTTCCTGGCGGCTCGGCGACTCTGGCCCGTTCACCGACACCGGCCTGCTCGCGACCAACGACCAGCGCACCGGCAAGCCGATGCCCAATCCGAGCTTCGAGCTGCCGGACAGCACTGCGGCAACCAACATCGCGATCAAATATCTCGACATCAGGGGCCGCGAGACCGGCCCGTTCGCCATCCGCTTCGATCCGGATTCAGCGCTCCAGCAGGGCAACAAGCAGATCCTCGACCAGTTCTGGACGTCGTGGATCGCCTTCGACGCCGGCGGCAACCACGGCCTGGTCTATTTCACGCAGATGCTCTCCTTCCGCTGCGCCATCAGGCAAGTCCGTTACAGCCTGAACGGCACCGCGCTCGACAAAGAGATCAAGATGCCGCCTTGCGACGCCAAGGACCCGTACGCCATCCCCGCCGACTACCAGCCCTACTTCAAGGTGAAGGACGACGTGAAATCGATGGCGGTGCAGGTGACCTACACGGATGGCACGAAGTCGCCGGTGCGGGAGTATAAGCGGCAGTAGGGTGGCGGAGGCGTGTGGCGCGCCAGGGCCGCAGCATCACCTCCAACGTTGGCGCTGCCCCTCACCTGCCTGCCGGCATCCTCTCCCCGTATAGCGACGGGGAGAGGGGCGCTGTCGCCGCCGGTTTCGCCAACCGCCAACGCTGCAAGAAAGGCGCCGGCATCGCGGCCAGCCCCTTTCTCCCCGTCACTATACGGGGAGAAATGCCCGGCAGGGCAATGAGGGGCGGCGCCGGGGATCGACAATTGGCGGCTCTGCAATTGTCTGATGCAAATTGCCTGTCGCCCCGCTTGCGCAGGATGCCTTCGCCAGCTTTTCTGGCGCTCTAAAAGATTCGGGGTGAAGCCATGGACACGGTCACGCTCAACGCAAAAGGCATCTCGGTCTCGCTCGATCTCGCGGTCGGCCACATCGCCGCCATGGAAATCGAGGCCGACGGCCGCCGCTTGAAGCCGCTGCATCGCGCGCCCTGGGTCGGTTCGCCACGCGAGACGTTGCCGGAAAATCTCCCTGAAGGCACGGTGCGCCTGTCCGGTGATTTCCTTTGCGCGCCGTTCTCCACCAGCGACGTCGAGGCAGCGCCCCTGCATGGCTGGACGGCCAACAGTG
The DNA here is from genome assembly GCF_040545255.1 of Mesorhizobium shonense. Taxonomy (NCBI): domain Bacteria; kingdom Pseudomonadati; phylum Pseudomonadota; class Alphaproteobacteria; order Hyphomicrobiales; family Phyllobacteriaceae; genus Mesorhizobium; species Mesorhizobium shonense. The sequence continues at coordinate 75,679 of NZ_JBEPLM010000006.1, forward strand.
AATGGGACGTCATCGAGAACGGTGCCATCGCCGGCGGCTGGCGGGCCGTCTTCCGGCTGCGTCGCAAGGTGATGGGCGCTGCCGTCGACAAGATCTTCACGCTCCGCGACGGCCATCCGTTCCTCTACCAGGAGCACGTCTTCTCCGGTGGCTCCGGCGCCGTTTCCGTCGCCCATCATCCGATGACGGCAATGCGCGAGGGCGGCAGGCTCGCCTTCTCGCCGAAGCGCCTGGCGGTGACGCCAGCGACCCCGCTGGAGCCAGATCCGGCGCGCGGCCGGTTTCGCTTGGCCTATCCCGCACGCGCCACCGATCTGACCCATTACCCGATCGCGGCCGGCGGCACCGCCGATCTCACCGACTACCGCATGGAAGCTAGGGGCGAGGATTTCATCACGCTGGTCGAGGCCGATCATGACGGGCCGGGCTGGACGGCGCTTGCGCGGCGCGCCGAGCAGGATCTGGTGCTGGTGCTGAAGAATCCGGCCGAACTGCCGGTCACCATGCTGTGGTTCAGCAATGGCGGGCGCGACTACGCGCCCTGGAGCGGCCGCCACATCGGCGTGCTCGGCATCGAGGACGGCCGCGCCGCGGTCGGCCACGCCGCCTCGCTCGGCGACAACTGGCTGAAGCACGAAGGCGTGGCGACGGCCTTCGCCCTCGCCGAAGGGCGCAGCGTCTCCTTCCGCCATGTCATTGGCGCGGTTCCGTTGGCCGATGCCGGGCCGCCAACGAACCTCGAATCAGCGCCCGACCGGTTGCGCGTCCTTGGCACCGGCACGGCGCGGGAGGTGCCGTTCGACGGAGACTTCCTGCGCATCGGCCGCTCGGTTCTGGACTAGACTAGGCCCGCAAGTTCGTCATTCCAGGGCGAAGCAGGAGCGAAGCTCCGTCGCGGAGACCCTGGAATCCATGCCGTGACATTCGCCGAAGAGCGCAACGGCGCAGAATTCCGAACCGCGGCAGCGCTCGGACGTCACGGAATGGATCCTCGGGTCAGCGCTGCGTCGCTACGCTCCTTGCTCCGCCCGTGGATGACGAAGGGATAGGCGTTTCGGCTAATCTCAAGGCCGGGTGACTGCCAAACAATCAGTCGAAACTTCGGCATCAAGGAACCACGTTTGAAATTTCCGCCGACAGCCGCCAAGATGCGGCCGGAGTCGCTAGCAAAGAGGCGCCGATGTCTGACTTGGCCCATATCACTGCCGCCATCTTCAAGCGCGCTGGCAAAGCCAAGCGTTTCGTCGTTGCCATCGCCGGCCCGCCGGGAGCCGGCAAGTCGACCATATCGGGCAGGCTGCATGAATTGCTGCCGGAAGGCACGTCGGAAATCGTGCCGATGGACGGCTTCCATTTTGACGACATCATCCTCAACCGGCGCGGCCTGCGCGCGCGAAAAGGGGCGCCGGAAACCTTCGACTTCGCCGGCTTCGAGACGCTGTTGAAGCGCATCCGCTCCGGCGAACCGGACATTGCCATTCCGGTCTTCGACCGCAACATGGAACTGTCGCGCGCGGCGGCCGAAGTGATCGGCGCCGACACCAAGTTCATCCTTGTCGAGGGCAACTATCTCCTCCTCGACGAGGAACCGTGGTCGCGGCTGGCGCCTTTGTTCGACTTCACCATCTTCGTCGACGTGCCGCGGGGCGAGCTCGAGCGCCGACTGATGGAACGCTGGCGCGGGCATGGCAAGTCCGACGAGGACGCCCGCGCCTGGATCGCCTCCAACGATATGCCGAACATCGAGCGCGTGCTGGCGCGCCGCCGGGAGGCCGATCTGGTCATTGGTTAATGACCCTGGTGCTTGGTTAACCTGCTCAATTTTCGATACTTTTGGGCGGGAACCTTAAGATTTACAGGTCGTTATGGCTGTACTCCCCATTTGTCCGGCGTAAGGGAACCGTCTGATGGCAACCAAGACCAGAAAACCCGCGCCTGCCAGAAGCAGGGCAAGTCGATCCAGAGCCGGCACCGCTCCGGCAATGGCTGAGCGCTCCAAGGACGGCAAGCCGACATTCGGCAAGGCGACGCCCAAGCAAGTGGTGCCGGGCGCGTCGCACAAGGTCGGTGCAAAACCCGTGAAGCCGCATAAGCCGGCGGCGGCGAAGTCCGGCCCGGTTCGCACCGTTGCAAGCGTTGCGGCCGGCGCGGTGGTCGCCACCGCTCGGCTTGCCGCGTCTGTTTTCGGCCGGGGCGGCGCTAAAACCAAGGCCAAATAGAGCGAAATGCATGTCGCCCAGAATTGTGCAGCGGTTCTGGGACAACGACATGCATCAAAACAAAGGCTTGAAGCGCGTCGCCTGAATTCAGCGCGACGCGCTTTAGCTCCTGGCCGGGATGGTGAGGCCCCGCTGCACGGCCGGCCGTGCAAGGCCGCGCTCCAGCCATGCCGCGACATCAGGGAAATCGTCGAAGCCGACGAGGTCGCGCGCTTCGTAGAAGCCGATCAGGTTGCGCACCCAGCCGAGCATCGAGACATCGGCGATGGTGTAGTCGTCATCCATGATCCATTGCCGGCCTTTCAGCCGCGTTTCGAGGACGCCGATCAGCCGCCGCGATTCGTCGCGATAGCGCTCCAGCGGCCGCTTGTCGGCAATCTCGCGCCCGGCGAATTTGTTGAAGAAGCCGACTTGCCCGAAGATCGGGCCGATCGCGGCCATCTGGAAGAACACCCACTGGATCGTTTCGTAGCGCCGGATCGGATCGGACGGAATGAGCTTGCCGGTCTTGTCGCTGAGGTAAAGCAGGACAGCGCCGGACTCGAACAGGCCGATCGGCTTGCCGCCCGGGCCGTTCGGGTCGATGATCGCCGGGATCTTGCCGTTCGGGTTGAGCGACAGGAATTCCGGCGTCCAGCTCTCGTTCTTGCCGATATCGACGTAATGCGGCTCGTAAGGCAGGCCGATCTCCTCCAGCGCGATCGAGATCTTCACGCCGTTGGGCGTCGCAGAGGAATAGAGCTGCAGGCGGTCGGGGTGCTTGGCCGGCCAGCGCTTGGCGATCGGAAAGGCGGACAGGTCGGTCATCGGGGGCTCCGGATGCGGATTGGCGCCGGACGGCGCAGTGGCGGGTGCGCAAGAATTAGGACCGTGACCCTTCAGGATCAATATGCCGGCAACCGCCCTGCCGTGCACGGACGGTCAACCAAAGCAATCCGCTTGAGCAGTTCCAGGAAAAGTGCATAGCGGTTTTCCGCCCGGAATTGCGTGAAAAAACTTAGAGCGGTGCGGCGGTTCCATCAAAGGCTGAACCCGCTCTAAGACTGAAGCGCGTTCCGGCGGATTGCGGTGTCCGTGTCAGATTGCCTGCGTCAGATCGCTTTGAAGGCCAGCACCGCATTGGTGCCGCCGAAGGCGAAACTGTTGCTGAGCGCGGCGCGCACCTTGCGCTCGCGCGCCACGTTCGGCGTCACGTCGAGATCGCATTCCGGGTCGGGCTCGCGGTAATTGGCGGTCGGCGGCACGATGCCGTCGCGGATCGCCATCACGCAGGCGATCATCTCCAGCCCGCCCGACGCGCCGAGGCAATGCGCGTGCATCGACTTGGTCGAGGAGACCGAGAGCGCGCGCGCATGCTCGCCGAAGACGCGCTTGATCGCCGCCGTCTCGATCTGGTCGTTGGCCTTGGTGCCGGTGCCGTGCGCGTTGAGATAGTCGACGTCCTCGGGATTGAGTCCGGCATCGACCAGGCAGAAGCGCATCGCCGCTTCCGGCCCCTCGACCGTAGGAGCGACGATGTCGGAGGCGTCGGCGGAAAGCCCGGCGCCGGCGATCTCGGCGAGGATGGTGGCGCCGCGCGCCATGGCATGGTCGTAGCTTTCCAGCACCGCCATGCCGGCGCCTTCGCCGAGCGACAGGCCCTGGCGATCGGCCGAGAACGGCCGGCAGGTGTCGGGCGAAAGCACCCTCAACGCTTCCCAGCCCTTGAGCACGCCCCATACCAGCGGCGCTTCGGCGCCGCCGGCGATCATGACGTCGGCGCGGCCGAGCCGGATCTGGTCGGCCGCCGAGGCTATGGCGTGATTGGCCGACGCGCAGGCCGAGGTAGCACCAAACACCGGGCCGCGCAGGCCGAGATTCATGCTGACCTGGCCGGCGGCCGCACCCGGCATCACCTTCGGCACGGTGAAGATGGCGGCGCGGTTGCGTCCCTCGATCAGGATCGCGCGGTAATTTTCCTCGATCGTTTCGAAGCCGGCGACGCCGACGCCGACGACAGCGCCCATGCGGTAGGTGTTGTCGGCATGGGCGACCAGCCCGGACTGTTGCATCGCCTCCCGCGCCGCGATCACCGCCAGCAGGCTGTAACGGTCCATCGATACGACTTGCTTGCGGTCGATGCCGTGATCGGGCAACGCCTTGATTTCGCAGCCGACCTTGACCTTCAGATCATGCAGGGAGGGATTCTCGATCGGCCCGATTCCCGAGCGGCCCTCGCGCATGGCGCTCCATATGGCCGGCACATCGTTGCCGAGCCCGCATATCCCGCCAATGCCGGTGATGACGACGCGCTTCAGCATGCAATCAGGCTTTTTTCGCGATCAATTCGCGAACCGCCTCGACCATGTCGCCGACGTTCTTGAGGTTGCTCCAGGCGTCGACCGTGTTCATCTCGATCTCGATGCCGTACTTTTCCTCGAGATCGAAGATGATCTCAGTCAGCTCCAGCGAGTGGATGCCAAGCGTGTTGAGATCGGTGCTGGTGGTGATTTCCTCACCGCCAGTCTCGGCATGGGCCTTGATCTTTTCGATGATTTCGGTCGTCAGCTGGTCAGCCATTCGGTTCCTTCCCCTGTCGTTTTCCGACGCCAACTGATCAGCGCCCCTTCGTCCCCGGATTCGCAAACGCCGTCATCCTTACCTCTCCAGGCATCGCGTGACCGCTCCAAGGTGGCTCCCTCTATAGAAACCGAAACGATGTCAAGCAACAAGCTATATATCGACAAAGCCACCGGAGTGCTTAACGTTGGCGCCGTGGACATGATCGACGATACCCTGGTTCCCCCGCCTGCCGCCCAACGTGTTGCCGGGCGAGGCAGGCTTTTCTGCGGCAAAAGCGGTGGCCGGACCCGCCTCCGGCGCCTCTATCAGGACGGATCGGCCAAGATTCGCATGCCGGCAGTGCATGGCGATCCGCTCGAGGCCGTGCTGATCAACACTGCCGGCGGTTTGACCGGCGGCGACCGGCTCGGCTGGGAGATCGAGGTCGGCGAGGGCGCCTCGGCCTCGATCACCACCCAGGCCTGCGAGAAAATCTATCGCGCCGCCTCCGATCGCGCCGAGACGACAGTCAGCCTGGATGTCGGCGCGGGCGGCCGGATCGCCTGGCTGCCGCAGGAAACCATCGTTTTCGACCAGGCCGCCTTTGCAAGGACGCTCGATGTGACGATTGCCGGGAGCGCCGAGGCGCTTTTGCTGGAAGCTACGCTGTTCGGCCGGCTGGCGATGGGCGAACGGACGGTCCGGGGCAATTTCCACGACCGCTGGCGGGTTTGGCAGGACGGCAGGCTTATCCATGCCGAGGATTTTCGCGTCGGGCCGGATATCGCAGCCGGCCTCCGGCGCCCGGCTGTGGCCGGCGGCTCAAGCGCAGTTGCAACCATGCTTCTCGTCTCTCCGCGTGCGGAAACCCTGCTGGAGCCGGCACGAGCGATCATCGGCGACCCGATGATCGGTGGTCCCGCTGTCAGTCACCGGGGCGGCGTCAGTTTCTGGAGCGTCGGGCAATCTGGCAAGCTTCTTGCGAGGCTCACCGCCGGCGACGGCTACCAGCTCCGCAAGCGGCTGGTTCCGCTCGTCGAACTGCTCAACGGGCAGGCTGGTCTGCCCAAATTATGGTCACTCTGACCTTCGAATACTTCGATCATGGATACTGGGAAGCCGCATGAATCTGACGCCGCGTGAAAAAGACAAGCTGCTGATCGCCATGGCGGCGATGGTGGCGCGCAAGCGGCTGGAGCGCGGCGTCAAGCTCAATCACCCCGAGGCGATCGCTTTAATCACCGACTTCGTTGTCGAAGGCGCCCGCGACGGCCGCTCGGTGGCCGAGTTGATGGAGGCCGGAGCGCATGTCGTCACCCGCGCTGAGGTCATGGACGGCATTGCCGAGATGATCCACGACGTCCAGGTCGAGGCGACGTTTCCCGACGGCACCAAGCTGGTGACCGTGCACGAACCGATCAGGTGAGGCCCATAAGGCGAAGAGAGGACCGATGCTGGAACTCAGGCCCAATTGCGAATGCTGCGACAAGGATCTGCCGCCGGAGGCGGCGGATGCCCGGATATGCACGTTCGAATGCACCTTCTGCGCCGACTGCGCGGAAAACGTGCTCGACGGCGTCTGCCCGAACTGCGGCGGCAATTTTGCGCCGCGGCCGATCCGGCCGGCGGCAAGGCTGGAGAAATACCCGGCATCGACCAACCGTGTGCTCAAGGCCGAGGGCTGCGGCCCCCGCAAGGCCGCGTAACCATTGCTAGATTGGAAGGCAGACCCATGATCTCCGCATCCACGAAACGCAACACACTCGCCGCGATCCTTTTTCTGGCCGCCGCGATGCCGGCCTATGCCCATGTCGGGGCCGGCACGACCTCTTCCTTCACGGCCGGCTTCATGCACCCGCTGTCCGGCCTCGATCATATGACGGTGATGATCGCGGTCGGTCTGTGGGCGGCGATGAAAGGCGGCAGGGCGGTGTGGGCATGGCCGCTCGCCTTCGTCGGCGTGATGCTGGCTGGCGCAGCTTTTGGCATGCTGCATGTGCCGGTGCCCTTCGTCGAGCCGGGTATCCTCGCTTCGGTCGTGGCGCTCGGCCTGCTGGTCGCGCTGGCGGTCGATCTGCCGGTCTCGGCGGGCGTCGCCATCATCGGCCTGTTCGCCCTGTTCCATGGCCATGCGCATGGCACCGAAGTGCCGGAGAATGCCGGCGGGCTCGAATATATGGCGGGTTTCGCCGTCGCCACGGCCCTTCTTCATACCGTCGGCATCGCGGTTGCGCTTGGGCTTGGGCTGCGCTTCCGGAGCATGATACGCGCCGCAGGCGCCGCCTGCGCGGCGGTCGGCGTCGGCCTTGCCTTCGGCATGCTGTGAGGCCGCGATGATGCCGGGCGAAATCATCACGGCCAAGGGCGAGATCGAGCTGAACGAGGGCCTGCCGACCGTCACGCTCAAGGTCGCCAACAGCGGCGACCGTCCGATCCAGGTCGGCAGCCATTATCATTTCTTCGAGACCAACGAGGCTCTGAAATTCGACCGCGAGCGCGCCCGCGGCATGCGGCTCGACATCGCCGCCGGCACGGCCATGCGCTTCGAGCCGGGCCAGGAACGCGACGTCACGCTGGTGCCGCTCGGCGGCAAGCGCGAGGTCTATGGGTTCCAGCAGAAGGTGATGGGCACGCTGTGAGGTCCGGCAAGCTGTGAGCTCTGGGGCGCTCAAATCACTTCGGAGGCTTGGCGGCCGCGTAGATGACGACCTTCCCCGGATTGTCGAACTCGACGGCGAGCACGTCCTCGGCTTGCACGCGCCGCGAATCGATGGCGTTGAAGAGCAGCGCGTTCGCTTCGATCTCCTGCCGCAGTTCCGCGACGTCGTCCTGATGCTGTTTCACCTTGTTCTCGATCGCCGGCGGCGGTCCGCCCTCGCTGCGCGCGGCATCCGTCAGGAAGACGATATCGACGGTGTCGAGCCTGGTCGTCTTGCGCACGGTGCCGATGTTCTCGCGCGTGCGGTCGATCGCGGTGATGACTTTGCCGGCTTCCGTCTTCGACAGCGCCTCTTCCTGCCGGACGTCGGAATCGACGATCGTCGAAGCCGGCTTGCTGCTGTCCAGCGGCTGCGCCGGAAGCGCCGCGCGCGGCAACGCGGCCGCGAGAAGCATGGCTATTGCCATAGCTGGAAACGCGCTTTTGACGCTCGCCGCCATCGCTCGCTCCTGACTGCGTTTCTGCTGGGGCGAAAAAAGCGAAACGTCCCTTGCTGGTCGGAGGTTCCCTCCGGCTCGCCGCCAGCGGACCCGGTGCCGGCCCGCCGGCGCTTGCCGAGCGGCTCTTCTTGGTCAGCTTGCCTTCTTGGTGATCAGGGTCAGCGCGCCATTGGGCTGCAGGCTGGCGGCGATCACCTGCGCCGAGCTTATCCCCTTGGCTTCGAGCGCGGACTTCACCTTGGGCGTCGCGTCGATCGATTTGCGCAAGGTCTGCAGGCCGGCGTCGCCGCGTTGCGCCACGATCTGGTTGACCTGCGTTTGCGTGTCCTTCGGCAGTTCGGTGATGTCGACGATGCTGACGCTCTCGATGGTCGGCGGTTTGGGCGCGGCGGGAGCAGGGGCTGCCGGCGCCGGGCTTGGCTGCGGCGCGGGCTGCTGCTGGGCGCTTGCGGCGCCCACCGTCATCAAGGCGGCGGCGGCAGCGAAAAATATCGTCTTGCGCATGGATATTCCTTCCATCGGTTTGGCAAACGGTCGTTTTGGGCTGACTCGGCCACCTCAACCGCCAAATGGGATCGGAAGGTGTCGCCCAGCGGGTCATTGCGTGACCATTGGATGGCGACAATGTGCGGCCGGCCTTCAATCAACTTTCATTTCGGGAGCAATCGCTGATGGCTAGAATTTCACGCGCCGCCTATGCGCAGATGTATGGTCCGACCGTCGGCGACAAGGTGCGGCTGGCCGACACCGAGCTCTTCATCGAGGTCGAGAAGGATTTCACCGTCCATGGCGAGGAAGTGAAGTTCGGCGGCGGCAAGGTCATCCGCGACGGCATGGGCCAGAGCCAGGTTTCTCGCGCGCAAGGCGCCGTCGACACGGTCATCACCAACGCGCTGGTCGTCGATGCGCTGACTGGCATCGTCAAGGCCGATATCGGCCTGAAGGACGGCCGCATCGCGGCCATAGGCAAGGCCGGCAATCCCGACACGCAGGATGGCGTCACCATCATCATCGGGCCGGGAACCGAGATCATCGCCGGCGAGGGCAAGATCCTGACTGCCGGCGGCTTCGACGCGCATATCCACTTCATCTGCCCGCAGCAGATCGAGGAAGCGCTGATGAGCGGCATCACCACCATGCTCGGCGGCGGCACCGGTCCGGCCCACGGCACTTTGGCCACCACCTGCACGCCCGGCCCCTGGCACATGGCGCGCATGATCCAGTCCTTCGACGCCTTCCCGATGAATATCGGCTTGTCCGGCAAGGGCAACGCCTCGCGGCCGGCAGCGCTGGAGGAGATGGTGCTTGCTGGCGCCTGCTCGCTGAAACTGCATGAGGACTGGGGCACGACGCCGGCCGCGATCGACTGCTGCCTGTCGGTCGCCGACGATTACGACGTGCAGGTGATGATCCACACCGACACGCTGAACGAGTCCGGCTTCGTCGAGAACACGGTGGCAGCCATCAAGGGTCGCACCATCCATGCCTTCCACACCGAGGGCGCCGGCGGCGGCCACGCGCCCGACATCATCAAGGTCTGCGGCCTGCCCAACGTCATCCCGTCATCGACCAACCCGACGCGGCCATACACCGTCAACACGCTGTCCGAGCATCTCGACATGCTGATGGTCTGCCATCATCTGTCGCCGTCGATCCCCGAGGACATCGCCTTTGCCGAAAGCCGTATCCGCAAGGAGACGATCGCGGCCGAGGACATCCTCCACGACATCGGCGCCTTCTCGATCATCTCCTCCGACAGCCAGGCCATGGGCCGCGTCGGCGAGGTGGCGATCCGCTGTTGGCAGACGGCCGACAAGATGAAGCGCCAGCGCGGCGCGCTGCCGCAGGAAACCGGCGACAACGACAATTTCCGCGTCCGCCGCTACATCGCCAAATACACGATCAATCCGGCCATCGCGCACGGCCTGTCGAAGGAGATCGGCTCGGTGACGGTCGGCAAGCGCGCCGATCTGGTACTGTGGAACCCGGCCTTCTTTGGCGTCAAGCCGGAGATGGTGCTGGTTGGCGGCTCGATCGCCGCCGCCCCGATGGGCGATCCCAACGCCTCGATCCCGACGCCGCAGCCGATGCACTACCGGCCGATGTTCGGCGCCTATGGCAAGGCGCTGACCAACTCCTCGGTCACCTTCGTCTCGAAGGCCGCCTTCGAGACCGGCCTGCAAGGCAGGCTTGGCGTGGAAAAGGCCATGGTCGCGGTCGAGAACACGCGCGGCGGCATCGGCAAGCATTCCATGGTGCTCAACGACGCCACGCCGCATGTCGAGGTCGACCCGGAAACCTATGAGGTCCGCGCCGACGGCGAGCTGCTGACCTGCGAGCCGGCGACCGTGCTGCCGATGGCGCAAAGGTATTTTCTGTTTTAGGGCCAAATCGGGCCTTCCGGTGAGCAGGCAAAATCCGTTGCGGCTGGAGTTTGGACCCTGCACTATGCGGTTGAGCAACTGCATAGCGGACAACCATGCCCACCGAAATCGCCTCTCCCCACGATATCTTCCCGCATATCCGCATCGTCATGGGCATGGTGATCGGCCTTGGCGTCACCCGGCTGTTGTCGGGAACGGCCCGCATCGTCCAGCATCCCGGCCAATACAAGCTCTATCCCGTCCATCTCGCCTGGGTCGGCTCGGTGCTCCTGATGCTGGTGCATTTCTGGTGGTGGGAGTTCGGTCTCTACGCCATCGAAAACTGGACCTTCGGCAAGTATCTTTTCATCATCTTCTACGCCATCATGCTGTTCCTGCTCTGCGCGCTGCTGTTTCCGGATTCGATGCTCGATTACACCAGCTACGAGGACTATTTCTATTCGCGCCGCGCCTGGTTCTTCGGCCTGCTTGGCGCGACCTATCTGCTCGACGTGATCGACACGCTGCTCAAGGGGCCGGAGCATTTCGCCCGCTTCGGCAGCGAATATCTGTTCCGCACGCCGGTCTTCGTCGCGCTCTGCATCGCGGCAATATTGGTCCGAGACCGCCGCTTCCACATCGCCTTCGTCGCGGCCGCGCTGATCTATCAGATATCCTTCATCCTGCGGCTCTTCGACACCATCGTCTGAGCGCCATTGGGCTTGACGTGGCGATGGGCTAGGGTTTCGGGAAAGGCAGGGTTCAACCATGTACAAGGCCGTCGGATCGCGAGGTTCCCGGGTCAGCCGCGTGCTCTGGATGCTCGAGGAGCTCGGGCAGCCCTATGAGTTCGTCGAGGTCAAGCTGCGCTCGCCGGAGGCTTATGCGCTGAATCCCTCCGGCAAGGTGCCGATCTTGATCGACGGCGCGCTGAAAATCACGGACTCGGCGGCGATCTGCGTCTATCTGGCGGACAAGCATGCCGATAAGGGCATGGGCGCCGATCCGGGCCTCGCCGGCCGCGCCGAGATGGATTCCTGGATGCATTTCGCCCAGAGCGAGCTCGAAGCGCCGCTGTGGAACAAGCTGCGCCACCGCTTCCTGCTACCCAAGGAGCTGCGGGTCGATGTCGGCCCTGCCGCCGCGCATGATTTCGCTTCCGAGGTGAAGGCGCTGGACCGACGGCTCGGCGACAAGCCCTTTGCGCTCGGCGACCGTTTTTCCGCGGTCGACGTCCTGCTCGGCGACATGGCCGGCTGGGCGCGCGCCGGCAGGTTCCCGATCGATTCCGATCGGGTCAATGCCTATTTCGATCGTGTTTTGCAGCGCCCGGCCCGAGCCCGCGCGCAGGCGAATGGAGGAGCCTTCACATGAAGCTCAACATCAATACCGACTTCACCAAGTTTCCGCGCGCCGTCTCGGTTCTCCCTGCCGGCGACGCATCGGTAGCCGCAGCCTACGACAAGGCAGTGCTGGCCCATGACGAACGGCATCTGCGCCGCCGTGCCATCGAGACGGCGGCAGGCGGCAGGGTGCTGGTCGACCTGCCCGAGCCGCTGGCGCTCGGCAATGGTGACCGGCTGGTGCTGGAAGATGGCCGGCAGCTCGAGATCGTCGCCGCCCCGGAAGAGGTCTACGACATCCGCGCCCGCGACGCCGTGCACCTCGCCGAGCTTGCCTGGCATATCGGCAACCGCCATCTCGCGGCGGCGATCGAGGCGGACCGCATCCTCATCCTGCGCGACCATGTCATCAAGGCGATGCTGGAAGGGCTGGGCGCCACCGTGAGCGAGGTTTTGATGCCGTTCAACCCTGTACGCGGCGCCTATTCCGGACATGGGCACGACCATAGCCATGATCACCATGGCCACGATCATCATGATCATAGCCACTCGCATGACCATCACCACCACGACGACCATCATCATCACCACCATGACTGACCAGCCGTCGCCCATAGCGCTGCTGCGGCTGATGGCCTGGCTGTCGCCGTCCTTTCCGGTCGGCGGTTTTTCCTACAGCCATGGCCTCGAACGCGCCGTGCATGACGGACTGATCGCTGATCGCCAGGATCTCGCCGACTGGCTGGAGACGCTGGTCGAGATGGGTTCCGGCTGGAACGATGCCGTGCTGTTCGCCGAAAGCTGGCGGCGCTCGCGTGACGGCGGCGATCTGACGGAAGTCGCAGCACTCGCCGAGGCGCTTGCCGGGTCGCAGGAGCGGCACATGGAAACCATGCTGCAGGGCGCGGCCTTCCTCAAGGCGGCTTCCGCCTGGCCGTGTCCCGCGCTGGAGCGCTTGCCGGCCGACTGCGCCTACTGCGTTGCCGTCGGCGCCGTTGCCGGGAGCAACGGCATCGGCCTCGCCGAGGCGCTGTCCGCCTTCCTGCAGGCCTTCTTCTCCAACCTCGTGCAGGCCGCGATCCGCCTCGGTGTGGTAGGGCAAGTCGACGCAATGGCACTGTTAGCCGGCTTTGAGTCTTTGGCTCTTGCGACGGCCGACCGCGCCGCGAATTCTTCGCTCGACGATCTCGGCGGCGCAGCCTTGATGTCCGACATCACGGCGATGAAGCACGAAACCCAATATTCGCGTCTGTTCCGTTCATGATCATCCTTGCCTTCATTCTCTCTTTCGTCCTGCTCCTGATCACCGCGCTGCATGTTTATTGGGGCATCGGCGGCATCTGGCCGGGCACGGATGCAAAATCCTGCGCTCACGCCGTCGTTGGTTTTCGCGGCGTCGACGAAATGCCCTCGCCGGTCGCGAGCTTGGCCGTCGCTGCGTGCCTGGCTCTCGCTACGTTGTGGCCGCTGGCGCTTGAAGGCGTCTTCGCGGCGCCGTTTCCCAAGGAAGGACTGGCAGCCACCGCATTGCTCATCGGCCTCGTCTTCCTTGGCCGCGGCGTCGCCGGCTTCACGCCCTGGTGGCGCAGGCTGGCGCCGGAGCAGCCTTTCGCTCGGCTCGACCAGCGCCTCTATTCGCCGCTCTGCCTGCTGATCGGGCTGGGCTTCGCAATCCTTGCAATCTCGGAGTTCCCGGCATGACTCAAGCCAACGGTCCCCTTCGCATCGGTATCGGCGGCCCCGTCGGCTCCGGCAAGACGACGCTCACCGAAAAGCTCTGCAAGGCGCTGCGCGATCAATTCTCGGTCGCTGTCGTCACCAACGACATCTACACCAAGGAAGACGCCATGATGCTGGCCCGCCTGCAGGCGTTGCCGGAGGAGCGCATCGTCGGCGTCGAGACCGGCGGCTGCCCGCACACGGCCATCCGAGAAGACGCCTCGATCAATTTGCGGGCGATTGCCGAGCTGAACAGGAAGTTTCCCGACCTCGACATCGTCTTCATCGAATCCGGCGGCGACAACCTCGCCGCCACCTTCTCGCCGGACCTCGCCGACCTGACGCTCTATGTCATATCGGTCTGCCAGGGCGAGGAAATACCGAGGAAGGGCGGCCCGGCCATCACCCGCTCGGATTTCCTGATCATCAACAAGAGCGATCTCGCGCCCTATGTGAACGTCAACCTCGACGTGATGGAGGCGGACGCCGCCCACATGCGCGGCAAGCGGCCGTTCGGCTTCACTGACCTGTCGCGCGGCAAGGGCCTCAAGGAGGTGATCGACTTCATCGTCGAGCATGGGGGGCTGCAATCCGCGCGGCCCGCCGCCTGACCGATCGTTTGGCCTGACCCACCAGTTTACGGTTGCTGGCCACGGCCATGCACGGCATTCTGGAGCAATTCCAGGAAAAGTGCGTAGCGGTTTTCCGTCCGGAATCGCTTAACGGCAGAACCGCCAAAACCGGAGGATTTTCGATGAGCGTCGCCCGCTTGCAGAAGGAAACCCTGACCAATCTTCCTTACTATGAGGAGCGGGTCGATCTCGCCGCCGCCTTCCGCTGGACGGCGCGGCTCAACATGCACGAGGCGGTGGCCAATCACTTTTCGCTGTCGGTCAACGAGGACGGCACCAAATTCCTGATGAACCCCAACCAGGTGCATTTCTCGCGCATCAAGGCGAGCGACTTGCTTTTGATCGACGCCAACGATCCCGAGACGCTCTCCGGCCCCAACGCGCCCGACCCGACTGCCTGGGGCCTGCACGGCGCCATCCACCGCAACGTGCCGCATGCGCGCTGCGCCATGCATGTGCATTCCATCCACGCCACCGTGCTTGCCTCGCTGGCGGACTCGACGTTGCCGCCGATCGACCAGAACTCGGCCATGTTCTTCAACCGCCATGTGGTGGATGCCAATTACGGTGGGTTGGCGTTCGAGGAAGAGGGCGAGCGCTGCTCGCAGCTTCTGACCGACCCCAAGGTCAAGGTGATGGTCATGGGCAATCACGGCGTGATGGTTATCGGCGACACCGTCGCCGACACTTTCAACCGCATGTTCTATTTCGAGCGCGCCGCCGAAACTTACATCAAGGCGCTGTGGACCGGCCGCCCGCTGCGCACGCTCTCCGATGCGATTGCCGAAAAGGCGGCAAGCGAGATGGACGACTATCCCGGCCAGGCCGAGCGCCATCTTTCCGAACTGAAGGCGATCCTCGACGAGGAAGAGCCTGTCTATAGGAACTGATGCTGGACTCCTTCCCTCTCCCCCGTTTTACGGGGAGAAGGTGCCGGCAGGCGGATGAGGGGCAGCGCCGGCGTTGGTCAATTCGCTCAGAGCCCCAATTGCGCTCGCAGCTCATCCGCGCTGTTGATCACGATCGCGCCGGGCGGTCCCTCCATCGGCGCTTCCGGCCAGAAGATCGTCTTCATGCCAGCAGCCAGTCCGGCCATGGCGCCGGTGCGGCTGTCGTCGACAGCGACCGCGTCGGCCGGATCGACGCCGGCGAGATAGGCGGCGCGCAGGAACGGTTCCGCATGCGGCTTGCCCAAGCGCACGTCGTTGCGGCTGACCGTGTGCATGCCGGGATAGACCAGACCGACCGCGCCGAGATTTGCGTCGACGATCAGCCGGTCGGAATTGGACACCACCGCCTGCTCGACGCCCAACGCGCGCAGTTCGTTGAACACCTCGATCGCGCCGGGCCGCGGCTTCAGCGTTTCGGCCATCGGCAGATAGTGGTCGTATTTGCGCACGATCCAGTCGTCGAAAGGCAGGTCGAGGCCGAACTGGTCGCGCAGCATTTCGTAGACCGGCCATGCCGCGATACCGAGCACCCGTTCGTGCAGATCGGTCGGCGGCGCGATGCCGACGCTGCGCAGCGCGGCCACGAGGGCGGCTTCGTGCAGCGGCTCGCTGTCGACCAGCGTTCCGTCCATGTCCCAGAAAACCGCTTTCGGCGTCATACAAGGCTCCTTTTGCCGATCCCCTTAATGCGTTTGCACGCCGAGATAAACCGTCCGGCCGGCAAATGGTTGAAGCAAGGGCGAATTGGTTCGTCCGTGACAGTTGCTTTGCGGCAAGCAATTGCTCTTTCGATAGACAATTGCGCATAGCCGCTTTCGCTGTAATCTATAGCGCCCGCTCACGTGCGGGCTGGGGAGGCAGGATGTGAACTCGCGACAGGAAACCGGCAACACCAGGTTGGACGACGCCGCGCGCGCCGGCTGGCTCTATTACGTCGCCGGCAACACCCAGGACCAGATCGCCGCCAAATTAGGCATTTCCAGGCAGACGGCGCAGCGGCTCGTGTCGCTGGCGATGTCGGAAGGCCTGATCAAGGTGCGCGTCGATCATCCGATCGCCAATTGCCTCGACCTTGCCGCGCGGCTGAAGTCGCGCTTCGCGCTCGATCTGGTCGAAGTGGTGCCGAGCGATCCGACCTCGTCCTCGACGACGACCGGCGTCGCCGAGGCGGCGGCGGCCGAGATCGAACGACGGCTGCGTTCGGCCGCGCCCATCGTCATGGCGATCGGCACCGGGCGCACGCTGAAGGCGGCGATCGAGCAGCTTCCGCCGATGGAGTGCCCGCAGCATAAGGTGGTGTCCTTGACCGGCAACATCTCGCCCGACGGCTCGGCCGCCTTCTACAACGTCATCTTCACCATGGCAGACCGCGTCAAGGCGCGCTCCTTCCCAATGCCGCTGCCCGTCATCGCCTCCTCGCCGGAAGAGCGCGACATGCTGCTCAGCCAACCGATGATCCAGCCGACGCTGGAGCTCGCCGCGGAAGCCGACGTCACTTTCGTCGGCATCGGCGATCTCGGCCCCAAGGCGCCGCTCTACGAGGACGGCTTCATTTCGGAAGCGGAGCTGAAGGCACTGCAAAAGGCCGGCGGCGTCGCCGAGATCGTCGGCTGGGTGTTCGACCGCGAAGGCCGCATGATCGAAGGCATCACCAACGACCGCGTGTCGTCCGCCGCCTTGCCGTCGCGCGAAAAATCGCTGGTCATCGCGCTGGCCATGGGCGAGCGCAAGCTGCCTGGCATCCTCGCCGCCGTGAACCGGCGGCTGGTCAACGGCCTCATCACCGATGAACGGACGGCCGCGGCATTGCTTGCTGGCGCATGAATTCGAGCCCCAGCTTCATCATGCAGCATCCGCCAAACGATGATTGTTGATAAAAAGAACCGCCTATCGGGAAGGACCGCGCGGATCGTTACCGTCGAGGAGGCCCATGTCGCGCTGTAGATGCGGCGACAGGTCTCGAACATCGACATAACCGCGCCTGCGGCTGGCGAACCATGAAAACTCCCGCGCCAGCAGCGAAATCCAGTTGGGTGCCGGGGTCGAAACGACTTTTTCCTGTATCGTGGTCATGATCGTCAGCCTTCGCCAAGCTTGAACTGGGTTGATCGTCGACCCCACATATCGGTCTGATCGGCCAGTGCTTCCAATCAAACGTCGATCATGACCCATAAAGAGGCCTTATGCCCGATCTCAGCGCCCGACAGTTTGCCCAACTTCCGCCGCTGCAGGCGATCCGCGTGTTCGAGGCCGTGGCCAGGCACCTTTCCTTCACCAAGGCCGCCGAGGAACTCGGCATGACGCAAGCCGCCGCGAGCTATCAGATCAAGCTGCTCGAGGAACGCATCGGCGCGCCCTTGTTCCTGCGCAGGCCCAAGCAGATCGAGCTGACCGAGCCCGGCCAGCGCCTGGCGCCGGCCGTCAGCGAGGCGTTTTCCCTGCTGAGCGGCGCCTACTCGGCCGCCCGCGCCGGCGCCGACGGCGTGCTTTGCGTTTCGACCCTGCTCACTTTCGCTTCGAACTGGCTGGCACAGCACCTGGGCTCCTTCCAGGTCGCGCATCCGTCGCTTGCCGTGCGCGTCGATACCTCGAACCGTGTCGTCGATTTCGCCCGCGAGGATATCGACATCGCCATCCGTTCCGGCGGCGGCAAATGGCCGGGCGTGGAAACGCATATGCTGTTCAAGGCCGACTTCACCCCGGTGCTGAGCCCCAGGCTCGCGGCGAGCATAGGCGGCGTCAAGGAGCCCGCCGACCTGCTCAAGCTCCCCATCCTCGATCCGGGCGATATCTGGTGGCAGGAATGGTTTGCGCTCGCGGGTCTGCCGGCCGAGGAACTCGCCAGCCGCCCCGGCACCAGCATGGGCGCGCAGGCCTACGAGGCCAATGCCGCCATGGCCGGCCACGGCGTGGCGATCCTGACCAGGGCGCTGTTCAAGAACGAGCTCGCCGACGGCCGGCTGGTCCAGCCCTTCGATCTGGTCGGCGACGACGGTCACGCCTACTGGCTGGTCTATCCCACGGCCCGACGCAACGTGCCGAAGATCCGCGCCTTCCGCGACTGGATCCTCGCCGAAATCGCCTGCCAGTAGACCGGCGTCCCTCAATCTTCGTTCCGAATGATCTGACCGCGTTCCCCGACAGGGTCACGTTGCGTCATTTCTGCTGCGCTGCAGCATCGATTCCGGCTTGACACAATTCACGCTAAGTGAGTAATTGCCCACAGCCAAGGCAAATGCTCATCTTGGTTTATGGGAGGAATTGATGAAACTTCGCACGCTCACCCTGGGCCTGTTGTCGGCCAGCGCCCTTGCTTTCGCCGCGCATGCCGAATCCATCACCATCGCCACCGTCAACAATGGCGACATGGTCCGCATGCAGAAGCTGACGGACGACTTCACCAAGGCTAACCCCGACATCCAGCTCAACTGGGTCACGCTTGAAGAGAACGTGCTGCGCGAGCGCGTCACCACCGACATCGCCACCAAAGGCGGCCAGTACGACGTCATGACCATCGGCACCTATGAGGTTCCGATCTGGGCCAAGCAGAGCTGGCTGCTGCCGCTCGACAAGCTCGGCGACGATTACGACGTCAAGGACATCATCCCGGCCATCGCCGGCGGCCTTTCGGTCGACGGCAAGCTCTATGCCGCGCCCTTCTACGGCGAGAGCTCCTTCGTCATGTACCGCAAGGACCTGATGGAGAAGGCCGGCCTCAAGATGCCCGACGCGCCGACCTGGGACTTCATCAAGCAGGCGGCCGACAAGATGACCGACCGCGCCAACGGCGTGAACGGCGTATGCCTGCGCGGCAAGGCCGGCTGGGGTGAGAACATGGCCTTCCTGACCGCCATGTCGAACTCCTTCGGCGCCCGCTGGTTCGACGAGAACTGGAAGCCGCAATTCGATCAGCCGGAATGGAAGAACACGCTGCAATTCTATGTCGACCTGATGAAGGCCGACGGTCCCGAGGGCGCTTCGTCCAACGGCTTCAACGAGAATCTGGCGCTGTTCCAGCAGGGCAAGTGCGGCATGTGGATCGACGCCACCGTCGCCGCGTCCTTCGTCTCCGATCCGAAGGCTTCGCAGGTCGCCGACAAGGTCGGCTATGCACTGGCGCCCGACACCGGCCTCGGCAAGCGCGGCAACTGGCTGTGGGCCTGGTCGCTGGCCATCCCCGCCGGCACCAAGAAGGCGGACGCCGCCGAGAAGTTCGTGTCCTGGGCAACCAGCAAGCACTATGCCGAGCTGGTGGCGTCGAAGGAAGGCTGGGCCAACGTTCCGCCCGGAACGCGCACCTCGCTCTACGCCAACCCTGAGTACCAGAAGGCCGCTCCCTTCGCGAAGATGACGCTGGACTCCATCAACGCCGCCGACCCGACGCATCCGACCGTCAAGCCGGTGCCCTATGTCGGCGTGCAATTCGTGGCCATTCCTGAATTCCAGGGCCTCGGCACCACCGTCGGCCAGCTCTTCTCGGCTGCCCTTGCAGGCCAGTCGAGCGTCGACGACGCGCTGAAGCAGGCCCAGGACGCGGCGACCGCCGCGATGACCGAAGGCGGCTATATCCAGTAAGGCTCCTCCCGGTGCCGAACGCCGGTAGCGCATCATGACCGGCATTGGCCGCCCGAAACCCAGTTCGGGCGGCCACCTTTGCAATCAGGAAATTTGGCACGACTCTGAAATCCGGCCGACTATTGGAGGGTGACCGTCATGGCTACTCAGCAAACCCGTTCGCTTGCCCGTTTCATGATGGCGCCATCGGTGATCCTGCTGTTCATCTGGATGATCGTGCCGCTGGTCTTTACGATCTGGTTCTCGTTCCTCCAGTACAACCCGCTCAATCCGATCCGCGACGGGTTCGTCTGGTTCTCCAACTACAAGCTCTTCTACTCCAATCCCGCCTTCCTGCAGTCGATCCTGAACACGCTGACCATCGTCGTCAGCGTGCTGGTCATCACGGTGATCGGCGGCATCCTTTTGGCGCTGCTCCTCGACCAGCCGATCTGGGGCCAGGGGTTCGTGCGCATTCTCGTCATCTCGCCGTTCTTCGTCATGCCGCCGGTCGCGGCACTGGTGTGGAAGAACATGATCATGCACCCGCAATACGGCGTCTTCGCCGATATTGCCCGCTTCTTCGGCGCCAACCCCATCGACTGGTTCGGGCAGCACCCGCTGACGGCGGTCATCCTCATCGTCGCCTGGCAGTGGCTGCCCTTCGCGACGCTGATCCTGCTCACCTCCCTGCAATCGCTCGACGGCGAGCAGAAAGAGGCGGCCGAGATGGACGGCGCCGGCTTCCTCAGCCGCTTCTGGTATCTGACGCTGCCGCACATGTCGCGCGCCATCACCGTCGTCATCCTGATCCAGACGATCTTCCTGCTCTCGATCTATGCCGAGATCCTGGTCACCACCAACGGCGGCCCGGGCTATGCCTCAACCAACCTGCCTTTCCTCGTCTACCAGAAGGCGCTGCTGGAGTTCAAAATCGGCCAGGCATCCGCCGGTGGCGTCATCGCGGTCATTCTCGCCAACATCGTCGCCTTCTTCGTCATGCGCGCCGTCGGCAAGAACCTGGACAAGTAAGGGGGAGACGATGCCACTTGCGCTGAACCACCCCCACTCCGCCCCGCTGCGCGGGACACCTCTCCCCGTGGCAGGGGGAGAGGAAAGGCCTGCATCGAAGCTGCGCCCTTCCTCTACCCCGTCGATCGGGGGAGAGGTGGTTTGCGCAGCGAACCGGAGTGGGGGTCGACCCTGCCGCCAACATCGCCGATACGGGAGGACCTGACTATGGCACGCGCAGTCACCACCCAGCACAAGACGATCGCCACCGCTGCGGCCTGGATCGTCGCGCTTTTGATCTTCTTCCCGATCCTTTACACGATCATCACCTCGTTCAAGTCAGAGCAGGAGGCGATCCAGGGCTTCGCCCTGATCCCGTCGGGCACCACGGAAAGCTATGCCGAAGTGCAGGCGCAGAGCGGCTATTTCAAGTTCTTCCTGAATTCGGTGATCCTGTCGGTCGGCTCGACCATCCTGGCTCTCGTCGTCGCGATACCGGCGGCGTGGTCGATGGCCTTCTCGCCGACCAAGCGCACCAAGGACATCCTGATGTGGATGCTCTCCACCAAGATGATGCCGGCCGTCGCCGTGCTGTTCCCGATCTACCTGATCTTCCGCGACACCGGCCTGCTCGATAGCCGCATCGGCCTCACCGTGATGCTGATGCTGATCAACCTGCCGATCGTGATCTGGATGCTCTACACCTACTTTCGCGAGATCCCGGGTGAGATCCTCGAAGCGGCGCGCATGGACGGCGCCTCGCTGTGGAACGAGATCATCTATGTGCTGACGCCGATGGCGGTCCCGGGCATTGCCTCGACCATGCTGTTGAACATCATCCTGGCCTGGAACGAAGCGTTCTGGACGATCCGGCTGACCACCACCGACGCAGCGCCGCTGACGGCCTTCATCAGTTCCTTCTCCAGCCCGCAAGGCCTGTTCTGGGCCAAGCTCTCGGCCGCCTCGACACTGGCGATCGCGCCGATCCTGATCATGGGCTGGTTCAGCCAGAAGCAGCTGGTGCGCGGCCTGACCTTTGGCGCCGTGAAGTAAGAGCCGCAAGCGGCGGACGACGAAATCCCCGGGAGGAAACCATGGGAAACATCACGCTCAAGAACGTCTCCAAGTCCTTCGGGTCGACGACGATCATTCCGAACATCGACCTCAATATCGAGGACGGCGAGTTCGTCGTGTTCGTCGGCCCGTCGGGTTGCGGCAAGTCCACGCTGCTCAGGCTGATCGCCGGCCTCGAGGACACCAGCGGCGGCACAATCAGCATCGACGGCCGCGACGTCACCCAGGAAGCGCCGGCCAAGCGCAAGCTTGCCATGGTTTTCCAGTCCTATGCGCTTTATCCGCACATGACGGTCGCCAAGAACATCGCCTTCCCGCTGAAGATGGCCGGCGAGGACCAGGCGACCATCGACAAGAAGGTCAAGGACGCCGCGCGCGTCTTGAACCTCACCAACTATCTCGAGCGTCGTCCGGGCCAGCTCTCCGGCGGCCAGCGCCAGCGCGTCGCCATCGGCCGCGCCATCGTACGCCAGCCTTCGGCCTTCCTGTTCGACGAGCCGCTGTCGAACCTCGACGCAGCGCTTCGCGGCACCATGCGGCTGGAGATCAGCGAGCTGCACCATCAGCTGAAGACGACGATGGTCTACGTCACCCACGACCAGGTCGAGGCCATGACCATGGCCGACAAGATCGTCGTGCTCAACGCCGGTAACATCGAGCAGGTCGGCTCGCCGATGGAGCTCTACCGCACGCCGAAGAACCTCTTCGTCGCCGGCTTCATCGGCTCGCCCAAGATGAACCTGATCGAAGGCGCGCCGGCCGACAAATACGGCGCCAAGACCATCGGCATCCGGCCCGAGCACATCAACATCTCGACCACGGCGGGCGACTGGAAGGCGACGGTCGGCGTTGCCGAGCATCTCGGTTCCGACACCTTCCTGCATGTCCAGACGGACGGCATCGGCACGATCAACGTGCGCGCCGACGGCGAGGTCGCGGTCAAGCATGGCGACACCGTCTATCTGACGCCCGACAAGAGCAAGCTCCATCGCTTCGGCGCCGACGGCAAGGCGCTGGCCCAGTGAGGACGGGACAGTGAGGCTGAAGGGCAAATCGGCGCTGATCACCGGATCGGCGCGCGGCATCGGCAGGGCCTTCGCCGAAGCCTATGCGCGCGAAGGCGCCACGGTGGCGATCGCCGACATCAACCTCGAAGCGGCGGAGGCGACGGCGAGGGATATCGGCTCAGCCGCCTACGCCGTCCGGCTCGACGTCACCGACCTGTCCTCGATCGAGGCCGCGGTGAAAGCGGTCGAGGCGAAGGCCGGCGGCTTGGACATCCTGATCAACAACGCCGCCCTGTTCGATCTGGCGCCGATCGTCGAGATCAGCCGGGCGAGCTACGACAAGCTGTTCTCCGTCAATGTCGCCGGCACGCTGTTCATGCTACAGGCCGCCGCGCGATCGATGATCGCGCGCGGGAAGGGCGGCAGGATCATCAACATGGCGAGCCAGGCCGGGCGCCGCGGCGAGCCGCTGGTCGCGGTCTATTGCGCCACCAAGGCCGCCGTCATTTCGCTGACCCAGTCGGCCGGGCTCGACCTGATCAGGCACCGCATCAACGTCAACGCCATCGCGCCGGGCGTCGTCGACGGCGAGCATTGGGATCACGTCGATGCGCTGTTCGCCAAATACGAGAACCGGCCGAAGGGCGAGAAGAAGCGCCTGGTCGGCGAGAGCGTGCCCTACGGCCGCATGGGCCGGGCGGAAGACCTGACCGGCATGGCGGTTTTCCTCGCCAGCGACGAGGCCGAATACATTGTCGCCCAGACCTACAATGTCGATGGCGGCCAATGGATGAGTTGAGGGGGAAGGCGCGTCTCCCTTCCTCCGGGAGCATGCGCCGAGGGGCAGGTGAGGGGCGGCACGGAGCAGCCGGCGCCGTCCCTCACCGCTCTCGCCGGGCGCGGGAAAAGACGGAATTGTCGGGCCGCGTATCGGCCAAAGGGTAAAGCAGATGACCGTGAAACTCTCTTCCTCGAACCTCGCAAAGCTCCCCGCCAAGGTTTCCGGCCCGAAATACGACCGCTCCTCTTTGAAAGCCGGCATCGTGCATTTCGGTGTCGGCAACTTCCACCGCTCTCACCAGGCCGTCTATCTCGACGACCTGTTCAATTCCGGGCTCGGCCATGACTGGGCGCTGATCGGCGCCGGCGTGTTCGAGGGCGAAAAAGTCGGGCGCTCGAAGCTGGAGGAGCAGGACTGGCTGACCACGGTGGTCGAGCAGGATTCTGGCCATATGAGCGCCCGCGTCACCGGCGCCATGATCGACTTCCTGATGCCAGGCCATGCTGAGGCGATCATCGAGCAGCTCGCCGACCCGGCGATCAAGATCGTGTCGCTGACTATCACCGAAGGCGGCTATTTCATCGACCCGGCTTCGGGCAAGTTCAACCCGGCCCATCCCGACATCGTCGCCGACGCGCAGGCTGGCGCTGCGCCGAAAACGGTGTTCGGCATCATCCTCGCCGGGCTGGTGCGCCGGCGCGCCGACGGCATCGTGCCGTTCACCGTCATGTCCTGCGACAACATACCCCACAATGGTCACGTCACCTCCGATGGCGTCATCGGCCTTGCGCGGTTGATCGAGGAGGATCTGGCCAACTGGGTGAGGGACAATGTCGCTTTCCCGAACGGCATGGTCGACCGCATCACGCCGGCCACCACCGACCGCGAGCGTGGTATCCTGGCGAGCGATTTCGGGCTTGAGGACAACTGGCCGGTCTTCTGCGAGCCGTTCAAGCAATGGGTGCTGGAGGATCATTTCACCGCCGGCCGGCCGCCGCTCGAAAAGGCCGGCGTGCAGTTCGTCAAGGATGTCTCGCCTTACGAGCTGATGAAGATCCGCATCCTCAATGGCGGCCATGCAGCAATCGCCTATCCCGCCGGGTTGATGGATATCCATTTCGTCCATGAGGCGATGCAGGAGCCGCTCGTGCGCGGCTTCCTCGCCAAGCTGGAGCGCGACGAGATCATCCCGACCGTGCCGCCGGTGCCGGACACCGTGCTGGAGGACTACTACCAGCTCATCGAGCGCCGCTTCTCCAATCCGAAGATCGGCGACACCATCCGCCGGCTTTGCCTCGACGGCTCCAACCGGCAGCCGAAATTCATCATCCCGACCATTGCCGACCGGCTGAAGGCGGGGGAGGGCGTCACAGGCTTGGCGCTGGAATCCGCGCTCTGGTGCCGCTACTGCTTCGGCACCACCGACAGCGGCGCCGTCATCGAGCCGAACGATCCGAGCTGGGACCGCATGCAGGCGACCGCGAAAGCGGCAAAGGACAAGCCCGGCGCCTGGCTTGCCATGGACGACATCTATGGTGATGTCGGCCGCTCGCCGGTTTTCACGCAAGCCTTTGCCCATGCGCTCGACGTGCTGTGGACGAATGGCGCGCGCGAGACCTTGACGCGCTATCTCGCCGGCAAGCTCTGAAGCCCCTGAAACCGGCATGACGCCCGAACTGGTCATCTTCGACTGCGACGGCGTCCTGGTCGACAGCGAGGCGCTCTCGGTCTCGGCGCTGCTCGGCATGATCGAGCTTGCCGGCGGAACGGTCAGCGAGGACGCGGCCTACGAGCACTTCCTCGGCAAGAGCATGAAAAGCGTGCGTGAGATCCTCGGCCGCGATTTCGGACTCGAGATCAGCGACCAGCATCTCACCGCCATGCGTGTCGAGCTGATGCGCAAGTTCCGCGAGGAGTTGAAGCCGATCCCCGGCATCAAGGAGGTTCTGCCGAGGCTCGACCTGCCCTGTTGCGTCGCCTCCTCCGGCACGCTGGAGCGCATCCGCTACGCGCTCGAGGTCACCGGCCTGCTGGGCTTGCTGGAGCCCAACCTGTTCAGCGCCGCCATGGTGAAGCGTGGCAAGCCGGCGCCGGATCTCTTCCTCCATGCCGCCGCCACCATGCGCGCAAAACCGCGCAAATGCCTGGTCATCGAGGACAGTCCGGCCGGTATCGCCGCGGCGCGGGCGGCGGGCATGCGCGTCTTTGCCTTCACCGGCGGCTCGCACGCGAACAACCCCGCTCTCAAGGCGCGGCTTGCGTCGACCGAACCGGACTTTATATTCGCTGACATGCTGCAATTGCCCGATCTGATTGCAGGCCTGGGAGCGAGAGTAAAAGCATCTTGACGACGAGTTTCGTTTGCGCGGTCGATGTCGGCACCGGGAGCGCTCGCGCGGGCATTCTCGACTCGAAAGGCAATCTGCTCGGCCGTGCCGAGCGGCCGATCGCCATGCACCAGCCCAAGCCCGATCACGCCGAGCATGATTCGGAAAATATCTGGTCGGCCGTTTGCGCCGCCGTGCGCGCCGCGCGCGAGAAGGCGAACGTCGCAGCCGCGGATATCGTCGGCATCTCCTTCGATGCCACCTGCTCGCTTGTGGTGCGCGACAGGCAGGGCGGCCAGCTCAGTGTCTCGGTCACCGGCGAGAAGCGCTGGGACACCATAGTCTGGCTCGATCATCGCGCCATCGCCGAGGCAGATGAATGCACCAGAAGCGGCCACGCCGTGCTCGATTATATCGGCGGCGTGATGTCGCCGGAAATGGAAACGCCGAAGCTGATGTGGCTGAAGCGCAACCTGCCCGGAACATGGAACGAAGCCGGCTATCTGTTCGACCTCGCCGATTTCCTGACCTGGAAGGCGACCGGCTCGCTCGCCCGCTCGCAATGCACGCTGACCGCCAAATGGACCTATCTCGCGCATGAGGAGACGGGCTGGCGGCGCGATTTCTTCGAGCTCGTCGGCCTCGGCGATCTCTTCGAGCACGGCAACCTTCCGGAAAAAGCCAGCCCCGTCGGCGCCGATATTGGCCCGCTGACGACGCAAGCGGCGGCCGATCTGGGCCTGACCGGGAAATGTCGCGTCGGCGCCGGGGTCATCGACGCCTATGCCGGCGCGCTCGGTGTTCTCGGCGGCTTTGCCGGCGACGAGAAGGACATCAGCCGGCACCTGGCGCTGATTGCCGGCACCTCGTCCTGCGTCATGGCGATGTCCCAGGATCCGCAGCCTTTCGCCGGCGTCTGGGGACCGTATTACGGCGCGGCATTGCCAAAACTCTGGCTATCGGAAGGCGGCCAGTCGGCGACGGGCGCGCTGCTCGACCACATCATCCGCTGGCACGGCGCCGGCGGCGAGCCGGATGCGGCCATGCATGCGAAGATTGCCAGGCGCGTCGCCGAACTGCGCGCCGTCGAGGGCGATGCGCTGGCGGCGCGGCTGCATGTCCTGCCGGATTTCCATGGCAACCGCTCGCCGCTCGCCGACCCGCACGCGGTCGGCGTCGTCAGCGGGCTGACGCTCGACTCCTCCTTCGACAGCCTGTGCAAGCTCTACTGGCGCACCGCCGTCGGCATCGCGCTTGGCGTGCGCCATGTGCTGGAGGCGCTGAACGAGAACGGCTATTTGATCGACACGCTGCATGTCACCGGCGGCCATACCAAGAATCCGCTTTTGATGGAGCTCTATGCCGACGCCACCGGCTGCACCGTCATCGAGCCGCTCGCCGACGAGGCGGTGCTGCTCGGCACCGGCATGGTGGCCGCTACCGCCGCCGGGCTTTACCCTGACCTCAACGCCGCCTGTGTCGCCATGCAGCAAGGCGGCAAGACGCGGCCCTCCAATCCGGCCGCCGGCCCCCGCTTCGACCGCGACTACCGGATTTTCCTCGAGATGCACCGCCAGCGGCAGGCGCTGGATGCGATAGGGTAGATTGGCCGAGCTATTGTTTGCGAAGCGACAGGCCCGTCGTCGCATCGAACAGATGGATGCTTTCCTCATCGAATGTGTAGCGCACCGCCGCGCGCAGATCCGGGCATTCACGGGCCGGAACCAGCGCGCTGATCTCCTTGCCGCCGGAGCCGAATGTCACCAGCGCGTCATTGCCGTGGAATTCGATGAGATCGGCCGTGCCTAGCAAGAGGTTGCCAGCTGCGTCGGCGTTCACCGTCTTCAGGTCCGGAGGCCGGATGCCGAGCACCGCTCGATCGCCGTGCTGCAGATGAAAATCCGAGCCGTTCACGACCAGAGCCGTTCCGGCGCCGTTCAGAGTCCACCCGCTCTTTGCTCGGCCGACCGTCACCTCGACGAAATTCATATTGGGCGTGCCGATGAAGCCCGCCACGAACATGTTTTTGGGCTGGCGATAGATCTCGGCAGGCGAGCCGATCTGCTCGATCACGCCGTCCTTCAAGAGCACGATGCGGTCGGCGAGCGTCATCGCTTCGAGCTGGTCGTGCGTGACGTAGACGGTCGTGGTCTTCAGCGATTGGTGCAGCCTGGCGATCTCGACGCGCATATGGTTGCGCAGCTTGGCATCGAGATTGGACAGCGGCTCGTCGAACAGGAACACTTTCGGTGTCTTGATCATGGCGCGCGCGATCGCCACGCGCTGCTGCTGGCCGCCGGAAAGCTCGGTCGGCTTACGGCCGAGATAGGGCTCGAGCCCGAGCGTCCCGGAAACCGCCTCGACCCGTTTCTTGATCTGGCCAGCCGGCACCTTCTGCCGCTTGAGCCCGAAGGCGATGTTGTCGAAGATCGTCATATGCGGATAGAGCGCATAGTTTTGGAACACCATGGCGATGCCGCGGTCGCCTGGCTCGAGATCGTTCACCACCTTGCCGCCGATCGAAACCTCGCCGCCGCTGATGTCCTCCAGCCCGGCGAGCATCCTGAGCAAGGTCGACTTGCCGCAGCCGGACGGGCCTAGGAACACGACGAACTCATGCTCCTCGATCGCAAGGTTGAGGTCGCGGATGACGGTTGTGGCGCCATAGGCCTTGTCGACGTGGGAGCAAACGATCGCGGACATGGGTCAGCCCTTTTCGCCGGTGAGCAGGATTTGCAGCTTGACGTCTTGCGGGTTGCCCTTGGCCGCTCGCTCGAACGCCTTGATGCTGTCCGGGAAATCATAGGTGCCGGTGATCAGCGGCTTGAGGTCGACCTTGCCCGAGGCGATGAGCTGCAGGGCGCGGTCGAAGATGTTGGCGTAGCGGAACACGGTCTCGATGCGCACTTCCTTGGAAATCGCCGCCGGCACGTCGAGGCTGACCGGCTCGACTGGCAGCCCGACCAGCACCAGCGCGCCGCCGGGCCTCACGAGATCGAAAAGATTGGCGAAGGCCTTAGGGCTGCCGCTCGCCTCGAAGACGATGTCGGCGCCCCAGCCGTCGGTGGCTGTCCGCACCGCATCGACCAGCGACTGCTCGCCGATATTGACCGGCACGATGCCCGGATACTGCGCGGCGATCTTCAGCTTGGGTGCGGAGAAGTCGGAAATCAGCACTTTCGAGCAGCCGCCGGCGAGTGCAGCCAGCGCGATCATGATGCCGATCGGGCCGCAGCCGACGACGACGGCGACGTCGCCGGGCACAATGCGGGCACGCGCCGCCGCCTGCATGCCGATGGCGAAGGGCTCGACCATCGCGCCCTCGGCGAAGGAGACATTGTCCGGCAGTTTGTAGGTGAAGGCCGCCGGATGCACGGCGTAGGGCGCCAACACGCCATGCACCGGCGGCGTCGCCCAGAAGCGGACATCCGGGTCGACATTGTAGATGCCGAGTTTCGTTGCGCGCGACGCAAGGTTCGGCACGCCCGGCTCCATGCAGACGCGGTCGCCGACCTTCAGGCTCGTGACATTGGCGCCGATCTCGACGATCGTGCCTGACGCCTCGTGGCCGAGCACCATCGGCTGGCGAACGATATAGCTGCCGATCGCGCCATGCGTGTAATAATGCACGTCGCTGCCGCAGACGCCGACGGTGTGGATGGCGATCCTGACATCGTCCGGTCCGACATCCAGCGGCAGCGCGATCTCGCGCAGCGACAGTTCACCCTTTTTCTCAAGTACCAGTGCCTGCATCGGCTAATCCTCGCATCAAGTCTTTTTTTGCCGGAAAACGGAATTCAGGAAGCCGCTTAGCACGCCGAGGAACAGCAGCGGCGGCAGCGAGAGCAGCACGACCGAAGCGTTGAGGATGCCCCACGGCACGTTCATGCCTTGCTGCGACAGCTCCGAGGCGACGATCGGCAGGGTCTTGGCGTTGGAGCTCGACAGCATCAGCGCGATCAGGAACTCGTTCCAGACCAGCACGAAGCTGAAGGCGATGGCGCCGGCGAGCGAGCGCGCCGCGACGGGAAGCGCAATCCGCCAGAACACCGAATAGGCGCCGTAGCCGTCGACGAAGGCGGCTTCCTCGACCTCCTTGGGCACGCCCTGGAAGGCGGGGATCGCCAGCCACATGATCACCGAGATGGTGAGCAGCGAATAGGTGACGATGAGCGCCGGCAAAGTGTCGTAGAGACCGACCTGCAGCCAGATCACCATCAACGGGATGGCCACCGCCACTGGCGGCAGGAAGCGCAGCGACAGCACGAAGAACTGGATGTCGCCCGCCCAGCGGTTGGGATAGCGCGCCACAGCATAGGCCGCCGGCAGGCCGAGCGCGACGCCGATCAGCACGGCCGAGCCGCAGGCGACCACCGAGTTGTAGAGCCCGGTCATCACGCTGTCGCGGCCGAGGATGTAGGAGATGTTGGCAAGCGTCGGCGTGAACACCAGGCGCGGGACCCGCGTGATGATGTCGACATTGTTCTTCAGCGCGTTGAGCGCCGTCCAAACGAGCGGGAACACGGCCAGGAATCCGGCCAGCGCCAGTATGGCCTTGGCGATCAGGCGGCCCGGTCTCATCCGGTACTGCCTCATGCCTGCACCCGCTTCCACAGGAAGGTGAAGGTGATGACCGTCGCAATCATCATCAGCACGGCCATGGCCGAGGCGTAGGAGACCTTGCCGGACTCGATGAAGCCCTGCGAGAACGCGTACATGTCGAGCGTCTCGGTCGCCACGCCCGGCCCGCCGCGCGTCATCACATAGATGAGGTCGAAGGAGCGCAGCGACTCGATCATCTTGACGAACATCAGGCTGATCAGCGGCGCCTTGAGCATCGGCAAGGTGACATAGGCGTGGATCTGCCAGCGCTTCGCATGGTCGAGCCGCGCCGCCTCGATCGGCTGCGGCGGCAACGTCTCCAGGAGCTTCAGCACGATGACGGCGAAGAACAGGCCCCATTGCCAGACATCGACCGAGGAGACGGCGAAAAGCGCCGTCGAGGCCTTTGACAGCGGGTCGAAGATCAGCCCGCCGGTGACGAGCCGGTAGGGATAGGTGGCGATGCCGTAGAGCGGGTGATAGGCGAATTTCCACACGAAGGCCGCCGAGACGCGCGGCAGCAGCACCGGAATGATGAACAGCAGGCAGTAGACATTGCGCAGGCGTGGGCCGGCGACCTCGAACATCAGCACGCCGAGCCCTATCGCCACCGCCATCGTCGCCACGACGGTGACGATCTCCCATTTCACCGAAACCCAGACGGCGTTGAGGAAGCGGCGGTCGAGGAAGAGATCGGCGAAGTTCGACAACCAGATCCAGGAATAGCCCGACGCGCTCAGCTCGCGGTTCTGCAGGGCAATGACGATGGCATAGAGCGTCGGCACCATCGACAGCACGAGCAGGATGGCGAGCGTCGGAACGAGAAAGGTGACGGGCAGGGAAGAGCGTCGGCGCATTGCCTATCCTCGGGAATATCGCGGATACATTGGAATCGCTGGCGTGAGCCCGCGGCGCACGGGTCCCGGCATTCCGACGAATGCCGGCGACCGCGCGCCACGGGCGGGAGGATTACTTCTTCTTCACCAACTCGTTGGCGTAGGCATCGAGCTCGTTGAGGCCGCCCTTGATGTCGGTGCGGGTGCCGGTGACCAGCTCCTCGAGGATGATGCCCCAGCGGTCGCCGAGATCGGGCCAGCGCGGATCCTGCCAGAAGTTCACCGCCGTAACCTTGCCGGTGTCGGCCAGCGCCTGTCCGAGATCGGCGCCGTAGATGTCGGCGAATTCCTTGCTGGAGAGGATGCTGGTTCGATTGAGCTCGCCGAACTGGTGCGCGTCGAGCCTGCGCTTCTCGTTCTCCTTCGACGTTGCCCAGGCGATGAACAGGCCGGCGCATTTCTTCGAGGCGTCGTCTTGATTGGCCTTGGTGCCGATGGCGAGCCCATGGCCGTAGCCGCCGCCGGGCAGCGGCGATGGCGGCGGCAGGAAGCCGACCTTGCCGACGACCTGCGAGGTCTTCGGATCGACCGCCATGCCCGACAGCGGCGTCGATTCGACGAGGATGGCGACCTGGCCGGAGAGGAAGGCGCCGGTCGATTCATCCCAACTGCCGGTCTGCGTGCCGGGGGCCGAGTCCTTGAACAGCTTGAGATAGGTTTCGGTCGCCTTCACGGCGGCGTCCGAGTTGAAAGCCGGCTTGTCGCCGTCGAACCATTTGCCGCCATAGGCCTTGAAGAAGGGCATCCAGCGCCAGACATTGGCGCCCGAGCCGCGCGCGCCGCGCAGCGCGATGCCGTACATACCCTTGTCGGGATCGTTCAGCTTCGCAACATCGGCGATCAGCTCGTCCAACGTCTTCGGCGGCTGGATGCCGGCGGCCTCCAGCACGTCCTTGCGGTAGACCATCAGGTCGCCGCCGCCGGTCAGCGGCGCGAACCAGACCTTGCCGTCATAGGTGGCGACCTTCTGGCGGCCCGGATCGAAATCGGCGAAGTCGTACTCGGCCGGATAATAATCGGTCAGCGGCGCGATCCAGCCGGACGAGGCGAACAGCGCGACATTGGCTTCGTCGACATAGTAGACGTTGTAATTGCCTACGGTAGAGGCGTCGGCGCGCGACTTGGCCCGCCGGTCGTTCTCGTTCAGGTAGTCGATCTGGAAGCCGGCGCCGGAGAGCTTCTTGAACTCGTCCTTGGAGTCTTCCAGAAGCGTCAGCCCATCGCGCGGCTGCGCCAGCACCTTGACCGGCGCCGAGCAGATCGGCGCCTGCGCCAGCGCTGCGGTTGATACGGATGCGGTAAGCACGAACGCTGCGCCGAGGCTGGCAGCGAGCCGATTTGATTGCATTGATTTTTCTCCTCCAGAAACACTCGCAGGAAGCGGAGGTCCTCGGACTAAGCGACCCTCACCATCGCCCGGGCGACCTGCCACCCGTCGCCAAAATGAGGAGTTGGACAGGGCGAGACTAGAAGTCTTGTTGCGGCAAACCTGTACTTTTATGCATTGTGCGGCGCAAAAACTAGCGCAGACAGAGTCTGTCTGTCACACGAGTATCAGTGCCGTCGGGAGCAGCCGATTTCGACCTGATCAGGCCCGCAGCGCCAGCCGCTGCCGCGACAGCTTGCGATAGGATGACGGCGTCATCTTGTGCTTGCGCAGGAAGGCGCGGTTGAAGTTGGAGATGTTCATGTAGCCGACCTGGAAACAGATGTCGGTGATCGGGATGTCGGTATCGGCGAGCAGCTTGCAGGCCTGCCAAAGTCTCAGCTTGGCAAGGTGGTCGCTGAAGGAGTTGCCGGTGTTCTTCTGGAAGAAGCGCGAGAACGTGCTTTCGCTCATCCCGGCCAATGCGGCCACGTCCGGCAGCTTCAGGTCCTCGGCGAAATGCTGGAACAGATAGGTCAGCGAACGCTGGATGATGTCCAGCGACTCCGCGTCGAGAAGCGGTGAAAAGTCCGGCGACGACAAAAGCTGGTATTCGTCGGTCGTGGCCAGCAGGTCCAGCAGTTCGAGGAACAGGCGAAACCTTGCCAGCCCATGCACCTCTCCCATTCGTTCCATCAGTTCGGCGCCGTCGAGCGCCGTCTGGCCATGGAAGACCATGCCGCGCAGCGAGCGTTCGAGGAATGGCTCAAGCTCGCGCAGTTCCGGCAGCAGTCCGGCGGACCCGCGCAGCCGCTCGGGATCGAATTGCAGCACGATATCGCGGCCCTCGATCAGCTCGCCCGGCTGCACCGCCGTCACCCAGTCATGCGGCAGGCCGCCGCCGACGATCGTCAGATAGCCCGGTCCGAATTCGCCGATATGGTCGCCGACCAGCGCGACGCCGGACGATTTCCGCAACAGATGGATTTCGTATTCGGGATGGAAATTCCAGACATTGCGCTCCCAGGGATAGTCGTCCAGCCGCCACAGAAAACTGTCGCTCGCCTCGGTGACGATATGCTCGAAAGCGGGCACCGTTCTCGGTATCGCGGCCGTGTTCTTTCTGCGCCTGAACGGCATCCATTCCTCCGGGTTCGTTCCGCCGGCTCCGTGTCTTTGGGTAATCCGTAGCAGCCCTCGGCCGGCAAGTGAACGCGGGCGTCGGAGGCCGCAGCCGCCCGCTGGATCAATGGCTCGCCGCTCCTCCTCCCTTGCCAATATGTCGCATTTCGTTCACAAGACGACGCAAACGGCGCGAAACCGAAGGTTGCGCCGTTTTGCCGTGCGGCTTCCGGGATTGGTCCCGACGCGCCGCGATCTGAAAGAGCGGAAAATGTCTGCGATCGAAGCCGGCGCTCGCGCGCCGGAAAATCTTTGGCGTCAGGAAATCAGGACGACGCTGGCGCTCGCCTGGCCGATGGTGCTGACCAATCTCGGCCAGACCGCCATGACCGCGACCGACGTCATGATGATGGGCAGGCTGGGACCCGACACGCTGGCCGCCGGCGCGCTCGGTTCCAACCTCTATTTCATGCCGCTGATCTTCGGGCTCGGCTTGATGCTGGCGACATCGCCGATGATGGCGACCGAGCTCGGCCGTCGCCGCCATTCCGTGCGCGACCTGCGCCGCACCGTGCGCCAGGGCCTGTGGCTGGCGGTGCTCGTGTCGATCCCGATCTGGCTGTTCCTCTGGCACGGCGAAGAGGTGCTTTTGGCCATGGGTCAGAAGCCGGAGCTCGCGCATCAGGCCGGCATCTACCTGCACTGGCTGCAATGGGCGGTGCTGCCCTTCTACGGCTATATCGTGCTGCGCTCCTTCATCTCGGCGCTGGAGCGGCCGGGCTGGGCGCTGATCATCGTGTTCGTCGCGGTAGCCTGCAACGCCTTCTTCAACTGGGTGTTCATGTTCGGCAATCTCGGCGTATCGGCCATGGGCATCGCCGGATCGGGCCTTGCCACCTCGCTATCGAGCACCCTGATGTTTGCCGGCTTGGCGGCCGTCGTAGTGTTGGAGAAGAAGTTTCGTCGCTATCGCCTGTTCGGTCGCTTCTGGCGCTCCGACTGGCCGCGTTTCCGCGGCCTGCTCAGGCTCGGCCTGCCGATCGCCGGCATACTTGCCTTCGAGGTGACGATCTTCAACGCGGCAGCACTGCTGATGGGCCTGATCGACGCGGATTCGCTTGCCGCGCATGCCATCGCCATCCAAATCGCCTCGATCTCTTTCATGGTGCCGCTCGGCCTCAACCAGGCCGTGACCGTGCGGGTCGGCCTTGCGCATGGCGCCGGCAATCCGGAAGGCGTCTCGCGCGCCGGCTGGACCGCCTTTGTCATCGGCGTCTCCTTCATGGCGCTGATGGGCCTGGTGATGATCCTCTGGCCGCATGTCCTGATCAGCGCCTTCATCGACCTTGCCGATCCGGCCAACGCCAGAGTGATCACGCTTGCGGTGTCGTTCCTGGCGTTTGCGGCGTTGTTCCAGATTTTCGACGGCGCGCAGGCGGTGGCCGCCGGCATGCTGCGCGGCCTGCACGACACCAAGGTGCCGATGATCTATGCCGCGATCGGCTATTGGGGCGTCGGCCTGCCGCTCGGCGTGCTGCTCGCCTTCCATTTCGGCTTCCACGGCGTCGGCATCTGGATCGGCCTGGCGTCGGGCCTGGCCGTGGTGGCGGCGCTACTGCTCGCGCGCTGGCTGCGGCGCGATCGCATCGCGCCGGCGCTGTCGTTCAGTCATTAGACCCCAGCACAGGGATTTTGACCGGTCGGCTCTGTTTGCATTGGCAGGTGGCATGCCTTGGAGATTGGCCGAAACGCCCATCGCGATAGTCATTCTAGGGCGGAGCAGGAGCGAAGCTCCGTCGCGAAAACCCTAGAATCCATGCCGTTACCTTCGCCAAGGAGTGCAACGGAGCAAAAATTCTGCACCGTGGTGGCGCTTCCAAGTCACGGCATGGATTCTATGGTCTGCGCCGCGTCGCTTCGCTCCTTGCTCCGCCATAGAATGACGAGGTTGGGGCGGCTTCAATCAATCCCCGGCATTTGCGCTGATTTCACGGAAATGAACGGGGGGCCAATTGTGAACATTGCTGGCCACTTCGGTGACGGCCGCCCGCGCGGCCGCCGCGTCGGGTTGCCTGCTTCAGCCCTTCTTGATGGCCGGGCTGAACACCATCAGGCTCAGAATCTCGAACAGGACCTGGGCGCCGACATGAGCGGTGTTGGTGGTCGCGTCGTACTGCGGCGCCACCTCGACCACGTCCCCGCCAACGATGTTCAAGCCTTTCAGGCCGCGCAGCAGCTCGAGCACCTCGCGCGTCGTCAGCCCGCCGACCTCCGGCGTGCCGGTGCCAGGCGCGAAGGCCGGGTCGATGCTGTCGACGTCGAAAGAAATGTAGGTCGGACCGTCGCCGACTATTTTTCGCGCCTTTTCGATGACGGCGGGAATGCCGAGGCCGGTCACTTCCTCGGCATGGACCACCGTCATGCCGGATTCGTAGGTGAACTCCCACAGATATTCAGCCGAGCCGCGAATGCCGATCTGGATCGTGCGGGTGGGGTCGAGCACGCCGTCCAGCACCGCGTTGCGGAACGGTCCGCCGTGGTGGAACTTGGTCATGTCGAACAGGCCGCTGGTGTCGCAATGGGCGTCGATATGGATCATGCCGACCGGCGCCTTTTTGCCGACCGCCTTCAGGATCGGATGGCTGATCGAGTGGTCGCCGCCGACCGACAGCGGAATGACGCCGGCATCGACGATCTGGTTGGTGCGCTTTTCGATGTCCTCGTGGCTGATCTCCAGCCGGTAGCGGCTGCGGAACGGCGTGTCTCCGATATCGGCGACGCGAAGCTCATGCGTCGGCGCGCATTCCAGCACATGGTTGTAGGGGCCGATGCGCTCTATCGTGCGCAATGCGCGTGGCCCGAAGCGCGCGCCGGGCCGGTTGGTGACGCCGAGGTCCATCGGCACGCCGATCATCGCCACCTGCAGGTCGCCGAAATCCGGATTGTCGGCCGCTATCTGCCGGTAGGGCGCGGCAAGGAAGGTCGGGACGCCGGCATAGGGCGCCAGCCGGGTGCCGCTCTTCGAAAAGATCTTGTCGGCGACCTTGCGGAATTTCGGATCGAACATCTCGCCGCCATGGCTCTCGCCATATTTGCGGCGCAACGCTTCGAGCTTGCCGCGATCGTAACCCATGTCCGGATACTCCTGTCTCTTCTCTGCCGGAAGTGTCCGGTAGCCTATGCGAAAAATCAATCGCGTTCGGACCGCGGCGCTTGCCGCAGGCCGCCTCTTTTTGTCGGGCCAGCTTGCAAACCGGGCAGCGCTTGCAAAAATTCAATGCTATGAGGCAATCGGCTTAATGCATGTCGCCCAAAAGTGTGCAGCGGTTTTGGGAGAACGACATGCATCAAGGCAAGGACCAAAGCCCGGAAGAATGTCGCCTGAAGCGGTTTCCGCGCGACCCTTTCGGAGCAAGCAGCGAAGGCGGCAGCAGTATGGCAAAAACCGATATAGCCCGGCGCGTCTACAACCACACCTGGAAGCTCGACCCGATCGTCCGCAGCCTGTTGGACACCGACTTCTACAAGCTTCTGATGTTGCAGATGATCTGGGGCATGTATCCCAAGGTCGACGCCACCTTTACGCTGATCAACCGCACGACCTCGGTGCGCCTTGCCGACGAGATCGACGAAGGGGAACTCCGCGAGCAGCTCGACCATGCCCGCACCTTGCGCTTCTCCAAGAAGGAGATGATCTGGCTGGGCGGCAACACCTTCTATGGCCGCAAGCAGATCTTCGAGCCGGAATTCCTTGCTTGGCTGGAGGATTTCCGGCTGCCCGAATACGAGCTTGCCAGGCGCGACGGCCAGTTCGAACTCTCCTTCAGCGGCCCCTGGATGTATACGACGCTCTGGGAAATCCCGGCTTTGGCCATCATCAACGAATTGCGCTCCCGCGCCGCCCTGCGCTCCTTCGGCCCGTTCGCGCTCGACGTGCTCTACGCCCGCGCCAAGGCCAAGATGTGGGACAAGACCGAGCGGCTGAAGGCGTTGCCCGGCATCCGCATCTCCGATTTCGGCACGCGCCGCCGCCACTCCTTCCTGTGGCAGCGCTGGTGCGTCGAGGCGCTGAAGGAAGGCATCGGCGACGCCTTCACCGGCACCTCCAACGTGCTTTTGGCCATGGACAACGACCTCGAGGCGCTCGGCACCAACGCGCATGAATTGCCGATGGTGTTTGCGGCGCTCGCCAATTCCGAAAAGGAACTAAGAGAAGCGCCCTACAAGGTGCTGCAGGACTGGCAGCGCTACTATGGCGGCAATTTGTTGATCGTGCTGCCCGATACCTTCGGCACGGCTGCGTTCCTGCGCGACGCGCCGGACTGGATCGCCGACTGGACCGGCTTTCGCCCCGACAGCGCGCCGCCGATCGAAGGCGGCGAGAAGATCCTCTCCTGGTGGCGCGAGAAGGGCAAGGACCCGAAACAGAAGCTGCTCATCTTCTCCGACGGGCTCGAGGTCGAGACCATCGAGGAGACCTATCGTCACTTCAAGGGCAAAGTGCGCATGTCCTTCGGCTGGGGCACCAACCTCACGAACGATTTCGAAGGCTGCGCGCCGACCGAAACCAAGAGCCTCGACGCCATCTCGCTGGTCTGCAAGGTCAGCGAAGCCAATGGCCGGCCTGCGGTGAAGCTGTCGGACAACCCCGCCAAGGCGACGGGGGATGAGAAGGAGATCAAAAGGTATCTCAGGATTTTCGGCGAGAAGGATAGGGTGAGGCAGCTGGTCAAGGTGTGAAGGTCGCCACCAGTGACCTGTGCTGATCCGGCTTCGTCAATCGAGAAAGCGAGCCTGGATACGCCGAGTTCCTTCGCGCCCCCCTCTGTCCTGCCGGACATCTCCCCCTCAAGGGGGGGGATCATCTTGTCGTTTCCGCCTTCGCTAATCTCCGGCGTTGTAAGAGAGGCGCCGTCAGCGGAACTGCCAATCTCCCCCCTTGAGGGGGAGATGTCCGGCAGGACAGAGGGGGGCGCCGTAGAGCGCCAGCCTTCCAGGTTGGCTTTCTTAGCCACCGCCCTGGTCCTTCTCCCCACCCCCGCCGTCGCCCATGCCTCCGACCGAGGCCACGTGCTGCTTCTCCCGACCGGCTACTACATCGCCGGCGGCGCGCTTGCCGTGGCCGTCAGCTTCCTCGTCCTCGCGTTGCTCCCGCCCGCCGCCCTCGAGCGGGTCTGGCGCAGGCGTCTTTCCCTGTTCGCTTTCGGCGACAGCCCGCGCACCGTCGTCAGCCTGCTTTCCTTTGCCGGCTTCGCGCTTCTCGTCGCCGCTGGCCTGTTCGGCAGCCGCGACCCGCTCTCCAACCCGTTGCCGCTGGTGATCTGGACGCTGCTCTGGGCCGGTTTCACCTTATTGCAGGGCATATTCGGCGACCTCTGGTCCTGGTTCAATCCCTGGTATGGGCCTTGTCGCGTCGTAAGCCGGCTTGTCGGTAAACGCGGGGGCGAAACCCAGCCCTCGCGCCTGCCGCCACGGCTCGGTTTCTGGCCGGCCTTCGTGCTGTTCTTCGCCTTCGCCTGGTTCGAGCTGATCGACGCGGCGCCCGACGATCCGTCCCGCCTGGCCTATGCCGCCGGCGCCTATTGGCTGGTCAGCTTCATCGCCATCCTGCTCGTCGGTTACAGCGACTGGAGCCGGCGCGGCGAGTTCCTGACCATCTTCTTCTCCATGGTTGCCCGCTTCGCGCCTCTCCAGCGCGAAGAAGGCCGGCTCAGCCTTTGCTGGCCGGGCGCGAAGCTGCTCGCAGCCGAGCCGTTGCCGCTGAGCGGCATTGCTTTTCTCCTGCTGGCGCTGTCCTCGGTGTCCTTCGACGGCCTGTCGAAAACCTTCTTCTGGCTGGGCCTGTTCGGCCTCAACCCGCTGGAATTTCCCGGCCGCACCGCGTTGATCGGCATCGGCAGCTTCGGCCTCGTGCTGACGTTCTTTCTGCTCGTGGCCGTGTTCGCGCTTGCCGTCCTTCTCGGCCAGCGCCTTGCCGGCGATGCACAGCCGTTCGAAAAAGCCGCCGGCCTGCTGGTGTGGTCGATCGTGCCGATCGCGCTCGCCTATCACATCGCGCACTACCTCACCGCGCTGCTCGTCGACGGCCAATACGCGCTGGTCGTGCTATCCGATCCGTTCGCGCTTGGCTGGAACCTGTTCGGCACCGCCGACATGGAAGTCGAGGCGGGCGTCGTCGCCGGCGCCGAGTCCGCCTGGTGGCTGTGGAATTGCCAAGCCGGCGTCATCATTGTCGGCCATGTGCTGGCGGTGCTTGTCGCGCACGGCCTCGCCTGGCGGATGCATCCGCAAGCCTCTCGCGCGGCGCTCAGCCAGTTGCCGCTGACGCTTCTGATGATCGCCTACACGATCTTCGGCCTCTGGCTTCTTGCCACGCCGACGGCCGGGTGAGAGTGTCCAAGCGAAGCTCGCTTGCCAGGCCATGGCTTTGGTGATTTAGTTTGTACACATGCAATTTTCGCATCCTCCGATCAGGGAGGATCGAGCCGCCTTATCGCTGGTCAAGACTGAAAAAAACAGGGGAACGGACATGGCTGACAAGAACGGATTTTTCGACCTCTCCAAGACCACGCTTTCACGCCGCACCGCGCTGAAGGGCATGGCCGCCGGCGCCGGCCTCGCGCTGGCGCCGGGCTTCGTCCGCTACAGCCAGGCACAGAGCTCGGCGCCGATCAAGATCGGCTTCCAGCTGCACCGCACCGGCATCGGCGCCGCGTATGGCCGCTGGTACGAGAAGACGAGCGCCGCCGCCGTCAAGGCGATCAACGATGCCGGCGGCATCGGCGGCCGCAAGGTCGAGCTGGTGATCGAGGATGACGGCACCGATCCGGCGCGCGGCGCCGAGGTGGTCGGCAAGTTCGCCAAGCAGCACAAGACCGACATCGTCTTCGGCACGCTGTTCTCGCATGTCGTGATCGGCTCGGCGCCCGCCGCCGGCGAGAACAAGATCCCCTATTTCGTGGTCAGCGAAGGCCACCACGTCGCCTCGACCAAGCTCAACCGCTACGTCCTCCAGCCCGGCATCACCGACGTGAAGAGCCAGATCCAGTCGATGGCGCCGTGGATCGCGGCGAATGCCGGCAAGAAGGTAACGCAGATCTTCCCGGACTTCGCCTTCGGCTACGACCATCGCGACTACCTGCCGCCGGCGCTGAAGGCCCAAGGCGCCGACGTGATCGCACAGATCGCCATCCCGCCGACGGAGTCGTCCTTCACCAAATACTTCCCGCAGATCCCGGCCGAGACGGAAGTGATCTACCACGTCATGGTCGGTCCGGCGGTGCTCACCTTCGTCAAGGAGCTCGGCGAGTTCTATGGCTCGCAACGGCCGCAGCTCTTCGGCTTCATCGACTCGCTCGAAGCCGTCGACATCAACAGCCCCGGCCTCGAATTCCTCGACGGCAGCCATTTCTGGGAAGGCTCGCCGCGCTATGTGCAGCCTGACGATTCCGCCGCGCAAAAAGCCTACCGCGCCGCCGTCGGCATCGACGACAACGGCGCCGCCGTCGGTGATCCCAAGGACGTCTCCACCGCCGCCCACATGTTCGGCTGCTGGGAAACGCTCTATGTCGTCAAGAAGGCGATGGAGGATGCCGGCTACAAGGGACCGGAAGACCGCGCCAAGCTGGTCGAGGCCACCGAGGCGCTGAAGGAATTCGCCGAAGGCCCGGAGCATCCGCAGGGCCCAAAGACCTTCAATGGCAAGATCCACCAGTGTTTTGGCATCCAGAACATCTCCAAGGTCGAAGGCGGCAAGCTCAAGGTCGTCCACAAGACCAAGATCGAGGACGGCCTCTACGAGCCGGAAGGGGATTACACGACGCAGGCGCTGTGAGCGTCGCCATTTCAGCAAGCGTGAGCGCCAAGCCACCCCCCTCTGGCCTGCCGGCCATCTCCCCCTCAAGGGGGGAGATTGGACGTCGCCTCGGGTTTCGCCAATCGCAAAAGTCGCCGACAGGTGGGCACCGCCACACGAACTGCCAATCTCCCCCCTTGAGGGGGAGATGCCCGGCAGGGCAGAGGGGGGTGCTCTTGGCGCCAACCTGTGTGTAGTCCATGCACTTCGGACCCCACCTCCTCCTCGCCGCCCTCGAAGGCCTCGTCACGTCTGCCGTGCTGGCGCTGACGGCGCTTGGGCTGTCACTGGTGTTCGGCGTCATGCGCATCGTCAACGTCGCCCATGGCGAGTTCTTCATGCTGGGCGCGGTGCTTGCCTGGGCGATCTCGACGGCGATTTCGGGCCATCCGGCGATCGGTTTCGTCGCGGC
The DNA here is from genome assembly GCF_040545255.1 of Mesorhizobium shonense. Classification (NCBI taxonomy): domain Bacteria; kingdom Pseudomonadati; phylum Pseudomonadota; class Alphaproteobacteria; order Hyphomicrobiales; family Phyllobacteriaceae; genus Mesorhizobium; species Mesorhizobium shonense. Next base: position 117,612 of record NZ_JBEPLM010000006.1, read on the forward strand.
GCTTGTGGTCGCGCCTTTGCTGGTCGGTCTGGTCGCGTTTCTTGCTGAATGGCTGGTGCTGCGCCGGCTCAACTACAATCCCGAAAGCACCATCGTCGCCACCATCGGCATGCTCTACATCATCCAGCAGCTGGCGCTGACCTTCTACGGTCCGGAGGCGCGCCCGGTCGAGCCGCCCTTCAACTACCGCATCCTCCTGCCGTGGTTCGGCTATTCCGGCTACAAGCTGTCGGTCGTTGCCGCCTCCGCCGTTCTGCTGGTGATCACACGGCTGGTGCTCACCCGCACTAAGATCGGCCTGATCATGCGCGCGACCCAATATGACCGCGAGACGGCGCAGGCCTTCGGCATTCCGGTCGAGCGCGTCTATGCCGGCGTGTTCGCCATCGGCGCCATGCTGGCGGCGATCGCCGCGGTGCTGATCGTGCCGATCAGCCAGGCGCATTACCTGATGGGGCAGGATCCGCTGCTCTTATCCTTCATCGTCGTCATCATCGGCGGCCTCGGCTCGCTGCGCGGCACCGTGGTTGCAGCCATCCTGATCGGCCTCTCCGACGGCATCATCTCGGTGTTCTTCTCGCCGACCTTGGCCAAGATCATCGCCACGCTGGTCGTCGCCATGGTGCTGGTGTTCAGGCCTCAAGGGTTGTTCGGGACGACGGCGCGATGACGGATGCTTCGCCGGCAAAGACCTACGCGCTGCATATCGGCGTCATCGCGCTTCTGTTCGTGCTGAACTTCGTCCTGCCAGACTATCATCAGGGGCTGTTCGCCCGCATCATGGCGCTGGCCGTCTTCGCCATGGGCTACAATCTGCTCTTCGGCTATGTCGGCCTGCTCAGCCTCGGCCACGCCATGTTCTTCTCCGCCGGTCTCTATGGTGCCGGGCTCACCGTCTACCATCTCGGCTGGGGCGTGCCGGAAGCCTTCGTCGCCGGCGTCGCCTGCGGCGCGCTGCTCGCTCTGGTCGTCGGCCTGCTCGCGTTGCGCACCTCGGGTGTGGCGTTCATGATCGTCACCATGATGTTCGCGCAGGTCTTTTACCTGCTGATCCTCTATTTCGCGGCCTGGACCGGAGGCGACCAGGGCCTCGTCATCCAGCAGGCGGCGCGCACCTTGAATCTCGGCGGCGCCGCGCTCGACCTGACCGACCCGACCGTGCGCTACATGAGCGCGCTGGCGCTGTTCTCGGTCGTGCTGCTCATCACGCTTGCCATCGTCCGCTCCCGCTTCGGCCGCGTGCTGGTCGCCATTCGCGAGAATGAGGAGCGCACCAAGATGCTGGGCTACGACACTGTCGCCAACAAGCTCGCTGCCGTCGTTGCCTCCGGCGCCATCTGCGCTGCGTCGGGTGCTGCCTATGCGCTGCTGTTCGGCTATATCGGATCGAGCTTCGCTTCGGTGCAGTATTCGATCCTGCCCTTGCTCTGGGTGCTGCTCGGCGGCGCCGCAACAGCGCTCGGGCCGCTCATCGGCACGCTGTTCATGTACTATGTCACCGACATCACCAGCGGCTTCACCTCCGCCTATCTTTTGATCGTCGGTATCGCGCTCATCCTGCTGGTGCTGTTTGCCCCGAAGGGTATTCTGGGGAGCATCCGCCAGCGCTGGCTCGGGTGGCTGCCGTGATGCCGCTGCTCACCACCAAGGGCCTGTCCCGAAACTTCGGTGGCCTGCGCGCCGTCGACGGCGTCGACTTCGCGCTGATGCCGGGCGAGATCCGCGCCATCATCGGCCCCAACGGCGCCGGCAAGACCACCTTCGTCAGCCTGCTCAGCGGCCGTATCCGTCCGTCTGCGGGCATGGTCGTCTTCGACGGCGCCGACATCACGACGATGCCCGCCTATCGAAGGGTGCGCCTGGGAGTCGCCTATACGTTCCAGATCACCAGCGTGTTCGCCAATCTCACCGCTTTCGACAATGTCGCGCTGCCGGTGCAGCGGACGCTGACCGACGGCCGCTCGAAGGGGCAGGTGAGAGCCGGCGTCATGGAAGCATTGGAACGCACCGGCCTCGCCGATCGCGCCGGCACGCTGGCCGGGCAGTTGTCCTACGGCCACCAGCGCCTGCTCGAAGTCGCAATGGGTTTGGCGCTGAAGCCACGCCTGCTTATCCTCGACGAGCCGACGCAAGGTCTGGCCGACAGCGAGATCGACAATTTCATCGCGCTGGTGCGCGAGATCGCCAAAAACGCTACCGTGCTTCTCATCGAGCACAACATGCCGGTGGTCATGCAGCTTGCCGACCGCATCACCGTCTTCAATTCGGGAAAAATCCTCGCCGAAGGCACGCCGGAACAGATCCGCGCCAATGCCGAAGTCCAGGATGCCTATCTTGGAGCAACCCATGGCTGATCCAGGGTTGCTCATGATTTCCGGACTCGATTGTTTTTATGGCGAAGTCCAGGTGCTCTATGGCCTCGACCTCGTGCTGAACAAGGGCGAGGTCCTCTGTCTGTTCGGCCGCAACGGCGCCGGCAAGACGACGACGCTGAAGGCGATCATGGGCCTGGTGCCTGCCGCGGCCGGTTCGATCAGGCTGGACGGCATGGAATTGACTGGGCTCGCCGCGCATGACGTGCCGAAGGCCGGCGTCGCCTATGTGCCGCAGGGCAGGCGATTGTTTGCCGACATGACGGTGGCGGAAAACATCGAGATCGGCCTGATGGCGCGGGGCAAGGGCAAGGCCGCGCGTGAGAGGGTGCTCGATCTTTTCCCGTTGCTGCGCGAGCGGCTGAAGCAACGCTCCGGCACGCTCTCCGGCGGCGAGCAGCAGATGCTGGCCATGGCCCGCGCGCTCTGTCTGGAACCGCAGGTGCTATTGCTCGACGAGCCGACCGAAGGGCTGATGCCGTCGATGATCGCAAAAATCCGCGAGACGGTGGCGAAGCTGCGCGATCTCGGCGTTTCGACCATCCTGGTCGAGCAGCGCGTCGATGCCGTGCTGTCGGTGGCGGATCGCGTCTCCTTCATCGAGAACGGCCGCAACCGCGAGACGGTCGATGTCGAGGCGTTGCGTGCCGATCCGTCGGCGGTTAGGCGATACGTCGGCGTAGGTTGACGTGGGAAACTGTAGGGCGCCGTGACCCGACGTCAGGTTGGAATCTAACCATCCAGAGCGCCGACCGCTTTCGCGCGCACAAATGCCAGGCCGGCAATTGCGAGATCGCCGACCGCTATGCCGCGGAACGCGAAAGCTGTTCGCTCACTTGCGCCCTGGCGACCTGATACGTCGCCGCTGACCAAACCTGTCAGGTCGCCCGTAACGAGCTCGGGCCTTACCATCGGTTTGCTCATCTGCGCCTCTTGCGCCAAGTCGTCTATGACGATGCGATCGAAGACAGCCATGGTCTCAGGCAGCCAAGGCAAAGCCAGATCGGTCATGGTCGCGAAGACGCCGGCCTTCAGCCAACGCGCATCCAGAAACGGAACCGGCTCGGGTATCAAAGTGACTGTCGTCACCACGATGTCGGCCGACTCGACCGCCGCTCTGGCGGTATCGCTCGCCACTGCGGTCAGACCACGCGTCTCCGCCATCCGACACAATGCGTCACGATTGCCGGTGCCTCGACCAAAGGCGCGAATCTCCTGCAGCGGAAAAAGATCGGCCAGGACTTCGAGGTGACCGCGCGCCTGAACGCCGCATCCGATGAATGCGACGCACACTGAGTCGGCTCGAGCCAAACGCCTGGCCGCTACGGCGCTTAGGCCGGCCGTGCGCTTCGCAGTCACCCAATTGCCGTCGACCGCCGCAAGCGGCAGTCCCGTCTCGGCGTCGAGGAGGGTGATCAGCGAGTTCAGAGTTGCAAGTCCCCGCTCGGCGTTGCGGGGGTTGACCACCAGCGATTTGGTCGCCAGCACCCGGGGCTCGGTCGCGACACCGAGAGTTGCCATGATGTAGCGGTCGTCGCCCGGCAGCACCACCGCCTTCGGCGCACACCACACCTCGCCCCGCCTCTGACCGACGATCTGCCGCTCGATTTCGTCGACCACATCGGACGCCGAAATCGTCAGGCTATCCAGGAACTCGCCTGACAGATAGGGCAGGCTCTCGGCATGGATGGTCATTGTCACCCCAAGAATGACTTGGCTCGATACGCATTCCTCGGTTCAGCGTTCGATCGATCCCGCACCTCTCCTCGCTAATAGCAGAAATTGCCGACAGCGCATACACAAGCGCCATCGCTTCACCATTGGCTCAATGCCGGTGACGACTGACCGATCCCGGCTTCGAAGTCGGCGGCACCTGGCTCATCCGAAGAACAAAAATCCAGCGATCAAAAAGGTCGGGATCAGCACTAGCCCGGACCAGGCCATGTAGCCGAAGAAGCCGGGCATCTTGAAGCCGCGATGCCTGGCGATGGCAAAGACCATGAAGTTGGGCGCGTTGCCGATATAGGTGTTGGCGCCCATGAACACGGCGCCGGCCGAGATCGCGGCCAGCGTCGAGGCGGCGTCGGTCATCAGGTGTCTCGCGTCGCCGCCGGCAAGCTCGAAGAACACCAGATAGGTCGGCGCGTTGTCGAGGAAGGACGAGAGCGCGCCGGTCAGCCAGAAATAGGCGAGGTCGTTCGGCTGGCCGTCGGCGGAGGTGACGAGCGACACCAGCGGCGCCAACGCGCCGTCGACCCCGGCCCGCAGGATGGCGATGACCGGCACGATGCAGATGAAGATGCCGGCGAACAATTTCGCCACTTCGGCGATCGGCCCCCAGGTGAAGCCGTTCGCTTCCCTGTGGCTCTTGTACGAGACTTTTAGGGACAGAAAGGCCAACGCCAGGATGATGGCGTCGCGCATGAGGTTCTGCAGCTCGAGGCTGACGCCGAGGACCGGGATGCTGACGCCCGGCTTCCAGCTGGCGGAAAGCAGGATCGCGCCGATCACGCCGGCAAGCAGCGGCAGGTTTGCCAGCCCGCGCAGGCGCACCTTCGTGTCCGGAGTCGGGTCCTTGATCTTCGGCATGCCGGCCTCGCGGCGATGCAGGATGGTGTCGAGCGCCAGGAAGATGAGCAGTACCAGTCCGCCGACGAACAGCGTGTCGGGCAGGATGTGTATCGTCGTCCAGAAAAAATCGACACCGCGCAGGAAGCCGACAAACAGCGGCGGGTCGCCGAGCGGCGTCAGCGAGCCGCCGATATTGGACACCAGGAAGATGAAGAAAATCACCACATGGGCGTTGAACGGCCGGTTGTCGTTGGCGCGCAGGATCGGCCGGATCAGGATCATCGAGGCGCCGGTCGTGCCGATCAGAGAAGCAAGGATCGCGCCGACAAGCAGCAGGCCGGCATTGGTGAGCGGCGTGCCGTGGATGTTGCCGGCAAGCAGGATGCCGCCGGAGATCGTGTAAAGCGCGAACAAGAGGATGATGAAGGACATGTATTCGGTGAGCAGCGTGTGCAGCACCGCTTCGCCCGCCGCCGGGATGCCGAAGGCGACCGCCAGGGGAACCACCACCAGCGCCGCCCAGGCGGCGGCGATCTTGCCGTAGTGATGTTCCCAGACATGATGGAAGAGCAGCGGTCCGGTCGCGATCGACAGCAGCAAGCCGGCAAAGGGCAGTGCCCACCACAGCGACATCGCCGCGCCGGGCAACTCGTGAGCTTCGGCAGCGAAAGCCGGTTGCGCAAAGGCGACCACAGCTGCGGCAACCAGGCCCGCAGCCAACTCTTTCATCGATACCAAGAAGCCCCCTCGATGCCTCACAGACGGGTCAGTCCGACAAATGGTCTTCGAGCGTCACACCGGTTTCGCGCATGAGAGCGATCATCGCGTCGAGCGAGCCGCTGAGGTCGATGCCGCGGCAGGCGTCGAGCCGCACCGTGGTCTTGAAGCCTTGCTTCACCGCATCGAGGGCCGAGAAGGCGACGCAGTAGTCGGTGGCGAGCCCGACCAGGGTCAAGGTGTCGATGCCGCGTTCCTTGAGATAGCCGGCGAGCCCGGTCGGCGTCGTATGGTCGTTTTCGAAGAAGGCCGAATAGCTGTCGATCGCCGTACGAAAACCCTTGCGGATCACCAGCTCGGCCTTCGTCCAGGCAAGCCCGGAATGGAAATCGGAACCGATGCTGCCCTGGATGCAGTGATCCGGCCAAAGCGTCTGCGGCCCGTAGGGCATCTCGATCGTCTCGAAGGGCTGCGAGCCTGGATGGCTGGAAGCGAAGCTCGAATGGCCGGCTGGATGCCAGTCTTGCGTCAGCACGACATGTTCGGTGCGTCGGATCAAATCGTTGACCAGCGGCACGATCTCGTCGCCGCCGGCAACCGCCAGCGCGCCGCCGGGGCAAAAATCGTTCTGCAGGTCGATGACGATGAGCGCTTCCTCGGCCATGGGGCTTCCTTTCGTTGCGGCTCCACCAGATGCCGCTGACGCGACCGGAGGCAGAACCTTGACCAGATGACCGGTGGCGTCAACCTCCTCCAGCATAACAAAGCTGTGGCGGGTGCTCGGGAAGCCTCTTCGGGAACCTCCGCTTTGACAATTGCGGCGAAGTTGATATCATTTGCATACGAATGAATTTGCCCCGAGCCTGATGCTCGGCAGGTTCCCTCGGAAAGCCCCTTTCTGGGAAGGCAAAGCGTGATCCGTTACGCGAAACCCACCACGGTCGACGAGGCGCTCGCTCTGCTTGGCGAGGACCGTTGGCGCATCCTTGCCGGCGGCACGGATTTCTATCCGGCGCAGGGCGCAAAACCTTTTCGCGACAATGTCCTCGACATCAACGGTCTCACCGCGCTGCGCGGCGTCGCCGAGACGAATGATCATTGGCGGATCGGCGCCCGCACCACCTGGACCGACATCGTTCGCCATCCGCTGCCGGCGGCGTTCGATGCGCTGAAGGCGGCCGCACGCGAGGTCGGCTCCGTCCAGATACAGAATGTCGCTTCCGTCGCCGGCAATCTCTGCAATGCCTCGCCCGCCGCCGATGGCGTCCCGGCGCTTATGGTGCTCGAGGCGGAAGTCGAATTGCGATCGGCGAAAGCAATCCGCCATTTGCCGCTCGGTGACTTCATCCTCGGCAACCGCCGCACGGCGCTGCAGCCAGGCGAGATGGTTACTGCCATTCGTGTTCCGAAGCGCTCCGCCGTCGGCACGTCGGCCTTCGTCAAGCTCGGTGCCCGGCGCTATCTGGTCATCTCGATTGCCATGGTGGCGGCTCGCCTGGTGGTTGAGGATGGAGCGGTCGCCGATGCGGCCATCGCCGTCGGCGCCTGCTCCGCCGTCGCCCGCCGTCTTACCGGCGTCGAGGCGGCCCTGCGCGGGTGCCCGATCAACGAGGCGCTCGCCGACGCGGTCCTGTCCGCGCCGATCGACGAACTGTCGCCGATCGGCGATGTGCGCGGCAGCGCCGAATACCGGGAGCACGCCGCGCGCGAGATCGTTGCCCGCGCCGTGCGTGCCGCCCTCGGCCAGGATAGCGGCAAGGTGGCGGCATGAACGAAGCGCGGCCCGACATCGGCAAGGCCCGGCCGTCCACGAGCATGGCGCGAGCCGACATCGCCTTCGAGGTCAATGGCGCCGCCGTCAGCGTATCGGTGCCGCCGGTGCGGCGGCTGTCGCAGGTTTTGCGCGACGAGTTGCGGCTCACCGGCACCAAGGTCGGCTGCGACGCCGGCGACTGCGGCGCCTGCACCGTGCTGGTCGATGGCGATCCGGTCTGCGCCTGCCTGGTGCCTGCCGCCTCGGTCTCCGGCGCCTCCGTCACCACGGTCGAGGGCCTCGCCAATGGCCGGCTCTCCGCCCTGCAGGCCTCGTTTCTGGAGCATGGCGCCGCGCAGTGCGGCATCTGCACGCCGGGTCTGCTGGTGGCAGCCAGCGCGCTGCTGGAGCACAATCCCGCGCCAAGCGAGGCCGAAACGCAGGATGCGCTGGGCGGCGTGCTCTGCCGCTGCACGGGATACCGAAAGATCATTGCCGCGGTCATGGATGCTGCGCGGCGCGAACCGCCGAAGGTCAGCGCCGCCCCTCATCCGCCTGCCGGCACCTTCTCCCCGTATAGTGACGGGGAGAAGGGACGGGCTCCAGCGCTGGCGACTCCCTGTCCCCGTCCTTCACGGGGAGAGGGTAAGGGTGAAGGGCAGCGCCAACTTCATGAGCTGGACCTCGAGCTTGACCGTAGAATGCCGGCCACCGGCCGCGCCGTCGGCGCTTCGCCGATCCGCCTCGACGGCGAGCCGAAGGTTACCGGCGGCGAGAGGTTCGGCGGCGACTCTTTTCCGGCCGATGCGCTGGCCGTTTTCGTGGTGCGCTCGCCGCATTACCATGCCCGGTTCAGCTTCGGCGATGTTGAAGCCTGGGCCAAATCTCATCCCGGCATCGCAGGCGTCTTCACTGCTGCCGACATTCCGGGCAAGAACTGCTTCGGCGTCATCGGCCCCTTTGCCGATCAGCCGGCTCTGGCCGAAGGCTTCGCCCGCTTCCGAGGCGAGGCGGTGGCGCTCGTGGCGGGTGAGCGCGAGGCGATCCTGGATCTCGACCTTAACGGTTTTCCTGTCGCCTGGACCGAACTGCCGCATGTCCTGCAGCCTCGCGAGGCGAAGGCCGACGATGCCTCGCCGATCCACAAGTATCGGCCGGCGAACCTGCTGACGTCGGGCTTTGTCGAGCGCGGCGATCCGGACGGCGCGCTTGCCGGCGCCGCCGTCACCGCGTCAGGTGCGATCGAGACCTCCTTTGTCGAGCACGCCTATATCGAGCCGGAAGCCGGATACGCTTACTTGGACGGCGACACGCTCGTCGTCGTCGCCTGCACGCAGGCGCCGTATATGGACCGCGATGACACGGCCAAGGTGCTCGGCCTGCCGGTCGAGAAGGTGCGCATCGTTCCGACCGCTACCGGCGGCGGCTTCGGCTCCAAGCTCGATGTTTCGCTGCAGCCTCTTATCGGCCTGGTGGCGATGAAGACGGGCCGACCGGCCGCGCTTGCCTACACGCGCAATGAATCGATGATGTCGACCACCAAGCGCCATCCCGCCGAGATGAAAGCGACCATCGGCACGGATGCCGACGGCTGCGTCACCGGCATGGTCTTCACAGGCGATTTCAACACCGGTGCCTACGCCAGCTGGGGGCCGACGGTCGCCAATCGCGTGCCGGTCCACGCCTCCGGTCCCTATCTGACGCCGAACTATCGGGCGACGGGCTATGCCATCCACACCAACGGCCCGATCGCCGGCGCCTTCCGCGGTTTCGGCGTGCCGCAGGCGACGATCATGCAGGAAACGCTCTACGACGAGCTCGCCGGCAAGCTCGGCATGGACCGGCTCGATTTCCGCCTGAAGAACTGCCTTCGTAACGGCTACGAAACGGTGACGGGCCAACTCCTGGAGTCGGGCGTCGGCATCGGGGAATGCCTGGAGCAGCTTCGTCCGCACTGGGCGCGCGCGCTTGCCGAGGCTGAAACATTCAACGCCGCCAACACGGAGAAAAAACGCGGCGTCGGCGTCGCCTCCTGCTGGTATGGTTGCGGCAACACCTCGCTGCCCAATCCCTCGACCATCAAGGTCGGCATATCGGTCGATGGCGACGTCGTCCTGCATCAGGGCGCGGTCGATATCGGCCAAGGCTCGAACACGGTCATCGCTCAGATCTGCGCCGACGCGCTCGGCCTGCCGCTGGACAAATTCCGGCTGGAGAGCGCCGATACCGCCATCACGCCGGACGCCGGCAAGACATCGGCCTCGCGCCAGACTTTTGTGACCGGCAAGGCCGCCGAGAAGGCCGGCCGCGCGCTGCGCGAAAAAATCCTGCGCTTCGCCAATGTCTCCGGCCAGGCGACGATCGCGCTCGACGGCGCAAACGTCTCCATCCGGGAGGGCGAGGCAACGCGCCGCATCGATCTTGCGACGCTGAAAGCCGATGCCGACGGTTTGGTCTTCGTGGCCGAAGAGACCTACGACCCGCCGACGCTGCCGCTCGACGCCAAGGGCCAGGGCAAGCCCTACGCCGTCTATGGCTATGGCGCGCAGATCGCCGAGCTCGAGATCGATCTCAAGCTGGGCACCGTGAAGCTGATCAAGATCACCGCCGCGCATGATGTCGGCAAAGCGATCAATCCGCTCCTGGTCGAGGGCCAGATCGAGGGCGGCATCGCGCAAGGCATCGGCATGGCGCTGATGGAGGAGTATATCCCCGGCCGCACCGAGAACCTGCACGATTACCTCATCCCGACCATCGGCGACGTGCCGCCGATCGAACACATACTGGTCGAGGTTCCGGATCCGGAAGGACCCTTCGGCGCCAAGGGGCTGGGCGAGCATGTGCTGATCCCGACCGCGCCGGCGATCCTCAACGCCATTCGCCATGCCACCGGCGTCCTGGTCACCAAGGTGCCGGCGACGCCCACCCGCATCCTGGCGGCGATCCGCGACAAGGAGGCGCGCCGATGAGCGAGCTTGCCGAACGTTTCGAAACCCATGATCCCGGCGAGAAGCAGGTGGCGGAAAAAATCCGCTGCGATGCCTGTCCGGTCATGTGCTACATCGCCGACGGCCGCACCGGCGCCTGCGACCGCTATGGCAATGTCGGCGGCCGCATCGTGCGCATGGACCCGCTGACCATCCTCGACCATGCGGCCGAAACCGGCGGCGCGGTCGTGCCTTTCGTTGCCGAGGGCGAAGAGTGGGGCGGCGAGCTGGTCAACACCGGCCGGCGCTTCGTCACGGCGATCGGCGCCGGCACCACCTATCCGGACTATAAGCCGGCGCCCTTCATCGTCAGCCAGGAGGTCGAGGGCGTCGATCTCGTCACCGTCGTCACCGAAGGCATCTTCTCCTACTGCGGCGTCAAGGTGAAGATCGACACCGATCGCCACATCGGCGACGAGACGGCGACCGTGCGGTCGGAAGGCGAGGCGATCGGCCATGTGACGACAGGCGAATACGGCTCGCAGATGCTGTCGCTCGGCGGTGTCCATCACCTGACCGGCGGCTCGAAGTCGGAGGGACGCGCCACCTGCGATGCACTGCTCAATCTCTGCAACAGGAAGCCGGTCGAGCTCACCATCGATGGCGGCGCGACAGTCGTCGTCGAAGCCGGCAAGGCGCCGGTCATCGACGGCAAGGTCGAGCGCCGCATGCGCGTCGGCTGCGGCTCGGCCACCATCGGCATGTTCGCCACGCAATGGCGCGGCCTTGTCGACGAGGTGGTGGTGGTGGACGACCACATCACCGGCGTCGTCTCCGAGCATCAGGCCGGCAAGGTGCTGGGCTGGGAGGATACCGGGATAAAGATCATCGGCCGGCGTTCGACGCCGGGCCGTTATTTCAAGGTGTCGGAACCCGGCCTCGGCTGGGGCGGCACCACGATCTCTGACCCGCTGTCGATCCTCGGCGACTGGAACGCCAAGAAGGGCGCACGCCCCGGCCTGTCGCTCATGATGGTTTCGACCACCGGCGAGCAGTTCGCCTATTACGAGCTCGACGACCAGCTGAAGCCGATCGAGAAGCCGTTTCCGGAGCGGCTGCAGAAATCCGTCGGCTTGATCGAGGACAATTGCGAGCCGGCGCTTTGCACGGTGCTGTTCATCGGCGGCGCCGGCGGCTCGCTGCGCGCCGGCGTCACCGAAAACCCGGTCAACCTCACCCGCTCGGTGCAGGGCCTGAGGACCTATGTGACAGTGGGCGGCGCGCCGGTCTATGTCTGGCCGGGCGGCGGCATCACGCTGATGGTCGACGTCACCCGCGTGCCGGAGGGCGCCTTCGGCTATGTTCCGACCCCGGCGCTGGTCGCGCCGATCGAATTCACCATGCGCCGCGACGACTATGTCCGGCTCGGCGGCTATGAGAGCGAGATCCGCAGCGTCGAGGATATCCTCGCCAAGGGCGGCGAATACCTCAATCCGCGCAGCAATGCCGGCGCGCCGGCAGGCAATCCCTGGCCGCCGCTGGCGCAGTTGCGCCGTGGCCGGGCCAACGGAGCCGGCTGATGAACGGCCCGCAGGCGCATTGGCTTGCCGACGGCAGGCGGCTTCACCTCAACCATGGGCCAATCGATCTTGTTGTCGAGGCTTTCGGCGAGACGGGTGAGTGCCGCGCCGCTTACGCGCAGGCCGTGTCGCGCTTCCAGACGATCCTGACCGAGCTGGTCGAGGAACTTCCCGAATTGCGCCGTCCCGCGTCCTCTATCCCGCGCGCTTTCGTTGGTGCAACGGCGCGGCGCATGGAGGTTGCGGTCGCGCCGCTGGCGGAAAGCTTCATCACGCCGATGGCCGCCGTCGCCGGTTCGGTAGCCGACGAAATTCTGGCAGCGCTGGTTGCCGGGCGGCGGCTCGATCGCGCCTACGTCAACAATGGCGGCGACAGCGCCATCCACCTTGGCAAGGGCGAGACGATGACGCTGGCGATAGCCGGCACCGGGCATGGCATGGCCGACCGCATCACCATCCACGCCGAGGATGGCGTGCGCGGTGTTGCCACCAGCGGCTGGCGCGGCCGATCTTTTTCGCTGGGCATAGCGGATGCCGTCACCGTGCTGGCGCGGACCGGCGCCGAGGCGGATGCCGCGGCGACACTCATCGCCAACGCCGTCGACCTGCCCGGGCATCCGGCGATCCGTCGCGTGCCGGCGCGCGAGCTGGCGCCCGACAGCGATCTCGGCGCCCGGCTGGTGACACAGGGCGTCGGCGCGCTTGCATCCGGCGAGGTGGCGCGGGCGCTGGACAACGGCCTTGCCGTCGCCGAAGATTTTCGCCGGCGCGGCCTGATTGCCGCCTCGGCGCTGTTCCTTGCGGGCGAGTCCCGCATCAGTGGTTCCGTGGCGCTCGCCGCGCCCAACAAACATAAAGCGAAGGAAACTGCCCATGCCTGAATTTCCGATCCGCAAGGTTGCGGTGCTGACCGAGGAAATCTTCCACGACGGCGGCCCCGTGGCAAAAGAACCGCGCCTGCGCGCGGCAGCTCTCGCCGTGGTGAAAAATCCGTTCGCCGGCCGCTATGTCGAGGATTTGCAAGGCGCGATGGAAGACCTGAAGCCGCTCGGGCTGCTGCTGTCCGACAGACTGATTGCAGCACTTGGTGGCGACGTGAAGAAGATCGACGGCTACGGCAAGGGCGCCATCGTAGGTTCCGCCGGCGAGCTGGAGCACGGCGCGCTGTGGCATGTGCCGGGCGGTTATGCAATGCGCGAGAGGCTGGGCGACGCCAAGGCGATCGTGCCGTCGGCCAAGAAGGTCGGCGCCTTCGGCGCGCGGCTCGACGTGCCGCTCGGCCACATCAACGCCGCCTATGTCCGCAGCCATTTCGACGCGATGGAGGTCGGCGTCAGCGACGGCCCGCGTCCCGACGAAATCCTGTTCTGCCTCGCCATGACCTGCGGCCCGCGCGTCCACAACCGCATGGGCGGTCTCGCTGCCGAGGACATCAAGGCATGGGACGGCTTGAGATGAGTGGCGAGGACAATCTGCTGCGGCTCGTCGAAGCCGAAGAGCCGGACGAAAACAACTACCATCTGCAGGACCAGGTCGGCTTCATCCTGCGCAAGGCGCATCAGCGCCATGTCTCGATCTTTGCCGCTCACATCGGCGATCTGACGCCGCCGCAATTCGCCGCTTTAGCCAAGCTCTACGATATCGGCGAGACCTCGCAGAACCAGCTCGGAACGCTGATCGCGATGGATGCCGCCACGGTGAAAGGCGTCATCGACCGGCTGAAAGCGCGCGGGCTGGTCGAGCTCTCCAAGCACGAGGTCGACAAGCGGCGCCTGCTGGTCAATCTGACGCCGGAAGGCCGCGAGGCGATCGAGCGGCTGATCCCGCTTGCCCGCACCATCACCGAGGAGACTCTTGCGCCCCTGACGGCCAAGGAAGCCGCGACGTTCCTGCGGCTGCTGGCGAAGCTGGCGTGATCGCGCCGGCGATCCGTCGCGCCCCCTCTGGGGTGCACGATGGGAGGCCGCATCCAGGATGTCAGCCCGCAGGACTAGAGCATGATGCCGAAAAATGTGAGGCGGTTTTCGGACGACATCATGCTCTATCTCTTTGATTTAGAGCCGGATTCAGATTTCGGATCGACTCGATCCGAAATCATCCGGCTCTAGTGACGGTGCGGGAGACCGGCCTGATGTTGGCGAACGTGCTGCGGGCGTTCCAGGTCGGGAAAGCTCTTGCGAGCGACAGGTCGCCGTCGAGTTGGATGCGGTCGTCGCGGGTGGCCTGAGCCCAAGTAAGCTGTCCGGCGTGCCACTTGACGAAGGCTTCGGCTTCCGCCGTGACGTAGAGGTCCTCGTCGAGGCCGGGATTCGTCTTGCAGATCTCGGTGTCTCCAAGCTCGATAAGTAGCCAATAGCGCTCACGGCGCGGGCGGCCGGTGAAGTCGAAACGGATGACGACGCGTCGATCCGGGAGCCGGTCCCGGCGGAGCGCATTGCACATCGACCATAAGGCCACAAAGGGGTCGAGATGCTGGGGCGCGATCTCGAGCCAATGCGCTCCCCATTCGCCGAGCGATTGGCAAACCGCGAAGAGGTCGTGGCCGGCGAATGTGAGCTCGTAGTGGCGCCCGCGCCCGTCGGGCTTGGGTGCCGACTCGACGACACCGACCGATTCGAGCTGCTTGAGCCGCTCCGAGAGCAGCGTACGGGAGAGTCCGGGCGCGCCCTCCAGGATCTCGCTGAAGCTTCCGCAGCCAAGATACAGGTTGCGGATGATCAGCGGTGTCCAGCGCTCGGCGAAAATCTCGGCGCCGCGGGCGATGGGGCAGTACTGGCCGTACGTTCTCACACCGCCAGTGTTCCACGCCCGCCGTCGGCTGTGAAGTCCAGATTCTTGACTATACGGCAGCGGCACGTGGTGGTTCCGATATAGCCTTCCTTCGAGAGAGGAGGACACGACAATGACAACCATGATCGCAGACGTCGGCCACCGGAGCCAGGAAACAGGCGTCGCGGAGATCGGCGATTTCCGGGGCAGGCTGATCAGTGCCGACCAAGCCGACTACGACACCACCCGCGCCGTGTGGAACGGCGCCATCGACCGGCGCCCGCGCCTGATCGCCCGATGCATCGGGACCTCCGACGTGATCGCGGCCGTGCGTTTCGCCCGCGGCCACGATCTGGAGATCGCCATACGGGGTGGAGGCCACAATGTGGCGGGCACCGCCGTTTGCGACGACGGCATCGTCGTCGACCTCTCGGCGATGCGGGGCGTGCGGGTCGATCCCGCAAACCGCCGGGCCTGGGTACAGGGTGGCGCGCTGTGGGGCGATGTCGACCACGAGACGCAGGCGTACGGTCTCGCCACCACTGGCGGAATCGTGAGCCACACTGGAGTCGCCGGACTCACCCTCGGCGGTGGCGTCGGCTGGCTGATGCGCAAGCATGGCCTCACGGTCGACAACCTCGTCGCCGTCGATCTCGTGACGGCCGACGGCGAGCTGCTGCGGGCATCCGAGGACGAGCACCCCGACCTGTTCTGGGCGCTCAGAGGCGGCGGCGGCAATTTCGGCGTGGTCACCTCGTTCGAGTTCCGTCTCCACGCCGTCGGGCCGACCGTTCTGGCCGGGCCCATCCTTTGGGACGCGAACGACGCCGGGGACGTCCTCCGCTTCTACCGCGACTTCGTCCGCGATGCTCCCTGCGAGCTCGGCACGGTCGTGAGGTTCGGTACCGCCCCGCCGCTGCCCGTCATCCCTGAGGAGCTACATTGGCGCCCCATGATGATCGTGGGTAGCTGCTACGCCGGGCCGATAGAAGACGGTGAGAAGACGCTCCGGCCGCTCCGCGCATTCCGGTCCCCCCTCCTCGACCTGGTCGGGCCCAAGCCGTACGCGGTATTCCAGAGCGCGCTCGACTCGACCGTCGTCCACGGCTGGAACTACTACTGGAAGTCCACCCATCTACCCGAGCTCCGCGACGACCTCATCGACGTGATCGCCGGGCATGCGTTCTCCGCTTCGTCGCCACGGTCCTACGTGGCGATGTTCCATCTGAAGGGGGCGGTGAGCCGGGTGGCCGAGGGCGAGACGGCGTTCGGGAACCGCCAGGCGTCGCACGCGATCACCCTTGATGCGGTGTGGCGGCCCGGCGAGGACTATGGCGACCGGGATACCGCCTGGACGAAGAGGTTTTTCGCCGCCCTCGGACACTTCCGCGAAGGCGTTTACGTCAACTTCCTCGGCGGGGACGAAGATCCGGACCGGGTCCGCGAGGCGTACGGCGACTCTGTGTACGACCGGCTGGTGGACGTGAAGACCACATACGACCCCGACAACGTCTTCCACCACAACCAGAACATCCGCCCGGTTTGAGGGACGGTGCAGGCGGTTCCGGCGCGGCCGATGTTAATATGCGGGGTAGTGTTGCAGATGGGTGCGCCACTGCCGGAGGCGCCAGGGCGGCGCGTCTCGTCCGGGCTAGTGCTCGAGCAAAGCCCTGACCGCGACAACGAGCGATCCGCTCAGTTGCGTCTTCGGCAGCAGCAGGCGCGAGCCGATGAAAACCCTGATGACACGACCGGCTGGGTGAGAATGCCCCTCCTTGATCCCGCGCATGATCCTCGTTCTGTGCAAACTCGGCCGCTTCCGCGACGCCGTTAGCCGAGAGACCCCCCGAACATCTCGCTGGCCTGCTCCGCCGTGTAGTAGCCGAGCCGGACATCCTCGGCGACCAGCGTCGGATCGCGCTCGCGCGGGTCGCCATAGCCGCCGCCGCCCGGCGTGCCGACGCGCACGCGGTCGCCTGCCTTGAGGGCGATGTCCTGTTCCTTGGAAAGGTGCGGCGGCACATGCGCTTCGCCGCCCCGGAACACGGTCACGCTGTTCGGCGCGCCGTCCCTGCCGCCGAGCGCGCCCTGCGGCCCGAAACGGCCATGGTCCATGACGAAGGACGCGCGGGCTTCACCTCGCAGGATCTCCACCTCATAGGCCAGCCCGAAGCCGCCGCGATGCCTGCCGGCGCCGCCCGAGCCTTCGCGCAGCGCGTAGTGACGGTAGAGCACCGGAAAGGCCTGCTCCATGATCTCGACCGGCGGCGACTTCGAAATGCCGATGGTCGAGCAGCCATTGCTCAAGCCGTCATGGCCGGCATTGCCGCCATAGCCGCCGCCCGAGATCTGGTACATGACGTAGTCGCGCCCGCGCGCCGGGTCGTTGCCGCCGAGCGCGAAATTGCCGCTGGATCCGGCGGGCGCCGCTGTCACCTTCTCCGGCAGCGCCTGAACCATGGCCGCGAACACTGCTTCGGCGATGCGCTGCGACACCTCCGCCGCGCAGCCCGAGACCGGGCGCGGATATTTCGCATCGAGGAAAGTGCCTTCCGGCCGCTTGACGTTCAGCGGCTCGAAGGCGCCGGCGCTGATCGGCACTTCCGGAAAAATATGCCGCATGGCGAGATAGACCGACGACAAGGTCGTCGCCAGCACGCTGTTCATCGGCCCGGCGCAGGGTTTCGAGGAGCCGGCAAAATCGAAGGTGAGCGTGTCGCCTTTCTTCTCGACGGCGAGATTGACGGTCAGCGGCTCGTTCACCACCCCGTCGGAATCGACGAAAGCCTGCGAGCGGTAGACGCCGTCGGGTATGACGGCTATCGAGGCGCGCATCTGCTCGGCGGCGCGGCTGCGCAGCTCGGCGATCGCCTTCACGACAGTTTCGTCACCGTAACGATCGAGTATCTCATTGAGTCTGTCCTGGCCGATCAAGAGTGCTGCCGCCTGCGCGCGGATGTCGCCGATGCGCTGGTCGGCGACGCGGATGTTGGAGCAGATGATGGCGTAGATCTCGGGATCGAGCACGCCCTTCTTGAACAGTTTCACCGGCGGCAGGCGCAGGCCTTCCTGCTCGACCGCTGTGGCCGATGCCGAGAACCCGCCTGGCACCGAGCCGCCGATGTCCGGCCAATGCCCGGTGTTGGAAAGCCAGCAGAAAATCTTGCCGGCCCGATAGACCGGCATGACGAAGCGCACATCCATCAGATGCGTGCCGCCGAGATAGGGGTCGTTGACGATGTAGATGTCGCCGGGCTCCGGCGTCAGGCAACGGCCGTCGGCGATCATCTCGATCACCGTCTTGGTCGAATATTGCATGACGCCGACGAACACCGGCAGGCCCTGGCTGCCTTGCGCGATCAGCGAGCCGTCGACCGCCGAATAGATGCCGTCCGAGCGGTCGTTGGCCTCGGCGATGACCGGCGAGAAAGCCGCGCGGGAAAACGTCAGGTCCATTTCATCGCAGACCTGCTGCAGCGCGGCCTGCAGCACCGAAAGCGTGATCGTGTCGAGCTTTGCCCCTTCGAACGCTGGCATGTTCAGGCCTCGCCGATGTCGATGATGATGTTGCCGTCGGCGTCCGATCGCGCCCGGTCGCCGGGTTCGAGCACCGTGGTGGCGTCCATCTGTTCGAGGATCGCCGGCCCCTCTACTGTTGCGTCGAGTGGCAGTTTTTCGCGAGAGTAGACTGGCGTGTCGTGCCAGCTGCCGTGATACCAGACCGGCCGGATTTCGCGCAGCGCCTCCTCGAGCGTCGCCGCGCGCCCTGCCGGGTCGATCAGCCGCGATAGGTCGATCTGCGGCCGCACCCCGGTGACCGAGGTGTTGAGGTTGACGAGATTGGCGCGGATCTCCGGCAGCTCTACCTTGAAGCGAGCGAAATAGGCCTTTTCGAACAGAAGCTGCAGCGTTTCTCGTGAAACCGAGGACGACGGCAGCGGCACGTTGATGATGTGCGTCTGGCCGACGAACTGCATGTCGGCCGAATGGGTGACGCGGATCGCGTTCGGCTTCACCGCTTCCTTGGCGATCAGCGCCTCGCCTTCATTCCGGTGGCGTTCCAATACCTCGCGAAGCTTTGTTTCGTCGAGACCTGCGACCGGCTGGTTGATTGTGTTGACGAAGTCATGCCGCAAATCGGCGACGACGCAGCCGAGCGCGTTGGTGATGCCCGGGCGCGCCGGCACCAGCACCCTGGGCAGGCCGAGCTCGCGAGCGAGCGCCGTCGCGTGCAGCGGCCCGGCGCCGCCGAAGGCGAACAGCGCGAAGTCGCGCGGGTCGTGGCCGCGCGACACCGAAACCATGCGGATGGCGCCCGCCATCTTCATGTTGGCGAGTCTCAGCACCGCGCCCGCCGCCTCGACGCCGGAAAGGCCGGTGCGCTCGCCGATCTTGTCCTCGAAGATCGCGGTTACCCGCTCGACAGTGACAGGGTGGTCGACGGCGAGCAGCTTCTTCGGCGCCAACCGGCCCAGCACCAGATTGGCGTCGGTGATGGTCGGATCCGTGCCGCCGCGCCCGTAGCAGATCGGGCCGGGATTGGCGCCGGCGCTTTCCGGGCCGATCTGGATCAGCCCGGCCGCGTCGACGCGCGCGATCGAGCCGCCGCCGGCGCCGACGGTGTGTACGGCCACCATCGGCACATGGATCGGCATCGCATACTCGATCTCGATCTCGTTCGACACGGCGGGCTCGGCATTGCGGATCAGCGCCACGTCGGTCGAGGTGCCGCCCATGTCGTAGGTGACGAGGTTGCCGAAGCCGGCGCGCTTTCCCGTATAGGCGGCGGCGATCACGCCCGACGCCGGGCCGGACATCACGGTCTTCGCCGATTCCAGCGTGACGAAGCGGGCCGAGATCATGCCGCCATTGCCGTTCATGATCAGGAAGTCGCGGGCATAGCCCTTGGCCGCCAGCTCCTTGCGCAGCCGCTCGACATAGCGCTCCAGGATAGGCTGCACCGAGGCGTTGACCGAAGCCGTCACGCCGCGCTCGAACTCGCGCGCCTCCGAAAGCAGCGCATGGCCGGTGGTGATGTGGCCGTTCGGCCAGAGCTCCGCCGCAATCTCGGCCGCGCGCCGCTCGTGCGAAGGGTTGGCATAGGAATGCAGGAAATGGATGACGAGCGATTCGCAGCCGGCGTCGAGCAGCTTCTTCACCGCATAGCGCATCTCGGTCTCGTCGAGCGCCACGCGCACCGCGCCGGACGCCTCGACCCGCTCCGACACTTCGAGCCTGAGATCCCGCGGAATGACCGGCACGAAGGTGCCCGTCATACCATAGGCCTGCGGCCGCGTTCGCCGGCCAAGCTCGATCACGTCGCGGAAGCCGCGGGTGGTGATCATGCCGGTTCGTGCCAGCCGGCGCTCCAGCACCGCGTTGGTGGTGGTCGTCGTTCCGTGCACGATGAGGTCGATGCCGTCGACCGGAAAGCCGGTGGCGCCAAGCGCGGCCACCACGCCAAAGGCCTGATTTTCCACCGTGGTTGGCGTCTTGGCGATATGCACCTTGCCGCCCGCCTTGCCGTCGATCAAGAGCAGGTCGGTGAAGGTTCCGCCGACATCGATGCCGGCAACGACGCTTCCCGCCGACGCCGAAAATTTCTCATTCATTGCCGAAACCCGAAATGCCAGGACTACGGATATGCCTCGGTTTGGAAAGGCGTTTTACGCCGCCATCTTGACCTGAAGATCATTTGTATACTAATAAATTCCCGACACAAGAGCTTACCGCTTGGCAGTGTGCAAAGGGCGCGCCGGAACCTGATCGTTCGGGCGCGCAAGAGAAAGTTTGGCGCCAGCGCCTTTGAGCATGGCCCGGAAAGTTGGGTTTGATGAACACGACATCCGCGTTGAATATTGCCGGCGCCAGGCCGCTGCAGTTCCCGATCCCGGCCAATGTCTATGCCGAGACCGTGGTGTCGGTGAAGCACTACACCGATCGTCTGTTCTCGTTCCGCATCACCCGCCCGCAGTCGCTGCGCTTCCGCTCCGGCGAGTTCGTCATGATCGGCCTGCCCAATGCCGAGAAGCCGATCTTCCGCGCCTATTCGGTCGCGAGCCCGGCCTGGGACGACGAGCTCGAATTCTTCTCGATCAAGGTGCCGGATGGTCCGCTGACCTCCGAGCTGCAGAAGATTCAGGTCGGCGACACCGTCATCATGCGCCAGAAGTCGACCGGCACGCTGGTGCTGGACGCGCTGACGCCCGCCAAGCGCGTCTTCATGATCTCGACCGGCACCGGCATCGCGCCCTTCGCCAGCCTGCTGCGCGATCCCGACACCTATGAAAAATTCGACCAGGTCATCCTCACCCACACCTGCCGCGACAATGCCGAGCTCACCTACGGCCAGGAATTGGTGGCGGCACTCGAGACCGACCCGCTGATCGGCGAGCTGACCGGCGGCCGCGTCACGCTCTACAATTCGACCACGCGGGAAGAGTCGGCGCGCATGGGCCGCATCACCGCGCTGATCGGCTCCGGCAAGTTCTATTCCGATCTCGGCATCGACAAGCTCAACCCCGAGACCGACCGCATCATGATCTGCGGCTCGATGCACATGCTGAAGGACGTCAAGGAACTCGCCGAAAGCCTCGGCTTCCAGGAAGGCTCGCTCAGCCATCCGGCCACCTTCGTCGTCGAGCGCGCCTTTGTCGGCTGAGGCGCGCCGCAGCCGCCAGCTCTGTTGGAGGCGTCTGAGATTAGCGACGACATTCGAGCTTCGTCATTCTAGGGCGGAGCAAGGAGCGGAGCGACGCGCGCAGACCCTAGAATCCATTCCGCGATGCTAAGGTGTTGCAGCGGTTACAGAATTCTGCGCCGTTGCGCTCTGCGGCTGAGGTCACGGAATGGATACTCGGGTCAAGCCCGAGTATGACGAAGGGATGGCGCTTCGGCCAATCTCCAACGCCGGGAGCGCCCACTCAGTATGATGTTTTGACCGTACGGTCAAAAATCTGCTGCCTGAGCGGCCTTTTTCCGCTATGACCCTTTGAAAGACTCGTGAAGCGTCGCTTCACGGGCTATCTTCATGCGCGTCGCCCGAACGACAGCATGAAGGCATAAGGCGCACGTCGCTGAAATGAAAGGGCAGGAGATGAGCAGCACCATCCGCGAGGCCGGCGCAGGCGCCGGTGCGTCCAAGGTTATGCCGCTGCCGGCGCGCGCCGCCGCGAACACGTCGATGCCGCTGGAGCACGGCATTGCCCGCAACCCCGGCATGAAGCTCGATCTCGGCTTCCTGGAATCGATGCGCAGCGTCAACCGCTCGGCGCTTGAGCGCCGTGTCGCCACGCTCACCAAGCGGCGCTCGATCAAGGCCGACAACCAGGCTGCCTGGCTGCTGCGGGCGATTGCCTGCATGGACCTCACCACGCTGAACTCCAACGACACCGACGAGCGCGTGCGCCGGCTCTGCGCCAAGGCGATCAACCCGCTGCGCAAGGATATTCTCGAGGGGCTCGGCATCGCCGGCGAAACCATCCGTCCGGCGGCGGTCTGCGTCTACCATCCCTTCGTCGCTACCGCGGTCGACGCGGTGCGCGGCACGGGCATCCATGTCGCCGCCGTGTCCACTGCATTCCCGCATGGGCTTGCGCCGCTCTCGACCCGCCTGCAGGAGATCGAGGCTTCGGTGCGTGGCGGCGCCGACGAGATCGACGTCGTCATCCCGCGCGGCCTGGTTTACGGCGCCAGATGGCGCGAGCTGTTCAACGAGATCGTCGCCATGCGCGCGGCCTGCGGCGATGCCCATCTCAAGGTCATTCTCGGCACCGGCGACCTCGCCACGCTGCGCAACGTCATGCTCGCCTCCATGGTGGCGATGATGGCGGGCGCCGATTTCATAAAAACCTCCACCGGCAAGGAAAGCGTCAACGCCACGCTTCCGGTCGGCCTCGCCATGGTGCGCGCCATCCGCGCCTATTTCGAGGAGACCGGCTATCTGATCGGTTTCAAGCCGGCCGGCGGCATTTCGACCGCAAAGGTTTCTCTCGACTGGCTGGTGCTGATGAAGGAAGAGCTCGGCCGGCCCTGGCTCGAGCCGGAGTTGTTCCGCTTCGGCGCCTCCAGCCTGCTCACAGACATCGAACGCCAGTTAGAGCACCACCTGACCGGCCATTATTCGGCCAACCACCGCCACGCGATGGCTTGAGCTCCCACCCTCCCCCTTGTGGGGAGGGTCGCCGCAAAGCGGCGGGGTGGGGGTCGAAGAATCAGATCAGCCTGACCAATGCACCAAACCATTAGCCATTTTCCCCCACCCCGATCGGCTCTGCCGATCGACCCTCCCCACAAGGGGGAGGGTAAAGGAGGCGCCCCATGAACATCCTCGAACGCTATCACGCCATGGAATACGGCCCGGCGCCGGAAGCCCGCAACGAGGCCGATGCCTGGTTGGCCTCGCGCGATTTCGCAAAAGCGCTGTTCATCGACGGCGCCTGGAAGGCGGCGGCAAACGGCAAGACTTTCGACACCAGCGAGCCGTCCTCCGGCAAGCTGCTCGCCAAGATCTCGGATGCGGGCGCCGCCGACATCGACGCCGCGGTTACGGCCGCCGCCAAGGCGCTGCCGAAATGGTCGGCGACTTCGGGCTATCAACGCGCGAAAGTGCTTTACGCCATCGGCCGCGCCATGCAGCGCCACCAGCGCCTGTTCGCCGTGCTGGAATCGATCGACAACGGCAAGCCGATCCGCGAGAGCCGCGACATCGACGTGCCGTTGGCCATCCGTCACTTCATCCACCATGCCGGCTGGGCGCAGACGCTCGAAAAGGATTTTCCCGATCACAAGCCGGTCGGCGTCGTCGGCCAGGTCATTCCGTGGAATTTCCCGCTGCTGATGCTGGCCTGGAAGATCGCGCCGGCGCTCGCCGCCGGCTGCACGGTGGTGCTGAAGCCGGCCGAGTTCACCCCGCTCACCGCCATCCTCTTTGCCGAGATCTGCGAACGCGCAGGGGTGCCGAAAGGCGTCGTCAACATCGTCCAGGGCGGGCCTGAGGCGGGTGCCGCCATCGTCAATCATCCGGGCGTCCAGAAGATCGCCTTCACCGGCTCTTCCGAGGTCGGCAAGATCATCCGCAAGGCAACCGCAGGATCGGGCAAGAAGCTTTCGCTGGAGCTCGGCGGCAAGTCGGCCTTCGTCGTTTTCGAGGACGCCGATCTCGACAGCGCGGTCGAGGGGCTGGTCGACGGCATCTGGTTCAACCAGGGCCAGGTGTGCTGCGCCGGCTCGCGGCTGCTGGTGCAGGAGGGCATCGCCGAGGCCTTCATCGCCAAGGTCAAGGTCAGGATGAGCCGGCTGCGCGTCGGCAGCCCGCTCGACAAGAACACCGATATCGGCCCGCTGGTCGACCGTACCCAGCTCGATCGCGTCAGGGGTCTGATCGCCGAGGGCGCGAAGCAGGGCGCTGTCTGCTGGCAGCCGGACGCCGCCCTGCCGACGACAGGCTACTATCACTTGCCGACGCTGGCGACTTCTGTTGCGCCGGCTAATATCCTGGCGCAGGAGGAGGTGTTCGGACCGGTGCTGGCGACGATGAGCTTCCGCAATACCGAGGAAGCGATCGAACTTGCCAACAACACGCGCTACGGCCTCGCCGCCTCGGTGTGGAGCGAGAACATCAACCTCGCTTTGCATGTAGCGCCGCAGCTGAAGGCCGGCGTGGTGTGGGTCAACGGCACCAATATGTTCGACGCCGCCTGCGGCTTCGGCGGCTATCGCGAAAGCGGCTTCGGCCGCGAAGGCGGGCGCGAGGGCATGTTCGAATATCTTGCAGCAAAGCTGCCCGTCGGGCCGGCCATCAAGCCGACGGCGGCCAGCTCCGCTCAGCCGGTTGAGCAGGCCGACGGCGCGTCCATCGACCGCACGGCCAAGCTGTTCATCGGCGGCAAGCAGGTGCGGCCGGACGGCAACTACTCGCTCGCCGTCGCGACCGCCAAGGGCAAGCTCGCCGGCGAAGCCGGGCTCGGCAACCGCAAGGACATCCGCGATGCAGTTTCTGCTGCCCGCGCGTGCAAGGCCTGGCCGGACGCGACGACCTTCAACCGCAGCCAGGTGCTCTACTATTTCGCGGAAAACCTGTCCGGCCGCGCCGATGAATTTGCCGCGCGTCTCGTTGAGCTCACCGGCGTCACCGCCAAGGCCGCGCGGGAGGAAGTGGACCTCTCCATCGAGCGGCTGTTCCTCTATGCCGGCCTCACCGACAAGTTCGAGGGCCGCGTCCACCAGCCCCCGGCTCGCGTCGTCACGCTGGCGCTGCATGAGCCGGTGGGCGTCGTCGGGATCGTCGCGCCGGACAATCAGCCGCTGCTCGGTTTCGTCTCGCTGGTGGCGCCGGCGCTCGCCATGGGCAACACCGTGGTGGCCGTCCCGTCCGAACGCTATCCGCTTTTAGCCACCGACCTCTACCAGGTGATCGAATATTCCGACATTCCGGCCGGCGCCATCAACATCGTCACCGGCCGCAGCGCCGAGCTTGCCGGCGTGCTGGCCAAGCATGATGACGTCGACGGGCTCTGGGTGTTCGCCGATGCCGAAACCTGCGCCAAGGCGGAGGCCGACTCCATCGGCAACCTCAAGCGCGTCTGGACCGGCAATGGCCGCAGCCTCGACTGGACCTCGAGCGAAGCCGCTGGCGAGGCATTGCTCCGCCGCGCCATCGAGGTCAAGAACGTCTGGGTGCCTTACGGCGACTGAATTCGCGACACCCGATGGTCGCGTTTGCCGCAGGCTTTGCGGGCTTCAGGCGAGCCGCTTCAAGCCAACGACAGTTTCGAGCTTGTGGTGGGGATGGCCAAACTGCCGAGGTTCGCGCCGCCCCTCATTGCCCTGCCGGGCATCCTCTCCCCGTATAGTGACGGGGAGAAAGGGCTGACCGCAGCGCTAGCTCCCTTCTTGCAACGCCAGCGATTGGCGAAACCGACGATGGGAGCGCCCCTCTCCCCGTCACTATACGGGGAGAGGATGCCGGCAGGCAGGTGAGGGGCGGCGCCTGAACTCGGAAAGGGGCGGCGGGGCAAATTCGAAACCCGAAGCGATTGCCTGTTCCAGGCTTGACGCGTCGTCACGTGTTCTTTAACCAGAAAAAACAATTGGCCTGGCAATAATCAGTCAGGCGGCAGGCTCGCCTGGCACATTGCATCCCGTCCGGCCGTCAGTAAGAAAGCTTGCAATACCAGGAGGGAACAATGGCGGATCTGGCTGGCAAGGTGGTCGTCGTCACCGCGGCGGCGCAGGGTATCGGGCGCGCGAGCGCGCTGGCCTTCGCCAAAGCGGGCGCCACCGTTCATGCCACCGACATCAACGAGCAGCTTTTGGCTGAACTGGGCAAGACACCCGGCATCAAGACCCGCAAGCTCGACGTGCTCAACGATGCGGCCGTCACCTCGGCTTTCGCCCAGATCGGCCCGGTCGATGTGCTGTTCAATTGCGCCGGCTTCGTCCATGCGGGCTCGATCCTCGAAATGACGGATGCCGATCTCGACTTCGCTTTGAATCTCAATGTCCGCTCGATGATCCGCACCATCCGCGCCGTGCTGCCCGGCATGCTGGAGCGCGGCGACGGCTCGATCATCAACATGGCGTCACTGGCGAGCTCGCAGAAAGGTGTGCCGAACCGCTTCGTCTACGGCCTGACCAAGGCGGCGGTCGTCGGCCTCACCAAGGCAGTCGCGGCCGACTATGTCGCCAAAGGCATCCGCTGCAACGCCATCTGCCCGGGTACCGTCGAGAGCCCGTCGCTGCAGGACCGCATGCACGCGCAGGGCGACTACGAAGCGGCGCGTGCGGCCTTCATCGCCCGCCAGCCGATGGGAAGGCTTGGCACGCCTGAGGAGATCGCCGATCTCGCCGTCTATCTGGCTGGCGCGACCTATACGTCGGGACAGGCCTACAATATCGACGGCGGCTGGTCGATCTGACGTCCGTTCGGAAAGATCGCGGCGGTTCGGGACGTGTTGGCGGGCGAACAGGAAGATCGGATCGGGCCTCCGCGTTTGTCGGAAGCATCGATCAGTCTGAAAAAATCCTGCCTCCCGGCCGCTGACGCGGTGTCTGTGCTTGCCGCAGGCAAGGTCGGTGGGTACGGTCCGCCCGATTTTCGCATGAGCCGTCGTCGCGGCGGAGAGTTTTGCAAAACGGCCTTTGGCCGCAAGGTGGAGAACTAAAGATGAAGTTGCTGCGCTATGGCGAGGTGGGGAGCGAACGTCCCGGCCTGCTCGATCAGGATGGCACGATCCGCGACCTTTCGGCTTACGTTGCCGACATCGCCGGCACGACGCTCCATCCGGCGTCGCTGGAGATGCTCTCGAAGCTCGATCCGAAATCGCTGCCGGCAGTTTCCGGTAGCCCACGCATCGGCGCCTGCGTCGCCGGCACGGGCAAATTCATCTGCATCGGCCTCAACTATTCCGACCACGCCGCCGAGACCGGCGCCACCGTGCCGCCGGAGCCGATCATCTTCATGAAGGCAAGCTCGGCCATCGTCGGGCCGGACGACGACGTGCTCATCCCGCGCGGTTCGGTCAAGACCGACTGGGAAGTCGAGCTCGGCGTCGTCATCGGCAAGACGGCGAAGTACGTCAGCGAGGACGATGCGCTGGATTATGTTGCCGGCTATTGCGTCGCGCATGACGTGTCCGAGCGCGCCTTCCAGGCCGAGCGCCAGGGCCAGTGGACCAAGGGCAAGTCCTGCGACACGTTCGGCCCGATCGGCCCCTGGCTGGTGACCAAGGACGAGATCGCCGACCCGCAGAACCTCAAGATGTGGCTGACCGTCAACGGCAGGACCATGCAGAACGGCTCGACCAAGACCATGGTCTACGGCGTCAAATATCTGGTCTCCTATCTCAGCCAGTTCATGTCGCTGCAGCCTGGCGACATCATCTCCACCGGCACCCCGCCCGGCGTAGGGCTGGGCATGAAGCCGCCGGTGTTCCTGAAGCCCGGCGACGTCGTCGAGCTCGGCATCGAAGGCATGGGCCAGCAGAAGCAGACGTTCAAGGCGGACGAGTAGGGCCGACTCCCCCTTCTCCCCTTGTGGGAGAAGGTGGCCGCGAAGCGGCCGGATGAGGGGTGTTGGACGGAGTGAGGCGTCGCAGACTTAAGCGCTTGAGATCCTTTAATTTTCTGATGTCGCGTTCTGTCGCGCACCCCTCATCCGTCTCGGCGCTGCGCGCCGATCCACCTTCTCCCACAAGGGGAGAAGGGGAAGCCGGCGCTACTTCAACACCTTCCCATCCACCCCAAACCTATACGTCTTCGCCGGATCCGGTGTCGCATAGAGCGTGGCGCCCGGCTCGGCATTGTAGACGCCGAAGATGCGCACCGTCAGCATCCCTGCCTTCTCGCAGTCGAGATAGAGGTTGGTGTCGGCGCCGAGATGCTCGGCGTGCACCACCGTGCCCTTCCAGGCGCCGGATTTGGCATCGACGGTCAGATGTTCCGGCCGCACGCCGACGGTCTTGGCCGTCTCGCCCAGCTTGGCGCCGTCGATGAAGTTCATCTTCGGCGAGCCGATGAAGCCGGCGACGAAATCATTGGCCGGCGAATTGTAGAGCTCCATCGGGCTGCCGATCTGCTCGATCCGCCCCGCATTGAGCACGACGATCTTGTCGGCCAGCGTCATCGCCTCGACCTGGTCGTGGGTGACGTAGATCATCGTCGCCTTCAGCCGCCGGTGCAGCTGTGCGATCTCCAGACGGGTGTTGACGCGCAGCGCCGCGTCGAGGTTCGACAGCGGCTCGTCGAAGAGAAAGAGCTTCGGCTCGCGCACCACGGCGCGGCCGATGGCAACGCGCTGGCGCTGGCCGCCCGAAAGCTCCGCCGGACGCCGCTCGAGATAGGGCTCGAGCGACAGCATGGCGGAGGCGATCTTGATGCGGCGGTCGATCTCGGCCGAAGGCGTTCCGGCCTGCTTCAGGCCGAGCCCCATGTTGTTCTTCACCGTCAGGTGCGGATAGAGCGCGTAGGTCTGGAACACCATGGCGATGCCGCGTTTTGCGGGCGGCGTGACCGAGACATCGTCGCCGTCGATCAGCACGCGGCCTGAGGTCGAATCCTCCAGGCCGGCGATGACCCTGAGCAGCGTCGACTTTCCGCAGCCGGACGGGCCGACGAAGACGACGAACTCGCCGTCGTTGACCTCGAGGTCGATGCCCTTCAGCACCTCGACCGGCCCAAAAGCCTTCTTCACATTCTCGATGTTCAGCGAGCCCACGGCTTCGTCCTTGTTCTAGAGTTTGATTGGGGCGCCGGTGCGCACGCTCTCGTCGGCGGCTAGGCACACGGCGAGCGATTTCACCGCGTCGTCCATGTGGCGGGTCAGATCGATGTCCTCGCGGATGGCCTTGAGCAGGAAGGCCTGTTCGAGGTCGCAGAGCTCCTGGTGGCCGGGCTCGCCTTCCATCGACAGCAGCTCGTCCTCCTTGGCGAACTTGCCATCCGCTCCGGTCGCGGCGCTGTGCAGGCGGATGGTCGAGGTCTTGGTGTGGGTGTCGATGTCGTCGGACTTCACGCCCTCCTTCATCACGATCGACACGCAGCCGTTTGGAGACATCACGTCCTTCACGAAGAAGGCGGTCTCCGAGATCATCGGACCCCAGCCGGCCTCGTACCAGCCGACCGAGCCGTCCTCGAACAGCACCTGCAGATGGCCGTAATTGTACATCGAGGGCGCGATCTCATCGGATAGCCGCACGCCCATGCCGCGCACCTCGACGGGTCTCGCATCGGTGATCTGCAGCATCACGTCGAGATAATGCACGCCGCAGTCGACGATCGGCGAGGTCGTCTGCATCAGCTGCTTGTGCGTCCCCCAGCTGTGGCCGGAGGACTGCTGGTTGAGGTTCATGCGGAAGACGTAGGGGCCGCCGAGCTTGCGCGCCTCGGCGATCAGCCGCATCCAGGACGGATGGTGGCGCAGGATGTAGCCGATCACCAGTTTTTTGCCGTTGGCCTTGGCCGCGTCGACGACGCGTTTTGCGTCGGCAACCGTCGTTGCCAGCGGCTTCTCGACAAAGACATGGCAGCCGGCCTCGAACGCCCGCACCGCGTAGTCGGCATGGCTGTCGGAATAGGTGGCGATCGCAGCGACGTCGGGTTTCTCGTCGCGCAGCGCATCCTCGAAGGAGCGCCTGATGCCGTATCCGGCAAGCCCGTCCGGCAGCGGCACATCCGAGCGATTGATCAAAGCCGCGATCTCGAAGCCCGGATTGTTGTGATAGGCCAGCGCATGGCTGCGGCCCATATTGCCGAGGCCGGCGACGACGACGCGAAGGGATTTAGCCATTTCAATCTGCCTTTTCTTGGCTGCGGGCCTTGAGAGCCACCATCACTTGTGGTCCACATTCCTCCGCAACACGCAAAGCTGCTTGTTCACTTTCGCACCGGGATAAGAGCCCGAAGCCATAAGCAACGACCCCGTCCGTGATGAGCGAAAGCCTCTGACCGTCAGGCAACTGATGCTCAAGGTTCAGCGCCTGGGTGAACGCCTTCGACTGCTCGTCTTCCTCCAGCGAATTCACGCGCCAACGAATGTGGCAGTTGTGCTCTTTCGGCCGGCGCTCCGGTCCGAACCGCGTAAACCAGACGGCGGCGTTGAGGTAGAACTGTGGCTCCCAGGCAGACCTCTGCAGGTTCAGCACGCAGATCGTCTCTGACCACTCCCGGTAGAAATTCGTGGCGCGAACGCCTCGAAATCCATAGCGGCTCGCTGTCTCGGCGAGAGCCTGAGCGATAATATCTCGACCGTCGCTCACTTCACCGCTCCCGACGTGATGCCGCGGATCAACTGCCGCGAGAAGATGACGTAGAGGATCAGCACCGGCAGGATCGCCAGCGAGAGCGCCGCCAGGATCGCGTTCCAGTTGGTGACGAACTGGCCGAGGAAAAGCTGCGCGCCGAGCGTCACCGTCTTGGTCTCTTCCGATGGCGCCAGGATCAGCGGGAACCAGAGATCGTTCCAGATCGGGATCATGGTGAAGACGGCGACGGTCGCCATCGACGGGCGCACCAGCGGCAGCACCAGCCGGAAGAAGATCGTGTATTCCGACAGCCCGTCGATGCGCCCGGCGTTCTTCAGATCGTCGGATACCTGCTTCATGAATTCCGA
The DNA here is from genome assembly GCF_040545255.1 of Mesorhizobium shonense. NCBI lineage: Bacteria > Pseudomonadati > Pseudomonadota > Alphaproteobacteria > Hyphomicrobiales > Phyllobacteriaceae > Mesorhizobium > Mesorhizobium shonense. The sequence goes on from NZ_JBEPLM010000006.1 coordinate 148,409, forward strand.
CAGGATGAAGATGGCCAAAGGCAGCCCTTGCGCGGTGTAGACCAGGATCAGCGCCGTCAGCGTGTTGACCAGCCCTGTCGCCACCATCAGCTGCAGGATGGCGACGGTGCCGAGGCGGATCGGGATCATGATGCCGAGCGCCAGGTAAAGTCCCATCATCGTGTTGCCGCGAAAGCGGTATTCCGACAGCGCGAAGGCGGCCATCGCGCCGAACAAAAGCACGAAGAACAGCGAAGCGACGGTGACGACAAGGCTGTTCTGGAAATAGTGGAAAAAATCGCCCTGGCCGAACACGGTGCTGTAGCCGATCAGGTCGAAGGTCTTCGGCGTCGGCGGCGTCAGCGGCGCGCCGAAGATGCCCGCGCGCGACTTGAAGGAATTCATGATCACCAGGATCACCGGGAACAGCGCGATCACCGTGTAGGTCAAAAGGACCGCGTGGGCGCCGATGGTGCGGGGAAGCGAACGGGTAGCGGTGCTCATGGCTCCCCCTCAGAACTGGTAGCGACGCAGGCGCGTCTGGACGAGGAACAGGTAGATGCAGACGCCGGCGAGGATGATCAGGAACATCATGGTCGCGATCGCCGCGCCCATATTGGGGTCGCCGACCTGCAGCTGGAAGCCGAAGAAGGCGCGGTAGAGGAAGGTGCCGAGGATGTCGGTCGAATAGTTCGGTCCGGCCAGCGCCCCTTGCGCGGTGTAGATCAGATCGAAGGCATTGAAATTGCCGACGAAGGTCAGGATCGAGATGATGCCGATCGAAGGCAGGATCAGCGGCAGCTTGATCTTCCAGAACTGCGCCATGCCGGTGATGCCGTCGCATTCGGCGGCCTCGATCACCTCATCGGGGATCGACAGCAGCGCGGCATAGATCAGCATCATCGGGATGCCGACGAACTGCCAGACCGAGACCAGGCTGAGCGCGGTCAGCGCATATTGCTCCTTACCGAGCCACGGCGTGAACAGGCTCTTCAGCCCGACGAAGTCGAGCAGATGCGGCGCAACGCCCCAGATCGGCGACAGGATCAGCTTCCAGGCGAAGCCGACGATGACGAAGGACAGGATGGTCGGCACGAAGATCGCCGTGCGGTAGAAGGCGGCGAATCTGAGCCTCGGGCTGGAGAGAAGTGCTGCCAGCAGGACGCCGATCGGGTTCTGCACCAGCATGTGGATGATGAAGAACCAGACATTGTTCCTCAGCGCGTTCCAGAAGTTCACCGACCAGTTGGGGTCGCCGAACAGCGTGCGGAAATTGCCGAGACCAACGAACACCTGGCTCTGCTCGATGTTGCGGAACAAGGACAGCTGGAGGGTGCCGAACAGCGGCAGGATCATGACCGCCGTGTAGACGAGCACCGCCGGCGCCAGGAAGACGCCGATATGCCAGCGGATCGGTTTCTTGGGTCGTGTTTGTGCGGCCATGAGTTCGGTCCCCGCCGTCTCTCGGTTCCAGGTCGATGAATGCTTAGCTGATGCCTCGATGCACGGCCTGATTGTTCCCCTTCACGGGCGGACAAGGCCAGCGACAGTGCGGCTTCGTCTTCCCCGCAAAGTGAGGGTAAGACCGAGAGGCGGCGCCGACAATCGCTATCTAAGAACTGTCCGAATACCGGCCGGGCAGGCGCCCGGCCGGTTCGATGGCAAAAATTACTTCGCCGGCTTGTACCAGCTGTCGAGGCCGTCCTGCAGCTTCTTGGCCGCGGCTTCCGGCGTGTCGGTGCCGTTGATCACATTGGCCGATTCGACCCAGGTCTCGTTCTCGAGGTTCGGCGTGCCGCGCGACAGGATCTGATAGGTCGAGCGGATCGTCGACTTGCACTTGCCGCGCCAGGAGACGAATTCCTGCGCCAGCGGGTCCTCCATCTTCACCGGCGTGCTGTTCAGGCTGAAGAAGCCCGGCAGCGCGTTGGCGTAGATGGTGGCGAAGTCCGGCGAGGCGACCCATTCCAGGAACTTCTTGGCTTCTTCCGGATGCTTCGACGCCGCATTCAGGCCCATGCCGATATCGGTATGGTCGGAGATGTAGCAGGTGTCGCCGGCCTTCTGCACCGGCGGCGGGAAGGCGCCCATCTTGAACTGCGCCTGCGTGTTGAACAGGCCGATCTCCCACGAGCCAGCCGGGTAGATGGCGGCGCGGCCGAGCGTGAACAGGTTCTGGCTGTCCGGATAGGTCTGAGCCTCGAAGCCGTCGCCGAGATAGGGCTTCCACTTGGCCAGTTCCTTGTAGGGCTCGACCCAGTCGGCATCGGTCAGCTTCTGCTCACCCTTGATCAGGGCTGCGCGGCCGTCCTCGCCCTTCCAGTAGTTCGGGCCGATATTCTGGTAGCCCATGGTCGCGGCTTCCCAGAGGTCCTTGGTGCCCATTGCCATCGGAATGTAGGTGCCGTCCGCCTTGATCTTGTCGAGCACGGCGTAGAACTCTTCGTTGGTGGTCGGCACCTTGAGGCCGAGCTTGTCGAAGGCGTCCTTGTTGTAGATGAAGCCGTGGATGACCGAAGCCATCGGCACGCAGAAGCTCGACTTGCCGTCGTCGGTCTGCCAGGCGGCCTTGGCGACGGGCGAGAAGTTGTCCATGCCGGGCAGCGACGAAAGGTCGGCGAGGTTGCCCTTCTTGAACAGCTCCAGCGACTTGTCGAACGGGCGGCAGGTGATCAGGTCGCCCGCCGAGCCGGCGGTGAGCTTGGCGCCGAGGGCTGCGTCATATTCAGTCGGCGCCGAGGGCGCGAACACCACCTTGATGCCGGGGTTCTTGGCCTCGAAGGCCGGGATCAGCTTGTCCTTCCAGATGGTCAGGTCGTCGCCGCGCCAGCTCTCGATGTTGAGCGCTACGTCTTCGGCGAGAGCCATCCCGGTGCTGCCGAGGATGCTCGTGCCGAGCAGCAGTGCCGTCAGTAGTTTGGTCGTCATGTTCAGTCTCCCTGTTGACCTTTTTCAGGTTCGGTTCTGATGAGAACTGGGGCTAGCGCCCCTTGCTCCCCTCGATCGCGGAAAGCGCCGGCCTGAGCTTCTGGCCAGCTCCTTCCAGTATCTTCTCGGCCGCGTCGGCGTTGGCAGCGCCGGCGGCGAGCAGAATGGCAGTCTTGACGCCGCCGCCGCTCTCTTCGAGCAGCCGCGCCGCGTCGTCCCGGTCGCGCCCGGTGATGGCGGCGACCATGCGTACCGCGCGGTCGCGCAGCTTGATGTTGTCGGCGGTGAGGTTGACCATGTAGCCGTCATGGACATGGCCGAGATGGATGGCGGCGAGCGTCGACAGCATGTTGAGCGCGATCTTCTGCGCGGTTCCCGCGCCCATGCGCGTCGAGCCGGCGATCAGCTCCGGCGGCGTTTCGAGCAGGATGGCGACGTCGGCCCGTTCGAACAGCGGCGCGCCTTTGTTGTTGGCGATCGCGATCGTCGCGGCGCCCCGGCGCCGGGCGTCGCCGATCGCCTGGACGGCATAGGGTGTCGAGCCGCTGGCCGAGATGGCGATCAGGCAGTCGCCCTTGCCGATATCGGCGCTTGCCACGGCCGCCGCGGCTTCCTCGGTGTCGTCTTCCGGTCCGCCGGCAAGCGTGTGGAACGCCTCGTCGCCGCCGGCGATCAGGATGGCGATGCGGTCGCGCGCGATGCCGAATGTGCCTGGAAGCTCCAGAGCGTCGGCAACAGCCATTAGGCCGGAACTGCCGGCCGCCGCGTAGGCGAGCCTGCCGCCGCTCTTCAATTGTCTTGCGATGAGCTCGGCTGCCTCGGCAATGGCCGGAATGGCGCCGTGCACGGCCTTGGCGGCCTCGATCTGCGCGTTGGCGAGGAACGAAAGGATGGCATCCGGGGCCTGAACATCCAGCCCCTCGGCATTTTGATGAAGCGCTTCCGTGCGCGTCTCGGCCATCCGCTTTCCTCCAACTGAAGGGAACAATACCAAAAAAATACCACTTGTCCACATCCATTAATGGATTTCGCCGCTTGGAATTGTATCGCCGGCAAATTTCAGTGATTTTTCAATAAAATGCGCCTTAATCTTTTTTGAACGAAAATTAACGCTTGGCTATTGGTATTTTATTGGTATTATCCTGCCCGAGGAGAAATCGCGTGAAATTCGTGCTTGGCATCGATGGCGGCGGCACCAGCTGCAGGGCGGCCCTTGCGACCGCCGACGGCGCTGTCGTTGGCCGTGCCAAAAGCGGCGCGGCCAACATCCGCACCGATCTTACCGGCGCGCGCGCCAACATCGTCGACGCGGCCAGGCAGGCATTCCTCGCCGCCGGCAAGGATCCGGAGCTGATCCCTGAGACGCCTGCCATTCTGGGTCTCGCCGGCGCCAATGTCGGCACCTACAGGCAGCAGCTGGAAGCAATCCTGCCCTTCAGCAAAAGCCGCGTCGAGACCGATGCCGAGATCGCGCTCGAAGGCGCGGTCGGTTCCGGCGACGGCGCCATGGCCATTCTCGGCACCGGCACCGCCTATATGGCGCGTAAGGCGGGCAAGTCACGCGCCATCGGCGGCTGGGGCTTCCAGGTCGGCGACCAGGGCAGCGGCGCCCGCATTGGCCGTGATCTGCTCGAGCAGACGCTGCTAGCCTATGACGGCATCCGCCCCGGTTCGCCGCTGACGGACGCCATGCTTGCCGTCTTCCGCAACAATCCCGAGGACGTGGTCGAATTCACCACCAACGCCAAGCCTGGCGACTTCGGCGGCTTCGCGCCAAAAGTCTTCGAGCATGCCGAAAAGGGCGACCTCGTCGCCAACTGGATCCTCGACAAGGCGGTTGCCGACGTCGAGGCCTCGCTCGGTGCGCTCGATCTTGCGGACGACGCTCCGCTCTGCCTGCTCGGCGGCTTGGCGGCGCTCTACGCGCCGCGTCTTTCCGCACGCTATCGGGCGCTTCTGAAAGCCCCGCTTGACGATGCGCTTGGCGGCGCGGTGCAGATGGCGGTGCGCATCTTCGCCGGCAAGTCGGGGGCTGACCGATGAGCGCCGCCGACCAGATTTTCGCCATGCTAAAGGAGTCGTCGCAAAGCGGAGCGCCGCTCTACCTGCAGCTCCGGAAAAGCATCGAGGAAGCGGTCAATCGCGGCCTGATCGGCCCGGGCGACGCGCTGCCGTCCGAGCGCGATATCGCCAGCAAGGCCGACATCTCGCGCGTCACCGTGCGCAAGGCGGTGCAGGATCTGGTCAAGGGCGGCATCCTCGTCCAGCGCCATGGCTCCGGCACCTTCGTCGCGCCGCGCATGGAGCGCGTCGAGCAATCGCTGTCGAGGCTCACCTCCTTCACCGAGGACATGGCACGCCGCGGCATGGTTGTGCGCTCGGCCTGGCTCGACCGCGGCCTCTATGCGCCCTCGCCGGACGAGATGATGGTGCTCGGCCTGTCGTCGAGCGAGCTGGTGGCGCGCGTGGCGCGCCTGCGCATCGCCAACGACACGCCGCTGGCGATCGAGCGCGCCGCAATTTCGGCGAGCGTGCTGCCCGACCCCGAGGCGATCGGCTCCTCGCTCTACGCGGCGCTGGAATTGACCGGCAACCGCCCGGTACGGGCGGTGCAGCGCATCTCGGCCGCCAATCTCGGCGATGGTGATGCGCGCCTGCTGGAAGTGCCGCCCGGGGTTGCCGGGCTGCACATCGAACGTATTTCCTATCTGGCGAGCGGCAAGGTGATCGAGTTCACCCGCTCGATATACAGGGGCGACGCCTATGACTTCGTCGCGGAACTCCGGCTGACCGGGCCGGGAGAGGAGATCCGGCCATGAGCGCAACCGCCACCCATATGCGGCGCGAGATCGAGGAGATCCCGCAGGCCACCGCCCGCCTGCTGGATGGCTCGGCCAAGATGCTTGCCGAAGCCGGCCGCGGCCTTCGCGAGCGCGATCCGCATTTCGTCGTCACCGTGGCGCGCGGCTCGTCCGATCATGCCGCCACTTTCATGAAATATGCTGTCGAGCTGACGGCCGGCCTTGCCGTCGCTTCGGTCGGCCCGTCGATCGCCTCCATCTACGGCGCGAAGCTCAGGCTGCGCGGCTCGGCTTGCCTCGCGATCTCGCAGTCGGGCAAGAGCCCCGACATCGTCGCCATGGCCGAAACGGCAAGGACGGGCGGCGCGCTGACCGTCGCCATCACCAACACCGCCGACTCGCCGCTGGCGCGCGCCTCCGACTATGCCATCGACATCCTCGCCGGGCCTGAGCGCAGCGTCGCGGCCACCAAGACCTTCGTCAATTCGGCCGTCGCCGCCTTGGCGCTGATGGCGCACAGCACCGGCGATGAGCCGCTGCTTTCAGCACTTGCCCGCCTGCCCGAACATTTCGAAAAGGCGATCGCTTGCGACTGGATGGCGCTGGCGGCGGCGCTTGAGACCCCGCAGTCGCTGTTCATCCTCGGCCGCGGCCCGTCCTTCGCGATTGCCAGCGAGGCGGCGCTGAAGTTCAAGGAGACCTGCGCCATGCATGCCGAGGCCTACAGCGCGGCGGAAGTCATGCATGGGCCACTGGCGCTGGTCGGGCCGGGCTTTCCGGTCCTGGCGCTCGCCGCCCGCGACGCGTCGGAGCCTTCGGTGGCCGAGGCCGCCGACAGCTTGGCGGCCAAGGGCGCGGCGGCTTTCGTCACCTCCGACAAGGCAAGGAGCGCCAAGCTGCTGCCGCATGTCGCGACCGGCCATCCGCTGACCGATCCGCTGCCGCTGATCGTGTCCTTCTACGGCTTTGTCGAGGCCTTCGCCCGCCATCGCGGCCTCGATCCGGATGCGCCGCGCAACCTGCGCAAGGTGACGGAAACCGTATGAGCGACCGTTTCGCCCTCACCGGTGCCCGCATCTTCGACGGTGCCGACTGGCACGAAGACGCGGCTCTCCTCGTCAAGGACGGTCTTGTCGAGGCCATCCTGCCCATTGGCGCCGTTCCGTCCGGGGTATCCAAAGTCGAGACCGGCGGCCGCCTGCTGGTCCCCGGCTTTGTCGACATCCAGGTCAATGGCGGCGGCGGCGTCATGCTCAACGACCATCCCGATGTCGCCTCGATCGAGACCATCTGCCGGGCGCATGCGCCCTTCGGCACCACGGCGCTGCTGCCGACGCTGATCACCGACACGCCGGCGATCACCGCCGCAGCGGTCGCCGCCGGCGCCGAGGCAGCGCGGAAGAACGTGCCGGGTTTCCTCGGCCTGCATCTCGAAGGGCCGCATCTGTCCGTCGCGCGCAAGGGCGCGCATGATCCGGCTCTGATCCGGCCGATGACCGACGCCGACCAGGCCGCGCTGGTCGCCGCGCGCCGGGATCTGCCGGTCCTGCTCACCACGATTGCGCCGGAATCGGTCGAGCCGGGCCGCGTCACGGCGCTGGCCAAGGCCGGCACCGTCGTCAGCCTCGGCCATTCCGACACCGACTATGCCACGGCAACGGCCTTCGCCGAGGCCGGTGCCACCGTCGTCACGCATCTCTTCAATGCCATGAGCCAGATCGGCAATCGCGAGCCGGGGCTGGCCGGCGCCGCCATAGACACCGGCAATTTCTACGCCGGCATCATCGCCGACGGCATCCATGTCCATCCCGGCACGATGACGCTCGCGCTCAATGCCAAGAAGGGTCCGGGCAAGATCCTGCTGGTCACCGACGCCATGGCGACGATCGGCACCGACATGACCTCCTTCACGCTGAACGGCCGCACCATCTATCGCAAGGACGGGAGTCTCAGGCTTGCCGACGGCACGCTGGCCGGTGCCGACCTCGACATGATTTCCGCCGTGCGCTTCGTCCATCGTGTGATCGGGCTCGATCTCGACGAGGCGCTCCGCATGGCCTCGCTCTATCCGGCGCAAGCGATCGGCCAGGCGCACCGGCTCGGCCGCTTCGCCAACGGCACCGCCGCCGACATTGTCGGGCTGTCGGAGGATCTGGATGTAAAGAGCGTCTGGATCGGCGGCGAGAAGGTGTTTTCCGCCTGAGCCTATTCCTTCGTCATCCTCGGGCTTGACCCGAGGATCCATGCCGTGAGCTCTGCCGTAGAGCGCAACGGTGCAGAATTCTATAACCGTTGCAATGCCTTAGCGTCACGGAATGGATCCTAGGGTCTGCGCCGCGTCGCTTCGCTCCTTGCTTCGCCCTAGGATGACGACGCAGTATTATTAGCCGGCTTTGGCATATATATCCTTATACGTCTCGCGCAAAACGTTCTTCTGCACCTTGCCCATCGTGTTGCGCGGCAGTTCATCAACGAAGATCACCTGCTTCGGATGCTTGTATTTCGCCAGCCGCCCGGCGATGGCGCCGGCAATGTCGGCGGCGCTGATCGCCGATCCCGGCCTGCGCACCACGACCGCCGTGACGCCTTCGCCGAAATCCGGATGGGCGACGCCGATCACTGCGCTTTCGCCGACGCCTTCAAGCGCGTCGATCTCGCTCTCGATTTCCTTCGGATAGACGTTGTAGCCGCCCGAGATGATCAGGTCCTTGCCGCGACCGACGATGTGGACATAGCCGTCGGCGTCGATCAGCCCGAGATCGCCGGTGATGAAGAACCCGTCGCCGCGGAACTCGGCTTTGGTCTTCTCCGACATCCGCCAGTAGCCGGCAAAGACGTTCGGTCCCTTCACCTCGATCATGCCGATCTCGCCCTGGGCCAGCGGCTTGGCCGTCTCGGGATCGGCGATGCGCAAGGAGACGCCGGGCAGGGGAAAGCCGACTGTGCCGGCGCGCCGCTCGCCGTCATAGGGGTTGGACGTGTTCATGTTGGTTTCGGTCATGCCGTAGCGCTCGAGGATGGCGTGGCCGGTGCGCTCGCGCCAGGCATTGTGCGTCTCGGCAAGCAGCGGCGCCGAGCCGGAGATGAACAGCCGCATGTGGCTCGCCACAGCCTTCGTCAGGCCCTCCTGCTGCAAAAGCCGCACATAGAAGGTCGGCACGCCCATCAGCGCGGTCGCGCGCGGCAGAAGCGAGATGACACGGGCGGGATCGAATTTCTGCTCGAATAACATCTTGGCGCCGGCCATCAGGATGACGTTGGTGGCGACGAACAGGCCGTGCGTGTGGAAGATCGGCAGCGAGTGGATCAGCACGTCGTCGGCGCCGAAGCGCCAGTGCTCGGTGAGCACGCGCGCGTTGGAGGCGAGGTTCTCGTGGCTGAGCATGGCGCCCTTGGATCGGCCGGTCGTGCCCGAGGTATAGAGGATGGCGGCAAGATCGTCCGGACCGCGCGCTACATTCGCAAAATCCTCCGGCTGCACCTTGGCGCGATCCGCGAGCGTGCCCCGCCCATCGCGGCCAAGCGTCAGCGTCGCGGCGCCCACCGACGCGGCAAGCGATTGGATATCGCCTGCCTTTTCCGGATCGCAGACGACCAGCCGCGGTTCCGCGTCGCGGAAGAAATAGTCGAGCTCCGGCAACGTATAGGCGGTGTTGAGCGGCAGGAAGACGGCGCCGGCGCGCAGACAGGCGAGATACAGCAGCAGCGCTTCCGGCGTCTTCTCCACCTGCACGGCGACGCGATCTCCGGGCTGGACGCCCGTTTCGACAAGCGCACGCGCAAATTGCCCGGACCGCGCCAGCATGTCGCCATAGGAGATCGAACGTCCGTTATCGGTCTCCATTAACATTTGGCCAGGCGCCGGCATGCTGGCGCGGAAAGCGTCGAACAGGTGGTTGGTCATGGTCATTCCCTGGCCTCGTTGCCGATGACATTCGATGCATCGGCCTAAAGCATGTCTCCCGAAAGTGGGAACCGGTTTCGGGACAAAGACATGCGTAAAATCAAAAAACTAAAGCGCAGCGAATCTGAAAGATCGCGACGCGCTTTAGCCAGAGCGAATACCAGATTTGCCGGCGATGGGCAGCTACATGGACGGCTGTTTGCGGCCGCGCGAAACCTTGCCCGAGCCGGCCTTCGGACCGTAGCCCTCGTTAAAGCGCGCCATGCACATCTCCGCCGTCAGCCGGTAGTGGCTGAGCAAGGCTTCGACCGCGCCGTCGGCATCGCCGTCCAGCGTGTGCTCGGCGATCGTCCGGTGCTCGCCGAGGTCGTCCCGTTCGGAGCCCGGACCGCGCTGCGAGATCAGCCGGTAGCGGGAGGCCTGGTCGGAAAGCTGGTCGCAAAAGCCGATCAGCCAGTGCGACCGGCATGCCGAGATCAGCGCGCGGTGGAAGGCGCGGTGCAGCTTCTCCCATTCCGGATTGTTGGTTGCCGGTTCGCTTGGCTGGCGCCGCTCGGCGCGCGCCAGCCGGTGCAGGGCGAGCACCAGCTGTTCTTCCCACTCGGCCGTGCGGTGCGCTATGGATTCGCGCAACGCGCGTTCCTCCAGCCAGCAGCGCGTGCGGGTCAGCTCCTCCAGCTCGGCCGCGCTCACCGGCATCAGGAAGAAGCCGCGCTGGTCATGGCGGCCGAGCAGGCCCTCGGCGGCGAGGCGGTTGAGCGCTTCGCGTACCGGCGAGGCGCCGGCGCCATAGCGGGAAACGACCCATTCGACGCGCAGCTTGCCCTCGGCTTCCAAAGCTCCACGCAGCAGGTCCTCGCGGAGCTGATGGTAGACCGAACTGGCCAGCGTGCTCTTGGCACCCTTGCCTTGGCCCGTATCGGCATTTCCGTATGTCAATCGAACTCCCATTGCTTGCCCCTGTTTTGCCAGGGCCCCTCGGCGAAGCAATTTCCCGTACATGTATCATACAGTCGGGCATTGCCGCCTCAAAGCGGAAGATGATGATACTCGACTTTTAGACAAGGGGGCGGTCTATTATCGAGTAAAGTAAAATCCGCCTACGATTTTTATGGCCAACAAGATATATTGAACAACGGTTCAATAGCGCGATTGGAGTGTGCAACCTCCGCTAGAAGAGCTGCGTCGCATACTTTAATTGGCGGCCTTGTCGGCTGCGGAGCGGATTGCCTCTATATTTGCCCGATACGCTTCGACGGTGCCGCCTTTGAAGATGGCCGCCCCCGCCACCAGCACGTCGGCGCCGGCGGCGGTCACCAGCGGCGCTGTTTCCGGCGAGACGCCGCCGTCGATCTCGATGCGGATCGGGCGGTTGCCGATCAGCGCTTTGACGCGTTTCACCTTGTCGACGATGGCCGGGATGAACGCCTGGCCGCCGAAACCGGGATTGACGGTCATGAGCAGGATGAGGTCGAGCCGGTCGAGCACATATTCGATCGCCGTTTCCGGCGTCGCCGGGTTGAGCGAGACGCCGGCCTTCTTGCCGAGGCCCTTGATGGTCTGCAGCGAACGGTCGAGATGCGGGCCGGCCTCGGCATGCACGGTCATGCCGTCGCAGCCGGCCTCGGCGAAGGCAGCCAGATAGGGGTCGGCCGGCGCGATCATCAGATGGCAGTCGAAGAAGGTTTTTGTCCGGTTGCGGATCGCCTTGATCACCGATGGGCCGAAGGTGATGTTGGGCACGAAATGACCGTCCATCACGTCGAGATGGATCCAGTCGGCGCCGGCGGCCGCGACCGCCTCGACCTCGTCGCCGAGCTTCGAGAAATCCGACGCCAGCACCGACGGCGCGATCAGGGTCTTCTTGCTCATGAAAGGCCTCTCCCGGCATCCACGTCGGCGCGCTGGGCCGCGCGCCTTCCATGCGGGTCTGCCTAGACCATCGTCCAGCCAAGGGGAAGCATGTTTTCCGCATCGGTCGGCAGGCGCACAGGAACGCGGCTGGGACGCGGGAAAATAACAACCCGCCGGATTGCTCCGGCGGGTTCGCGATGTGGCCGCAGCTCCGTTACTGAAGGTTGTTGGTCGCCGGGTTCCGTTGCAATCTTGGTCGGTCCCTTGGCACCAGCTGCTGCAGGATGTTCGGATTGAGCAGCAGGTTCGGATCGATCTCCAGGCCTGGCCGCCTGCGGATCGGGAAGCAGTCCGGATACCGTCCGGTCGTCCCGACCGGGCAGCGCCGCCTGACGATCGGCTGGCAAATGCCGTCGATCATCTGCGAGCCCGGAGCGCATTCAGCGTCTTCGAACGTGCCGCACCTGCCTTCTATCACCTCGGTGCCGCGCGGGCATACACAGGCGCCACGCTTGTTGAGGATCTGGCCGCGGATGGAGCACGCTTGCGGCTTCTTGACCGGCGCGCAGACCTTACCCCTCACCTCCATTCCCCTCGGGCAGACGCAATCACCGTCGGCATTGCGCACCTGGCCGCGAATCCGGCACTGGCTGGGCGGCTGCCTGTCGGGCGCGCAGGCCTTGGCGACGCGGTCGAGATGCGTGCCCTTCGGGCAGACGCAGCCATTTGAAGTCGGCACGGCGCCACGGATCGTGCATTTCGGCGGAACGACCTGGCAGACGCCGTTCACCAGCTCGCCACGCCGGCACACGCAATTGCCGTCCTGGTCGCGGTATTGGCCGGGACGCAGCGTGCACTGCGGCTCCTGCGGCTGCTCGCCCCGTACGCATTTGCCGTTTTCCAGCTCGGTGCCGCGCGGACAAACGCAGCGCCCATCCTCGGTCCGGATCTGGCCCTTGAGCAGGACGCAGCGTTGCGGTACTGGCAGCGGCAGAAGCTGGGTGCCGCCGCCGGAGCACTGGCCGTTCCGGAAGCTGGTGCCCTCCGGGCAGGCGCAGCGGCCGGCCGAGTTGAGCACCATGCCGGCCGAGCATTGGGTCTTCGCTTCACGCTTGATGGTGAAGGGGTGGCAGGCATAGGCCTTGCCGCGATCGCCCTGTGCGTTGGTCGGGGCGCGCGACAGCACGTCGCTGCCGCCCTGCACCGGCGTGTTCGGCGAGAGCACGCCGACGCAGTTCTGCCCGCTGACCGCGCCCTGCAGTTTGGCAAGGTCGGGAAGGACCACGCTGACATGGTGCGTGTGGCTTTCACCGGCGCCAAGCGTCAGCTTGGCGATGCAGGATGCCGGCAGCGTCGTCGGTTCCGGCGAGCAGCCGAAGGGCGGATCGATCGAGGCGATCGGAACGCCTTCCAGGCGGCCAACGCCGTCCAGACCGACCGCATCGCCGATGCGGACCGGGCCGGAGAAGGCGTTTGGCCCATCGTTCGCGATAGTGATCTCGAACGAGCAGGGCGCGCCCGGCTGGCACTCGGCATCGCCGGTCTTCTCGACGCGGATGGTCGAGGCGCCGCCGCCCTTGGCGTAGGCCTGGCCGATCGGATAGACGATATCGTCGCCCGGCGCCGGCCCATAGGAGCCGCGCGCGCAGTTCTCGAACGCGCCATTGGCGCTCACCGTCACGTCGAAATGCCGGCTGGTTCCGGGCGTCATGACCGCGCCGGGAATCTGGCACGACAGCGTGTTGGCAGGCACCGGCCCGCAGCTCCAGTCAGCGCCGTCGGGGGTCACGGTCTGGATGGCTGCCGGCATACCGCCCGATATAAGCGTGGCGGCATCATTGACCCGCACCAGACCGGTGGGGGCGGCGGTGCCGGCGTTGCTGACGGTGATCCGGCAGGAAATCGCCGCGGCACCGGCGAGCGAGCCCTCGCATATTTTGGTGATGCGCAGGCCGGGCTGGCCGCCGTTCGGATGGCGGATGCGCTCGGTCGCGCAGGCCTTGTTGTTGGCGAGGTCGGCCTCGCCGGGGATGGCCTTCACCTCGGCGCAATTCTCGACGCTATCCGGCCGGTAGTTTGCCGGCATCACCGCCTTGACGACGATCGGCGTCGAAGCGCCCGGAGGCAGCGAGATGCCGGCATTGTCGCAGCGGAACTGGCCGGGGCCGTTCGGTCCGCAGGTCCATGGCGGGCTCGGCCCGAAGGTCGAGGAGGTCGGCGCGCCGCCGGGATAGGTGTCGATCACCGTCAGCGGCCCGTTATAGGTGTTGGTGCCGTTGTTGATGATGTCGATCACGAAATAGCAGACACCCTCCAGCGTGCAGACCGGGACGCGGGCGCGCTTCTTCAGGATCAGGTCGACCTTCTTCTCGACCGGAGGCTGGCACCGCGGGTCGCGATCGCCACGACGGCAGATCGGGATCGAGGCGCAGCCGCGGTCGTTCTGCTGGCTGCCGAACAGCGGCTTGCCGCTGGCCTGGTAATCATAGGCGGCGCAGTTGCGCAGCACGCCGCCCTGCCAGCCGCCGGCCGGCTTGAAGCCGAGCTTGAGGTTGACGGAGGCGCCGGGGTTGAGCGTGGTCACCGGATGGGTGCAGGTCATCGGCGTCATTGCGGGCGCGCAGACCCAGGGCGGATTCGGTCCTGAAGTGACCACCGAGCCCGCCGGCAGCGTCACCTCGTCGAGCACGATCTTGCCGTTGTAGGGCCCGTCGCCGACATTGGTGACCGTGATGGTGAAATCGCAGCCGCCGGCCATCGTGCAACGCGGCACCTCGGCCCACTTCTCGACCTTGAGGTCGGGCTGCTTTTCAGGCGGGCATCTGAGGTCGCGCGGAATGACGATGTCGATCGTCTGCGTGCAGCAGAGCCCCCAGCCTTCCTTCGGCCCGGCATAGGTGTCGATGCCGGTGACGACGAGATGGATGGCATCGCCGGGCGAGGCGCCGATGATCTTCCAGTTCAGCACGCCGCCGCCCGCAGGCACCTGTTGCGTGTCGGGAACGATGGTGATGCCGGGCGTCGTCGTCGACACCTGCACCCACTTGCCGCCCATCTCCGGGCCGACCGGCATGTGGTAGATGAAGGCGCCGCCGCCGGGCACGCAGTCGACCGTGCCGCGCTCGACCTTGAAGCATTCCTTGCCGGGAGGCGGAGGCGGCGGGTTGCATTTGCTCAGGTCGATCTTGATCGAAGTCTTCACGCCAGTGAGGAAATCGCCGTCGTCGGGCTTGTCCGGATCCTGTGACGGGATCGTGGTTGCCGGACCACCCCTGAGGGCCACTTTCATCTCGCCCTGGTTGTCGACCGTCGCCGGTGCGGGAAAGGCGGCATGGTCTATCTTGGCCGCAATCCGGAAGGTGATCACGCGTTCGTTGGCAGGACCGACGCCGTCGAGGTTGGAGGCGCTGATCCGGAAATTGGAGACGGTCGTCGTATCGTCCGGGCCGGCCGATGTGCTGATCGAAGCGGCGGGCAGCGGTCCGCCGGAAGCGCTCGTGCCGTCGCCGACGACGTCGACGCTGACGATCTGCAGGCCGTGCGGCAGCTGGTCCCTGAAGTCGAGCCTTGTCGCTTTCAAGAGGGCCGCCACGCTTGGCCGGTCGAAGTCCTGCGGGTCGCCGTGGATGCCGAAGCTCAAGACATATTCGACGGTATCGCAGCTTCTCTGGCCGCCTATCTTGGTGAAGAAGGGCACGATTCGCCCGAGTTCCGGATTGATGCCGCGCTGTTCAGGAGCGGATTCCGGATTGGCGGCCGCGGCCGGAGCCTTGTCTTGGGCGAGCGCCGGCAGCGCCGGCGTCATGGCGACCGCGATACCGGCCGCCATCAGCCAGCGCGCGCCGCGCCTGGCGTATGACAGGGGTTTCATGATCGTCTCCATGACGGTTTTGCGCGAAGCGAAGCGGGAAAGGGCGAGATCGTTCATCTGCCCCTCCTCGGCGCTTCGCAGCTGACGGCCGGCGTTCTGAGCGGCAGCGTCATCTTGCAGCAAGGATAGTAACCGCCCTTGTCCCGGTCGGACTTCCGGTAGAAGCAGAGCCCGACATTGACGGTTTCGCCCGGATTATGGCCGGTGATGTCGATCGTGTAGGGCTTGCCCGGCGCGTGCGATATGGGTGAGGTCACCCCGACGCCCGGCGTCTTGGACAGAGCCTTGATCGAATCGCCGCCGAAGCCGGCCGGGTCTTTGAGATAGAGATCGGCCTGAAGCCCGCGAGGCGTGCAGAAATACTGGACGTCCTCGACATCGATGCAGGGCGGCAGGTTGCCGGGCGGCGGGAAATCAGGCGGATAGAAGGGAGGCAGGTAGCCGCCGCCGGGGATGTCCTCATAATAGCCGGCACGGCCTTCGCAAGGGCGCCAGACCCTGACGTCGCCGACATGGCCTTCGACGTCCGGGTCTTCGAAATAGCCGTCGAAGTCGACGAACCATGAGCCGAAGGGCGGCACGTTGGCCGGCTTGACCAGCGCGCTCGGCGTGAGCTGCACGCCATGCACGGCAAGCGGGCCGCCGGCGGCGAGCCGCTCGGCAAGCTCCGGATTGTCGCGCAATTTGTCGCCGGTGTTGACGACAGTGTCGGTGCAAACGCTGGTGTCCAGATTGCCCTCGGCATCGTAGCGGTATTGCAGGTCGACGCCGCCGGCCGACTGGCGGTTGCCCTGCGGGAAGCCGATCGCGTATTCCTGCGGCACTTCCACCCAGACCGATTCGGTCGCCGGATCGTCCGGGTCCTCGCGCTGGTAGCGGATGACCTCGCCTTTGCCGGATGAGGCGAAGCCGCTGTAGTCATAGCGGTTCTCGATCGGGCCGCGCTGGGCGAGATACAGGAAGCCCTTGTTGTCGAAGGCGATATCGGTGACGGCATAGTCCTGGTCGGCCTTGACCGTCAGCTCCCAGCGCGGATCGCCGGCAAAGCTTCCGTCGCTCGCAATGCCGACCGACCAGATCTCCGCCTTCTCGCCGACGGAATAGTAGAGCCGGCCGCCATGATAGGAGATCGCCCAGACGCGGCGCTCGTCCTGGGTATAGCCCCAGGTCTTCGGGTCTTGGCTGTCGAAAGCGGCGGCATGGATGTCCATCACGGCGCCGTCATCGGCGACCGGCGCAAGGCCATGTGCCGGACGTCCGGCGACGCCATGGTCGAAGCTGTCGATCAGATTGCCGTCGGGGTCCATGCGGTGGATCAGGCCGGTATCGAGATCGGAGGCGAAGAACTCTCGGTGGATGGGATCGAAGGCGAGATTGGCGATGCCGGGCCCGCTGTTGGTGTCGATGTCGGCGAATTTCGAGACCGCGCCGGTGATGCCGTCGACCTTCCAGATCGTGCCTGGACCGCCGCCGTTCTCGATGCCGAACTGGCCGTCCATGAAGGTCGCACTGGCGGTGCCGCGGCGCTGCCGCTCGGGGCGGCCGTCATCGTCGGCATCCGGCGTGACGATCTCGATGCCATGCAGCGAGGTCGCCGCCGCATAGAGGTTGGGGATGCCCGACGGCACGCCATCGCGCACGCCGTCGTCATAGGTAAGGCCGAACACCTCGCCGATCTGGCCGGCCGTCACCTCGAAAGGCGGCGGCGTGTAGACGAGCTGGCCGGAGGCCGGGCCGCCGAGACGCGAGACGTCGAAAATCCGCAACGAGGCCTGCGATGTGTCGATGAAGGTTTCGTCGACCGGATCGACGCCGGGCGGTAAACCTTGCTCGAAATCGGGGATGACAGTGCCGGGGAAGCCGGTCACAGCCATCGAGCCGGGATAGATGATCCGGGTTTCCTGGGCCTGTGACGCGCCGCCGAGCCAAAGGCCAGCGGACAACGCCAGGGCAAGAATTCCACCGGTTGTCGTTATTGCACGCCGCAAACCGCCGGCGCGAGAAGTCACGAACGAGCCGCGGTCGCAAGACATTGAACTCCCCCCGAAGCCGTCGGAAGAACCCTCCGTGGTCGCCGCGCAAATCAGGCTAAGGCGCGGCGTTCCGGCTCGTTCGTCCTTGATAGAATTGTCTATTTTCCGCTTGATGACGATACGCCGGCTGCCTGGCAGGGTCAACGGAATCAGCCGAAAGCCCAGCGCATCGACCTCGTCCCGGAGACGGTGGTCGCGTTGAGCTCGTGTTGCTCCCGGAGACCGCGGAGCCTCTGGGTTTCGGGTCATAGAGGGGCCTCCTTTCCGCCCGCACCATGCGGTGCCTGGTCGTCAGTCGCGGGCTGACGCGGAAAGGTTCAAAGCGGGAGATGTTTCGGGGAGGAGCTGTCCTGGCCGCCTGGGAGGATCACCAGATCCACTCGCCCTTGCCGAGCACGGATACCGCCTCGACGATGCGGGTGAAGCTCGATCGCGCCCGGCCGACCGTGTGCCTCGCCCTCAGATAGCCATGCACCAGCCCCGGCTCCTCGAACCACCAGGCTCTCCCGCCGGCCGCGACGACGTGGTCACGATAGGCCTCGCCGTCGGAGGATAGCGGATCGCATTGCGCGGTGATCAGCACTGTGGGCGGCAGGTAGGCGAAATCGGCATCGGCGAGTGGGTAGAGTGTGATATCGCCGGTCTGGTCCACGCCGCCGGTACGGATATGCTTGTAGAACTCGATATCGCGCGCCGTCAGCATCGGCGCCTCGGCATGCGTCACATAGGAGCCCTTCGAACGATCGCCGAAAAGGCCCGCATAGATCAGCACCTGGCCGATCGGCTTTTTCTTGTGGCCGCGCGTGGCATGAGCAACCGCGGCGCAGAGATTGCCGCCGGCGCTGTCGCCGCAAAGCACGACCGGGCAGTCGTAGGTCCTGGCCGCCCATTCGAACGCGTCCATGACGTCATCGAAGGCGGCCGGATGCAGATGCTCCGGCGCCAGCCGGTAGTCGACCGAGGTAACGTCATAGCCGGTGCGGGCGCAAAGCTCGGCGCAGACATCGTCATGGCTGTCCAGCCCGCCAAGGATGAAGCCGCCGCCATGGACATAAAGCACCATGGCGGCTCCGTTCGGTTCCGTGTTGCGGTAGATGCGGATCGGGATGCTGTTGGTCGGCGTGGCTATTGCCGTCGTTTCCGTCGTTACGCCTTGCGGATAGCCGGCGAAGAATTCCCGGCACATCCGGTCGTAGATCGCCCGTTGCTCGGCGATCGTGTAGTCGATCGTGTCAGGCGGACAATAGGAATTGGTCTTGTCGATGAAGGCCCAGGTCTCGGCGTCGATCAATTTTCTGTAGTCGGTCATAGTATTTGGACCGACTTTGGAGGTCGAGCCTGGGCACCCCCCTCTGGCCTGCCGGCCATCTCCCCCGCAAGGGGGGAGATTGGCAGTTTCGTCGACGGCACTTCTCCTTCAACGTCGGCGATTGGCGAAAGCGACGGCGACATCCGATCTCCCTTGCGGGGGAGATGCCCGGTCCACCCTCCGTAGCTGCAGCGCAGCTGCTGCGAAGGACGGGCAGGGCTGAGGGGGGTGCGAAGGAACGCCATCGTCTGTGAGACTACTTCCCCTTCCACACCGGCTCGCGCTTTTCGGCGAACGCCCGGAACCCTTCCAGATTGTCCTCCGAGCCATAGAGGATATCGACCGTCGGCAGCTGGCGGCGGGTCACCTTGTTCATCGCGTCCTGGAAGGTCAGCGCTTCCGCCACGCGCGCCGTCTCCTTGATCGCCGCGAAGACCAGCGGCGGGCCGCTGGCCAGCAGCCTGGCGATCTCCCAGACGCGGTCCTCGAGCTTCTCCTTGGGCAGCACCTCGTTGACCAGGCCCCAGCGATGCGCTTCCGCCACATCCATCCAGCGGCCGGTGAGCAGAAGGTCCATGGCGACATGATAGGGGATGCGCTTGGGCAGCTTGATGGTGGCTGCGTCGGCCAGCGTGCCGGCACGGATCTCGGGCAGCGCGAAGGAGGAATGGTCGGAGGCGTAGATGAGATCGCAGGACAGCGCCAGCTCGAAGCCGCCGCCCACCGCCATGCCGTTGACGCAGGCGATCACCGGCTTGTTCAAGTCGCGCAGTTCCTGCAGCCCGGCGAAGCCGCCGACGCCGTAGTCGCCGTCGACCGCGTCGCCCGCCGCTGCCGCCTTCAAGTCCCAGCCGGCGCTGAAGAACTTGTCGCCGGCGGTCTTGACGATGGCGACGCGCAAGGCGGGGTCGTCGCGGAACGCCTTGAACGTCTCGCCCATCAGCCGCGAGGTCTTCAAGTCGATGGCGTTGGCTTTCGGCCGGTCGAGCGCGACTTCCAGGATGGTGCCTTCGCGGCGGGTGGTTATGACGTCAGCCATTCTTCTTTTCTCCAAGCACCAGCAGGGTGTCGGCGATCCACGCGCCCTTGCCTTCGGCGCAGACGATCAGCGGGTTGATGTCCAGCTCCTCGATCTCGCCTTCATTCTTCTGGACGAAGTCGGCAATGCCGGCGATGGCGTCGATGGCGGCCGCGACGTCGGCCTTCGGCCGGCCGCGATAGCCTTCGAGCAGCGGATAGAGCCTCAATCCACGCAATGCCGCCTCGATGTCGTCGCGCGTCGCCGGCAGCATGAGCGTCACGCTGTCGCGCAACAGCTCGACCAGCACGCCGCCGGTGCCGAGCGTCATCACGGCGCCGAACATAGGATCGCGGGTGAAGCCGACGATCAGCTCGGCGACGCCGTCGCGTACCATGCGCTCGGCATAGAGGCCGGTGCCGAGCGGCAGCAGGTCATGCGCCGCGTTGCTGACGGATTCGGCGTCCTTGAGGTTCAGCCGCACCGCGCCGACTTCCGACTTGTGCGTCACGCCCAGCGCCTTCAGTGCCACCGGGAAGCCGAGCGCCATCGACGAGATCACCGCCTCGACCGCGTTGGAAGCGCGCTCGCCTGTCGGCACCGGCAGGCCGGCCTTGATCAGCCTGTCCTTGGCCTCGGCCTCGTCGGGTGTGACATGGTCGCCATCGGTCGCGCCAGCCGCCGTGGTGTCGACCGGCTGCGCCGCGGGCTCGCGCCAGG
Source organism: Mesorhizobium shonense (assembly GCF_040545255.1). NCBI lineage: Bacteria > Pseudomonadati > Pseudomonadota > Alphaproteobacteria > Hyphomicrobiales > Phyllobacteriaceae > Mesorhizobium > Mesorhizobium shonense. Next base: position 168,826 of record NZ_JBEPLM010000006.1, read on the forward strand.
CCCAGCCGATGAAGGCCGCCGCCTGGGCGGCGTCCATGGCTTCCGAAATGCCGAACAGTGGCACCATGCCGCGCGCCATCAGCCCGGCGGTGTATTCCTCCGGCAGGTTCTCGGGCAGCGACGACACGATCGCGCCTTGCGCCCTGTTGGTCTTCAGCGCCGCCTCGAAAGCGCGCAGCGTCGCCCACCAATCGGTGTCCGAGCAGCGGTCGGGGCGCGGGAAGTCGAGCACCAGCATGTTGAGGTCGAAGCCGCCCGACACCATGGCGGTGAAGGTGGCCGTCATCGCCGGCTCGTTGTTCCAGATGAAGGTGTGGTAGTCGAGCGGATTGGCGACCGCGACCAGGGGCCCGAGCGTCGATTTGACATGGGCGCGATGCTCGGCGCTCAGCGTCGGGAAATGCACCCAACGGCCTTCCGCGCTGTCGGCCATGACGGAGGCTTCGCCGCCCGAGCAGCTCATCGATGAGAGTTTGTAGCCGGGCAGCGGTCCGGTGATGTGCAAGAGCTTCAGCGCCTCGATGAAGGCCGGAATCGAATCGACGCGCGCGATGCCGAGCCGCTTCAGGAAGGCGCCGGAGGCGGCGTCTGAGCCGGCAAGCGAGGCGGTATGCGAGACAGTCGCCTGCCGCGCCTGTTCGGAGCGGCCGACCTTCATGGCGATGATCGGCTTCTTCAGCTCGCGGGCTCGGGCGGCCAACCTCTCGAAGCCGGCTACCGAGTCGAACGCCTCGATGTGCAGACCGAGCGAGGTGACGCGCTCGTCCTCGATCAGGCCGAGTGCCATTTCCGAAAGGCCGGTCTGCGCCTGGTTGCCGGCCGTCATCAGGAAGGCGATCGGCAGGCCGCGCTTCTGCATCGTCATGTTGATGGCGATGTTGGAGGACTGTGTGATGATGGCGGCGCCCTTGCCGCCGTCGGCCAGCCTGATGCCGCCGTGCTGGTCGGGCCAAAGCAGCGCGCCGTCAGCATAGTTGATCAGGCCATAGCAGTTCGGGCCGATGATCGGCATCTCGCCGGCGGCGGCGACGAGCTCCGCCTGCAGCCGCTCGCCATCCTCGTCATAGGCCTCGGTCTCGAGGAAACCGGCGGCAAAGCAGACGGCTCCGCCGGCGCCGCGCTCGGCCAGCGCCTTGACGACTTCGATGGTGAGATGCCGGTTGACGCCGACAAAAGCGGCGTCCGGCGCCCCGGGAAGGTCGGCGACGGAGCGATAAGCCTTGCGGCCGGCGACCTCGTCCTTGGTCGGATGCACCGGCCAGATCTCGCCGGCAAAGCCCATCTTGATCGATTGCGCGACGACGGCGGCGGCCTGCGCACCGCCGAACACGGCGATCGATTTCGGGCGCAGGAGACGTTCGAGTTTATGCATGGTCATCTTTTCGTTTGAGCGCGATCTTTTCCCAAAACCGGATCCCGATTTTTGGCGATCATGCTCTAACCCCCGAACGGACGCAGCAACGCCCGCGAAATAATATGTCGCTGAATCTCCGAAGTGCCTTCCCAGATGCGCTCGACGCGGGCGTCGCGCCAGATGCGCTCCAGCGGCAGGTCGTCCATCAGCCCCATGCCGCCATGGATTTGGATCGCTTCGTCGGCAACGAAAGCCAGCATCTCGGTGGCCTTCAGCTTGGCCATCGCCATGTCCTGATCGGTGACGGTGCCCTGATCGTACTTCCAGCCGGCCTCGAACACCATCAGGTCGGCGGCCTTCAGCTCCGTCGCCATGTCGGCGAGCTTGAAGGACACCCCCTGGAACTTGCCGATCTGCTGGCCGAACTGCTGGCGCTGCGCGGCATATTCGATGGCGTGCGAAAGCGCGCGCTCGGCGCGGCCGAGGCAGGTGGCGCCGACCTGCAGGCGCGTGGCGCCGAGCCAGGAATTCGCCACCTCGAAGCCCTTGTGCACTTCGCCCAGGATTTGGCTCGCCGGCAGCCGGCAGTCGTCGAACTCGAGGATCGAGTTGGTGTAGCCGCGATGCGAGACGTTGCGGTAGCCGTCGCGCACCGTGAAACCCTTGGTGCCCTTGTCGACGAAGAAGGCGGTGATCTTCTTGCGCTTGCCGCGCGGCGAATCCTCTTCGCCGGAAGCCATGAAACAAATCGCGAAATCGGCAAGGTCGGCATGGGAGATAAAATGCTTGGTGCCGTTGAGCACCCAGTCCGAACCGTCCTGCACGGCGGTCGCCTTCATGCCGCGCAGGTCCGAGCCGGCGCCCGGCTCCGTCATCGCCAGGCAGTCCCATTTCTCGCCGCGGATGCAGGGGAAGAGATATTTCTCGCGCTGCTCCGGCGTGCCGGCGAGCAGGATGTTGGAGGGCCGCGCCACGCAGGTCCAGTGCAGCGCATAGTTAGCGCGGCCAAGCTCCTTCTCGTAGAGCAGCCAGCTGACCGTATCGAGACCGGCGCCGCCGACGTCGGCCGGCATGTTGGCGGCGTAAAGGCCGGCCGCGATCGCCTTGGCCTTCAGTTCGTCGATCAACTCGCGGCGCAGTTCGCCGGTGCGCTCCACCTCGCGCTCATGCGGGTAAAGCTCGTTCTCGACGAAGGCACGCGTCGTCTCGACGATGAGCTTTTGTTCTTCCGAAAGCCCGAAATGCATCGCCTCAGCCCTTCTTCTTGCTCTTCTTCGCCTTGTCGGCTTTTGCAGGCTTCACGGCTTTTGCCGGCTTGGCGGCCTTCTTCGCCGGCTTGTCGGCCTTCACCTTCTCCGTTGCCTTGGTGGCCGGCTTCGCCGCCAGCTTGGCGAGTTGTTTCGTATAATCCTTGTGCAGCGCGCCGGCACCCCAGCCCTTGCCCTTGTTCTGCTTCGACAGCGCTTCCATGATCGCGACCAGATTGTCGTCGCGGATCTTTTCCAGCTCGCGGATCGACAGGCCATTCGCCTGCTCGTCCGATTGCGTGGCGATCAGGTCGACCAGCTCGTCGTTGAACTCCGGCACGTCCATCAGCTTGGTCCACGGCCATTTCAGGCAGGGCCCGAACTGCGCCATGAAGTGGCGCATGCCGGCCTCGCCGCCGGCGACGCGATAGACCTGGAACATGCCCATCTGCGCCCAGCGCAGGCCGAATGAGTAACGCATGATGTCGTCGAGTTCCTCGACGGTGCAGATGCCGTCCTTGACCAGCCACAGCGCCTCGCGCCAGGCCGCTTCCAAGAGGCGGTCGCCGACGAAGGCCTCGATCTCCTTGCGCACCACCACCGGCTTCATGCCGATCGAGGCGTAGAGTTCCCTGGCGACCTCGATCGCCTCCGGAAAAGTCCGCTGGCCGCCGACGATCTCGACCAGCGGCAAGAGATAGACCGGGTTGAATGGGTGGCCGACCACCAGCCGTTCCGGATGCTTCTTCATCGCCACCTGCATGTCGGTCGGCTTGATGCCGGAGGTCGACGAGCCGACGATGGCATTGGCCGGCGCATGCAGGTCGATCTCGGCCAGCACCTTGTGCTTGAGGTCGAGCCGCTCCGGCACGCTCTCCTGGATGAAATCGGCGTCAGCCACCGCTTCGGCGATCGTCTTGGCGAAGGTGAGCTTGCCTTCCCTGGGCAGGCCGCCGGGCAGCATCTGCTTGTAGGCGCGCCGCGCGCCCTTCATCACTTCGCTGACCTTGCGCGACGCCTCGGGGTCCGGATCGAAGATCGACACGTCGATGCCGTTCAAGAGCAGGCGCGCCACCCAGCCGGCGCCGATCACGCCGCCGCCGATGGCGGCCGCCTTGTTGATGATGCTCATGCTCAGGCTCCGGTTCTTGTCTTGGCTGTTTCTGGATCGGTAAGCGGCACGCGCTCGCCGGCGCGGATCACTGTCGGGTCGTAGGCCTTGCGCGCGAAGACTTCGAGCACGAAGGGCCGGAAGAACTCGACCGGCAGCGTGTCGTAGTCGGGGTCGAAGCTCGACTGGTCCCAGCGCTCGCAGAACTGGTCGCAGTCATCGAAATAGAGATGGCCGGCAAAGCGGTCGCGGGCATGCCGGTCGCCGCCGAGATGATGCGCGTAATAGAGGCGCTGGAAGTCGCCGTGCTTTTCCACCACCCAGGTGCATTGCTCGCGCACGAAAGGCTTCAGGATCGTCGCGGCATATTCGTCGTGGTTATAGGGCGCGTAGATGTCGCCGATGTCATGCAGCAGCGCCGAGACCAGCCAGTCGATGTCGGCGCCGTCGCGCCAGGCGCGCGTCGCGGCCTGCAGCGAGTGGCCGAGCCGGGTGATCTTGTAGCCGGACAGGCCCTCGTCGAGTTGCACGAGCGCATCGAGCAGCCGATCGCCGGTCCTGGCGGCATAGTCGATCTCGTGGGCGGTCAGGAATTCGTAGTCTTGCCTGTCGCCATCCTTCATCGCGGTGAATTTGACGGTAGCCATTTTTTGACTCCCTTCAAATCACGCTGCGATCGGCGCCCGCTTGGTCAGGTTGAGCTTCTTGCGCACTTCCTCCGGCCCGAGGACGCGCGCACCGAGATTGGTGACAATGCTCGCGGCACGTTCGACGAGCTGCGCGTTGGTTGCGAGCACACCCTTATCGAGCCACAGATTGTCCTCCAGGCCGACGCGGACATTGCCGCCGGCCAGCACGGCGGCCGCGGCATAGGCCATCTGGTTGCGGCCGATCGAGAAGGCCGACCAGTTCCAGGTCGACGGCACGTTGTTGACCATCGCCATGAAGGTGTTGAGGTCGTCCGGCGCGCCCCACGGCACGCCCATGCAGAGCTGCACCAGCGCATCCGCGTTCAGAACCTTTTCCTCGACCAACTGCTTGGCGAACCACAGATGCCCGGTGTCGAAGGCCTCGATCTCGGGCTTCACGCCCAGCGCCGTCATCATGCCGCCCATGGCGCGCAGCATGCCGGGTGTGTTCGTCATGACATAGTCGGCCTCGGCGAAGTTCATCGTGCCGCAGTCCAGCGTGCAGATCTCCGGCAGGCACTGGCGCACATGCTCCATGCGGTTGGTGGCACCGCCCATGTCGGTGCCCCTTTCGTTGAGCGGCAGCGGCGCTTCCGGCGAGCCGAACACCATGTCGCCGCCCATTCCTGCGGTGAGGTTCAACACCACATCGACGTCTGCTGCGCGGATGCGCTCGGTGACTTCGCGGTAGAGATGCACGTCGCGCCTGGGCTTGCCGGTCTCGGGGTCGCGCACATGGCAATGGACGATCGCGGCGCCCGCCTTGGCGGCATCGATCGCCGAATCGGCGATCTGCTTGGGCGAGCGCGGCACATGCGGGCTGCGATCCTGCGTGCCGCCGGAGCCGGTCACGGCACAGGTAATGAAGACCTCACGGTTCATCGCGAGCGGCATGGTCTTTCCTCCCAAATTCGATCAGCCATGCATGTCGCCCAAAAGTGGGAACCGGTTTTGGGATAACGACATGCACCGAAACTACTCCAAGAATGACTCACTTGCCGAAAACTGTTTTGCGTTTTACGAAGCTGTCATGATAAAAAGCGAAAAGCCGACGATCTTTCGCTCGGAGGGCGAAACGCTCAAGGTGACGTTCCTGGTGTTCTCGGGCTCGTCGATCATGTGCGTGGCATCGGCGGTCGATCCGCTGCGCGCCGCCAACCGCATCTCCGGCGAGACGCTGTTCGACTTCAAGCTGGTCTCGGTCACGGGCGAGGCGCCGGTCACCACCTGCGGCCTGCCGGTCGCCGTCAGCGGCCGCTTCGATGGGGCCGAGCCGACCGACATGCTGGTCGTCGTCGCCGGCTTCGGCACGCAGAACTACGCCACGTCGGCGCTGCTTGCCGGCCTGCGCCGTGCGGCGCGCGCGGCCCGCGCATGCGGCGGTGTAGAGGCCGGCACCTGGCTGGTGGCGCGGGCGGGTCTGCTCGAAGGCCGCAGCGCCACCACCCATTGGGAAGACATGGAGGATTTCTCCGCCGCTTTTCCCGGCGTCGACGTGCGGCCGGACCGTTACGTCATCGACGGGCCGTTCTTCACCTCCGGCGGCGCCTCGCCGACCTTCGACCTGATGCTGCATCTGATTCGAACCCGGCTCGGCATGGCCGCCGCGCTCGATGTGGCGAGCGTCTTCATCTACGACCAGGCGCGCGCCGCGACCGACGCGCAGCCGCTGGTCTCGCTCGGCCGGCTCGACGGCTATGATCCCAGGCTGGCGCAAGCGATCCGGCTGATGGAAGCGCATGTCGACGAGCCGCTCACCATCGACGCGGTCGCCAAGCGCGCCGGCGTGACGGCGCGAACGCTGGAAAGCATTTTCCGCAAGTCGATCGGCGAGACGCCGGGCGCCTATTATCTGCGGCTGCGCCTCAGCGCCGCCCGGCGCCTGGTGGTCGACACCCGCATCGCCATGGCCGACATTGCCGGGCGCACCGGCTTTTCCTCCGCAGCCGCATTCTCCAGGGCGTTTTCCAGGGCTTTCGGCGAGGCGCCGGTCAGGCTGCGGCGCGGCTGATTATCCAGTCGGTCGCCGCCGCAAGATCGTCGATAACAGCCGTGGGCGCCGGATCGAAGCGCGTTTCGTCATTCGGGCGGTATTTGCCGGTGCGCACGAGCAGCGCCGCGCCAAGGCCGGCACTGAGCGCGCCGGCGACATCGCTCTCGGCATCGTCGCCGACCATTACCGCATCGGCCGCCGGGCAGTTCAGACCGGCGAGCGCCGAGAGGAAGAAATCCGGCGACGGCTTGCCGAGCACGACAGGGCTTCGCCCGCTGGCGAATTCGAGCGCCGCGACGAAGGCGCCGGTATCGAGGCTGAGCAGGCCGTCGGCATCCTTGAAGGTGCGGTTGATGGCAAGCGCGACGAAATCGGCGCCGGCAACCAGCTCGCGGAAGGCGCGGTTGAGACTGGCATGATCGAAGGCCTCGCCGGCATCGCCGACGACGACGGCGCGCCCGCTGCCGCCCTCCAGTCCGGAAAACTCGACCTCCAAATCGGGATGGACGAGCAAATGCGGCTGGCGGCCATGCTTGCGCAGCCACTCGACGGCGGCGCGCGCCGGCGTCAGCAACTCTTCATCCGCAACCTTGATGCTCATCGCGGCAAGCTGCGCGATGATTGCGCCGCGTGGCGAGCGTGTCGTGTTGCTGACGAAACGGAGTAACAGGCCTGCGTTGCGCAGGCGCTCGATGGCTGCCGCAGCGCCTGTTATCGGGGTGTCGCCGTCGTAGACGACACCCAGAAGATCGAGCAGCACCGCGCGTATCATCGATTAAGGATGGAGAAACAGTCTCCGTTCGTCAAACCAGGGAAGAATCAGGCCTGGAAACAGGCCATGGAAGAATCAGGCGGCGTCGCGGCCTTCGCGAACAATGCGCGAGCGCATGCTCTTGGCCAGCGCCGTTTCCAACCGCGCGGCGACCGCGCGATCCCATTCGTTTGTCTTGCGGGCGCCATCCTTCGGATGCGGCAGCGCCATCAGCCGATCGATGATCGATCCAGCCTCGCCGGGCGAGAGCAGGGCGTCGATTTCGCGTTCGTGCTGCATACGTTTCGCCTCCTTCGTTCCTTCCCGCCACATGGCCACACTATACGAAGTCCGTGACGGCTGTTTGAAGGCAAGAGCGGGGCGATTGAGGGGCAGCGCGGGGCAAAACCTTGTTATCGGTTTCAGCCCCGCGAAAAGCTGTTTTATCTTAGAGTCCGCTTGAACGACCGGCTATGTAAGGGCGAGCGCCCTTACACGTATCGGTTGACGATGTTCTCGAGCAGTTCCTGCCGGCCGGAGCGCGGCTGCGGCTCGATCTTTTTCTTCACCACGCGCTCGGCGATCTCTTCCAGCGTGCGCTTGCCGGAAAGCATCGCCTTGCCTTCTGCCGTGTTCCAGCCGGCATAGCGTTCAGCGAGCGGAGCGGACAGCGCCTTGTCCTCGATCATCTTTGCCGCCGCCTTGAGGCCGCGCGCGCAGGCATCCATGCCGCCGATATGGCCGATCAGCAGGTCCTCCGGGTCGAGCGATTGGCGCCTGAGCTTGGCGTCGAAATTGGTGCCGCCGGTCTTGAAGCCGCCGCCCTGCAGGATCTGGTAGTAGGCCAACGCCATTTCCGGCACATTGTTGGGGAACTGGTCGGTGTCCCAGCCGGACTGGTAATCGTTGCGGTTCATGTCGATCGAGCCGAAGATACCGAGTGCATTGGCCAAGGCCAGTTCGTGCTCGAAGGAATGGCCGGCGAGAATCGCGTGGCCCTGCTCGATGTTGAGCTTGACCTCCTTCTCCAGCCCGAAACGCTTGAGGAAGCCGTAGACGGTCGCGACATCGTAATCATACTGGTGTTTTGTCGGCTCCTGCGGCTTCGGCTCGATCAGGATCGTGCCCTTGAAGCCTATTTTGTGCTTGTAGTCGACGACGAGGTTGAGGAAGCGGCCGGCTTGCTCCTGCTCGCGCGCGAGATCGGTGTTGAGCAGCGTCTCATAGCCTTCGCGCCCGCCCCACAGCACGTAGTTCTCGCCCTTCAGTCGTTTGGTGACGTCGATGCAGCTCTTCACCGTCGCCGCCGCATAGGCGAACACGTCCGGATCGGGATTGGTGGCAGCACCCGCCATGAAGCGGCGATGCGAGAACATGTTCGCCGTGCCCCAGAGCAGCTTGACGCCGGTTTGTTTCATCTTGGCCGAAAAATAGTCGGCGATCTCGTCGAGGCGCGCGGCGCTTTCCGAAAAGTCCTTGCCCTCGGGGCGGACATCGGCGTCGTGGAAGCAGAAATAGGGGATGCCGAGCAGCGAGAACATCTCGAAGGCGACATCGGCCTTGAGCTTCGCCAGCTCCATCGTGTCGACGCCGCCGGCCTTGGCGAACCACGGGCGGTCGAAGGTCTGGCCGCCGAACGGATCGCCGCCCTGCCAGGCAAAGGAATGCCAGTAGGCGACGGCGAAGCGCAGATGGTCTTCCAGCCGCTTGCCGGCCACCACTTCGTCCGGGTTGTAGAACCGGTAGGCGAGCGGATTGGTCGAATCCGGCCCCTCATACTTGATTGTCTTGATGTCGCCGAAAAAGCCGCTGCTCATGGTTTCTTTCCTCTCCAAGTGCTTCCGCCCGATTACCTCAGGCGTAATTGGTTTCGCTCTTTCCTTGGGCGAAAAACGTCATGTCGAAACGATCCAACGAAGGATGAAGATAATGACCGACCTCAACACGATTGCCCGCAACTACATCACCGCCTGGAACGAGAGCGATGCGGCACGCCGCAAGGCTTTGCTCGAGGCAGCCTTCACCAGCGACGTCAGCTATCGCGACCCGGTCATGCAGGGCGATGGCCATGCGGGCATCGCCGCGCTGATCGACGGCGTCCAGCAGCGCTTCGCCGGCTTCCGGTTCTCGCTGAAGGGCCAGCCGGATGGGTTCGCCGACCGCATCCGCTTCTCGTGGAATCTGGGGCCGGAAGGCGCAGAATCCGTCATCGAAGGCACCGACATCGGCGTCATCGAGAACGGCCGCCTGAAGAGCGTCACCGGCTTCCTCGACAAGGTGCCGGCGCAGTGAGGCTAACTGGTGAGGTGGGGTGCGAGGCCCCCCCCTCTGGCCTACCGGCCATCTCCCCCTCAAGGGGGGAGATCGGATGTCGCTCCGGCTTTCGCCAATCCCCAGCGTTGCAGGAAAGAGCGGGGCGTCCCAACTGCCAATCTCCCCCCTTGAGGGGGAGATGCCCGGCAGGGCAGAGGGGGGTGCCTCGCGCCGTCCCATGCGACTACGGGGTGCCTCGCGCATACTCACGCAGTAACAGCCCTGATCGCCGGATAGAGCGCCCGATAGCGCTGATAGGCATCTGCAAAAGCGCCGCCGAGGCCGGCGTCCGGCTCGATCGTGGCGTCGGTCGCCGGCGCGGTGCAGACGGCAAGCGGATCGGCGCTGGTCGCGGCGATCAGGCCGAGCCGCGCCGCGCCGAAGGCGGCGCCGAAATCGCCGTCGGCCGGAATGTCGATCGGCACCTGCAACGCGGTGGCGATCGCCTTCAGCCAGTAGCGCGAGCGCGAGCCGCCGCCGATCGCCGTCACTCGGGTCAGCGTCGTGCCGGCCATCTTCAGCGCTTCGAGACTGTCGCGGAAGGCAAACGCCACGCCTTCGAGCACGGCCTGGGTCAGCGCGGCCCGGCTCGATTGGTGGGCGAGGCCGGTGAAGGATCCGCGGATGGCGGAATCATTGTGCGGCGTGCGCTCGCCGGAGAGATAGGGCAGGAAAGAAACGCCCGTCGGCGCCTTGAGCTTGTCGCCGAGCTCCCCGGTCAGGTCGCCGGCGCCTTTGCCGGTGATCTCCGACAGCCAGTTGAGCGAATCGGTGGCCGAGAGGATCACGCCCATCTGGTGCCAGGTGGCGGGCAGCGCATGGCAGAAGGTATGCACCGCGCTTTCCGGATTGGGCAGATAGGAGGCGTTGGCAGCAAAGAGTACGCCGGACGTGCCGAGAGAGACGAAAGCGTGGCCGGCGCGAACCGTGCCCATGCCGCAGGCCGAGGCCGCGTTGTCGCCGGCGCCGCCGGCAACCGGGATGCCGGCCGCAACGCCCCATTTCGAAGCAAGTTCGCCACGCAAGGCGCCGGCCTTCGCCGTGCCTTCGGTGAGCGACGGCATCTGTCTTTCGTCGAGCGACGTCGCGTCGAGCAATTCCGGCGACCAGCGGCGCTTGCCGACGTCGAGCCAGGACGTGCCGGCCGAGTCCGACATTTCCGAAATGTGCTCGCCGGTCAGCCAGAGCCGCAGGAAATCCTTGGGCAGAAGCACCTTGGCAACCCTGGCGAAGATTGCCGGTTCGTTGTTCTTCACCCAGGCGAGTTTCGGCGCCGTGAAGCCGGGGAAGACGATGTTGCCGGTGAGCTTGCGGAAGCGCGGGTCGGCGTCGAGCGCTGCAGCCTCGACATGGCTGCGCGTGTCGTTCCACAGGATGCAGGGGCGCAGCACCTTGTCCGAGGCATCGAGCAGGGTAGCGCCATGCATCTGGCCGGAAAGGCCGATGCCTTTGACGGCCGCCAGTTCCTTCGGATGGGAAGCCCTGAGCTCGACGATCGCCGTCTCGCAGGCCTCGATCCAATGCGCTGGCGTCTGCTCGGACCAGCCGGGATGCGGGCGCGAGACATCGAGTGAGCCATGGCCGGAGCCGATGACTTTCTGCCCGGCATCGATCAGTAGCGCCTTCACGCCCGAGGTGCCCAGGTCGAGGCCGAGATACATGATTTCCTCCCACTGCCATTAATTTTTTCGGATCTCGAAAAAATCTGGCTTGGCCAGTTCTTATGACAAGATCCGCCTCGGGTCAATTCTCCGACAAATCGGCCGCGCGTCGCGAGAACAGCGCCGACAGCGGGCTCTCCGGCCGCGCCAGTTGGCGCTCGGCGGTCAAGGCCCGTGCCAGTGCGCCATCACCGGCGCGAAGCGCGGCCTCGATCAGCGTCAGGTCGATCACGTCGCGTTGCGCGTGGCTGCCGCCGAAGCGATGGGCAATCGAGCGGATCGGCCGGATCAGGCGCACGGATTCGGTGTAGCTGCCTTCGCCGAACTCCTTGATCGCCAACGTCAAGGGATGGCCGACGTCGCGGGTAAAGGCGGCATTGTCGTCGCTGCCATTCATCGCTTCGCGCTGCGCCTCGAGCAAGGTCCGCGCCGGCGCCTCCAGCCCCGCGCCGACAAAGGCCATCATCGCATGCGCGTCGTTGAAGGCATAATTGCCGGCGGCGGCCTTCGGCATCCAGTTCGCGGCAAGTACCGCCCAGCGGTCGCCGACATCGACGCCGCCGAGATGGAGGCGCCATAGGATCGCCGAGGCATCGACCATGTTGAGCGCCAATGTCGAGCGGTCGCCGTAGATCGGCCCGTCATAGAGTTTGAGCACCTCGTCGGTCTCGCCGAGGTCGTAGTGGAAAAGCGCCAAATGCCACCAATTGTGGATCTTGAGGAAGCTGTCCTTCGTCCACGCCTGCGGGTTGGCGCGCATCCAGGCTATGCCGTCCCTTTGCCGGCTCTGCATTTCCATGACATGCGCGACCGCGTGCTGCGCCCACCCGTCGCGCGGCTCGATCGCGATCGCCTGCCGGCCGAAGGATTCTGCGCGGGCATAGTCGCCCATCTCCTCCAGCCCGAAGGCCTGCATGCCGAGAACGGCATGGTAGCCCGGCATGCCCTTTTTCCAGGCCGGCAGCGCCCGGCCGATGCGGTCGCGCAGCATACGGGCATTGCCTGTGAAGAAGTCGATCTGGTGTCCCACCTGCAGCGCCACCGCGTCGAGCGGCTCGTCGATCGCGATATCCTCGAGGATGCGAGCGGCCTCATGCCAACGGCCCTCGGCGAGATGGCCGAGGGCGCACACATGCGCCTGTTCGCGCGTTGTGCCGGCAAGCGGCAGCGCCGCAGCATGACACGATCGCGCGACAGTCATTGCCTCGCGCTCGGTGGCGAGGCCGAACAGGTAGCCTTTGAACACATGCGCCATCACGAAGCCGGGGTCGCCGGCGATCGCACGGTCGATAGAGCCGACCGGGTCGCCGATGAAGCATTGCAACTCGTGGACGGCTCTGGCGTAGGACGAAAACCCGGCTTCGGTCGCGCCCGAATAAGCCAGGCCGAATGCATCCGTTAGCGCCATGCCATGTCCTCGTCTTCGCCTGTTGAAGACGATCCTAGAACATCGATCGCCGACCCGCCAACCGGAGTGAGCGGTCTCGGCGGTGAACCCGTCTCTGCCTCAATTCCCCGAGCGCACCGCCACCGTGGCGATGCCGGCGCCGACCAGCAGCGTCCCGCCGGTGCGGTTGAAGATGCGGATCGCCTTCGGGTTGCGCACGATCGCGCGGGCCCTGGATGCCACCAGCGCATAGCCGAAGGCGTTGCAGAAGGCGAGTGCCAGGAAAGTCGTCTCGAAGATCAGCATCTGCGTCCAGAAATCGGCGTGCCGGTCGAGGAACTGCGGCAGGAAGGCGACGAAGAAGGTGATGCTCTTGGGGTTGAGCGCGGTGACCAGCCAGGCATGCGCCATCATCCTTGCCGCCGACACCGCGTCGGTGCGCGGTTCGGCCTTCAGCGCGCCGCCGGCGAGGAACAGCTTGATGCCGAGATAGATCAGATAGCCGGCGCCGATAATCTTGAGCACGGTAAACACGGTGGCCGAGGCCGCGAGCAGCGCGCCGATGCCGAGCATCGACAGCGTCATGGCGGTGAAGTCGCCGAGCGCGACTCCGACCGCCATCGGCAGCGCGGTGCGCCAGCCCTGGCCCAGCGCATAGGAGACGACCAGGAGGATCGTCGGACCCGGGATGACGAGAAGAATGGTGGAGGCGGCGGCAAAGGCAGCCCAGTTTTCGAAGGACATTTCCTACTCCTTGAGCGCAAAGAACAGGATAAATCCTGGGGTTGTCGCGATTGTAAAGAGGGCAATCGGGAAAATCTTCGGCGCTGGCCCGGCGTCTTCCTTCGGCGAAGTAATGGGCTGTTAGGGTTAAGCCCGGCCTTCGGCCTTTCACGCTTTTTCAACCATGAATGATGAAAATGCCCGCCATTCGGCCGGACCGTGCTTCCCGCCGACAGCGTAGGGTCTGGTGCATGCGCGAGTTGCCGCAAAGTCTGACGCCGCCTTCGAACGGCGACACAATCGAAACCGAAATTTCCCGCCGCTCCATGCTTTCCGGCATGGGCGCCATGGCGCTGCTCGGCATCGCCGGCTGCAGCACCACCGACACGCTCGACCTGCCGCAATTGCAGCTCGACGACACGGTGACAGGTTCCGTCCACCCGATGCGCCCGGCGATCAGCGTCGACAAGAACATCACCGGCCCGGACGTGATGTATGCGTCGCTGACCGATGGCGGCTTCGAGGTGCCGGCGGTGCCCTATCAGAAGGTCAAGGCGGAGTTCCGCCGCCAGATCGTCGTCGACAAGACCGGCGAGGCGCCCGGCACCATCGTCGTCCACCTGCAGGAGCGCATGCTCTACCTCGTGCAGCCCGGCGGCGACGCCATCCGCTACGGCGTCGGCATCGGCAAGGACGGTTTCCGCTGGTCGGGTCGCGCCAACATCCAGTATGGCCGCGAATGGCCGGTCTGGACGCCGCCGCCGGAAATGATCCAGCGCAAGCCGGAGCTGGTGAAATGGCAGGGCGGCCAGCCCGGCGGCCTCACCAATCCGCTCGGCGCCCGCGCGCTCTACATCTACCAAGACGGCAAGGACACCGGTTACCGCATCCACGGCTCGCCCGAATGGTGGAGCATCGGGCAGGCGATGTCGTCGGGCTGCGTGCGCCTGATCAACCAGGATATCATCGACCTCTACAACCGCGTGTCCAAGAAGAACCCGGTCGTCGTCGTCTGATCAGTTTTCTTCCGTTGCGCGATGCCGCAAGACGGGCGAAGGTGCCCTGAAACACGTCGCTCGGGAGAAGAAGATCATGGCCGGAACTTTCGTCATCGCGCAGGGCGGCGGCCCGACCGCCGTCATCAACCAGACAGTCGTCGGCGCCACGCTGGAGATCCGCAAGCGGCATCCCGGCGCCAAGGTCCTGGGCTCGATCCATGGCGTGCGCGGCATCCGCGACGGCAACTACGTCGACCTTTCCGCCATCCCCGAAAACCAGCTGCGGCTGATCGCCGGCACGCCGAGCGCCGCCCTCGGCTCGACCCGCGACAAGCCTGACGCGGCCTATTGCGAGGTCATCCTCAACGGACTGAAGAAGGCCGGCGCCGATGCCTTCATCTATATCGGCGGCAACGACACTTCCGGCACCCAGCAGATCCTGACCGATGCCGCAGGCGGCACGATGGCTTTCGTGCATGCGCCGAAGACCATCGACAACGATCTCGAGGAGAATGACCACACGCCGGGCTTCATTTCGGCCGCCGAATTCGTCGCCGGCGCTTTTCTGTCCGTCGATCTCGATTTCCGCGCGCTGCCCGGCATCTATGTCGGCATCGTCATGGGCCGGCATGCCGGCTTCCTGACCGCCGCCGCCGCTGCCTGGCAGCTCGATCCCGATAGCGGCCCGCATCTCGTCTATGTGCCGGAGCGGGCCTTTTCCGCCGAGCGCTTCATCGACGATGTCCGCAAGACGCTCGACCGCCACAAGCGCTGCATCGTCGCCGTTTCGGAAGGCGTCAGCACCGCCGACGGCAAGGCGCTGGTCGAAAGCCTGGTGCCGCCCGAAAAGCTCGAGCGCGACCAGCACGGCAACGTCAAATTGTCGGGCAGCGACCTGCCTGCGGCGCTCGAGCGCGCGCTGGCCGAAGGCCTGCCGGGCAAGCGGGCGCGTGTCGATGCGTTGGGTTACATGCCGCGCGGCTATGTCGGCGCGATCAGTGCCGTCGACGCCAGGGAAGCCTTCGATGCCGGCGCCTTCGCGGTTGCCGTCGCCGAGGAAGGCGGCGGCTCGGTGGCGCTGCAATTTGATGGAACGAAGACCGTGCTGAAGAAGGTGCCGCTCAAGGCGGTCGCCGGCAAGACGCGTCACATGTCGGACGATTTCATGAAGCCGGATGTCAATCAGCTGTCAGAGGCCGGCATGGCCTATCTGAAGCGGCTGGTGCCGGAAAAGTACAAGGTCGGAAAGCCCTTCGTCTGATGGGCGAGCTTGCGGTGGGCGACTGGTTCGGCACGGCCATTGTCGACACCAGGACGACGATGCTGACTGAGCCGTTCGTGCATGATTTCGTGCGCGCCAACATCTGGCATTTGAAGGGCCGCGACGCCGACCTGCTGGTCGACACCGGCATGGGCATCTGCCCGCTGGCGCCCGAGATCGATACGCCGGCGGGGAAGCCGCTGATTGTCGTGGCCACCCATATCCATCTCGACCATGTCGGCTCGCTGCACGAATTCCCGCTGCGTATGGGGCCGAAGGTCAGCGCGGCGCAGTTTGACAGCATGGATGATGCGGTCACCTACGCCTACATGTTCCACAATCTCGACGGCGCGGTGTCCAAATTGCCGGCGCCCGACTGGAAGGCGAGTGGCTACCGGATTCCGTCGGCGCCGCTGACCCGCACGCTCGACGAGGGCGATGTCATCGATCTCGGCGACCGAAAATTTCGCGTGCTGCATCTGCCTGGGCATTCGCCGGATTCGATCGGGCTGTTCGACGAAGCCGACGGCCTGCTCTTTGCCGGCGACGCCATCTATGACGGCATGCTGATCGACGATCTGCCGGATTCGGACCGTGCTGCCTATTGCCGCACCATGCAGCGGCTGCTCGACCTGCCGATACGCATCGGCCATGGCGGCCATGGCCCGAGTTTCAACGGCCAGCGCATGCGCGAGATCGCCTCCGCCTATCTGCGCCGGAGAGAGCGCTTCGTGAGCGCTCTCTGAATTAAATCTTCGTAAGGTCGCCTCAAAACCCTAATTCGGGCCATTCCTCACCCTAGATGCATGGCTGTCGATCCGGCCGGCTGCCTGCACGGCGAGACAGGCAATCCCGGTCGTCGACACGCCGACGGGTGCGTGCTTCACGAACCGCCCCGCGGCGCCGGATCAACTCTCGCCCGGACAGAACGACCATGTCACCTATCAGCATTCTTCGCAGACATCGCGTCGCGGCCCTGCTGGGCGCTGCGCTGATCATCTCTCCCGTCGTGGTTTCCTTTGCGCAAAACGCCGGCAATGCCGGCCTGAGCAACGTGGTCGCGACGACACAGACGCCGGTCGCCGGCATTACCGCCCCGAACGGCTCGTTCGCGCCGGTTGTCGCCACCGCCAAGCCGGCTGTCGTGACGGTCACGACCGTCATGAAGGCGCAGGCCGGCCCGACGGGCGACGGCTCGCCCTTCGACGGCAATTCGCCCTTCGACCAGTATTTCCAGCAGTTCTTCGGCGACCAGGGCATCCCGGCGCCCAAGACGCCGCCGCAGCAGCAATCGCCGCGGCAGGAGGCTTTGGGCTCCGGCTTCATCGTCGGGTCGGACGGCACCATCGTTACCAACAACCACGTCGTCGACGGCGCGACCTCGATCAAGGTGACGCTGGACGACGGCACCGAGCTTCCCGCCAAGCTCGTCGGCCACGACGCCAAGAACGATCTGGCGGTGCTCAAGGTCAAGGCGAGCAAGCCGCTGCCGACCGTCAAATGGGGCGATTCCGACAAGCTGATGACCGGCGACCAGGTGTTGGCGATCGGCAATCCGTTCGGCATCGGCACCACGGTCACCGCCGGCATCGTCTCGGCACGCGGCCGCGACCTGCATAGTGGGCCGTTCGACGATTTCATCCAGATCGACGCGCCGATCAACCACGGCAACTCAGGCGGTCCGCTGGTCGACGTCAGCGGCAATGTCATCGGCATCGACACCGCGATCTTTTCGCCCAACGGCGGCAGCGTCGGCGTCGGCTTCGCCATCCCGTCGAACCAGGCCCAAAAGGTCGTCGCCAAGCTGATGAAGGGCGGCGATATCGAATACGGCTATCTCGGCGTGCAGATCCAGCCTGTCACGCAGGATGTCGCGAGCGCCATCGGCCTCGATCATCCGGGCGGCGCGCTGGTCGCCCAGGTCACCGATGGGTCGCCCGCGGCCAAGGCCGGCATCGAGACCGGAGACGTGATCACCGGCTTCGGCGGCCAGGAAATCAAGGATCCGAAGGACCTGTCGCGCGCCGTCGCCGACGTTTCGCCCGGCGCCAAGGAGACGCTGAGTGTCTGGCGCAACGGCAAGGCCATGCAGATATCTGCCGATGTCGGCCGCAACACCGAAGATGCGCAGACCGCCTCCAATGGCGAGGAGGGCAAGCCGTCCACCGAACAGGGCTTGCGCGTGCCGTCGCTTGGTCTTGGCCTGACCGATATAACGCCCGACATCCGCCAGCAACTGAACCTTACCGACAACCAGCGTGGCGCCGTCGTCGAACGTGTCAACCCGGACAAGGCGGCGTCGTCCGCCGGCATCGAGCCGGGCGATGTCATCGTCGCCGTCGACCGCACGCCGGTAAAAAGCGCCAGGCAGGCAAACCAGGCGATCGCCGAGGCCGGCAAGTCCGGCAAGAAGTCGGTGCTGCTGCTGGTCGATCGCGGCGACGCGCAGATCTTCGTCGCCGTGCCTTTCGCCGCCGGCTGAGGCCGACAACGCCCTGCCGGCACGGAGCAATTCCAGCAAAAGTGCGTCGCGGTTTTCCGTCCGAAATAGCGCGGAGAAAGAAACCTGGAGCGGGTCAGCGATCCTATCAAGCCGCTCCAGGCGGCAGGCCATCCGCCAAGATTTCTATTGCCCGCCGGGGCGTCTTCGAGAACAGTGCCGGGATCGATCAAACCAATTGCGAGTGGTATCTCGATGGTTACCCGCGGCTTCTTTTCCGGACGGCGTCCTCCATCGGACACGGATCAGCGCATCCCGCCGGGCCAGTATCTGGAACAGGGTTTTCCGGTCCTCTCGGCCGGGCCGACGCCGCGCCTGCGCACGGAGGACTGGTCCTTCACGCTCAGACACGGGCCGCGGCCGATCAAGAGCTGGAACTGGGCCGAGTTCAACGCCCTGCCGCAAAGCAAGATGACCCGCGACATCCATTGCGTGACGGCATGGACCAAGTTCAACACACCCTGGCAAGGCGTGCTGATCGACGACATCGTCGCCGATGCCGGCATCGAGCCGCCGACCGCCTTCACGCTGGCGCATTCCTTCGACGGCTATTCCACCAATGTGCCGACCAGGGACCTTGTCACCGGCAAGGCGATGGTGGCGCTGCTTTACGAGGGTAAGCCGATCACCCCAGACCATGGCGGACCGGCGCGGCTTTTGGTGCCGCATCTCTATTTCTGGAAGTCGGCCAAATGGGTGAACGGGCTGCAGTTCACCGAGCGCGACGAGCCGGGTTTCTGGGAGCTGCGCGGCTATCACATGTATGGCGACCCCTGGCGCGAGCAGCGCTATTCAAGCGATCCGTGAGGGGCGATCCGTGAGGGGCGACCCATGAGCGCCGAACCGCGGCCGCAATCGCCGTGGCAGGCGGCCACGATCACCCGCATCGAAAAGCGCACGCCGCGCGTCACCAGCTTCTGGTTCCGGCCGTCGCGGCCATTCGTCCATCTGGCGGGGCAGCATGTCGACATCAGGCTGACGGCGCCGGATGGCTATCAGGCGCGCCGGTCCTATTCCATCGCCTCCGCGCCGGAGGCAGGCGCGGGCATCGAGCTGGCGATCGAGCGGCTCGACGATGGCGAGGTTTCGCCTTTCTTCCACGATGTGGCGGAGGTCGGCGACGAGATCGAATTGCGCGGACCGCTTGGCGGCCACTTCATCTGGGAGGCGAGCGACGGCGGGCCGATCCTTCTGGTCGGCGGCGGCTCGGGCGTGGTGCCGCTGATGGCGATGGTGCGCCACCGCACTTTGCAAAAATCGGCCGCGCCGATCGCGCTGGTGTTTTCGGCGAGGGTCTGGGACGAGGTGATCTTCCGCGACGAGTTGATCGGTCTTGACGACCGCCGCGATGGCTTCGATCTGGTGCTGACGCTGACGCGCGAGCAGGCCAGACGGCCGGCGGATTATTCGCGCCGCATCGATGTCGCGATGGTCATGCAGGCCATCGAACGGCTGCCGAAGCCGCCTGCGCTTGCCTTCGTCTGCGGCTCGAACGCGTTCGTGTCCGCGGCCGCTCAGGCGCTGATCGATGCTGGCGTTCCGGCGGAGATCATCCGCACCGAACGCTACGGGGTGTGAACGCTCGCTCGCTGTCTCAACCAGACCAAATCGGGCTTCGCCTGCTCCAGCCGGCCATCTGGGAGCGCCTTTTTTCTGTTCGCAGCCGGCTTGGAACGGTGCCGGCAACGCTTCCGAATCGGCTCACGATCAGCCCTCGAAATGGTAAACGGTATCGAAAAGTGACTATTAGGAGGTCCTAAAATCGAACCGAACGGTTCGTTTCTGTTGACGGTGCGTGCAAGACGGGGTGAACATTGGCAGTCGGATACGTTTGGTGAGCCAAACGACGGAATGAAGTAACCAGCTGATTTAAAAGAGGAAAAATCCAATTGTAGGAACGGGTGGTACAATTTCAAGGTGTAGATTCATGGTCCAGCCGGAACAACTTCGTGATTGGAATCCAGCAGCCGGCTTACCCACATGGCGCCTGTCCGAACGACGCGATTTTCACCTCCCAAGACACGCCGCTAGACGGACGGAAAAAAGATACTGGAGTACCAAAAATGAAAAAGATTGTTCTTGCCGCCGCCCTTTTGGCCATTTCCGGCAGCGCCTTCGCTGCTAGCGACAATTACGGTTCCAACGGCGCCAACCAGCCGGCTGCCGCGGTCGACACGTCCTATACGGCTTCGACCCAGAAGTCGGAACCGGCTGCTCAGAAGCCTGCCCAGGGCGCTGACCGCAACCTGTTCGGCAACAACTAACTGCCGAACCGCGGCCATGATCCGCTGAGGGGCCATGGCCGACAGGGATGGACGGCGGGGTTGCCCGCCGCCTCCACGGAATTCAGGATATTCAGGAGTACTAAAATGAAGAAGATCGTTCTTGCCGCCGCGGCCGCCGTTCTGGCCCTGTCCAGCACCGCTTTCGCGGCCAGCGACAACTACGGCTCCAACGGCGCCGACCAGCCGGCTGCCGCGGTCGACACCACGCGCACCTCGTCGACCAGCACCGACTCGCCGGTCTACAAGCTGTTGAACTCGTCCAACGACGCGCACAAGTCGGCCCCCCAGGGCAGCGACCGCAACCTGTTCGGCCGCTAGACCGTGATGGCGTTTCGTTGAATCGCCATCCCGATCTAACTCTTTGCTGGAGCGTGATCTTTCTCCGAAAACCGGGTCCCACTTTTCGGGATCATGCTCTAACGGCCGCAAACAGTTGAATGAAAAAGAGCGGCGGGCCAGGCCCGCCGCTCTTTGTTTGCCGGGTAGCTCCTGACGGAACGAGGAAGACCTCAAGCCGCCTTCGCCTCCTCGCGCTGCAGCGTGAAGGAGTGGCCATCCGCGTCGAAGATATGTAGGTCGCCGGCGCTGGCGTTCAGCCGCAAGGTCTCGCCGCGCTTGACCTCGACATTGCCCGGCAGCTTGGCCACCAGCGGCAGGTCGGCGCGGCCGATATCGACATAGACGAGCTGCACCTCGCCGAGCTGCTCGATATAGTCGACCTTGCCTTCGAACAAGTAGTCCTGCCCGGTGGCGATCGCGAGATCCTCAGGCCGCACGCCGAAGCTCACCGCCGCGCCGTTCGTCGAAGCGGGCGTTGCGATCGGCACCGTCGCCTTGCGATCGCCGACATGGCTGACCACGGTCGGATTGCCGGCCTTCTCGATCTTCGCCGGCAGGATGTTCATGGCCGGCGAGCCGATGAACTGGGCGACGAACAGGTTGCCCGGCCGCTTGTAGAGCTCCATCGGCGTGCCGACCTGCTCGACAACGCCTTCCTTCAACACCACGATGCGGTCCGCCAGCGTCATCGCCTCGACCTGGTCGTGCGTGACGTAGATCATCGTCGTGTTCGGCATCGATTCCTTCAGCTTGGCGATCTCGATGCGAGTGGCGACCCGCAGGGCCGCGTCGAGGTTGGACAGCGGCTCGTCGAACAGGAACACCTTCGGATTGCGCACGATGGCGCGGCCGATGGCGACGCGCTGGCGCTGGCCGCCCGACATCGCCTTGGGCAGACGGTCGAGATATTTGGTGAGCTGCAGGATCTCTGCCGCCTGGCGCACGCGCTTGTCGATCTCGGCCTTGCTTTCCTTGCCGATCTTCATCGAGAAGGCCATGTTATCGTAGACCGTCATATGCGGGTAGAGCGCATAGGACTGGAACACCATGGCGATGCCCCGCTTCGACGGCGGCACGTCGTTCACCACCTCGCCATCGATCTGGAGCACGCCGGACGTGATCTCCTCCAGGCCGGCGATCGACCTCAGCAAAGTCGACTTGCCGCAGCCCGACGGCCCGACAAAGACGATGAATTCGCCCGATTTGATGTCGAGGTCGATGCCGTGGAGAATGTTGAGGTTGCCGTATGATTTCTTCACCTGGTTCAGCGTGACATCGGCCATGGTTTCCTCCTCCCAGTGATTGTCCGTTCTAAAACTCAGTCGATACGCCCGAACCAGGCGCCATAGCCGCAGAGGCGGATGGGCCCGGTGCCAGTCTGTCCCGAAAGGCCATGCCCGGGCAAGGGCTGCAGCGAGCCTTTGCCGAGATCGACCTCGGCAGGCCTGCCGCCGAGGTTGAAGACGCAGGCGATGCGCTCATTGCCTTCGCGTCGCGTGAAGGCGACGGTATCGCCGTCGCTTTCGATGAAGTCGATGTCGCCCTTGCCCATCGCCGGATGCTGGCGGCGGAAGGCGAGGAAGCGCCGGTAGTGCTCAAGCAGCGAGTTCGGATCGCCCTGCTGCACGTTCACCGCCTGCGAAAGATGCTTGCCCGGCACCGGCAGCCAGGGCTTGGCGCCGGAGAAGCCGCCATTCTTGGCCGCCGCTTCCCACACCATCGGCGTGCGGCAGCCGTCGCGGCCCTTGAATTCCGGCCAGAAACGGATGCCGTAGGGGTCCTGCAGGTCCTCGAATTTGAGTTCCGCCTCGCCGAGGCCGAGCTCCTCGCCCTGATAGATGCAGACCGAGCCGCGCAGCGACATCAGCAGCGCCGAGATCACCTTGAGGTAAGCGGTCGGGTCGGCCTCGTTGGCGGCCCAGCGTGAGGCCACCCGCATCACGTCATGATTGGAGAAAGCCCAGCAGGACCAGCCGTCGCTGGCGACCCGGCCAAAGGCCTCCAGCACCGCGCGCACCTTGGCGGCGCTGATCTTTTCCGGCGCCAGGAAGTCGAAGGAATAGCACATATGCACGCGCTTGCCGTCGGCGGTATAGGCGGCCACCACTTCCAGCCCGCGCTGCGAGTCGCCGACCTCGCCGACGGCGGCCTGCGCCGGATATTCGTCGAGCAGCGCGCGGAAACGCTCGAGAAAACCGAGGTTTTCCGGCCGGCTCTTGTCGTAGATATGGTCCTGGTAGTTGTAGGGGTTGACCGCCGGCGCCGTCTGGTCGTTGCGCTCTTCCGGCGGCAGCGGCGGATTGTCCTCCAGCCCCTGGCTGTGGAAGTAGAAATTGATGGTGTCGAGGCGAAAGCCGTCGACGCCGCGCTCCAGCCAGAAGCGGGTGATGTCGAGCAGCGCGTCCTGGACTTCTGCGTTGTGGAAGTTGAGGTCGGGCTGCTCGGCCAGGAAATTGTGCATGTAATATTGCTGGCGGCTGGTGTCCCACTGCCAGGCCGAGCCGCCGAAGATCGACAGCCAGTTGTTGGGCGGCGTGCCGTCGGGCTTGGCATCCGCCCATACATACCAGTCGGCTTTTGGATTGGCGCGGCTCGAGCGGCTTTCCTTGAACCAGGGGTGGATGTCGGCGGTATGCGACAGCACCTCGTCGATCATCACCTTGAGGCCGAGGCGATGCGCTTCCGCCACCAGCGCATCGAAATCGGCGAGCGTGCCGAACATCGGGTCGACGTCGCAATAGTCCGATACGTCGTAGCCGAAATCCTTCATCGGCGATTTGAAGAACGGCGAGATCCAGATGGCGTCGACGCCGAGCGAGGCGATGTAGGGCAACCGCCGCACAATGCCTTTCAGGTCGCCGATGCCGTCGCCATTCGAGTCCTGGTAGGAACGCGGATAGATCTGGTAGATCACCGCGCCCCGCCACCAGTCGCGGTCGACGGCGGGGTCCGGTCTCGAAGTCGCCTTCAAAGCCGATTGCATTGTCTCAACCTCCTTTCACCGAGCCGGCAAGCAGCCCGCGAACGAAATAGCGTTGCAGCGAGAAGAACACGATCAGCGGCACGATGATGGTCACGAAGGCCGATGTCGTGAGAATCTCCCAGTCGCCGCCGCGCGAGCCGAGCAGCGCGTTGAGCTTGGCCGTCAGCACGATCTGATCGGCCTCGGTACCGAGGAAAACCATCGCCACCAAGAGATCGTTCCATACCCACAGGAACTGGAAGATGGCGAAGGATGCGAGCACCGGGAAGGAGAGCGGCAGCACGATCTTGACGAAGATCTCGAAGTCGCTGGCGCCGTCGATGCGGGCCGATTCCATGATCTCGCGCGGCAGGCCGGCAATGTAGCTCCTGAGCAGATAGATGGCGAAGGGCAGGCCGAAGCCGGTATGCGCCAGCCAGATGCCGAGATAGGTCTTGGACGGCACGCCGAAGAAGCTGCCGACGCCATTGTAGAGTTTCAACAGCGGGATCAGCGACATCTGCAGCGGCACGACCAGCAGGCCGATGATGACGGCGATCAGCAGCGCCCGGCCGGGAAAGCGCATCCAGGCCAGCGCGTAAGCCGCGAAGGCCGCGATCAGGATCGGAATGACCGTCGAGGGAATGGTCACCGTCAGCGAGTTCATGAAGGAGCGGCCGATGCCTTCCGAGAACAGCACCGTCCGGTAATTGTCGGTGGTGAATTTCGGCGGCGCCGAGGAGGCAAAATAGACGCGCTGGCCGCGCTCGCCCTCGAAGGCTTTCGGCGAGGACAGGGCAAAGCTGCCGTCGGCGTTGACCTGCAGGCTGACGCCGTCGCCGAGATCGGCCGCCGTGCCGGCGGGATACTGCATCGGCGCCGACGACTTGACGCCGAAGGCGCTGATGTCGCGCTTGGCGCCGTCGCCGAAGATGTTGCCCTCGATGACGTATTTGCCGTCCTTCTGCACCTGCGCGGAGGCGGCCGGCAGCCGCCCGGCCTCGGTCTGGCTGGAGCTGGCGAAGGAATTCCACCAGCCGGACGCAATGATCTGGTCCTTGTCGCGCAGCGACGAGACGAGGATGCCGAGCGTAGGCACGGTCCAGATCGCCACGAAGACGAGCACGGCGATATGGACGCCGAAGCGGCTGGCGAAGGACTTTCCGGTCTTGGCGGTCATCTCAATGCCCTCCCGTCTCTTTGTTGGCCTGGCGGATGTTCCAGACCATGATCGGAATGACGGCGATCATGATGATGATGGCGATAGTTGCGCCGCGGCCGAAGTCGCCGCCGCCGCGGAACATCCAGTCGAACATCAGGTTCGCCAGCACCTGGCTGTTCCACTGGCCGTTGGTCATGGTCAGCACGATGTCGAACACCTTCAGCACCAGGATGGTGATGGTGGTCCACACCACGGCGATCGTGCCCCAGATCTGCGGCACCATGATCTTCCAGAAGATCTGGAACGGATTGGCGCCGTCGATGACCGCGGCTTCCAGCGTTTCCTCCGGAATGCCGCGCAGCGCCGACGACAGGATCACCATGGCAAAGCCGGTCTGGATCCAGATCAGGATGACCATCAGGAAGAAGTTGTTCCAGAAGGGCAGCGATATCCACACCTGCGGCTGGCCGCCGAAATATTGGATGATGGCGTTGAGCAGGCCGATCTGGACCTGGCCTTCGCCGCGATATTCGTAGATGAATTTCCAGATCACGCTGGCGCCGACGAAGGAGATCGCCAGCGGCAGGAAGATCAGGCTCTTGGCGATCGTGCCCCACCAGATCTTGTCGGTGAGCACGGCGATGATCAGTCCGAGGAAGGTGCAGGCCGCCGGCACCACCGCCAGCCAGACGATGTTGTTGAGGATGGAGTTGCGGAACTCGCGGTCGCCGAAGGCCCATTCGTAGTTGGCAAGCCCCACGAAGCTCGCGCCGCCGCGATCGAGGAAGGAGAGCCTGAGCGTCTCGACGACCGGATAGATCAGATAGATGGTGAGGATGATCATCGCCGGGCCGACGAACAGCCATGGCCGCACCAGACCTTGCCGGCGCAGATTGTCGACGGCGGTGCTGCCCGAGACGCCGCGCGATGGAAAGACGACGTCGAGCAGTTTGTTGGCGCCCCAGAAATAGGCGACGCAGCCGCCGACGCCGATGATGATGACGAATATGGCCGAGAAAATCTGAGCCGCCATGGGTCCCTCTCCCTGCGCATGATCGGCCAGGCAACACTGGCGATCGGATGCACCGACTTTACTTAAAGCGCGTCGCTACCTTTAAGGTTCGCTCTGCGCGCTTTAAATCTTTGTTTTGATGCATGTCGGCTCCCCAAAACCGCTGCGCACTTTTGGGCGACATGCACTATTCGGAACAATCGAGACGCGAAGGCTTCCGGCGATTGCCGCCGGTCGGATCCGGGCCGTGGCCCGGATCCAGTAGGAGGATCAGTAAGTCTGTCTTGCCGCTATGCGAGGCTTACTTGATGGCATCCCAGCTCTTCTGGATGTCGGTGGCGACGTCCTGGGCGGACTTGCCGCCGACGAGGTCGATCATGCCGGTCCAGAAGGAACCCGCGCCGATCTTGCCTGGCATCAAGTCCGAGCCGTCGAAGCGGAACGTCGAGGCGTTGGCCAGGATGTCGCCCTGCTTCTTCAGCGCCTCGCTGGCATAGGCTTCCTTGTTCACCGCCTTGTACGGCGTCACGAAGCCGCCCTGGGCCATCCAGATCTCATGCGCCAGCGGCATTTTCAGGAAGTCGATGAAGGCCCGCGCGCCTTTGGAGTCCTTGGTGATCATGACCAGCGTGCCGGCGCCGAGCACGGGCGTGCCGAGATCGGGCTTGGAAGCATAGGGCGGATAGTAGAAGAAGTCGGCGTCCTGACCGATCTTGGTGCCTTCCGGGAAGAAGGTCGGGATGAACGAAGCCTGCTTGTGCATGTAGCACTTCGGCGGCACCGAGAAGAGGCCCTTCGGGCTGTCTCGGAAGTCGGTCGCCGCGACCGCCTTGGCGCCGCCGTCGACCATCTTGTCGTCGGTGGCGATCTTGCCGAAGATGTCGATGGCGTTGACCACGGCCGGGTCGTTGAACGGGATCTCGTTCTTCACCCACTTGTCGTAGACGTCGGGCGTCTGGGTCCGCAGCATGATGTCCTCGACCCAGTCGGTCGCCGGCCAGCCGGTGGCGCCGCCGGAGCCGAGCCCGATGCACCAGGGCTTGCCGCCGTCGGCGATGATCTTCTTTTCCAAGTCGGCGAGCTCTTCCTGCGTCTTCGGCACCTTGTAGCCGGCTTCCTCGAAATTGTCCGGCGAGTACCAGACCAGCGACTTCACGTCGGCCTTGTAGGGGAAGGCGAAGAAGCCGGGCTTGCCGTCCTTGTCCTTGAAGGTGCCGAGATCGACCCAGGACTGGCCGGCGCCGTAATTGTCTTTGATCCATTTGGCGGTGTCGTCGCCGAGCGGGGTGAGCAGGCCCTTGGAAGCGAGGTCCTGGATGAGGCCGGGCTGCGGCAGCACGGCGATGTTGGGCGGGCTGCCGGCTTGGGTGTCAATGACGATCTGTTGCTCGTAATTCTCCGACGAGGAGTATTTGATCTCGGCGCCGGTGGCCTCCTGGAAGTATTCGAGCACGGTGCGCACCAGGCCCTCGTCCTCGCCGCGCCACGGCCCGAAGATGGTCAGCGTCTCGCCCTTGAGGTCGACTTTCTTGAGCTCGTCGTAGTTTGCCCAGTGGAAGCGCGGGTCCTCGCCCGGCTTGAACTTCAGTTCGGCTTGCGCCGGCAGGCTAAAGGCGAGCGCGGCGAAAGCGGCGCCCAAGAGAAGCATCTTCTTCATCGCAAATTCCTCCCAGTGGTCAAAACAGTTCGGACGAAACCTCCATCCCGTCCGCCGACGCCCGCGGAACTGTGACTCAGCGAGAAAGCAATCGCAACCTTTCGGCGAGTCTTCCAAAGCGCTTTGGCTTTTTCGATCTCGCCATTGAATTGACCGGAAGTCAAGAGGCTTGCGGTACTAATCGATTTAAATTCTCGCTCAACCGGCCGGAAAGTGCGCTGCAGCATGCTTTTTGGCGCCGCAGCAGCAATTTTTGCTTCAAACTACCTTGGGCCGCTACTAAGGTCATTCTGTCTGGCGAGATCGTCAGTCTCATCGGATCGATTCAAATTCAAAGCGCTTTGAGGCTGGAGGCCTCATGAACCTCAAGCAACTCTCACACATGCTGTCGCTTTCGCAGACCACGGTAAGCCGGGCGCTGAACGGCTACCCGGAGGTCAACGAGGAGACGCGGCGCCGCGTGATGGATGCCGCCAAGCGCCATGGCTACCGGCCCAACCCCAGCGCGCGACGGCTGGCCACCGGCAAGTCGGGCATGATCGGCTATGTGCTGCCGACCGGGGCTGCCGTCGACATCGACCCGCATTTCGTCGAATTCCTTTCCGGTCTCGGCGACTATGCCCGCTCGCACGAGCTCGATCTCGTGCTGTCGCCGGCCGACGCCGACGACCAGGAAACCACCTACCGCCGCATCGTCGCCAACCGCCAGGTCGACGCCGTCTATATCTCCTCGCCGCGCCCCGCCGACCGGCGGCTGGCACTGGTCAACACGCTGGGCATCCCTTTCATCGTCCATGGCCGCAGCGAAGGTTTCGATTTCGACTATCCTTACCTCGACATCGATAATGAGGGCGCCTTCCATGAAGCGGCAAGGCTTCTCATCCAACTCGGCCACAAGCGGTTGGCGCTGATCAACGGCGACGACCGCGAGACCTTCGCCATCCACCGTGAACGCGGCGTCCGCCGGGCGTTGGCCGCGAGCGGCCTGGCGCTTGGCGAGCGCCACATCTGCTCGCTGACCATGACCGAGGAAAACGGCTATCGCGCCGCCCGCCGGCTGCTCGAGCAAAGCGAACCGCCGACGGCGATCGTCTGCTCCAGCCTGATCATGGCGTTGGGCGTCGTGCGCGCCCTGCGCGATCTCGGCCTCGCCATCCCGGGCGACCTGTCGCTGGTCGCCCACGACGACGTCTTCCCCTGGCTGCGGCCGGAGAATTTCCCGGTGCCGCTGTCGACGACGCGCTCCTCGATCCGGCTTGCCGGCGCGCGTGTCGCCGAGCGGCTGGCGGCGCGGATATCGGGGCTCGAAGAGGGTGCTCGTGGCGAGGTCTGGCCGGTCGATCTGGTGATCAGGGGATCGGTCGGCGGCGCGCCGGGGTAGAGATCGCGGCGGCAGGCTGGCGAAGCGTGGCGCTGGTAATCTCCCCCTTGAGGGGAGATGGCCGCGAAGCGGTCAGAGGGGGTCGGTCCGACTGGGCTCGACTTTCCGCGACAGATGGAGGTCGGCATTTTACGCGCGGCGACCCCCTCTGTCGCCTTCGGCGACATCTCCCCCTCAAGGGGGGAGATTTGGCCGCTTCGGCCTATTCCTTCGCCGCTCCGGCCGCCTTGATGTCCAGCAGGCCATAGCCGAAGTCATTGTCGCGCCCCTTCGGGCCGAGATCCTTGGCGGTGGCGGCAAGCGCCTTCTCGATGTCGTCGGCCGAGCGGTCGGGCGCGGCATGGATCAGGTTGGCGATGGCGCCGGACACGATCGCGGCGGCGAAAGAGGTGCCGGTGACCACGTCGGAACCGGCGCCGCTCGGCGCCACCATTTCGACGCCTGGCGCCGAGATGAAGACATAGGCGCCGCGATTGGCCTGCGGCATCAGCCCGTCCTTGGCGTCGGTGGCGGTGACGGCGATGACGCCGTCGAAGGCGGCCGGATAGCCATAGGGCGCCTTCGGACCGTTGTTGCCGGCCGCCGCGACCAGCACCATGCCGAGCGCGCGCGCATTGCGGCAGGCGGTGCCGAGCAGGTCGTTCTTCGGGCCGACGAAGCTCATATTGATGATGCGCACATCCTGTTCTGCCGCCCAGTCGAGCGCCGACAGGATGACGTCCATGGTCGACTTGCCGCCTTCGAAGGCCCGCGCGTGATAGATCCTGGCGCCCGGCGCCATGCCTTCCAGCGCGCCGACGCCGGCGATCAGCCCGTCGACCGAGGTGCCGTGATCGCGCCTTTCGATCGGCACGTTCGGCATGGCGTCGAACTGGTCGGCGATCACGCCCTTCAGCGCTGGATTGGTGTCGTCGATGCCGGTGTCGATGACGGCGACGCGCACATTCTCGCCGCTCGCCTGTTTTGAATCGAGCGCGATACGGTCGAAGGCATAGTTCACGATGCCGGCCGCCTGCTGCAGCGAATAGATATGGTTGGGCTCGCGCCGCTGCGTACGGCCATCGGCGGCAAGCTGCGCCAGCACCACGCCGACCGGTCGTCCATCGGGAATGCCGTAGCGCACCAGCGTTGTGCCGAGCAGCCGCGACTGGCGCTGCGAGCGCACCTGCAGGCCGAAGGAATTGGCTATCTGCTGCACCGCGCCGGCATCGCCGGCGACCGTCACCAGCACCTCGTCGGGCACGAATTCGCCGCTGACCGCGCGAGGAGGCGCGGCGACATTGAGCCCGGTGGGCGGCGTGACAGGTCCGCTCGGCGTGGGAGCCGGTGTCGGCGTGTTGGCGGGGCCGGTGGTCGGCGGCGTCCCATTCGGGGGACTGGGTGCTGGCGTTGCTGGACCGGCCGGCGGGTTCGGGAACAGGTCGACGATCAGCGCCGGCAGGAACACCGCGCCGCCGGTCGTCGTGCCCGCGCCAGGCTTGCCGCCATCGTTTCTGCCGCCGCCGTCCTTATCGCAATCGGCGCCGGCCGCCGTCTTGCCATTGAGGCAGTCAATCTGCTTCTGCGAAAGATTCGGGTCATTGGTTTGCGCAAGGGCAGGCGCCGCGGCAAATGCCGCCGCCGCGAGGATTGCCGCATGCAGAATGACCGCCTTAGCCGCCATCGGCCGGTTTCCTTCCCTGCACCACAGCCTCCGCGAAAGGCTGGGCGGCAATAAGGCCGACGAGCTTGTCGTAATCGGCCGCCGCGGTCGCCGGGATTGTCACGTGGAACACCCCATCGGCGGTCGGCCCGCCGGCGATCTTCAGCCCGTTCTGGCCGAGGAAGGCGGCGATGTCCGACATCTTGGCGTCCGGCTTGAACTTCACCAAGGCAAAGGGCAGCTTCGCGAGATCGTCCTGCTGACCGGCCACCTCGAAGTCATTGCCCTTGCCGCCCGGCTGCTCGAAGGATTGCACCACGACCAGCGCAAGCAGCGCCGCGGCCGCCGCCCAGGCGACGCCGGCGGGCATCGCCGTGACCCGGCCGAAGACCTTCGCCAGCCATGATTGGCCGGCAGGCGCGCGCACCGGGCCGGCCTCGGCGTCGAGCGCCCTGGCAAAGCGGGAGAGCGCATCGGCCGGCGGGCGGATCGCCTCGTTGGCGGCGGCGGTGCCGGAGAATTCGGCCTCCGCCTCGCCAAGGGCTGCCATCGCCGCCGGATCGGAGGCCAGCCATTCCTCGACCGCCTCCAGCTCGGCGCCTTCCAGCGAACCGTTCAGGTAGAACGGCAGCAGCGTCTCCATCTCGTCGCGGCGCGACATCTTTTCAGCGGCGCTCATGGCCACCCCCTGTCGTAACCGGCGGCCTTGAGGGCCTCGCCGAGTTTCTTGCGGGCGTAGAACATCCTGGTCTTGACGGTCGCGACCGGGATATTGAGCACCTCGCCGATCTCGGTCACCGACTGGCCATGGTAATAGGCAAGGTCGATCACCGTGCGGTGTTCTTCCGGCAAGGCATCGACGAAGCGGCGCAAGGCGGCGGCCTTGTCCTCCTTCATGGTGACGACTTCCGGCGTGTCGGCGCTGTCGGGAACCTGCGCCGCGTCGTCGTCGTCGATCCAGTCTTCCTTCTTCTTGCGCAGCGACGACAGCGCCTTGAAGCGGGCGATGCCGAGCAGCCACGTCGAGACTTCGGACCGGCCTTCGAAGCCCGGCGCCTGGCGCCACAGCTCGAGAAAGACCTCGTTGGTGATATCGTCGGCCATCATTTCCGATCCCGTCTGGCGCGCCACGAAGCGGTAGATCCGCGCGTGGTGACGCATGAACAGGAGCCGCACGGCGGCCCGGTCGCCCTTCGCGACCCGGTCTACAAGCGCGCGATCGGTTTCTGTCGCCGCATTCATGGCCGGTCGAGCCGCCTGGCTCCTCGTGGCTTTGTCGCTGATCGGTCCAAAAAGGTTCATCCTCCGCCAAGGAATTCGGAAGCTAGCCGAAGAAAGGAAGCGTTGCCAGAGGGCTGGGTCTTCCCCTTCCCCCCTTGTGGGGGAAGGTGGATCGGCGCGCAGCGCCGAGACGGATGAGGGGTGTTCCAGCGGAGTGAGACGTTGGTGGTCCCTGGAACACCCCTCATCCGTCGCCTTCGGCGACACCTTCTCCCACAGGGGGAGAAGGGGAGCTAAACCAAGAACACCTTCGCCTTCATCGTCGCCGGTGTCTGCACGCCGAGCCGGCTCAGCACCGTCGGCGCGAGCTGCAACTGGTCGAGCAGCGTGCCGGCCTCGGGACCCTTTGCCGGGCCGAAATAATAGAGCGCGAAATCCTGCATCTCGTCATCATGCCCGCCGTGATGGCCGCGGTTCGTCTGGCCGTGGTCGGCGGTGACGATCACTTCGTAGCCGACTTCGCGCCAGCCGGGCAGGAAGGCGGCGAGCATGCCGTCCATCGCGTAGCAGGCATGGTCCATCTCGTGGCAGTCGTGGCCGAAGCGGTGGCCCATCGAGTCCAGCGTGCAGGTGTGCAGAATGCCGTAGTCGATGCCGTGGCGGCGGGTCAGCATGGTCAGCGTCGCGAACAGGTCGACATCGCTCGGCGTCATCTGGTTTTTGAGATTGTAGCCGGTCATGGTGTGGAAGCGGCCATGTGTGATCGGCCCGCCGGGCTCGTCGAACTCCATGTCTTCCACGAGATCGAACGGATGGGAGCGGAAGAATTCCGACCAGTAGGAATGGGTCACCGCGCCGGTCTTGCCGCCGGCCATGCTGACCTCCGAGAAGATATCCGGCTGCGTGACGCGGAACCGGTTCTCGTTCGACAGGATGCCATGCACCTGCGGCGCGACCCCGGTGTGGATCGAGGCATAGCAGCAGGCCGAGGTCGACGGCAGCACTGAGCGCATCTTCCACACTTGCGCCTCGCCTGACTGCGCCCAGCCTTCGAGATTGCCCATCAGCCGGCGCCAGTTCCGGTAGGGCACGCCGTCGAGGATGATGAGCAGCAATTTGGATTTGAGCGCCACGGGCGGCTCCACGCAGTCTTGCCGGAGGGATCAGAATCGAGGGCTTGGCCGGTCCGGCCAAGCCCCAGAAGCGCGGAAAAGAGGAAAAGAGCTCAGTTGCCGGCGCTCTCCATGCGCCGGCCGGCGATGGCCTTCTCCAGCCAGCCGATCTCCATTTCGGGAACGGAGGACAGCAGAAGGTCGGTGTAGGCGTCGAAGGGCGGTGTCAGCACCTTGCTCTTGGAGCCGTAGCGGACCACCTCGCCGCGATACATGACCGCGATCGAATCGGCGATCGACTTCACCGTCGCGAGGTCGTGGGTAATGAAGAGGTAAGCCACTTTCTCGACCTGCTGCAGATTGAGCAGGAGCTCGAGGATGCCGTGCGCGACCAGCGGGTCGAGCGCCGACGTCACCTCGTCGCAGATGATCAGCTTAGGCTTGGCGGCGAGCGAGCGGGCGATGCAGACGCGCTGCTTCTGGCCGCCGGAAAGCTCGGCCGGATAGCGGTCGATGAAGCCCTTGCCCATCTCGATCTCGTCGAGCAGCTCGGCAACGCGCTTGTCGCGCTCGCGGCCCTTCATGCCGAAATAGAATTCCAGCGGCCGGCCGATGATCGTGCCCACCGTCTGGCGCGGGTTCATTGCCACGTCGGCCATCTGGTAGATCATCTGCAGCTGGCGCAGGTCCTCCTTCGGCCTGTCCGAAAGCCTGTTGCCGAGTGTGCGGCCGTCGAAGACGACGTTGCCCTGCTCGGGCGGCAGCAGGCCGGTGATCGCTCGCGCCAGCGTCGACTTGCCGGAGCCGGATTCCCCGACGACGGCCAAGGTCTGGCCCGGATAGATGTCGACCGACACGTTCTTCAGCACCTTGACGTGGCCGCCGCCATAGGCTGCCGTCACGTTCTTCACCGACAGCACCGGCGCTGTGCCGGGCTGTTGCTCCTGGTGCTCGATCTCATGCACGGAGACGAGTGCGTTGGTGTATTCCTGGCGCGGCTCCTTGATGATCTGGCGGGTGCCGCCCCATTCGACCAGCCGGCCGTGGCGCAGCACCATGATCTCGTCCGACACCTGGGCGACGACGGCGAGGTCGTGGGTGATGTATAAAGCTGCCACATGGGTGTCGCGGATGGCGTCCTTGATCGCCGACAGCACGTCGATCTGCGTCGTCACGTCGAGCGCCGTGGTCGGCTCGTCGAAGACGATCAGGTCAGGCTCGGAGCAGAGCGCCATGGCCGTCATCACGCGCTGCAACTGTCCGCCGGACACCTGATGCGGGAAGCGCTGGCCGATCGTCTCAGGGTTGGGCAGGCTGAGCTTCTTGAACAGGGCGACGGCGCGTTTCTCGGCCTCGGCCCGGGTTGCGGTGCCATGCAGGAGCGAGGCCTCCACCACCTGGTCCATCAGCCGGTGCGCCGGATTGAAGGCCGCCGCCGCCGACTGGGCGACATAGCAGACTTCGCGGCCGCGCAGCCTGCGGAAACCCTCCTTGCCTCCCTTCAGGATGTCGCGACCGTTGAGGATGACCTCGCCGCCGGTGATGCGCACGCCGCCGCGGCCATAGCCCATCGAAGACAGGCCGATGGTCGACTTGCCGGCGCCGGATTCGCCGATCAGCCCGAGCACCTTGCCCTTTTCCAGCGTCAGCGAGACGTCGTGGACAAGCGTGATCGTCTTCGGCGCTTCGCCGGGCGGGTAGACCGTCGCTTCGATGCGCAGGTTGCGGATGTCGAGGAGGGGGGTGGACTTTGCCTTGCCGTCAGCCATCAGCCGCGTCCTCCCTTCAGGCTTGTCGTGCGGTTGAGCACCCAGTCGGCGACGAGATTGACCGAGATCGCCAATGCTGCGATCGCCGCAGCCGGGATGAGCGCCGCCGGAATCCCGAAGACGATGCCGTCCTTGTTCTCCTTCACCATGCCGCCCCAGTCGGCATCCGGCGGCTGCACGCCGAGGCCGAGGAACGACAAGGTCGACAGGAATAGCACGGCATAGATGAAGCGCAGGCCGAGTTCGGAGACCAGCGGCGACAGCGCGTTGGGCAGGATCTCGCGGAAGATGATCCAGCCACTGCCTTCGCCGCGCAGTTTGGCGGCCTCGACATAGTCCATGACGTTGATGTCGACGGCGACCGCGCGCGACAGGCGATAGACGCGAGTCGAATCGAGGATGCCCATGACCAGGATCAGCGTCACTAGGTTGGAAGGCAGCACCGACAGCACGACGAGACCCATGATCAGCGTCGGGATCGACATCAAGAGGTCGACGAGACGCGACAGGATCGTGTCGTACCAGCCGCCGAACACCGCCGCCGAGAAGCCGAGGATGGCGCCGAGCGAGAAGGATAGCGCCGTCGCCAGCACCGCGATGAACAGCGTTATGCGGGCGCCGTAGATCATGCGGGACAACAGATCGCGACCGAGATTGTCGGTGCCCAGCCAGTGCACTGATGACATCGGTTCCCAAGGGACGTCGCTGACGATCTCGGCATTGCCGTGCGGGGCGATCCATGGTGCGAAGACCGCCGCCAGCACGAAGAGCGTCGTCAGCACAATGCCGATCAGCGCCGCTATGGGGATGCGTCTGATATCGAGCATATCGGCCGCCCCCCTACTTCGGATGCCTGAGCCGCGGATTGGCGACGATCGCTGCGATGTCCGCGATGATGTTGAGGCTGATATAGACGGCCGCGAAGATCAGGCCGACCGCCTGGACGACCGGAACGTCGCGCTTGGTGACATGGTCGACGAGGTACTGGCCCATGCCTGGATAAACGAAGATCACTTCGACGACGACGACGCCGACGACGAGGTAGGCCAGATTGAGCATCACGACGTTGATGATCGGCGCGATCGCGTTCGGGAAGGCATGCTTGCGGATGACCGCGAAGGCCGAAAGGCCCTTGAGTTCCGCCGTCTCGACATAGGCCGACTGCATGACGTTGAGGATCGCCGCGCGCGTCATGCGCATCATGTGGGCGAGCACCACCAGCGTCAGTGCCGCCGCCGGCAGCGCGATAGCCTGCAGGCGTTCGCCCAAGGACATTCCCTCATAGACGGTCGAGATTGCCGGGAACCACTGGTGCTGGACCGCGAAGTAGAAGACCAGCAGATAGCCGATGAAGAATTCCGGAAAGGAGGTCGAGGCGAGCGCCACCCCGGAAATCAGCTTGTCGACCCAACCATTGCGGTAGCGCACCGCGATCAGGCCGAGCGTGATGGCCAGCGGAATGGCCACGATCGCCGCCCAGAAAGCCAGGAACAGCGTGTTCCAGAGCCGATCCTTGATCGAGGTCGCGATGTCCTGCCCGCTCGACATGGCGGTGCCGAGGTCGCCGGTGAGCACGCCGCCCAGCCAGTGGAAATAGCGGATATAGGCGGGCTGGTTGAGCCCGAGCTGCTCGCGCAAATTGGCGAGCGACTCCGGCGTCGCCGACTGTCCGAGAATGGCTTGCGCGACGTCGCCGGGCAGGATCTGGGTGCCGGCGAAGATCAGGACCGAAACGGCCAGCAGAAGGAGGATGCCCAGCGCGATGCGCTGGGCCACCAGTTTCACGAT
The DNA here is from genome assembly GCF_040545255.1 of Mesorhizobium shonense. NCBI lineage: Bacteria > Pseudomonadati > Pseudomonadota > Alphaproteobacteria > Hyphomicrobiales > Phyllobacteriaceae > Mesorhizobium > Mesorhizobium shonense. The sequence goes on from NZ_JBEPLM010000006.1 coordinate 205,144, forward strand.
GGGCGAGGACATCTCCGCAAGGCCGTGCTCAGGCTTCGAGCCAGCACTTCGCCAAAGCGTAGCCGTTGCTCAGCTCCTGATGCGGATCGTCCACCCAGCCGGCGACCTTGGGACCGGTTGCGTCGATGAACTGATTGAACATCGGCAGGATCAGGCCGCCCTCGTCGCGTACCATGACGCCCATGTCATGGTACATCTGCTTGCGCTTGGCCTCGTCGAGCTCGGCGCGCGCCGCAAGCACCATCTTGTCGAAGTCCGGACGCTTGAAGCGGGTGTCGTTCCAGTCGGCCGTCGACAGATAGGCGGTCGAGTACATCTGGTCCTGGGTCGAGCGGCCGCCCCAGTAGGAGGCGCAGAAGGGCTGCTTGTTCCAGACTTCGTTCCAGTAGCCGTCGCCCGGCTCGCGCTTGATCTCCAGCTTGATGCCGGCCTTGGCCGCGCTCTGCTGATAGAGTTGCGCCGCATCGACGGCGCCGGGGAAGGCGACGTCCGAGGTCCTGAGCAGGACCGAACCGTCGTGGCCCGACTTCTTGTAGTGGAACTTGGCCTTGTCGGGATCATACTTGCGCTGCTCGATCTCGGTGAACAGCGGGTAGGAGGCGTTGATCGGGAAGTCGTTGCCGAGCGAGCCGTAGCCGCGCAACACCTTGTTCAGCATCTCCTCGCGGTCGATCGCCAGCTTCAGCGCCATCCTGAGGTCGTTGTTGTCGAACGGCGCCGTGTTGCAATGCATGATGAACACGTAGTGGCCGGGTCCCGAATGGTTGCGGATGGTGACGCCCGGCACGCGCTTGATGAGATCGACGATCTTCGGCTCGACGCGGTTGATCATGTTGACCTGGCCGCCCTGCAGGGCCGCCGTGCGCGCCGTCGCGTCGTTGATGACGACGACTTCGATCTGGTCGGCGTGGCCCATCTTGTCGCCCTGCCAGTAATTGGCGAAGCGCTCGCCGACATGGCGCACGCCGGGCTCGTTGACCTTGACCTTGTAGGGGCCGGCGCCGATGCCGGCATCGGGCTTGTCCTTGCCGCCGTTCGGCTGGACGATCAGGTGGTAGTCGCTGAGGAGATACGGAAGGTCCGCGTTGGCCTCCTTCAGCGTCAGCACCACTTCCTTGCCGCTGGCCTTGATGGTGTCGATGCCCTTCATATAGCCCAGCGCGCCGGATTTGGACTTCTCGTCCGAATGACGTTCGAGCGTCGCGGCGACGTCCTCGGCGGTCACCGTCTTGCCGTTGTGGAATTCGACGCCGTCGCGGATCTTCAGCGTCCAGACCTTGGCGTCGTCCGAAGAGCCGATCTCTTCGGCGATGCGGTTCTCGAGCTTGCCGTCGGGCGACAGCTCGACGATCATTTCGCCCCAGCATTTGCCGAAGGCGAACGGCACCTGCGTCATCATCAGTGCCGGATCGAGGCTGTTGGTGGATTCACCGCCGACCAGGCCGGCCTTCAGCGTGCCGCCCTTGACCGGGCCGGCGGCGCGGGCTGCGCTCGAAAGCAGCGAATTGGCGAAGGGCGCGGCGACGCCGAGCGCGGCGGCGCGGCCAAGGAAGTCGCGACGGCTGAGCTTGCCGGCGGCGACGCGACGGCTGAGATAGTCGAGTTCATTTGTCATTATGGGTTCCTCACTCTGATGGTTCGACCTTGCGGTCGTTTCTGCTTATTGGAGGAGATAATGACCGTAAGGGAAAGCTGTAAGCAAGACCGAATGCGACATGCCGTGGCGTAAATGGCACTTCGCATTTGGACCAATCTTGCCTGCGCTCAAAGGAGGGCGCGCGGTATCGCCTGCTCGAAATCGCGCTCGAACACCAGCTTCTCACCCTCATAGGCCTCGATTCTGGCGCTGAGGATGAAATTCTGCGCGTCTGAGCGCATGTCGGCAAAAGTTTCGGTTCGCACCGACCATTCATTTCGCGAGAAGGTCTGCGTCCAATGCGTGCTGCCCATGGCCGACAGCGGATCGTCGGGGTGGATCGCCCATGTCTCCCTGACGATGCTGCCATGGACGAGCCCATGCGCGAGGTCGCGCACCTCGCCGAAATCGTCCGTTATGGAAAGCGTGACGACGCCGGTCTTCTCGTCGCGGTCGACATGGCGCTCGGAATTGGTGGGCCTGATCGTCTCGGTCGCCCAGGGCGTGGCGCCTTCCGGTTCGGCGAACGAGACCTCGTCGCCTGTCGCCAGCGGACGCAGCGGCAGCTTGAGTGTCGCCTTCGACAAGTCAAGCGTCGCCGGCTCCGGCGACGGCCAGATCATCGGCCAATAGGCATTGGAAACGGCGACCCGCAGCCGATGGCCGGCCGGCACCCGGTAGGCGCACTGGTCGAGCACGACACGGGCCGAAACCGTCTCGCCGGGCACCAGCGCCTCCGGGAATTCGTGCGAGTTGCGATGCGTGAGGTTGAGCACGCCATAGGAGATCAATTCCGACGCTCCGTCGGGATGCACGTCGCAGAGCCGCACCGCGATGTTGGCCTGCGGGCGGTCCGAGGAAAGCCTGACCTCGACCTCCGGCGCGCCGACGATGTCGATCGCCTCCTCGAGCTCGGCCTGATCGAAGCACACCGAAAGCGCATCGTCCGGCCGTTGGTCGCCCGGCAGCTCCGGACCGAAGGTGAACGGAAAATATTCGCCGCCGGCGAGCCCGCAATTCTGTGGCGAGGCGACGATCGCAGGCTTGGCTCCGTCCGGGATGAGCTCGATCGCTTCAAGCTTGATGTTCGGTGACGGCCATTCCTGTTCCGCAATCCAGCGGCCGGGCCGCTCCGGGTGCCAGCGGGCCGGGCGCACGCTGTCCATGACATAGGCGCGATAATCCGGGTCGGCCTCGACGCCGGTCTCGGCACCTTTCAGCCAGCGGTCCCACCAGCGCAGCGCCTCCTGCAGGAAGCCGATGGCTGGATTGGGTCCCGCATAATGCGGGTATTTGTGGATCCAGGGGCCGACGATGCCTTTGACCGGCGACCGGATGTTGGTGACGAGGTTGGAGATCGTGTTGCGGTAGCCGTCATGCCAGCCGCCGATCGACAGCACCGCCGCCCGGACGGCAGAAAAATCCTCGCAGATCGAGCCGCGCTTCCAATAGGCGTCGCGATGCTGGTGGCTGAGCCACAGCGGCGCGAGGAACGGCTGGTTCTCCAGCCGGGTGAGCCACAGGTCGCGCCAGCGGTTGTCGCCGGCAATCAACGGATCCGGCGGCCGCGACGAATAGGAGAGCATCGTCGAGGCCCAGCCGAAATTTTCCAAGAGCAGGCAGCCGCCCTTGTAGTGGATGTCGTCGGCATAGCGGTCGACGGTCGAGCAGAGGCTGATCGCCGCCTTGAGCGCCGGCGGCCGCTTGGCCGCGACCTGCAGGCAGTTGAAGCCGCCCCAGGAAATGCCCATCATGCCGACATTGCCGTTGCACCAGGGCTGCGCGGCCGCCCAGGCGATGACGTCGCAGGCGTCCTGCAGTTCCTGCTCGGAATATTCGTCGTCCATCAGACCTTCGGAATCGCCGTTGCCGCGCATGTCGACGCGGATCGAGGCGTAGCCGTGGCCGGCGAAATAGGGATGCGTCAGCTGATCGCGGAAGATGGTGCCGTCGCGCTTGCGGTAGGGTAGGTGCTCGAGGATCGCCGGCACCGGCTTGTCGGAGGCGTCCTCCGGCATCCAGATGCGCGCCGACAGTCGGCAGCCGTCCGGCATGACGATGCCCATGTCGGGAAATTCGACGACTTTTCGAGGGAATTTGGTGACGGTTTTCATGGCGCGCATAACGCCTTGCCCAGAGGTGACTTTCAATCGCTATTCGCGACCTGGCGCAGCGAAATATGCGACCTGTCATGATGCTGCGGACCGGCCCTGATCATTCAACTCCGAACTTGCGCTGCCGCACTAATTTATGTATTACGTTTATTCACTTTGGCCCGACGCAGACGCACGGGATGATCTCGCCTGAAAATCGTTTGAGATGAGCCGAAGCGCGTGACGAACCTCGAAAACCGGGGTCTAGACTTCGCCGATTTCGATATCGAGTTTTTTGCGACTTCAATCGTTCTTCCAGCCAAGGCTGGCCGGTTAATGGCGATTGGCGAGTTCAGGCAGACCATCCTCGCCGTTATTTTCAAGCCGCTTGGTTCCGAAGCGATTTCGGTGATCTCGATGCGTCGTGCCAGCCGAAAGGAAAGGTCAGCGTATGAGCACCCGTAAATCGCCCATTCGACCGCTTGCCGACGAGGGCGAGGCAGAAATTCAAAAACAGATTGCTGCTGACCCCGACGATGCGGAGGCGACCGATGAACAACTGGCGCAAGCCATGCCCTTCGCGAAAGCGGTTCCGGAGCTTTTCGAGAGCATAAGGCGCGCTCGCGGCCGGCCAGCCGCGGAGAAACCCAAGCAGATCGTGTCCATCCGCCTTGATCAGGATGTCATCAGCAAGTTCAAGGCGACGGGCAAGGGCTGGCAGGCCAGGATAAATGAGGTGCTGAAGAACGCGAAGGTAGGCTAGGCAAAAGCCGCGTCAGCTCAACGGAATGTCGTTATCGGCCTTGCTGGCCTGGTAGGTGCCGGAGAGCTCATCATAGCGCGCAGATATCTTGCCGATGCGCGCCTCCAGTCGCTTACGCTCGGCCTCCGGCAAAGCCCGCACCAGCCGGCGTATGGAAAAACTCTTCCAATACGCGTTCTCTGCATTGTAGCCGCCGGGGTCGAGGGTGAAGACCTCTTTCAGGATCTTGAGATCGTGCGGGATGGCGAAGCTGTCGCGCGAGTCCTCATGGCTGAAGAGGTAGTAGAAATTGTCGAAGCCGGTCCAGGTGATCGCCGACAGGCAGAGCGAACAGGGCTCGTGGGTTGCCAGGAACAGCGCATCCTTTGTGTCGACGCGCTCGGCTTTCGGCATCTCGTAAAAACGCTTCAGGCAGTGCACCTCGCCATGCCAGAGAGGATTCTCCGTCTCGTTGTTGGTCTCGGCGAGCACCAGCGAGCGGTCGTCTTTCCTCAGGATCGCGGCGCCGAACAGCTTGTTGCCATGAGCAACGCCTTCGGCGGTCTTCGGCACGATGTCGTGCTCGATCACGTCGAGGAGGCGGTCGATCAGCGAGATGTCGGTCATAGGAGAAATCGGGAGCATTCAGGGAAGATGGATCTCGTAAGGGTGCGAAAAGTAGCACTCTTCGAGGTTGGAGCCGTCGCCGCCGCGGTCGACGATCAGGAAATCCTGCTCCTCGCCGATCGGCGTCAACACGCCGTGCCAGAGGTTTCGCCGGTAGTTGATGCCTTGTCCGGGCGCGGTGATGAAGGCATGCGGCTCGCCCGGACCGTCCTCGGTGTCATGGCAAACGACGACCAGGAACGGGCGCGGCGACAGCGGGATGAAAGCCTGGCTGCCGAGGGGGTGGCGCTCGACCATGGTAAGCTTCAGCGGCATGTCGTAGGGCGTGCCGCGCACGATCGAGATCAGCACGCGCGCATTCGGCCCTGCGGCTTCCGCCGTGGCGAGGTCGTGGTAGCGCATCGCCTTGCCACCATTGATCGGGTAGCGGTTGTCGCCGCCCATATCGATGACGTCGCCGAAGGGCGCGAAGTTTTCGCGCGTCAGCGGCCGGGCGACGATGCGGCTCACCGCGCGTGACCTCCAAGGGCGCCGCCAAGCTTGGCGTGCCGGTTGACATCCTTGTAGAGCAGGTAACGGAAGTCGCCGGGGCCGCCGGCGTAGCAGGCCTGCGGGCAGAAAGCGCGCAGCCACATGAAATCGCCGGCTTCGACCTCGACCCAATCCTGGTTGAGCCGGTAGACGGCCTTGCCTTCGAGCACGTAGAGCCCGTGCTCCATGACATGGGTCTCGGCAAAGGGAATGACAGCGCCGGGTTTCAGCGTGACGATGGTGACATGCATGTCGTGGCGCATGTCGGCCGGATCGACGAAGCGCGTCGTTGCCCAGCGGCCCTCGGTGCCGGGCATCGGGCTCGGCTCGATCTGCTGCTCGTTGGCAAAGAAGGCTTCGGGCACGTCGAGACCGTCGACCGCTTCATAGGCCTTGCGGACCCAGTGGAAGCGGACGGCGTCGCCGCTCTCGTTGCGCACCGTCCAGCCGCTGGATGGCGGCAGGAAAGCGAAGCCGCCGGGGCGAAGCACATGTTTTTTGCCGGCAAGCGAGACGGCGAGTTCACCCTCGACCACGAACAGCACGCCCTCGGCTTCAGCGTCGAGCTCGGGCCGGTCGCTGCCGCCGCCAGGCAGGACCTCGACGATGTACTGCGAAAACGTCTCGGCGAAGCCCGAGAGCGGCCTTGCAATGATCCATGCCCTCGTCTTGTCCCAGAACGGCAGCGGGCTGGTGACGATGTCCTGCATCACCCCTTTGGGAATGACCGCATAGGCTTCGGTGAAGACGGCACGGCCGGTCAACAGCTCGTTCTGGCCGGGATGGCCGCCATGCGGCGCGTAATAGGTTCGCTCGGCCATTTTCATCATATCCATGTGTTGAAGCCTATAACGGGAGCATGTCTTTCAGCCGAAGCAGCGCGATGCGCTCGACCTGTTTGCAGGCGGTTTCGAATTCGACGCCGCGGCTGTTGCCGATACGCGCCTCGAACTCCGCCAGGATCGCGTCCTTGGTCTTGCCCTTGACCGCGATGATGAAGGGGAAGCCGAAGGTGGTGACATAGGCGGCGTTGAGTTTCGAGAACAGCTCGCGCTCCTTGTCGGTCAGCGCGTCGAGCCCGGCGGAAGCCTGCTCCTTGGCCGATTCCGGCGTCAGCCGCTTCGCCGCCGCCAGCTTGCCGGCAAGGTCCGGATGGGCGTTGAGTACGGAGAGCCGTTCCGCCTCCGTCGCCGCGCGGAAGACGCGGCAGAGCGCGTTGTGCAGGCCGCCGGCGCTGTCATGCGCCGCGCCAAGCTCCAATTCGTAGGCGCGCTCGGCGATCCATCGCGAATGTTCGAACACGCCGCCGAAGGCATGCACGAAGGCCTCGAATTCCATCCGTGACGGGCGCAGCGCCGGCGCCTGGTAAGGATGCGTCTGGCGCCAGTGTTTGGCGATGTCGATGCGCCGCGTCAGCCAGACCTTGTCGTGCGACATCACATACTCGACGAAGCGCTTCAGCGCCGCCACGCGGCCCGGACGGCCGACCAGCCGGCAATGCAGGCCGATATTCATCATGCGCGGCCGCCCCGCCTTGCCCTCGGCATAGAGCGTGTCGAAACTGTCCTTCAGATAGGCGAAGAACTGGTCGCCCGAGTTGAAGCCCTGAGGCGTGGCAAAGCGCATGTCGTTGGCGTCGAGCGTATAGGGGATGACGAGCTGCGGCTTGTCGAGCCCGTCGCGGTCGAACCAGTAGGGCAGTTCGTCGTCATAGGTGTCGGAAACGTAGTCGAAGCCGCCTTCTTCCGCGACGAGCCGCACCGTGTTGACCGAGGTGCGGCCGGTGTACCAGCCGGTCGGGCGCGCGCCGGTCACTTCATAATGCAGCCGGATCGTCTCTTCGAGGTCGCGCCGCTCGTCCTCCGCATCATGGTCGCGATAGTCGATCCATTTCAGCCCGTGCGAGGCGATCTCCCAGCCGGCCTCCTGCATCGCCGCGACCTGGTCGGGCGAGCGCGCAAGCGCGGTGGCGACGCCGTAGCAGGTCACCGGCACCTGCGCTTCGGTGAACAGCCGGTGGAGTCGCCAGAAGCCGGCGCGGGCGCCATATTCGTAGATCGACTCCATGTTCCAGTGGCGCTGGCCGACCCAAGGGGCGGCGCCGACGATCTCGGACAGGAAGGCCTCCGAGGCCTTGTCGCCGTGCAGCACGCAGTTCTCGCCGCCTTCCTCGTAGTTGACGACGAACTGCACAGCGACATAGGCGCCGCCGGGCCATTTCGGATCCGGCGGATTGGCCCCGTAACCGCGCATGTCCCGTTCGTAACGCATGATCGCTCCTGCCCGATTGTTGAGATGAAGATATCGAAAGGAGTGCCCCGGCATTCCCCCGAAAATTTTTGAAAGTGCTTTTTGCCGCACTCCGCTCGACCGGGACTTATGCATCGCCTTTAATTGGCGCACAATTGACCTGAAAACGTTCGACTGTACCGGGAATGGGAGGCGGCAGTGGCAGAAACGTCGAAAGCCGATGGCGGGCGTCTGACGACCCACGTCCTCGATACCGCGACCGGCAGGCCGGCAAAAGGCCTCTCGATCGACCTCTTCCGCATCGAGCGGCAGGCCCGCACGCATTTGAAGACCGTTGCCACCAACGATGACGGCCGCTGCGATGCGCCGCTGCTGGCCGGCGCCGATTTCCGCACCGGCGAATATGAGCTGGTCTTCGCCGCCGGAGACTATCTTCGCGGGCAGGGCATCAGCCTGCCGCAGCCGGCTTTCCTCGACATCGTGCCGATCCGCTTCGGCATGGCCGAGGAGCGGCATTATCATGTACCCCTCTTGATTTCGCCCTACGGCTACTCGACCTATCGCGGGAGCTGAGACATGGCCAAGATCCGCAACGAGATACGCTTTATTCTCAACGGCGCCGACGTCGCGCTGAACGACGTCGCGCCCGACGCGACATTGCTCGACTGGCTGCGGCTCAACCGGTCGCTCCGTGGCACCAAGGAAGGCTGCGCCGAGGGCGATTGCGGCGCCTGCACGGTGCTGATCGGCAAGCTCTCGGCCGAAGGCCTGGTCTACGAAAGCGTCAACGCCTGCATCCGCTTCATAGGCTCGCTCGACGGCACCCATGTCGTCACCGTTGAGCATCTGCGCGGCAATGGCGAACAGCTGCATCCCGTGCAGCAGGCGATGGTCGATTTCCACGGCTCCCAATGCGGCTTCTGCACGCCCGGCTTCATCATGTCGCTCTATGCGCTCTGGATGAAGACGCCCAATCCTTCGGATGCGGCGATCGAAAAGGCGCTGCAGGGCAATCTCTGCCGCTGCACCGGCTACGAGGCGATCATGCGCGCGGCGCGTGCCATTTCGAGCTACGGCAAGGCGGCCAAGGATCCGCTGGCGGTGGAACGCAAGGACATCACCGCCCGGCTGGAAGCGCTGTGCGATGGCGCAAGGGTCGAGGTTGGCTCCGGCAAGCAGCGGCTGATCGTGCCGGCCAACGTCGATGATTTCGCCGACACCCTCGAAAAGCAGCCGGGCGCCACCATCGTTGCCGGCTCGACCGATGTCGGCCTGTGGGTCACCAAGCATATGCGCGACATCTCGCCGGCGATCTTCATCGGCGGTCTCGACGGCCTGCGCACGATCTCCGAGGCCGATGGGGTCATCACCATCGGCGCCGGCGTCACCTATACCGAGGCCTTCGTGACGCTGTCGAAACGCATCCCGGCATTGGGACCGCTGGTCGATCGCATCGGCGGCGAGCAGGTGCGCAACATGGGCACCATCGGCGGCAACGTCGCCAACGGCTCGCCGATCGGCGACACGCCGCCGCCTTTCATCGCGCTCGGCGCGAAGCTGACGCTGCGCAAGGGCGACACGCGCCGCACCATCCCGCTCGAGACCTTCTTCGTCGCCTATGGCAAGCAGGATCGGCAGCCCGGCGAGTTCGTAGAGGCGGTGCATGTGCCCGTGCCGGCAAAGGAAGCAAAATTCGCCGTCTACAAGGTCACCAAGCGCCGTGACGAGGACATCACCGCGACCTTGGGGGCCTTTTATCTGACCCTGGCCAAGGACGGCACGGTGGCGGATATCCGCATCGCCTATGGCGGCATGGCGCCGATACCGAAGCGCGCCGCCGCGGTCGAAAGAGCGCTGATCGGCAAGCCCTGGAGCGAAGCGACTGTCGAGGCCGCGATGGCCGAATATGCCGGCGACTTCACGCCGATCTCCGATATGCGCGCGAGCGCCGAATACCGGGCGCTGGCGGCGAAGAACCTTTTGTTGCGCTTCTTTGTCGAGACCACCGGCACCAGGGCGCCGTTCCAGGTCTCACGCTTCGAGGCTGCCTGATGACCAAGCACGTCCCCAATCTCAAGGCGCAGAAGATCTCGGGCGGTGTCGCCAGCGACCAGAGGCATGATTCCGCGCACAAGCATGTCAGCGGCACGGCGGTCTATATCGACGATATGCCGGAGCCGGCCGGCACGCTGCATGGCTGTCTCGGTCTGTCCACGGCGACGCATGCGACAATCACCGAGATTGACCTCTCGGCGGTGCGCGCCGCTCCCGGCGTCGTCGACGTGCTGACGGCAAAGGACATTCCCGGCGAGAACGACATTTCGCCGACCGGCCGCCACGATGAGCCGGTGCTCGCCGACGGCAAGGTTGAGTTTTTCGGGCAGCCCATCTTCTGCGTCATCGCCGAGACGCGCGAGCAGGCCCGCCGCGCCACAAGGCTGGCCAAGGTCGCATACGAGCAATTGCCTTTCGTCACCGACATCGGCGAGATCGACCCGAGGAAGGGCAAGCTCGTCACGCCGCCGCTGACGCTGAGGCGCGGCGATGCTGCGACTGCCATCAAGACCGCCCCCCGAAGGCTCAAGGGCAAGATGCGCCTCGGCGGTCAGGAGCACTTCTATCTCGAAGGCCATATCGCCATGGCTGTCCCCGGCGAGGACCAGGACGTCACCATCTATTCCTCGACCCAGCATCCGAGCGAGGTCCAGCATATGGTGAGCCATGCGCTGGGTGTCCCGAGCAACGCCATCACGGTGGAAATCCGGCGCATGGGCGGCGGCTTCGGCGGCAAGGAAACGCAGGGCAACCAGTTCGCGGCGCTCGCGGCGATCGCCGCCAAACGCCACCATCGCGCGGTCAAGATCCGGCCCGACCGCGACGACGATATGACCGCCACCGGCAAGCGGCACGACTTCCTCATCGACTACGAGGTCGGCTTCGACGACGACGGCAACATCCTCGGCGTCGACTTCATGTTCGCGGCGCGCTGCGGCTTCTCGTCGGATTTGTCCGGCCCGGTCACCGACCGCGCGCTGTTCCACTGCGACAACACCTATTTCTGGCCGGCGGTGCACGCCCAGTCGGCGCCGCTCTACACCAACACGGTCTCGAACACCGCCTTCCGCGGCTTCGGCGGCCCGCAGGGCATGGTAGGCGCGGAGCGTGTCATCGACGAAGTGGCTTTCGCGGTCGGCAAGGACCCGCTCGAGATCCGCAAGAAGAATTTCTACGGCGGTGACAAGGAGGGCGATCGCAACATCACGCCCTACCACCAGACGGTCGAGGACAACGTCATTCACCGCATCGTCGCCGAGCTGGAGGCGAGCTCGAACTATGCGCGGCGCCGGCGCGAGATCAGTGCTTTCAACAACAACAGCCGCTTCATCAAGCGCGGACTGGCGCTGACGCCGGTCAAGTTCGGCATCTCTTTCACCGCCACGCACTACAACCAGGCCGGCGCGCTGGTGCACGTCTACACCGACGGGTCCGTGCACCTGAATCACGGCGGCACCGAGATGGGGCAGGGCCTCTACCTCAAGGTGGCGCAGGTGGTGGCGGAAGAGTTCCAGATCGACCTCGACCAGGTCAAGATCACCGCGACCACCACCGGCAAGGTGCCGAACACCTCGGCTACGGCGGCATCGTCGGGCTCCGACCTCAACGGCATGGCAGCGCAGAACGCCGCTCGCCAGATCAAGGACCGGCTGACCAATTTCGCCTTGGAAAAATACCAGGTGCCGCGTGACCAGGTGCTGTTCCTGCCCAACCGGGTCCGCATCGGCAACCAGGAGATACCCTTCGGCGATCTGGTCAAGCAGGCCTATATGGCCCGCATCCAGCTTTCGGCGGCAGGCTTCTACAAAACGCCGAAGATCCACTGGAACCGCGACAAGGGCGAAGGCAGGCCATTCTACTATTTCGCTTACGGCGCTTCGTGTTCGGAGGTGTCGGTCGACACGCTGACCGGCGAATATGTGGTCGAGCGCACCGACATCCTGCACGAGACCGGCCGCTCGCTGAACCGCGCCATCGATCTCGGCCAGATCGAGGGCGGCTTCATCCAGGGCATGGGCTGGCTGACCACCGAGGAGCTATGGTGGGACGACAAGGGCCGGCTGCGCACCTATGCGCCGTCGACCTACAAGATCCCGCTCGCCTCCGACCGCCCGAAAATCTTCAATGTCACGCTGGCCGACTGGTCCGAAGCGAACGAGCCGACCGTGCATCGCTCCAAGGCTGTCGGCGAGCCGCCTTTCCCGCTCGGCATGTCGGTGCTGCATGCGCTCTCCGATGCCGTGGCAAGCGTCGCGGACCACAGGACCTGTCCGCGCCTGGATGCGCCGGCGACGCCGGAGCGGGTGCTTATGGCCATCGAAAGGCTGAAGCGGGAAGCCGCAAAGCCGGCCTGAGCGGGCCAAAACGTGCAATTCGGGCCGAAAAACACTATGTTTCGGCGTTAGGAATGCAGACGATGAACTCGAACGTGCAAAGCTTGAAGGCGTTTCTCGGCCAGACAGGCCGGGTCGCGCTGGTCGAGGTCGCGGCGACGAAAGGCTCGACGCCGCGCGAGGCCGGCGCCTTCATGCTCGTCTCGGCATCGGCGATTTTCGGCACCATCGGCGGCGGCCAGCTCGAATTTATGGCCATCGACAAGGCGCGGCAGCTCATCTCCCCCCTTGAGGGGGAGATGGCCGCGAAGCGGCCAGAGGGGGTCCTCTCAGGAGGCACCACAAGGGCGTCGAGCACTGCCGCGGCGACCCCACCCGGCGGCTCCGCCGCCACCCTCCCCTCAAGGGGGAGGGAAGCCCGCATCGAGGTCGACGAGGTTTGCGCCACGCTCGACGTGCCACTCGGGCCGGAGATCGGACAGTGCTGCGGTGGGCGCGTCGAGGTGCTGATCCGGCCGGTCGATGCGACCCTCGAACAGGAATTGATCGCCAAGGCCGAGGCCGAGGAAGCGCATCTCCCTCATGTCTATCTTTTCGGCGGCGGGCACGTCGGCCAGGCGCTGGCAGCGTCGCTCTCGCTGCTGCCCGTCCATGCTGTCGTGGTCGAAACGCGGGCCGAGGCCCTGGAAGGCATGCCGGAAACGGTCGAGACCCAGCTGACGCCGATGCCCGAAAGCGCGGTGCGGGAGGCGCCGGCGGGGTCGGCCTTCGCCATCCTCACCCACGACCATGCGCTGGATTTCCTGATCGTCGCCGAGGCGCTGAAGCGCGAAGACGCCGCCTATGTCGGCATGATCGGCTCGAAGACCAAGAAGGCGACTTTCAAGAACTGGTTCCTGAAGTCCGCCGACGGCAGCGAGGCCGAGTTCAACCGCCTCGTCTCACCGATCGGCGGCAACGCGGTGAAGGACAAGCGCCCGCCGGTGATTGCAGCACTTGCCACGGCCGAGATCATGACGGCGCTGGTGTCGCATGCAGCCGAGGCGTCGGCCGCGCCCGAGAAGGCGATGGCCGGCTGATACCGCCATTGTGGTTTCCTTGGCAGGTCGCATGCCTTGGAGATTGGCCCAAACGCCTGTCTTGTCGTCATCCTTGGTCGGAGCGGGAAGCGAAGCGTACCGCGCAGACCCAAGGATCCGTGCCGTGACTTCGAGGCGTTGTGACGGTGCAAAATTCTGCTCCGCTGCGCTCTTCGGTCAAGGTAACGGAATGGATCCCAGGGTCTCCGCGACGGAGCTGCGCTCCTGCTTCGCCCTGGGATGACGAAGTTGGGGAGGCTTCAGCCAATCCCCAGCACTTGCGCTGATTTCACGGAAACGAACGGTGAAAATCTTGCCCGCTGACTGCTTGCAACCCTAATCCCTGTGTCGAGGAGCTAGCGGTAAAGCGCCTGAGATATGACCGACGCTCACAGCTGCTCGTCGCTTTCTTCGTTTCCCAAACCGGTCCGGAACGTGTTTTCTGCGCGCCTGACGAACACGAGCGACGAACACGGGACGAGCGATATGGACGTATTGCGCATTGCTGCATTTTCGGACGGGAACAGCGGCGGCAATCCAGCCGGCGTGGTGATCGGCGACGTCTTGCCCGATGCGGCCGACATGCAGCGCATCGCTGCCGAGGTCGGATTCTCGGAAACCGCCTTCGCCGCGCCGGACGGTGACGGCTGGCGCGTGCGCTATTTCTCGCCGGAATCGGAGGTGCCGTTCTGCGGCCACGCCACGATCGCGCTCGGCGCTGGACTGGTCCGGCGGTTCGGCGACGGGATTTTCGCGCTGGCCCTCAATCAGGCCGGGATAACAGTCGAAGGATTCCGCGAGGGCTCCAACTTCGCCGCCGCGCTGCAGTCTCCGCCGACGCGCAGCAAGCCCGCGGCGCCAGGGCTTGTCGCCGAAATGCTGGCGTTGTTCGGCTACGTGGCCGGTGATCTCGATCCGGCCATTCCTCCGGCGCTGATCCATGGCGGCTCCGACCATTTCGTGCTGGCGCTGAAGTCACGCGAGGCGCTTGCGGCGATGGCTTATGATTTCAAGCAGAGCCAGGCCCTGATGCGACGCGAAGGACTGATCACGATCCTGCTCGCTTTTGCCGAAACGCCGCGCCTCTTCCACACGCGCAATCCGTTCGCCTCCGGCGGCGTCTATGAGGATCCGGCGACGGGCGCCGCCACCGCGGCCTTTGCCGGCTATCTGCGTGACATCGGCTGGCCGCATGGCGGCTCGATCGACATCGTCCAGGGCGAGGACATGGGCATGCGCTCGCGGCTCCATGCCGACATTCCGCCGATGCCCGGCAGCTCGATCAGGGTGTCCGGAACAGCCCGGCTGATGGACTGAGGCTCAAGCAATTCCAGGAAAGGTGCTCCGCGGTTTTCCGTCCGCAATTGCGTAAAACCAAAGCCCTCACATCGGCCGTCTCAAGCCGAGATGCTCGCGCAGCGTGCGGCCTTCATAGTCCTTGCGGAACAGGCCGCGCCGCTGCAACTCCGGCACGACCATCGTCCCGAAGGCGTCCAATTCGCCCGGAAACCAGGAGGGCATCACATTGAAGCCGTCGGCGGCGCCGCCTTCGAACCGCGCCTGCAATTCGTCGGCGATCTGCTCGGCCGTGCCGACGACGCGCCAGTGGCCGCGCGCGCCGGCAAAGTAACGCGCGAGCTCGCGGATCGACAGACCGTCGCGCCGCGCCTGCTCGATGACCAGCGCCTGCCGGCTCTTCATGCCCTGGCTCTCCGGCAGCTCGGGCAACGGTCCGTCGATCGGATAGTGCCAGAGGTCGGAGATGCTGAGATAGCTGGAAAGCAGCGCGACGCCGACATCGTCGGGGATCAGTTCCTGCAGCGCGTCGTACTTGGCCTGGGCCTCGGCTTTCGTTGCCGCGACGATCGGCGCCACGCCGGGCATGATCTTCACGTCGTCCGGCTGGCGGCCATAGGCGGCCAGCCGACCCTTGAGATCGTCATAGAAGGCCTTGGCGTCCTCGAAAGTCTGCGCCGCCGAGAACACGACATCGGCGGTCCGTGCGGCAAGGTCCTTGCCGTCGTCGGAGGCGCCGGCCTGCACCATCACCGGCGCGCCCTGCGGCGACGGCGGTATGTCGAGCGGGTCGCGTACTGAAAAGCTCTGGCCGTCATGGCCGGCCGCCTTGCGGCGCCACAGGCCGGTGACGACGGCGGCGAATTCGCGCGCGCGTTCGTAGCGGTCGGCATGCGGCCTCAAGCCCGTCGAACCGAAATTCGCGGCCTCGATAGGATTTGCCGAAGTGACCAGGTTCCAGCCGGCGCGGCCGCCGCTCAGATTGTCGAGCGAGGCGAACATGCGTGCCAGCCCGTAAGGCTCGTTGTAGCTGGTCGAGGCCGTCGACACGAGGCCGATGCGCTCGGTCTGCGCGGCAAGCGCTGAAAGCAGGCTGATCGGCTCGAAGCCGATCGAGCGTGAGGTCTGGCTGGCGATGTTGATATTGGCCTCGCGCAGGCCGGCGGCGTCCTCGCAAAACACCATGTCGAACTTCGCCGCTTCCGCCGTCCGCGCCAGTTTAATGTAGTGGTCGATGTCGATGCCGGCCGTGACATGCGCGTCCGGATGGCGCCAGGCGGCGATATGGTGGCCGGTGGCCCACAGGAACAGCCCGAGCTTCATCTGACGCGCGCTCATTTGGCGCCTCCCTCGCCAAGTCTGAGATGTCCGCGCAGCGTTGCCCCGGCATCAGCCGATCGGGCCAAGCCGCGACGGCGAAGTTCCGGCAGGATGCGGTCGGTGAAGTGATCGAGCGCAGAAATATCAGCCGGCAAAGCGAAATTGAAACCATCGCAGCTTTTGGTGTCGAACCGGTCTTCAAGCCCGCCAGCCGCAAGTTCGTCCAAGCCAACCGTCATCAGCACCTTCATGGGTTCGCGTCCGGCGGCAACCGCGCGGCGCTTGAGAACGTCATAGGTTGCCTTGGCGCCCTCCGCCTCGATCAGCACGACGTCGGCGACTTTGGCGCCGAAATCGAAATCTGCCTCCCCCAGACCCGACATGACCAGCACCGGCGTGTCCTGCGGCGAGCGGGCGACGTTGAGCGGGCCCCGCACGGAGAAGAACTCGCCCTTGTGGTCGAGGAAATGCATCTTGTCTGGATCGTGGAACCGGCCGCCGGCCTTGTCGAACAGCAGGGCGTCCGCGTCCCAGCCTCGCCACAGGCCCTGCACGATACCGATGAACTCTTCCGCGCGGCGGCGGAAATCGTCGTCGGCAATGCCTTCCGGCCGGCTGAAATTCGCCGCCTCGCGAGGGTTCTGCACGAGCGTCGCGTTCCAGCCGGTGCGGCCGTGGCTGATGATGTCGAGCGAGGCGAAGCGGCGCGCCAGATTGTAGGGCTGGTGCGCGAGCGTCGAGGCGCCGGCGACGAGCCCGATCGTCTCCGTCACCGTCGCCAACGCGGCGATGAGCGTCGTCGCTTCGAACGGGCTGGTCGATGGCGCGTCGGCGGAGTCGGAAATGATAACCATGTCGACGCCCGCCGCTTCCAGGTTCCGCACGATGGCGCTGATCTGGCCGAAGTCTAGGATGTCTTGTCCGTCGGCGGCGATGTTGAGCGAAATGGCGAGATGCATAGTGCGGCCCTTCGGCTGCCTTCAAAATCGGCAGCCGTCTGGCCACCCAACCTAGGCCCGTCTTCGTGTAAGGCAACCGAACCGAGTAGGCCACCAGGCTGTGACATGCCGGCCAGCCGTCGCGTGCCTCGAGGTAGAGGTCTTGACGGCCCGGATGTTGCGTTGTCGGCCACATACCTCGGCGATTAGCCTGAACACGTATCGTGTCGTCATTCTATGGCGAAGCAAGGAGCGAGCGACGCGGCGCAGACCATAGAATCCATTCCGTGACTTCAAAGCGTTGCGACTGTTCAGAATTCTGCTCCTCAGCACCCTTACGATCAAAGTCACGGAATGGATCCTCGGGTCTGCGCTCGCGTCGCTCCGCCCGTGGATGACGACGTCACGAAGGCTTCGGCCAATCGCGATGCAACGCTGCCAGCCCCTACTTGCCGGCGAGAATATCCCTGATCAGCCGCTGGCAGCGATCGGCCATGAAGTCGAGCAACAGGCGCACCTTGGGGTCCTGCAGCTTCTTGTGCGGATAGACGGCCGCAAGCTGCACGGGCGTCGGTGGCGTCTTGGCGAGGATCACCTTCAGCCGCTGGTCGCGGATGAACGGCTCGACCTCGAAGCGCGGCTTGTTGATGATGCCGCGGCCCGACAGCGCCCAGCCGGTCAGCACGTCGCCGTCGTCGGTGTCGTAAGGCCCGTGCACTTCGAGTTTCTGCACGCCGTTCGGCGTCTGCAGCGTCCAGACATATTCGCGCGTGCCGGCATAGCGCAGCATCAGGCAGTCGTGCTTCTTGCCGATCAGCTCCTGCGGCTCGACCGGCTCGCCGCGCGCCTCGAGATATTTCGGCGCCGCCACCAGCACGCGCTCGCAGTCCATGATGCCGCGCATCCGAAGGCTGGAATCCTCGATGATGCCGAGGCGGAAGGCGACGTCGATGCCTTCCTTCATGATGTCGACATTGTGGTCGGAGAGCCTCAGCCGCACCTCGATGTCGGGGTATTTGTCATGGAAGTCAGGAATGCCGGAGGCGATCAGCCGCCGGCCGAGGCCGAGCGGCGCCGTCACCTTGATCGTGCCGCGCGGCTGGCCGGAAAGTGCCGCCACCGCGGCCTCCGCGTCGGTGATCGCGTCCAGCACCTGCTTGGCGCCGGTGTAGAATACCGTGCCGTGCTCGGTCGGCATCAATTGCCTTGTCGTGCGGTTGAACAGCCGCACACCGAGATGCTTCTCCAGCTCCTTGATGCGGTTGGAGGCGACCGCCGGCGAAATGCGCATGTCGCGGCCGGCCGCCGACAGATTGCCGAGCTCGACGACGCGGACGAAGACGGCGATGTTGTCGAGATAGGCCATGGGCTCTCAAACGGCTACGTGGGGCAAGCCTAGTATTTTCCATTTTTTTTTGAAAGTCATCGCGCGCCCCGCCTCTTTTCGTTTGCGCTCCAGACCGTAAAGTCGCCTGATCGGCAGGGACGATTTCCCAGGGGCGACTCGATGACGGATTTTGCGATTTTCTGGGACTGGCTGAGTTTTGCGGTCCGCTGGCTGCATGTCATCACCGGCATCGCCTGGATCGGCTCGTCCTTCTATTTCGTCGCCCTCGACCTCGGCCTGCGCCAGCGTCCCGGCCTGCCTGCCGGCGCCTTCGGCGAGGAATGGCAGGTGCATGGCGGCGGCTTCTATCACATCCAGAAATATCTGGTGGCGCCGGCCGAGATGCCGGAGCACCTGACCTGGTTCAAATGGGAATCCTACGCCACCTGGCTGTCGGGCTTCGCCATGCTCTGCGTGGTCTACTATGCCGGCGCCGATCTGTTCCTGATCGACCCCAACGTGCTCAACATCTCGGTGCCGGTCGGCATCCTGCTGTCGCTGGCCACCATCGGCGTCGGCTGGATCGTCTACGATCTGCTCTGCCGCTCGCCGCTCGGCAAAAGCGACAGCGGCCTGATGCTGGTGCTCTATTGCGTGCTGGTCTTCATCGCCTGGGGGCTGACCCACCTCTTCACCGGCCGTGCTGCCTTCCTGCATCTCGGCGCCATCACCGCCACGATCATGTCGGCCAATGTCTTCATGGTCATCATCCCCAACCAGAAGATCGTCGTCGCCGATCTCATCGCCGGCCGCAAGCCGGATCCGAAATACGGCAAGATCGCCAAGCAGCGCTCGCTGCACAACAATTACCTGACCTTGCCGGTCCTGTTCCTGATGCTGTCGAACCACTACCCGCTGGCCTTCGGCACTCAGTTCAACTGGGTCATCGCCTCGGTGGTCTTCATCATCGGCGTGCTGATCCGCCACTATTTCAACACCGTGCACGCCCGCAAGGGCAATCCGACCTGGACCTGGCTCGGCGCCGCCGTTTTATTCATGATCATCATCTGGCTGTCGACAGTGCCGAAGGTGCTGACCGGCGAGCCGAAGACCTCTGCCGCATCCTCTGCCGCCCAAGTCTATATGGCTTCGGCCCACTTTCCCGCCGTGCGCGACACCGTGCTCGGCCGCTGCTCGATGTGCCATGCCGAGGAACCCGTCTATGAGGGCATCTACCACGCGCCGAAGGGCGTGATGCTCGACACCGACGCACGCATCGCCGAGAATGCCCGCGAGATTTATCTGCAGGCCGGCCGGGCGCATGCCATGCCGCCCGCCAACGTCACCCAGATAACCGACCAGGAACGGGCCCTTTTGGTGGCCTGGTTCGAAGGCGCCGGAAAGTAAGCATGACATCAAAGCTCCTGCGCGGCCGCACGCTCTCCTTCCTGCGCTGGCCCGAAGCGATCGACGACCATGCCGCCTGGCGCTACGAGGAGGATGGCGGGCTGCTGATCGACGGCGGCAAGATCATTGCCGCCGGTGCCTATGCCGAGGTCGCGAAGAAGGCCGGGGCCGGGGTCGAGACGATCGACCATCGTCCCCACCTCATCCTGCCGGGCTTCCTCGACGCGCATGTGCATGTGCCGCAGATGCAGATCATCGCGTCCTACGGAGCCGAGCTGCTCGACTGGCTGAACAAATACACTTTTCCCGAGGAGTCGAAATTCCAGGACGCGCAGCACGGCCGCCGCATCGCGCGGCTGTTCCTCGACGAAATGCTGCGCCAGGGCACGACCACGGTCGTCGCCTATTGCTCGGTGCACAAATCTTCGGCCGAGGCCTTCTTCGCCGAGTCGCATGATCGCAACATGCTGAACATCGCCGGCAAGGTGATGATGGACCGCAACGCGCCCGACGGCGTGCTCGACACGCCGCAGACCGGTTATGACGACACCAAGGCGCTGATCACCGAATGGCACGGCAAGGGCCGCCAGCTCTATGCCATCACGCCGCGTTTCGCCATCACCTCCTCACCCGAGCAGATGGAAATGGCCGGCGCGCTCTGCCGCGAGCACCCCGATCTCCACATGCAGACGCATCTGTCGGAGAACCACGCCGAGATCGCCTTCACCCAGGAACTCTATCCCTGGTCGCGCGACTACACCGATGTTTACGAGCATTACGGCCTGCTGGGCCGGAAAAGTCTGTTCGGCCACTGTATTCATCTTTCGGAGCGCGAAGCGGACGCGCTGTCGCAGTCGGGCTCGGTCGCGGTGTTCTGTCCCACCTCCAATCTCTTCCTCGGCTCCGGCCTGTTCGACTACCAGCGCTACCGCCGGCGCGAGAAGCCGCTCCGGATCGCCGCGGCGACCGATGTCGGCGGCGGCACCAACTATTCGATGCTGCGCACCATGGACGAGGGCTACAAGGTGATCGCGCTGAACGGCGAGAAGCTGAACCCGTTCCAGTCCTTCTGGCAGTTGACGCGCGGCAATGCCGAGGCGCTGTCGGTTTCCGACAAGGTCGGCACCCTCGATGAAGGCACGGATGCCGACATCGTCGTGCTTGATGCCCATGCCACGCCGGCGATGCGGCTGAGGATGGAGACGGTGGAGACGCTGGCCGAAGAACTCTTCCTGCTGCAGACGCTGGGCGACGACCGCGCCGTGCGCGAGGTCTATGTGGCGGGCCGGCCGGCGAAGAGCGCGATCGTCGCATAGACTAAACGCGCTCTTCGCTTGACCCCGCGTCAGCCATCGGCCAAAGCGTGCGTCGACAGTAGACAGGGGAACGCCATGGCTGCCGCCGACGACATCGCTCTGATCAAGAAACAGGAAGCCACGTTGGTCTTCCCGGCCTTCGACGAGGCCGTGGCCTTCGAGATCGGCTCGGCGATCAGGGACCGGGCGCTAAAGGAAGACCTGCCGATCATCGTCGACATCAGGACTTTCGACCGGCCGCTCTTCTATGCCGCGATGCCGGGATCGAATGCCTCCAATCCCGACTGGGCGCGGCGCAAGATCAATGTCGTCAAGCGTTATCTCAGAAGCACCTACCGCATGGTGCTGGAGCAGCAGCGCCCTGACCGCACCTTCAAGGTCGGCGAGGGGTTGGACATTGCCGATTATGTACTGGCCGGCGGCGGCTTTCCCGTCACCGTGAGAGGCGCCGGCGTCATTGGTGTGATCGCCGTCTCGGGCCTGCCGGAGCGCCAGGACCACGGCGTCGTGGTCGATGCGCTCTGTGCCTATCTCGGCGCTGATCGGAAACAATTAGCGCTGTCGCCGGAAGACAAATCGTGACGTTGGCGCCGCCCCTCATCCGCCTGCCGGCACCTTCTCCCCGTGAAGAACGGGGAGAAGGGATGCGCTCAGACGCCGGTGACCCCCTCTCCCCGTTCTTACGGGGAGAGGGTAAGGGTGAGGGGCGGCGCCGACGTCGGAAAAATCTGCGCAACGCCGGTGGCCGCCAAATATGACCGTGACCGATCCCAAAGCCTTCCTTACCGCGATCTTCAACGCGGCTGTCTCCGCCGCCGATCCAGAAAAGACGATCCGAAATCATTTGCCGGCGAAACCTGAAGGCCGCACCATCGTCATCGGCGCGGGAAAAGGCTCGGCGCAGATGGCGGCCGCCTTCGAAAAAGTCTGGGACGGGCCGATCGACGGCCTTGTCGTCACCCGCTACGGCTATGGCGCCAGATGCGAGCGCATCGAGATCATCGAGGCGGCGCACCCGGTGCCGGATGCGGCCGGCCTCGAAGCCTCGCGACGGCTGCTGGAGAAGGTGCAGGGACTAACGTCAGACGACCTGGTGGTGGCGCTGATTTCGGGCGGCGGCTCGGCGCTGCTGCCGTCGCCCGCTCCCGGCCTGACTTTAGCCGACGAGATCGCCGTCAACGAGGCGCTGCTCGCCTCCGGCGCGCCGATCGCGGCGATGAACACCATCCGCAAGCATGTCTCGACCATCAAGGGCGGACGCCTGGCCGCCGCCGCCCATCCGGCCAGGGTCGTGTCGCTGGTCGTCTCGGACATCCCCGGCGACAATCCGGCGCTCGTCGCTTCAGGCCCGACCGTTCCCGACACCGGCAGCCGCGCGGATGCGCTGGCCTCGATCGCCGCCTATGGCATGAAGCTGCCAGATGCGGTCATGGCCCACATCAATTCGTCCGCCGCCGACGCGCCGCGTCCCGACGATCCCCGCTTTGACGGCAATGAAGTGCATTTGATCGCTTCGGCCGGCGTCTCGCTGGAAGCTGCGGCTGCCGAAGCGAAGCGGCAAGGCATCGGGGCCGTCATCCTGTCGGATTCGATCGAAGGCGAGGCGCGCGAGGTCGGCGGCGTCCATGCCGCGATCGCGCGCGAGGTGGCGACCCGCAACCGGCCCTTCGAGAAACCGGTGCTGATCTTGTCGGGCGGCGAGACGACGGTGACGCTGCGGGCAAAAGGCAAGGGTGGCCGCAACTCGGAATTCCTGCTCGCCTTCGCCATTGGCATCGGTGGTCTGGAAGGCATTTATGCCCTGGCCGCCGACACCGATGGCATAGACGGCTCGGAGAACAATGCCGGGGCGTTTGCCGACGGTTCGACGGTGTCGCGCATGCGTGCGGCCGGCGTCGATGCCAAGGCGATGCTGGCAGGCAACAACGCATGGACGGCCTTCAATGCGGTTGGCGATTTGTTTGTCCCGGGGCCGACCGGGACGAATGTCAATGATCTCAGAGCGATCCTGGTCAGGTAGCGGCGGGCCCCACGGAAGTCGTCATTCCAGGGCGGAGCAAGGAGCGAAGCGACGCGCGCAGACCCTGGAATCCATTCCGTGACCTTAGCCGAAGAGTGCACCGGAGCAGAATTCTGCACCGTTGCAACACGTCGAAGTAACGGAATGGATCCTCGGGTCTGCGCGCGTCGCTTCGCTCCTTGCTCCGCCCGTGGATGACGAAGCGACGGGCGTTTCGGCCAATCTCGAAGGCCGCGCGATCCTGTGCAACAGCATTCGTAGTATTTCCGTTTCCGTTCGGGTGCGTAGAACGATCAACCATCCATCAGCCGCTTCACCTTCCTCATATCCTTCAGAAACCGCTCCCGCTCGGCGTCCTTGTCCTCCTGCTCGCGGATGCGCAGGATAAGCGAAGGGTGGATGGTGACGAACACGCGCAGCCCGTCATCGCGCTCGATCACCTCGCCACGCCTCTTCAACACCGGCACCGCTTTGCCAAGCAGTGACTGCGCCGCGGTCGAGCCAAGCGCCACGGCAAGACGGGGACCGATCCGGCCGATCTCCTTGTCCAGCCACCAGCGGCAGGCCTGCACCTCGCCGGCATTTGGTTTGGAGTGGATGCGCCGCTTGCCGCGCGGCTCGAATTTGAAATGCTTCACCGCGTTTGTGACGTAGACCTTCCGGCGGTCGACGTCGGCATCTTCCAGGGTGGCGTCGAGCATCCGGCCCGCCGGACCGACAAACGGTTTGCCGGCCCGATCCTCTTGGTCTCCCGGCTGTTCGCCGACGAAGATTACCTCAGCGTCTTCCGGCCCTTCGCCGAAAACCGTCTGTGTCGCATTGCGCCACAGCGGGCAGCGGCGGCACCCCTTCGCCTCATCGCGCAACTCGGCGATCGGCTCTGCCTCGTCCGGAGGTTCGGCGTGTCCCGCTCGAGCGCGCCTGCCGGAAATCGCCGTCTCATGTGGGGTCGTGCCTGCCATCGTCCATCCTCGCCGGCTGTCGAAGTTGAATGGGCGAGGCTGGCGATGGTTCCCGATCCTCACACCTCGTGCAGGTAGAGGTGGTAATCCAGCTCGCTGACGGTGCGCGCAACGCGCAGATATTCCGCCTGCTTGATCGCCACGAAGGTCCGGTGCAGGTCGGGGCCGAGCGCCGCTTTCAGGAAATCGGAGTGTCTGGCCGCCTCGATCGCGGCGCGCCAGTCGGCCGGCATGGTCGACGCTTCCGTTGCCTGCTCATAGCCGTTGCCGGTCGTTTCCGTGCCGGGGTCCAGCCCTTCGTCCAGGCCCTTGATGATGCCGGCCAGCACCGTCGCCGCCACCAGATAAGGGTTGGCGTCGACGCCGGATGGCCGATGTTCGATGCGGCGGTTCCTGGCGTCGCCCGCCGGCACGCGCAGCGCCACCGACCGGTTGTTGACGCCCCAGGTCGGCGCCACCGGTGCATAGGACTGCGCGACGAAGCGCCGCCATGAATTGGCGTGCGGCGCAAACACCAGCATCGATTCCGCCATGGTGTGGATCAGGCCGCCAAGCGCGTTGAGCAGGCTCAGTGACCATTTCTCGCCGGCAGCCTCGGTGAACACGTTCCGACCGGCGTCATCCTGCAGCGAGACGTGGAAATGCATGCCTGAGCCGGCATAGGTTTCGATCGGCTTGGCCATGAAACAGGCGGTGACGCCGTGCCGGCGCGCCTGGGCCCTGACAAGCCGCTTCAGCATGACGAGGTCGTCCGCCGCCCGCATCACGTCCTTGCGATAGTTGAGCGTCAATTCGTACTGGCCGGGCGCGTATTCGGAAATGACGGTCTCGGCCGGGATGCCTTGCGCCTTTGCCGCGGCGTAAATATCGGAAAACAGCGGCTCCATGCCGTGCAGATGGTCGACCGAATAGACTTCGGTCTTGGCCGAGCGGCGGCCGTCGAGCACCGCGCGGGCGGCTTGCACCTTACCGTCCGCATCGCGCTCGTTGGCGAGGAGAAAAAACTCCAGCTCGAAGGCGCCGGCCGGATGCAGACCTTTGGCCGCCAATATGTCCACTTGCCTTGCCAGCGCCAGTCGCGGGTCCGACGACATCGGCTGGCCGTCGAGATGATACATCGCCATCAGCACCTGGCCGCGCGGCGGCTGCGTGCCGTAGAGCGGCACCAAGGTGCCAGGGATCGGCCAGGCTCTGAGATCGCCGTCGCCGCTGTCCCAGATCAGCCCGGTCTCGTGCACGTCCTCGCCGGTGATGTCGAGGCCGAGGATCGAGATCGGCATGTGCCGGCCGCCCTCGAAAATGCTCATCAGCTCGTGTCGCCGCACGATCTTGCCGCGGCCGATGCCGTTGGCGTCGGTGAGCACGATGTCGAAGGCCTCGATGTCGGGATGGGCGTCGAGAAAGGCTTTCGCCTCGGCGGGCGTCGAGCCGGAAGGCGAGGTCGTGACGGCGTTCGGATTGTCCATCGCCGCTTGTCTCACGCCGTGAGCCTTGCCGCAACCGCGGCGAAAGCGGCGATGAGACGGCTCACCTGGGCCGCGGTCGTCGCCGGCGAGATCAGCATCATATTGTGGAACGGCGCGATCAGCACGCCGCGATTGACCAGCGCGACATGGATGGCGCCTTCGAGTTCCGGCGCATGCGCCTTCTCCGCCTCGCCGCCGTTCTTGAGCGGGCCGGGCGCGCAGATGAACTCGACCCGGGCGCCGACCCGCGTGACATGCCAGGGCAGATGATAGCGGTCGATGACGGAGGAGAGCCCGGCGTCGAGGCGGCGCGCCAGCCGGTCCATATGGGCATAGGCCTCCTCGGTCATCACCTCTTCCAGCGTGGCGCGCATCGCCGCGAATTGCAGCGGGTTGGCCGACAATGTCGTGCCCATGCCGGAATAGCCGGGTTCCTTCGTAAGGTTATAGGCGCCGTAGCGTGTGGCCACCTCCTCGCTCATCCCCCAGATGCTCGCCGGCACGCCGCCGGCCACCGGCTTGCCGAGCACGAACAGATCCGGCTCCAGCCCATATTTCTTCGTATAGCCGCCGGGGCCGGTGGAGATGGTGTGCGTCTCGTCGATCAGAAGCAACGCGCCGGCCGCGCGGGTGAGGCGCCGCAGCGCGTCGTGGAAACCGGGCTCCGGCAGCACCATGCAGGAATTGGTCAGCACCGGTTCGGTGATGACGCAGGCGACGTCGCGGTCCGCCAGCGCTGCTTCCAGCGCCGCCATGTCGTTGAACTCGACGATCTTGGTAGCCCGCGTCAGGTCGCGGAATTCGCCGGCCAGTCCCGGCCGGTTGACCGGCTTGCCGTCGATCAGCCGCACCATCGTCTCATCGACCGAGCCGTGATAGCAGCCGTTGAAGACCAGGATCTTTTCGCGCCCCGTCACCGCGCGGGCGACGCGCAGCGCGAAGCGGTTGGCGTCGGTCGCGGTGGTGGCGATCTGCCAGTAGGGCAGCCCGAAACGCTGTTGTAAGAGCGGGCCGATCGCCAGCGCATCTTCGGAAGGCAGCATGTAGGTCAGGCCGCGCCCGGCCTGCCGGCGGATCGCGCGAGCGACCGCCGGCGGCGAATGGCCGAGCATCGAACCGGTGTCGCCAAGGCAGAAATCGTCGAGCCTGTTGCCGTCGATGTCGGTGATGATGGCGCCTCTGGCGCCGTCGGCCAGGATCGGAAACGGCGTCGGCCAGTCGGTCATCCAGTGCATCGGCACGCCGCCGAGGAAGCCCGACATGCCGTTGCCGACCTTGGCTTCCGATTTCGGCCGCGCCTTGCGGAAGGCCGCCGCTTCCGTCTCGCGCAGCTCGGCGATGCGGGCGGCAGCGATGCCGCGGATGGAAATCCGGTCGATTGAATGCATGAAGCCCCTCGTTCAGGCAGTAGGCAGTAGGCAGTAGGCAGTAGGCAGTAGGCAGTAGGCAGTAGGCAGTAGGGCTCTCTTTCCCTACTGCCCATTCCCTACTGCCTATTCCCTTAAGCCGTGATGTCTATCACGCCGCAATCACCCGCCGCACTTCCGAAGACGATGCGGCGCTCTTCCTTGTCCCACATCATCGAGGTGATGGCGCCTTTGCCGGGGCGGCGCAGCAGCACTTCCTTGGCATCGGCAAAGCGCGCCGCAATCACCATGCCGTCCTCGTAGCCGATGGCTGTGACTTCCTGGCTTGGATGGCAGGCAACGCAGGTGACCATGGTGTTGCCGCGCGTGCCGAGTTCCAGCGGCGCCTTGCCCATGGGGCCGTCCTTGCTGGCGAACGGCCAGACGATCGCCGCTGGCGCGCCGGAGCTCGCCAGCCATTTGCCCTTGGGCGACCACGACAGGCTCTTCACCTTGCCTGGATAGCCGCTCATGCGCATGTGCTTGCCGTCAGCCAGTTTCCAGCCATGCAGCGCGTTCTCCTGCATGGTGGTGATGAGGAAAGCGCCGTCCGGCGAAAAAGTGATGCCGGTGTGGGCGCCGGCCCATTCGAGTTCGACAGGCTTGCCCTCGGCCGCCGGGAAATGCAGCGTCGCGCCATTGTAGCGGGCGACGGCGAAGCGCATCCCTTTGGGCGAGAAGGCGAGCCCCTCGACCGAGCGCGGATGCGAAAATTCCTTGGTCTTGCCGTCGGCGAAACGGACGAAGGCGGCCTTGCCCGACGCATAGGCGATCGCGCCTTGCGGCCCGGCGGCAACACTGGTGATCCATTTCCTGCCGGCGCTGGCAAGTTCGCTCGCCTCGCCGCCGGCTTTCACGGCAAACACCCTGCCGTCCTCGCCGCCGGTGATCAGCCGGTCGTTCGCCGCGTCATGGAAGGCAGCGAGCAGCCCGTCATTGGCTTGCACGGTCTTGTGCCCATTGTCGAGCCGATGGATCGCGCCGTCGGCCAATGCGAAATGCGGCACGTCGCCGAGGAAGACGGCTGCGACGCAATGGCCTTCGAGATCAAGCGGAGCGACTGTGGGCACGAGATCATTCCATTCGAGTTTAGCGCTGCCCCTTACCCTCTCCCCGTAAGGACGGGGAGAGGGGATCGCCTGCGTTGCAGCGCGTCCCTTCTCCCCGTTCTTCACGGGGAGAAGGTGCCGGCAGGCGGATGA
Source organism: Mesorhizobium shonense (assembly GCF_040545255.1). NCBI lineage: Bacteria > Pseudomonadati > Pseudomonadota > Alphaproteobacteria > Hyphomicrobiales > Phyllobacteriaceae > Mesorhizobium > Mesorhizobium shonense. Next base: position 233,150 of record NZ_JBEPLM010000006.1, read on the forward strand.
GGGGCAGCGCTAACGTTGCAAGGCTTGGAAATCAAGCCGCCTGGCAGGCTTCAAAACTCTTCCTGAGCCGCTCGGCGTCGAGATCGCGGCCAATGAACACCAGCCGGCTCTCGTGCTTCTCGCCGTCCTTCCAGGCGCGCTGGTGGTCGCCTTCGAGGATCATGTGCACGCCTTGCAGGACATAGCGGTCGTCGTCGCCCTTGAGTGCGATGATGCCTTTCAGCCGCAGGATGTTCGGACCCTCCATCTGGGTCACCTTCTCGATCCAGGGAAAGAACTTCTTCGGGTCCATCTCGCCGCCGCGCAGCGACACCGACTTCACCGTCACGTCGTGGATATCCGAAGCATGGTCGTGATGATGGTGATCGTGCCCGTCATGATCGTGATGATGGTGGTCATGGTCGTGATCATGATCGTGCGCCTCGAGGAAATGTGGGTCGTTCTCCAGCGCGCGGGAAAGGTCGAAGGCGCCGCGGTCGAGCACCTCGCCCAGCGCCACGCCGGCGCGCTCCGTGCGATGGATCCTGGCCGCCGGGTTGATGGCGCGGATCGTCGCCTCGACCTTTTCGAGCTCTTCCAGCGTGACGAGATCGGTCTTGTTCAGCACCACCACATCGGCGAAGGCGATCTGGTCCTCGGCTTCCTTGGAGTCCTTGAGCCGCAGCGGCAGGTGCTTGGCGTCGACCAGCGCCACCACCGCGTCGAGCTTGGTCTTGGAGCGCACGTCGTCGTCCATGAAGAAGGTCTGCGCCACCGGAACCGGATCGGCGAGGCCCGTGGTCTCGACGACGATGGCGTCGAAACGGCCGGGCCGCCGCATCAGGCCTTCGACGACGCGGATCAGGTCACCGCGCACCGTGCAGCACACGCAGCCATTGTTCATCTCGTAGATTTCCTCGTCGGATTCGACGATCAGGTCGTTGTCGATGCCGATCTCGCCGAACTCGTTGACGATGACGGCGTAGCGCCTGCCGTGGTTCTCCGACAGGATGCGGTTGAGCAGCGTCGTCTTGCCCGCGCCGAGATAGCCGGTGAGAACGGTTACGGGGATCTGCGTCTGTGCATCGCTCATGGGTTGCCTCGAAAATCTGTGCCTCGAAGGATTTGTCGGCCTCATATAGGGTGTGAGCCGCGCTTTTGCACGCGCCAAACCGATGGGCCAGCTGGCCCCCGATCGGCGCGGGTGTCGAGGATGGAATAGCGGTGCTCGATGCGGCCAGGCGGAGGGCGCGCACGGGTGTCATCTCGCCCATGCAGGCTTTCCGCTGTGAATCTCGCCGGTTCAAAAGTCGTTTGTCATCTAACTGAAATAAACATCTGGCATCACCTGCGCGGGCGCCGCAATTGCTTGCCGGCAAAGCGTTCTGCAAGCCGGCCTCTTTAAATCGTCATTTGCCAGCCGTCGGACAGCCTCTATGCTGCCCGCGCCGGTTCGGCCGAAGAGGGAAAGACCATGGCCAAGGCGGACAAGACAGCGACAATGAGCCGGCTGCATTCGGCGGCGCGGCTTGCACGTACAGCGCTTGCGGCGCGGCTCCTGGCGCACGGCTTTTATGCCGGCCAGGACCAGATCATGCTGGCGCTCGACCGGGAGGACGGCCAGACGCCGGGCAATCTCGCCGGCAAGCTCGGTGTGCGCCCGCCGACCATCACCAAGACCATCAACAGGCTGCAGGCGCAGGGTTTCCTCGAAAAGCGCGCCTCCAATGCCGATGCCCGCCAGGCCCACATCTTTTTGACCGATACCGGCCGCGAGACCATCCGCGCCATCGAGAAGTCGGTCAAGAAGACCGAAAAGCAGGCGCTGAAGGGCCTCGACAAGAAGGACCAGAAGGCGCTGTTCAAGCTGCTCGCCCGCGTCGAGGCGAACCTCTCCAACGAGGAGCTGATCCTCCTGGACGATGACGCGGAGCTGGATGAAGCGTGACGCGTGAGCGCGATGCGCAGCATCGTCGCTTAACCGCGAGACGTTGGTGACCCACGAGCGACGCGTAAGCGTCGTCTCGAGCGACGCAAGCGCGATGCGCAGCATCGCCGCTTAGCCGCTTCACGCGCCACCCAAGCATCGGCGGCTCAGCGGAAAGGGCGACGACGCTGCGCGTCGCGCCTCAGCGACATCACCGGACGTCTCGCGATTGAGCGACGACGCTGCGCGTCGCGCTTACCAGCGCCGCCCAGCGTCCCGGCGTCAGCCCGAACGCCTTCTTGAAATGCCGGTTGAAATGGCTCTGATCGCTGAAGCCGGCCGCAACAGCTGTTTCGGCAAGCGGCTCCCCCGTCTCGATCATGCGCCGCGCCCGCTGCAGCCGGCGCATCAACAGGAAGCGATGCGGGCTGGTCGAATAGGTCGCGCGGAAATGGCGTGACAGCGCATAGCGGTCGAGGCCGGTGACGGCTTCCAGCTCGTCGGAGCGCACCGGCCGTTCGGCATTTTCTTCCAGATAGTCGCGGGCAAGTGCCGCCGCCCGCCAGGCCGTCCTGCCCATCGGTTTTGCCGGCTGTCCGGCATGGCGCTTCAATTGTCGCGCCAGCTGCGCAATGAAATCGGCGACGAACAAATCGTCGAGCTCCTCGTCGAGCGGCGTTAGCGCCGACAGCAGCGTGTCGCGCAAGGCCGGATCGCTCACCACGGCATCGGGCACGAAAGGCAGCGGCGCGCCACCAAGGCAGTCGGAGAGCAGCGACGGTTCCAGATAGAGGATCCTGTAGCGCAGGCCGTCCTCCGTGCCGGCGCCGCCGTCGTGCAATTCGTCGGGATGCAGCACGATCACCTGGCCGGGCAGGCTGTGCCGCACGGCGCCCCGATAGTGGAAGCGCTGCACGCCATCGAGCGTCACGCCGATGGCATAGGTGTCGTGGCGGTGCAGGTCGAAGGCATTGCCGTGGAAGCGCGCCTCGATGCGCTCGAGGCCGGTGGCGCCCGGCGCCGAAACGATCCGGTCGTCCTCAGCGCACGAACGTTCAAGACCTTCCAGCGCCTCATCGCCTAGACCGTGCGCCATCACATGCCCTTCTTGGACCATCCGGAGTCTCAATTTTGGTGTTCGACACGAAATTTGCAATCGTTCTGAGGGAAGACCTCGCCGTCTGGCAGAAGCTCAACGTCACCGCCTTCCTGACCAGCGGCATCGTCGCGCAGTTCCCTGAGATCATCGGCGAACCCTATCGCGATAGCGCCGGCAATCTCTTCAATCCGCTATCGATCCAGCCCGTCATCGTGCTGTCGGCGGATGGGCCGACGCTCAGCATCATCCACCGCAGGGCCCTCGAGCGCGGCGTGACGACATCCGCCTATGTCGAGGAGATGTTCTCGACCGGCCATGACGTGGCCAACCGCGCCGTCTTCGCCGAATTCGCGCCTGACGACGCCAAGGTGGTCGGCATCGCGCTGCGCGCCGAAAAGAAGCTCGTCGACAAGATCACCAAGGGCGCCCGCATGCATGCGTGATTCAGGGGAGTAGGGATGGCTTTGATCCTTGCTCCGCCTTCAGGATTGGCGACTGCGAGGAACGTTCCTGCCAATCGCCAACAGCAGTGCGCTCTAAGCCTGTTCGGTGCGCTTGTTGGGCCAGTCGCTTTTGGCTTGCTGGCCGGTGGCGATTGCCGCAAAAGGGTGGGGTCTACCTTTCCTCCGGCCTGAACTTGAACACTCCCAAAATCCACGACGACAGCGCAACGCCGCCCGCGGCGATGCTTTTGATGCTTTGCGTCTATGTCTGCTTCACCTTTCTCGACACCTCGAGCAAATATCTGGTGCTGGCCGGCGTCTCGGCGCTGATCGTCGCCTGGACCCGCTTCGCCATCCATGTCCTGCTTGTCGGCGTCTTCCTGCGCGGCTGGCGCGAACCGTCGCGCTTCCGCGCCAACAACCTGCCGGCGCACATTTTGCGCGGATGCCTCCTGTTCGGCTCGACCATGTTCAACATCCTGGCGCTCAGGACCCTGCAGCTCGCCGAAACCACCTCGATCTATTTCTTCGGCCCGATGGTGATCACCGCATTGGCCGGACCGCTGCTCGGCGAATGGGCGGGCTGGCGGCGCTGGCTGGCGATTCTCACCGGCTTCGTCGGCGTTTTGATCATCACCCGGCCCGGCGTCGGCGTCTTCGGCATCGGCCATCTCTTCGCGCTCGGCTCGATGCTGTCGAACTCCTTTTACGTCATCATGACCCGGCGCATGTCGGCCAGCGAAACATCGGAGAGCCTGATCCTGTTCTCGGCGCTGGCGCCGGCGGTGCTGCTCCTGCCGATGCTGCCCTTCTCATTGTCTCTTCCTCAGGATGGCTGGCACTGGGCGATCCTGCTGATGCTCGGCGTCTTCGGCGCCGGCGGTCATTGGCTGCTCGTCCAGGCCTATCGCCTGGCGACGACGACGGCTCTCGCGCCTTACCCCTATTCGCAGATGGTGTGGATGATCATTTCCGGCTGGCTGATCTTCCACCAGCTTCCCGACCGCTGGACGCTGCTCGGAGCGGCCATCATCGTCGCCAGTGGCCTCTACATCATCCATCGCGAGCACAGGCTGCGCCTGCGCAATTCCGCCTCGCTGGACACCGAGGCCGAGACCCTGGCGAAAAAACTTTGATTTGCCTCCGATCGATGGCATAAGCCCCATTTAAACAGTTTAAAAGTCCGGGGGACCAAGGGCTGGCACAGAAGATCAAGCTTTCGACGATCGCGGATGCGCTCGGCGTCTCCACGGCAACGGTATCGCTGGCGCTGCGCGACAGCCCGCTGGTCGCCGGCTCCACGCGCGATCGCATCAAGGAGCATGCCCGCGCCATCGGCTATATTTACAACCGCCGCGCCGCCTCGTTGCGCACCTCGCGCTCCGGCATTGTCGGCGTCGTCGTGCACGACATCATGAACCCGTTCTTCGCCGAGATCCTGCGCTCGATCGAAAGCGAGCTCGACCGCAGCCGCCAGACGTTCATCCTCTCCAATCATTACGATCAGCTCGAAAAGCAGCGCACATTCATCGACACGCTGCTGCAGCTCGGCGCCGACGGCGTCATCATGTCGCCGGCCATCGGCACGCCGGCCGAGGACATCATCATGGCCGAGGAGAACGGCCTGCCGGCGGTGCTGATCGCGCGCACGGTCGAGGGCGCCGGCGTTCCGGTGTTTCGCGGCGATGACGCCTATGGCACCGGCCTTGCCACCAATCACCTGATCTCGCTCGGCCACAAACGCATCGCCATGATCGGCGGCACCGACCAGACCTCGACCGGCCGCGACCGCTACCAGGGCTATGTCCACGCCATGGAGGCGGCCGGGCTGGAGGTGAAACCGACCTGGCGCATTGCCGGCCCGCGCACCAAGCAGGCCGGTTTCGAGGCCGCAGGACAGTTTTTGGCGCTGAAAGACAAGCCGACCGCCGCCTGCTGCTGGAATGATCTCGTCGCCATCGGACTGATGAACGGCATTGCGCGGGCTGGTCTCGTGCCGGGCGTCGACATCTCGGTCACCGGCTATGACGATCTCGAGGAGGCCGCAATCGCAACTCCGGCATTGACAACGGTCTGGAATGGCCAGCGCGAGGTCGGCCGCCGCGCCGCCAGCGCGCTGCTCGACAAGCTGAACGGGCAGGCTGTGCGCCCCTCGCAGGAACTGATCAAGCCGGAGCTGCACGTGCGCCAGTCCACCGGCAAGCCGGTGGAGCGTCAATGACAAAAGCTGAAGCGAAGCTCCCGGTCGCCATCCTGGTGCCGGGTCATTTCAACGACCATGCGATCGGCCGGATCGACAAGGCGTTCCAGCGTGTGCGGATCGAGCGCGCCGACCCGTCGCTGGTCACCGGCGAGATGCGTGAAGCGGTGCGCGGCATCGCCTGCTTCGGCGGCATCAACGCGGCCGTGATCGACGCGCTGCCCAATCTCGAAATCATCGCCAATTTCGGCGTCGGCTATGATTCGGTCGACGCCGGTCACGCGGCGAAGCGCGGCGTGATGGTCACCAACACGCCGGACGTGCTGACCGAAGAGGTCGCCGACACCACGATCGGGCTGTTGATCAACACGGTACGCGAAATGTATGCCGCCGAGAAATGGCTGCGCGACGGCGACTGGGTGAAGAAGGGCAATTATCGCCTGAGCCGGCTCACCTTGCGCGGCCGGACCATTGGCATCTTCGGCATGGGCCGCATCGGCCTTGCCGTCGCGCACCGTATCGAGGCCTTTGGCCTGCCGATCGCCTACCACAATCGCCGCAAGGTCGAGGGCCTGCCTTACGAATACCATGCGACGCTGAAGGGCTTGGCCGAAGCGGTCGATACGCTGATTTGCATCGCCCCGGGCGGTGCATCGACGGAGAAGGCCATCAATGCCGAGATCCTGTCGGCGCTGGGTCCGAACGGCGTCTTCGTCAATATCGGCCGCGGCAGCACGGTGGACGAGGCGGCCCTCGCCGCCGCCCTCGAGAAGGGCGCAATCGCCGCCGCCGGGCTCGATGTGTTTGCCGACGAACCGAACGTGCCTCAGGCCTTGCTCGACGCGCCCAACACCTCGCTCCTGCCGCATGTCGGCTCGGCGTCGGACCATACACGCCGGGCCATGGCCGATCTGTGCGTCGACAATCTGATCTCCTGGTTCGGCCAGCGCCGGCCGCTGACCCCGGTGCCGGAGACGATCAGCGTCAAGCCGCGCGCCTGACAAGCCGCATTGTTAGCGCCTGGTTAACCATTCGGAATCATTGTGCATACTTCGTTATGCATGTCGCCTAAGTTCGCGGACGGCGACATGCATGGACCAGAAGAGCCGCGCGACGCGCTTTGGTACGGAGAGGCAGGGTGAAGCTGTTGGCCGGGTTGGTTGCGTCGGTTGCGTTGTTCGGGGGCGCGCAGTTCCTGCATGGCGGCGATGGCCGGAGCGCGGCCGAAGAAGCTGCCCCATCCGGCACCTATCGGTTGACGGCCAATGGTGACGAAGCGGCCTGCGCCGTCCAGCGCGGCGCCGAGCTATCGGACGGCTTGTCGCTGCTCCGCGTCGCACCGAACTGCCACAAGCTGATGCCCGGCATCGAACGCGTGAAATTCTGGCGCGAGCAGGCCGATGGCTCGGTCGCCTTCAGCGAGAACGGCACTGATCCGATCGTCACCTTCAGCGTCGCCGATGGCGACGGCTACGAATCATACGCGCCGGCCACGCCGCTGCTTTCGCTGAACAACGGCGAGTAAACCACGGAACTGCTTGGCCGGCGGGTCTATTCCGCCGCCGCGCGTGTCCCGGCTTTCGCCGCTGCGTGGAGCCGCACGGCATCGCCGAAGGCGCGAAAGATCTTGGCCGAGTTGCTGTCCGACTTCACCCAATATTCCGGGTGCCACTGCACGCCGACGGCGAAGGCGCGGGCATCCTTGACCGAGACCGCCTCGATCGTGCCGTCGGTGGCTAAAGCCTCGACCTGCAGCTTGGAGCCGAGCCGGTCGATCGCCTGGCGATGCAGCGAGTTGACCTTCATTTCACCGGCGCCGAACACGCCTGCGAGGCAGCTTCCGGGCTTGATCGAAATCGTCTGGTGGATGCCGAAGCGCTCGTCCTGATTGTCGCTCACCGGCGCGCGGTGATCGAGCGAGCCCTCGCGCTCCTGGATCTCGGTGCCGAGCGTGCCGCCCAGCGCCACGTTCAGCTCCTGGATGCCGCGGCAGATGGCGAGCAGCGGCACGCCGCGCTCAATCGCCTTGCGGATCAGCGGCAGCGTGGTCGAATCGCGCGCGGGATCGTAGGGGCCGTTGGCCTCGGTTGCGTCGCCGCCATATAGCGAGGGATGCACGTTGGACTTCGAACCCGTGACCATGACCCCGTCGACCGAAGACAGCAGCTCGTCGAAGTCGAGCCGGTCGCCGAAGGAGGGCACCAGCAGCGGGAACACGCCGGCGCCGGCGATCGCCGCTTCGATGTATTGCTGCGGCGCGGCATGCCAGGTGTAGTTGTCGAACTGGCGGACATCGGTCGAGACGGCAACGAGCGGCTGCTGCATTTTGGATACGGTTTCCATCGAGAGCTAACGAATTATTCTGCCTACAAAATAGGCGATCCCAAGGCGCTTTGCCATGGCAAGTTTCGCCGTTCCGGCTGGGCCACGGCGGTTGGCGTTAGACTATAGTTGCACGTTGCCCGCGATGCTGGACTCGACACCTTGCCCGTGTATTGTTTCGCGCAGCCGGCCAGGGCAGCGAGGATGCCTGTAAGTCGGTCTGTTGATCCAAAATGGGAGGAAACTGCATGGATCGTCGTTCATTCATCCGCAAGGCCGGTGCGTCCGGTGTCGGCGTCGCGGCGGCGGCCGCTGCGCTTGCCACGCCGGCGATAGCTCAATCCAATCCGAAAGTGACCTGGCGGCTGGCATCGTCCTTCCCGAAATCGCTCGACACGATCTATGGCGGCGCGGAAGTCTTCTCGAAAATGCTGTCGGAAGCGACCGACGGCAATTTCCAGGTCCAGGTATTCGCCTCGGGCGAGCTGGTCCCCGGCCTGCAGGCGGCGGACGCCACCGCCGCCGGCACGGTCGAGGCCTGCCACACGGTGGCATATTACTATTGGGGCAAGGACCCGACCTGGGCGCTGGGCGCCGCGGTGCCGTTCTCGCTCAACGCGCGCGGCATGAATGCCTGGCACTATCACGGCGGCGGCATCGACCTGTTCAACGAGTTCCTGGCCACGCAAGGGTTGTTCGGGCTGCCGGGCGGCAACACCGGCGTGCAGATGGGCGGCTGGTTCCGCAAGCAGATCAACACGGTCGCCGACCTTTCCGGCCTCAAGATGCGCATCGGCGGTTTCGCCGGCAAGGTGGTGCAGAAACTCGGCGTCGTGCCGCAGCAGATCGCCGGCGGCGACATCTATCCGGCGCTCGAAAAGGGCACGATCGACGCCGCCGAATGGGTCGGCCCCTATGACGACGAGAAGCTCGGCTTCTACAAGGTCGCGCCTTATTACTACTATCCCGGCTGGTGGGAAGGCGGCCCGACCGTGCACCTGATGTTCAACAAGGCCAAGTACGAGGAATTGTCGCCGGCCTACAAGTCGCTCGTGCATACGGCGGCGCAGGCCGCCGATGCCAACATGCTGCAGAAATACGACTATCTCAACCCGGCGGCGGTGAAGCGGCTGGTGGCTGGCGGCGCCAAGCTGGCGCCGTTCAGCCAGGAAATCATGGCGGCTTGCTTCGAGAAGGCCAACGAGGTCTATGCCGAAATGGAAGCCAACAACGCGCCGTTCAAGAAGATCTGGGACTCGATCAAGGGCTTCCGCAAGGAGCACTATCTCTGGGCCCAGGTCGCCGAATACAATTACGATACCTTCATGATGGTGCAGCAGCGCAACGGCAAGCTGTAGGCGAGGCCCTCCTTCTCCCCTTGTGGGAGAAGGTGGATCGGCGCGCAGCGCCGAGACGGATGAGGGGTGTTGGCCGGAGTGCCGTCGGTGCGCCAAGCTGGAGCACCCCTCATCCGTCGCCTTCGGCGACACCTTCTCCCACAAGGGGAGAAGGGAAGAACTGAGCGCAAAGCCGGCGCCTCAGCCCTTGCCCGGCACGACCAGCACCTTGACCTCCCCCGGGGCCGCGGGATTCGAGATCACCTGCGGCGCCTCCTCGAGGGACACTTGCCTTGAGATCAGCTTGTCGATCTCGATTGCGCCCGACGCGACAAGGTCCGCGGCGCGCCGGTGGGTGAAGGGATTGAGGAAGGAACCGAGCACCTTCAACTCGCGGAACAGGATGTCGAAGGGCTCGAAGGCCACCTTCTGTCCTTGCGGCATCACGCCGACGATCACCACCGTGCCGCCGGACTTGGCCAGCCGCATCGATTGCTGGACGGTGTCCGGGACGCCCGCGCATTCGAGCACCACGTCGACGCCGCCAGGTACAATGCCGGCTTTTCCGGCGATGGCCTCGATGGGATCGGCGGCGCTGGGGTCGACCGTCGCCGTTGCGCCAAGCTCCTCGGCCAGCGCGCGGCGCGAGGCTTGCCTGGTCGACAGGATGATGGTCGCCGCACCCGCCAGCTTCGCCAATTGCACCGTGAGCAGCCCTATGACGCCGCCGCCGAGAACGACCACCGAGGCGCCGGGCTTGATGGCGGCGAGATCGACGCCATGCAGGCAGCATGCCAGCGGCTCGCAGAAGGCGCCATGCGTCGGCTTGAGACCGGCGGGCAGGAGGAAAGCCTGGTTTTGCGGCATCACGACATAGTCGGCGAAGCCGCCGTCGCGGTGGATGCCGATGGCTCTCAGATTGCTGCACAGATTGACGCGGCCGGCACGGCAGTGGCTGCAGCGCCCGCAGGAAATGTTGGGATCGCCGGTGACTCGGTCGCCAACGGCAATATCGGCGACGGCCGCTCCTACGGCCTCGACGATGCCGCAGAATTCGTGGCCGAGCGTCACCGGCGGCTTTGACGGAAACTCGCCTTGGAACAGGTGCCTGTCGGTGCCGCAGACGCCGCAGGCCTCGATCCGCACCAGAACGTCCTGCGGCCCCGGCGAAGGTTTCTCGACCTCGCGAAGCGCGATGCTGCCGATTGCTTCCAGCCTTACGGCTCTCATGGCTTGCTCACCTCAATTGAAACTCGGCGGCTTCGAAAGGTCGGGCGCGGGTGCGGCCGGCTTGGCCGGGGCGGTGTCGCCGAAATTCGGCGGCTGTGACAGATCGGGCGTGCCGGGCGCGGCGGGCGCCGCGCCGCCATTGGCGGGTGCCGCGCCATTGTCGGCCGGCGGCGTGCCGAGCGGCGCCAGTCCCGGCATCTCCGGCAGTTTCAGGTCGATCGTGCTCGGTTCGACCGTGGCGCCCTTATAGCGCATCACCATTTGCGGGAAGGCGATGGTGAGCCCGATCATGATCACCTGGATGCAGACGAAAGGCACCGCGCCCCAGTAGATCTGGCCGGTGGTGACCGGCGCGATCTGCTTGCCGGTGAGGCGGTCGAGATAAGGCACGCGCGCGGCGACCGAGCGCAGGTAGAACAGCGCGAAGCCGAAGGGCGGATGCATGAAGCTGGTCTGCATGTTGACGCCGAGCAGCACGCCGAACCAGATCAGGTCGATGCCGAGCTTGTCTGCGGCCGGCGCGAGCAGCGGCACGATGATGAAGGCGAGCTCGAAGAAGTCGAGGAAGAAGGCAAGCACGAAAACCAAAAGGTTGACGCCGATCAGGAAGCCGGTCTCGCCGCCCGGCAGCGAGGTCAGCAGATGCTCGACCCAGATATGGCCGTTGACGCCGTAGAAAGTGAGCGAGAAGACGCGCGCGCCGATCAGGATGAACAGCACGAAGGAGGAGAGCCGCGTCGTCGAGGCCAACGCCTGCTTTATGACGTCGAGCGAAAGCCGCCCTTTCATCGACGCCATGATGAGCGCGCCGACGGATCCCATGGCGCCGCCTTCGGTCGGCGTGGCGATGCCGAGGAAAATGGTGCCGAGCACCAGGAAGATCAGCGCTAGCGGTGGGATCAGCACGATCACCACCTGTTGCGCCAGCTTGGACATCGTGTTGATCCCGAGCCGCTGGTCGGCAACCGCCACGATGTAGGTCACGATGACGCCGACGGTGGCGCCCAGTATGTCGGCATTGTCGCCATGGGCGGGCACGAGGTAGCGATAGGCCGCATAGGAGACCGCGACCGCGATCAGCAGGGCCACGATCAGCGAGATCACGCCGCGGCCGAGCGTGCGCGCCTCGATGGGCAGCGCCGGCATCGAGTTCGGCCGGATGATCGACATGATCAGGACGTAGGCCATGTAGATACCCGTCAGCACGAGGCCGGGGATCAGGGCGCCCGCATACATGTCGCCGACCGAGCGTCCGAGCTGGTCGGCAAGCACGATCAGCACCAGCGAGGGCGGGATGATCTGGGCAAGCGTGCCGGACGCCGCGATCACGCCTGAGGCGAGCCGACGGTCATAGCCGTAGCGCAGCATGATCGGCAGCGAGATCAGTCCCATGGCGATCACCGAGGCCGCAACCACGCCGGTCGTCGCGGCAAGCAGCGCGCCGACGAAGATCACCGCATAGGCAAGCCCGCCGCGGATCGGGCCGAACAGCTGGCCGACCGTGTCGAGCAGATCCTCGGCCATGCCGGATCGCTCGAGCACGATCCCCATGAAGGTGAAGAACGGAATGGCCAGCAGCGTGTCGTTGGACATCACCCTGGTGCCGTAGAAATTGTCGGGCAGCGCATGCAGCAGCGGCCAGGCGAGATTGATCGATCCGCCGGAATAGGGCGAGAGCAGCACGCCGATGAAGAAGAACAACAGGCCGTTCGCGGCGAGCGAGAAGGCGACGGGGTAGCCGATCAAAAGGAAGATGATCAGCGAGGCGAACATGATCGGCGCCATGTTCTGCGCGATGAACTCGATCATGAGCGCACCTCGCCGGCCAGCGCCTTGGCTTCCTCGGCAAGTGCCTTGGCCTCGAGTTCGGCCTGCTCATGCGCCGAGACGAAGGGATTGGGATCCTCCATGTCGCCGCGCATGATGGCGATCTTCTTGATGATCTCGGAAACGCCCTGCAGCGCCAGCAGGAAGAAGCCCACGAGCAGGATGGCCTTTGCCGGCCAGACGATCAGGCCGCCGGCGTTGGTCGACATCTCGCCGCTGTGGAAAGACAGTGACACGTAAGGCACGAAGTAGATCACCATCAGCACCACGAACGGCATCAGGAAGAGGAGGTGGCCGAGGAGGTCGATCAAGTGCTGCAAGCGGCGGGGAAACATGCCGTAGACGATGTCGATGCGGATATGGTCGTTCTGCTTCAGGGTGTAGGCGGCCGCCAGCATGAAGGCGGCACCGAAAAGGTACCACTGCAGTTCCAGCCAGGCGTTGGACGAGATGTCGAACACCTTTCGGATGACGGCATTGACGGCGCTCACCAGGATCGCAAGCAGGATCAGCCATGACACCCAGCGGCCGATGAACTCGTTGATGCGATCGATCGTCCTGGATAGAGCGAGCAGCCCTGCCATGCATTTCCTCCCTGGCGTATCGGCCCGAAAATCGAGTTCGATTTTCGGAAAGCACGATGCGTAGACACAAAAGTGCTGCTGCGCGCCCGATTCCCCCTCCGGGGTCGCGCCGCTTGGCCCAACGGTATGCAGTGCGTGGTCTGGCAGGTCAACACGACAAGGCGCGACAAACGATGGCGCCGGTGGAAACCCGCCGGTTCACCGAACGTCATGCAACCAAAGTCTGATGGGTTCAGGCGACCTTGGCCTGGTCGCGGCTGGCGCCGATCAGAACCAGCATGGCGACGAGGAAGAGATAGATCCAGGCATCGCGCCATTCGATCGGGAAATAGCCGGCCCACAGCGATTCGGCCATGCCGAAGGCCGCCGCTCCGAGCGCCGCCTTGAGCGGCGACAGATAGCCGCCGACCGCCGTCACGAACAGGATCTTGAGGCCGTAGACGAGGCCGGTGCCGAAGCTGATATTGCCGTAATAGAGGCCGGCGAGCACACCGGCAAAAGCCGCGCAGAAGCCGCCGTAGAGCACCGCGCGGCGAAACACGGCGCGCACGTCGATGCCGCACATCGCGGCCGCCTTCGGGTCGTCGGAGACGGCCCGCCAGGCGCGGCCGAAGCGAGAATGCGAAAACAGCCAGGCGGCCAGCGCCACCACCGCGATCACCGCCGCGCAGTCGAGCAGCTGGATGACGGTGAGCGTGACCTTGAAACCGGTATCCTGGGCGAAGATGACGGGCTGGGCGAGCATCGGCGGCAGCCAGAGATCATGGGTGTCGGCGGCGATGCGGCTCGCTTCCGACAGGAACAGCAATATGCCGAGCGTCGTCACCACGATGGCGTTGGGCGACCGGTCCGCCAGCCTTTCGAACACGCTGCGCGACAGCACCTGGCTGATCAGCACCGCATAAACCAGGGCGGCGACGACGCCGAGCGCGACCGAGGCGAACAGCGTCAGCCACAGCGCCTGGTAGCCGAAGGCCGCGGTCAGGATCATGGTGTGGCCGCAAAAGGCAAACAGCGCCCCGTAGGCCAGGTTGGTGCGGTGCAGGATGCCGTTGGTCAGCACATAGCCGAAGGCGAGCAGCGCATAGAGCGCGCCCGAATGCAGCCCGTTCAGCACCTGCTGGTAGAAATAGAGCATGGAGAATCCCTACAGCGCCGCGCGTCCTTTGGGACGCGCAAAGGACGCTGTAGCGCTTTGATTTAGCACATGATCCCTTCCGAAAATCGGTTCCGATTTGCGGAAGGGATCATGTGCTGGCCCGAGCGACGGACCCTATGGCGAGCCTTGCATCAGGAATCTAACTTGTCAAATACGTTTTATCGGTTAGATTTTCGTTATGACGGTATCCTGGACCCCGCACCGCTTCACCGGCGGTATTCTCGCGCTCGACACGGCGAACACCGTCGTGCTGCGCAACGATCCGGAAAGGACCTTCGACCGTTTCGACGATCCGGCCGAAATCGCCCGTTTCGCCGAGGCGGCAAGCGGCTTTCGCGCCGCCGAGCTCGGCGGCCGGCGGCTGGAGGCGCCGGAACCGGACGGCATCGCCCCGGTTGTGCTGTCGATCCGTGAGGCGACCGACCGCCTGTTCCGGCATGCCGTGGCGGAAGGCATGATCGCCACCCGCCATCTGCCGGATTTTCTGACGGCCTGCGCCGAAGGGCTCTCCGACAGCACGACCGAGATCGGCGCGCCGGGCCGGCCTTTCGGCGATCCGGCGACGCCGATCGCCTTCGAGGCGGCCTTGGCCGTCTCGGCGCTTTCGCTGCTGCGGGACGAAACAGTTGCCAGGCTCAGGATCTGCCCGAACTGCAGCTGGCTGTTCGTTGACCGCAGCCGCAACTCGAGTCGCCTCTGGTGCGACATGGCCGTCTGCGGCAACCGCCAGAAAGCGAACCGTTATTATCGCCGCCGAACGGCGGTCAGGGAGGCTGCCAATGACTAGCAAGTTCCGTTCGATCGCTCTCGGCGCGGCCTTGATTGCCGCGACCACGCTCGGCGCCTGCCGCGACACCGGCAAGGAGCAGCTCTTCGCCATTTCCGGCAAGCTGTTCGAATTCAACTACCGGCTCGGCATCGCCACTTACGTCATCACGCTGAGGCCGCTGCGGCCCATGGCCGAGGGGCAGGTCGCCGTGGTGAATTTCCAGAATCCGGCCGGCGGCGACCCGATCATCGTCAACCAGAAGATCTGGCCGAAGCTTCCCCACATCACGCTCACCAGCCCGCCGCTCAGCTGCGTGGTCAAGGACAAGCCCTATTCCGTTACGATCCGCATCGAGGATTCGAGCGGCACGTTGCTCCAGAGCCTCGACACGACGATGACCT
This sequence comes from Mesorhizobium shonense, assembly GCF_040545255.1. Classification (NCBI taxonomy): domain Bacteria; kingdom Pseudomonadati; phylum Pseudomonadota; class Alphaproteobacteria; order Hyphomicrobiales; family Phyllobacteriaceae; genus Mesorhizobium; species Mesorhizobium shonense. The sequence continues at coordinate 248,427 of NZ_JBEPLM010000006.1, forward strand.
CGTCGGAGGATCAGACCATGCTGCCGGACCGGCCGCTGGTGATCGGGCCGAAATACGAGCTCAACCCGGACCTTGCCGGTCATCCCGACGGCAAGCTGCCCGATCAGCCGAAGCCGGATTGCTCGAAGGCTGCCTGACAGGCGCTGGCCACTGAAATTTTCGTGCTTCATGAAGCGTTTAGCGTCATCTTAAATGCGCTGGGCGACTTCACCCGGACCATTTGTTGCGTCCGCTCTGGCCCCTGCTTTTTCGTTTGACCTCTCCCGCTAGGGAAGAAAGACTGCGGCGTCCCACTCCGACGTTGGCCGCCCGATTGAGGCGCGCCTCCGCAGAGGAAATGCCTGATGACGCTGCATGACGTCGCGCTCGACGACAAGTTCGACCTTGGCAAGGAGCGCGTTTTCCTGTCCGGGGCGCAGGCCGTCGTACGCATGCTTTTGATGCAGCGCGAGCGCGACCGTCGCGCCGGCCTCAAGACCGCGGGCTTCGTCTCGGGCTATCGCGGCTCGCCGCTCGGCGGCCTCGACATGCAGCTCTGGCGGGCGAAGAGGCAGCTTGCCCAGGCCGACATCGTCTTCCAGCCTGGCCTCAACGAGGAACTCGCCGCCACAGCCTGCTGGGGGTCGCAGCAGACCGAACTGCTCGGCGAAGGCACGCATGACGGCGTCTTTGCGGTCTGGTACGGCAAGGGACCGGGCGTCGACCGCTCGGGCGACGTGTTCCGTCACGCCAACCTTGCCGGCTCGTCGAGAAATGGCGGCGTTCTCGCCCTGATGGGCGACGATCACATGGCCGAGTCCTCGACCAATGCTCATGCCACCGAATTCCTGTTCGTCGACACCATGGTGCCGATCCTCAATCCGGCCGGCGTCCAGGAGATCATCGACTATGGCCTCTACGGCTTTGCCATGTCGCGCTTCGCCGGCACCTGGGCGGCGATCAAATGCGTCAAGGACAACATCGAGTCGACCGCCTCGGTCGACGCCTCGATCGAGAGGCTGAACATCGTCATTCCGGACTTCGACATGCCGCCCGGCGGCCTCAACATCCGCCACGAGATCGATATGCTCGGGCAGGAGGAGCGGCTGCATGAGCATAAGCGCGCCGCGGCTTCGGCCTTCATCCAGGCCAATGGGCTGAACCGGATCGTCTATTCCGGCGGCCGCAAGCCGAAGCTGGGCGTCATCACCATCGGCAAGAGCTATCTCGACGTGCGCCAGGCGCTCGAGGATATCGGCATCGACGAGAGGGCGGCCAACCGCATCGGCATCCGCCTATTCAAGGTCGGCTGCCCCTGGCCGCTCGACTATCAGCATATCGCCGACTTCGCCCGCGGCCTCGACACCATCGTCGTCGTCGAGGAGAAGCGGTCGCTGATCGAGGTGCAGTTGCGCGAGAACCTCTACGGCTCGGCCATCCAGCCGGCCATCGTCGGCAAGAAGGACGAACGCGGCGACTGGCTGTTTCCGGCCAAGGGCGCGCTCGACCCGAACGACATCGCCATCGCGCTCGGCGAACGGATCCTGCGCACCATCGGCCCGTCGGAGGAGATCGCCGCGCGCGTGGCGAAGCTGCGCCAGTTCCAGGCGATGCTCGCCGACACCGTCGACATCGGCTCGCGCACCCCCTTCTTCTGCTCGGGCTGCCCGCACAATTCCTCGACCAAGGTGCCGGAGGGCTCGCTCGCCGCCGCCGGCATCGGCTGCCATTTCATGGCGCTGTGGATGGATAGGAACACAGTCGGGTTCACGGCGATGGGCGGCGAGGGCGCGCAATGGGTCGGTCAGGCGCCGTTCTCGAAGCGCGACCATATCTTCCAGAATCTCGGCGACGGCACCTACAACCATTCCGGCGCGCTGGCGATCCGCTTCGCGCTGTCGAGCCGTGCCAACATCACCTACAAGATCCTCTACAACGACGCGGTCGCCATGACCGGCGGCCAGCCGCATGAAGGCGGCCTGACGGTGGACATGATCGCCAGGCAGGTGCGCGCCGAGGGCGTCGACCGCATCGCAATCGTCACCGACGAGCCGGACAAATATGCCGGCAAGGCCGATTTCCCGGCCGGCGCCACCATCCATCACCGCGATGACCTCGACCTCGTGCAGCGCGAATTGCGTGAGGTGAAAGGCGTCTCGGTGCTTCTTTATGACCAGACCTGCGCCGCGGAAAAACGCCGCCGCCGCAAGCGCGGCACCTTCCCCGACCCCGACAGGCGCGTCTTCATCAACGAGCTGGTCTGCGAAGGTTGCGGCGATTGCGGCGTGCAGTCGAACTGCGTCTCGATCCAGCCGGTCGAAACCGAATTCGGCCGCAAGCGCCGGATCGACCAGTCCAGCTGCAACAAGGACTTTTCCTGCCTTAGCGGCTTCTGCCCCTCTTTCGTGACGGTGCACGGCGGCAAGATCAGGAAGGCCGAAGGCATTGCCGGCAAGAGCGATCCGCTGGACGGCGTGCCGTCGCCCGTCGAATTCCCGCTCGGCGCAGAGGGCTGGGCGGCGATCATCGACGGCGTCGGCGGCACCGGCGTCGTCACCATCGGCGCGATGCTCGGCATGGCCGCCCACATTGAAGGCAAGGGCTGTGGCATGATCGACATGGCGGGTCTTGCCCAAAAGGGCGGCTCGGTCTTCACCCATGTCCGCATTGCCTCGACGCCCGAGGATATCCACGCCATCCGTGTTTCGGCCGGCAAGGCCGATCTCGTGCTTGGCTGCGACCTCGTCGTCTCCGGCGCCAAGAAAGTGCTCGCAGCGGTCCGCGAGGGCCACACTATGTTTCTCGCCAACACCGCCGAAATCATGCCCGGCGAATTCACCCGTTCGGCCGATTTTTCGCTGCCGGTCGAGCGGCTGAAGAAGGCGATCCGTGCCGCCGCCGGCGACGACAAGGCCCACTTCTTCGACGCCACCCGAACGGCGACCGCGCTGTTCGGCAATTCGCTCGGTGCCAACATGTTCATGCTCGGCTTCGCCTTCCAGCATGGCGGGCTGCCGCTGTCGGCCGAAGCAGTTGAAAAGGCTATCGAATTGAACGGTGAAGCAGTGGCGATGAACATCGCCGCCTTCCGCTGGGGCCGTCGCGCCGCGCACCAGCCGGATTTCGTGCGCAACTTGGTCAGCAAGACCGGCAAGCCGGCGTCCGCGCCCGCCGAAACGCTCGACGACATCATCGCCAGGCGCGTTGCTTTCCTCGCCGGGTACCAGAACGCCGCCTATGGCCGGCGCTATGCCGACAGGGTCGCCGCCCTGCGCGCCGCCGAAGCGCGTGCAGTTCCCGGTTCGAGCGCAGTCACAGAGGCCGCCGCCAGGAATCTCTTCAAGCTGATGGCGATCAAGGACGAGTATGAGGTGGCGCGGCTCTATACCGACGGCAGCTTCGCGGCCGATCTCGCAAGGCAGTTCCAAAGCTACGAGAAGCTGGAATTCCACCTCGCGCCACCGATCCTCGGGCGGCACGGCAACGACGGCAAGCCGAGGAAATCGAGCTTCGGCCCCTGGATGATGAAAGCCTTTCGCCTGCTGTCGGCCATGAAAGGCCTGCGCGGTACGGCATTCGACCCGTTCGGCCATACCGCCGAACGGCGCGCCGAGCGGCGGATGCTTGCGCAATACGAGGCGGATCTCGACCTGATCGCCACGGCACTTGCGCCGGGCAGGATCGATGCCGCCGCCGCTCTCGCCTCCGTGCCGGCGCTCATCCGCGGCTATGGGCATGTCCGGCAGGCCAGCGCCGCAAAGGCGGCGGAGGAGCGTTCCAGGCTGCTCCAGCGGCTGACCCAAACCGTGCCGGTACCGGTTCTCAGCGCCGCCGAGTGATCGCCAGCGCTGGCCCGAAGGCTTTTCCGGTCTGCCTGGGCCTCTCCCGTCCTTGACTGGCGGGCCGAAGCCCTTGCTTAAGCGGTCCCTGTTCTAAGCCTTTCTTAAGGCGGTTGTGGCATGACAAGGCTTAGCGTTGGGCCGACCACATGGGCAAAACAAAGACCGAAAGCATCCCGGCGGATGTTTATATCCAATTTGTGCGGTCGTTGTTCGACAACGCGCACATGTTGTTGATCGGTGGTGCGTGCTACTGGATCCTCGGATTCATGATCTATTTGCGCACGCACAATCCCTTGTTCCTGGCGTTTTCTTTTGCTCTGCTTTCCGTCAGCCTTATCCGTTACTTCGGCATTCGCAGCTTCCTGAAAACAGGCGGCGTAATCGCCGATGTCGAACACGCACAGCGGTTGGAGCGCAGCTACATCCTCAAGGGCTGCCTCCAAGGTCTCGGATTGGGCGCGCTGTGTTTCGTGTCGATCTATGTCTATCCCGATCCCTTTGCCGAGCTGGCGGCGATGTCGCTGACCTTGGCGACCCTGGTCACGGTTGTCGCCCGCAACTACGGCTCTCCGCGCATGGTGCGGATTTTTTCCGTGACCTTCATCGGTCCGGCGGCGCTGGCGCTTCTGCTGCGCATGGACGCGCCTTCCGTCGTCCTCGGCCTGATGATCATCCCGATGACGTTCATCACCATCACCGGCGCCGACCATGTCCGCAACGTGCTCTTCTCGGCGGTCATCGGGCACAAGCAGGCGAGGAATCTGACGCGCAGGTTCGACCGTGCGCTCAACACGATGTCGCACGGCCTGGTCATGCTCGGCCCGGACGGACGCGTCGCGGTCGCCAATGCCGAGGCCGCCCATCTGATGTCGCTGAAATCGGCCGACGCGCTACTCGGGCGCTCGATCCACGGCCTTCTGATGCGCGGCGTCGCCGGCGGCATGCTGGCGCCGAAGGACTGCCGCTACATCGAGGCGCAATTGACGCGCGCCCTGCGCGAGGGCCGGGACCGCAAGGTGCTGGTCTCGCTCGCCAACGGCCAGCACTACGAGTTCTCCGCGCGCGAAGGCAGCCAGGAACTCGGAGTCGTCACCTTCGAGGACGTGACGGCCCGCGTCGAGGCGGAGGAAAAGATCCGTTTCATGGCGCGCTACGACAACCTCACCGGCTTGCCGAATCGAGCCTACTTCCACGAGCTGGCCGGCGAGGCCATGGCGTCCGGCGACCGCGACCGGCTCTGTGGCCTGGCGGTGCTCGACCTCGATGATTTCAAGAGCGTCAACGACACGCTCGGCCATCCGGTCGGCGACGGGTTGATCTATGCCGTGGCCGAGCGGCTGGCGGCGGTTGCCGGGCCCGGCATCAATGTCAGCCGCTTCGGCGGCGACGAATTCATGATCTATTTCGACCGCATCGAGGATGAGAGCCATCTCGCGAGCCTGCTCGACGAGATCTTCGCCGACCTGCAGGGCGAGGTCGACGTTGCCGGGCACGGCCTGCGCATCCAGGCCAGCGGCGGCGCGGTGCTGTCCATGGTCAAGGACACCGACGTCGACGCCATGATCGTCAAGGCGGATCTCGCCCTCTACAAGGCCAAGGAGCTCGGCAAGAACACCTGGCGGCTGTTCGAGGCGTCGATGGATGCCGCCTTCCGCAATCGTCAGCTGATGAAGGCCGATCTGCGCAGCGCCGTGCAAGCCAAGGAGTTGCGTGTCGTCTACCAGCCGATCGTGTCCATGAGCACCATGCGCATCGCCAGCTGCGAGGCGCTCTGCCGCTGGGACCATCCCGATCTCGGCCCGATTTCGCCGGGCGTCTTCATTCCGCTGGCCGAGGAGATGGGCATCATCTCCGAGATCAGCACTTTCGTGCTGCAGGCGGCCTGCGCCGAATGCGCCAAATGGCCGGCGCAGACCAGCGTTTCGATCAATCTCTCGGCCAAGGATTTCCGCAACCGCGACGTCGTGCAGAAGGTGCGCGATGCCCTGGCGGCCTCGGGCCTTGCGCCGCACCGGCTTGAAATCGAGGTCACGGAGACTGCCTTGCTCGACGACAAGTCGCTGACGCGCGAATTGATCGAAGAGCTGAAGACCCTGGGCGTCCGCATCGCGCTCGACGACTTCGGCACCGGCTATTCCAGCCTCAGCTACCTGCACAAGCTGCCGCTCGACAAGATCAAGATCGACCGCTCCTTCCTGATCGACGTAACCCAGAGTCCCCAGTCGCTCGACCTTTTGAAGGGTATTGTCGGCTTGACGCGAACGTTGGGCTTGGTCGTCACCATCGAAGGGGTCGAGACCTTCGAGCAGCTGAAGATATTGGTGCGTTCGGTCAAACCGGATCTCGTGCAAGGTTTCCTCTTCGGCGCCGCGCTCAGCGCGTCCGGCATCGAGACGATGTCGAACGTCACCTGGCCATTCGCCGCGGATTTGCGTCTCGCCGCCAAGCGGACAGCCAGATAGCTGCAACCGCAAATTTCGCCGATCGAGATTGATTTGCGCATTGCTTGGGCAATGCAGCAGTTTGCGCAAAAGCGGAAATATTTGACATCTGCTGGCGACGCTCTTTTTTAGTAATTTCAGGAAAATTTTGCAGAAGTTTTCCATAAGAATTGCCTTATAAAAAATATTATCAGATATATATGTATGATTTTGACGGTGGATGAACCGTCAAAGTGCTTACATATTTCCAATTTTCTGTGCACGTCATATTGAATCCTAACTTAGTTATGGGCGCTCAACTTGCTTTTCGGCTCAACTACACCGACGGGGATTTCGCCTGACTATTAAGGTTAACGAACGGTAAATCAGCCGGATCGAATTTTCGGCTTGTGTCTCATTTCAACTCGAATAGCCTATTTTCAGGCGGATACGAGGACTTGAGAATGGATGCTGCGGGAAACGATGCGCAGGCTGGCGCCGGCGCAAATGCTGGGTCGGCGCTGAATCGCTCGATCATGCAATTGCTGGAGCATGTCGACTATCGTCTCATCACAGGGGGCGAGGATCTGGAGGCGATCTACCGCCTGCGCTATCAATCCTACCTGCGGTCCGGCATGTGCGGCCCGATCGCCAGCGGGATGTTCGAAGATCGCTGGGACAATCTGCCGAATTCCTATCGCTTCGGTGTCTATTTTGACGGCCACTTGGTCAGCACGCTGCGGCTCCACTACATTTCCCGCGAGCATCCCTATTCGCCCTCCGTCGATGCCTATCCGGAAATATTGGCCGAGCGGCTTGCCCGCGGAGAAACCTTCATAGACGGAACCCGGTTTGCAACCGACGCAGACAGCGCGCCCGCGCCAGGAGTGCTGCCTTTCCTGACGCTCAGGCTAGGCATGGTGGCTTCCAGCTATTTTGGCCAGACCGCGGTGCTCACGCCGGTCAAGGTCGAGCATTCCGCTTACTACGCCCGCATCTTCCATGCCATCCAGCGGACCGAGGGCAAGGTGTTTCCGGGTGTCCTTGCTCCAATCGCCTTATTCGAAATCCCCTGTGGCGAAAACTTGCGCCAGACGCTCGAACGGTTCCCGTTCTTCAAGTCGACGCCGGTGGAACAGCGCATGATGTTCGCCAATCCGGCCATCAACCGACTGACGCCGCTCTCCATCGTGCCGACGGCGAAATACCTACGCGACGCTGCCTGAACGGGCGTTCTTGCGGGCATCATGGACCTTTCCTGCGATTCTCGCGTTACGAGTAGCGGCCTTGCGATCGGGCGACGCCGCATTCTTGCCCAGCAGGCGTTTCGCCGGCTCATATCGGGTTGTTCATGGGAAGGGATACGGTCATGACCATCCACTCGCTTGCGCTCACGCCGCTGATCTCCCTGATCGCCGGCATATTGATCCTGGTGATGCCGCGCCTGCTCAACTACATCGTCGCGCTCTACCTGATCGTCGTCGGCCTGCTCGGCCTGTTTCCGCAGCTCGCCGGCTGAGGCCCGGGAGCGCTCCGGCGGCGTTTCGTCCCAATTTCGACTTTCGCCAATTTCAACTTTCATTTGAGGCTGTTGTCGCGGACCGTGCGGCAATAGCGCCATTGCTCTCGGTTCGGCTTTTCGCTATGTGCCTCAAAGGCATTTTCGAAGAGGTATTCCTATGGCTGATCACACGCCGACCGGTCCTGTCGAACTGGGCGCGCAGATGGACTATGCCGAGCATGATCGCACCTACAAGGCATTCCTCGCGCTTGCCAAATACGGCTCGCTCGTCTGCGCCGCCATCCTGCTGGCAATGGCCTTCGGCTTCTTCGTCGGCGGCTTCTTCTCGGCGACCATCCTGTTCATCCTGATCATGGCCGTCGGCTATTTCATTCTGCGGTAGACTTTCCAAGCCACTGCGTATGACGTCCCGCTGGAGGTCCCGGCCGACGCCTTGCGCATCGAGGTTCCAGCCGAAAGGATCATGCGGTGGGGCAGACGGTATTCATCCCTCGTGAGCTTGATGCGAACGAGCCGCGTGTCGCGGCCTCGCCTGAGACGGTGAAGCGGCTGGTGGGCCTGGGCTTCGAGGTGATCGTGGAGAAGGGCGCGGGCCTCGGCTCGCGCATCATCGATCAGGATTTTGCCGCGGCGGGTGCCGCGATCGGCAAGGCTGCCGACGCGTCGAAGGCCGACGTGGTGCTCAAAGTGCGCCGGCCGGCCGATGCCGAGCTGAAAGGCTACAAGCCGGGCGCCGCCGTCATCGCCATCATGGATCCATACGGCAACGATGCGGCGGTGGCCGCGATGGCCAAGGCCGGCATCACCGCCTTCTCGATGGAATTCATGCCGCGCATCACCCGCGCGCAGGTCATGGACGTCTTGTCTTCGCAGGCCAATCTTGCCGGCTACCAGGCGGTGATCGACGCGGCCGCCGAATATGACCGCGCGCTGCCGATGATGATGACGGCGGCGGGCACCGTGCCGGCGGCAAAAACCTTCATCATGGGCGTCGGCGTCGCCGGCCTGCAGGCCATCGCCACCGCGCGTCGCCTCGGCGCCATCGTCACCGCCACCGACGTGCGCCCGGCGGTGAAGGAGCAGGTGCAGTCGCTCGGCGCGAAGTTCCTGGCGGTCGAGGACGAGGAGTTCAAGGCCGCCGAGACCGCCGGCGGCTACGCCAAGGAAATGTCGAAGGAATACCAGGCCAAGCAGGCGGCGCTGACGGCAGAGCACATCGCCAAGCAGGACATCGTCATCACCACGGCGCTGATCCCCGGCCGTCCGGCGCCGAAGCTGGTTTCGGCCGCCATGGTCGCCTCGATGAAGCCAGGCTCGGTGATCGTCGACCTCGCCGTCGAGCGAGGCGGCAATGTCGAAGGTGCTCAACCCGGCAAGGTCGTGACGACGGAAAACGGCGTCAAGATCGTCGGCCATCTCAACGTGCCCGGTCGTGTTGCCGCATCCGCCTCGCTGCTCTACGCCAAGAACCTCTACGCCTTCCTCGAGACGATGGTCGACAAGGCGGAGAAAGAGCTTGCCATCAAGCGCGACGACGAGCTGGTCAAGGCGACGATGCTGACCGATGGCGGCAAGATCGTGCATCCCAATTTCGCCAAGGCGACCGAGGCGCCGCGCACCGAGCCGGCGGCCATTGCCGCGACGATCATGGTCGCTGACGCCTCCGACAAGCCTGCTGCCAAGAAGACGGTGGCAAAGAAACCTGCCGCAGCCAAGTCGCCCTCGTCCAAGTCGAAAGGGACCGCGTGATGGAAGCCTTGCAGAAAGCCCTCGACCAGCTCGATCAGGCGACCGCCGCCGTTCGCCTCGCGGTGCAGGACCTGGCCAACGCGCCGGCCGGCGCCGAGGCCGCCGGCAACGCGGCGCATGCGCTCTCGGGCGGCGCCATCGATCCCTTCGTCTTCCGCTTTGCCATCTTCGTGCTGGCGATCTTCGTCGGCTACTATGTCGTCTGGTCGGTGACGCCGGCGCTGCACACGCCGCTGATGGCCGTCACCAACGCCATCTCCTCGGTCATCGTCGTCGGCGCGCTGCTCGCCGTCGGCATCGCGGCTTCCGGCCTTGCCGCGGGCTTCGGCTTCGTCGCCCTGGTGCTGGTCTCGGTCAACATCTTCGGCGGCTTCCTCGTCACCCAGCGCATGCTCGCCATGTACAAGAAGAAGGAAAAGTGACGTGACCGTCAATCTCGCTTCCTTCCTCTATCTTGTCTCGGGCATCTTGTTCATCCTGGCGCTGCGCGGCCTGTCGCATCCGACCACCAGCCGGCAGGGCAATCTTTACGGCATGATCGGCATGGGCATCGCTCTTTGCACCACGCTGGCGCTGGCGCTGCCCTCGGCCGGGCGCTTCGGCCTGATCGTGCTCGGCCTCGCCATCGGCGGCGGCGTCGGCGCCTATGTGGCGCGCCGCATCGCCATGACCTCGATGCCGCAGCTGGTCGCCGCCTTCCACAGCCTCGTCGGCTTCGCCGCCGTCATGGTCGCGGCCGCTGCCATCTACGCGCCGGAAAGTTTTGGCATCGGCACCGCGGGCGACATCCACGCCCAGGCGCTCGTCGAAATGAGCCTTGGCGTCGCCATCGGCGCCATCACCTTCACCGGCTCGGTCATTGCCTTCCTGAAGCTCGACGGCCGCATGTCCGGCAAGCCGATCATGATCGGCGGCCGCCACCTGATCAACATCGCGCTCGGCGCAGCCCTGGTGGTGCTGATCGTGCTGCTCGTCACCACCGAATCCAAGCTGGTCTTCTGGCTGATCGTCGCCGCCTCGCTGGTGCTCGGCGTGCTCTTGATCATCCCGATCGGCGGCGCCGACATGCCGGTCGTGGTGTCGATGCTGAATTCCTATTCCGGCTGGGCGGCGGCAGCACTTGGCTTCACCCTCGGCAACCTGGCGCTGATCATCACCGGCGCGCTGGTCGGCTCTAGCGGTGCGATCCTGTCCTACATCATGTGCAAGGGCATGAACCGCTCCTTCATTTCCGTCATCCTCGGCGGCTTCGGCGGCGAGACGGCCGCGGCGGTCAGCGACGGCATCGAGCGCACGGTCAAGCAAGGCTCGGCCGACGATGCCGCTTATCTGATGATGAACGCGCAGAAGGTCATCATCGTGCCGGGCTACGGCATGGCGGTCGCCCAGGCGCAGCACGCGCTGCGCGAAATGGCCGACAAGCTCAAGGCCAACGGCGTCGAGGTGAAATACGCCATCCACCCCGTCGCCGGCCGCATGCCCGGCCACATGAACGTGCTTCTGGCCGAAGCCAGCGTGCCCTATGACGAGGTGTTCGAGCTCGAGGACATCAACTCCGAGTTCACGCAGGCCGACGTCGCCTATGTCATCGGCGCCAACGACGTCACCAACCCGTCCGCGCGCGACGACAAGGCCTCGCCGATCTTCGGCATGCCGATCCTCGACGTCGACAAGGCCCGCACCTGCCTCTTCGTCAAGCGCTCGCTCGGCTCCGGCTATGCCGGCATCGACAACACGCTGTTCTACAAGGACGGCACCATGATGCTGCTCGGCGACGCCAAGAAGATGACGGAAGAGATCGTCAAGGCCATGGATCACTGATCAAGCCGCAACCTTCTGCAAGAAGGTTGTCGGCCCAGCCAAGCATCGGAGTTTGGAAGCCCGGCGGATGCCGGGCTTTTTTATTGCAGAAACTGTCGGCCAGGTCCTGCTCAAATGTCCAGATTGGCCACCGACAGCGCATTGTCCTGGATGAACTCGCGCCGCGGCTCGACCTCGTCGCCCATCAGCCGCGAGAACAGGCTGTCGGCATCCGTCGCGTCGGCCACCTTGACCTGCAGCAGCGAGCGCACGTTCGGGTCGAGTGTGGTCTCCCAGAGCTGCTCGGCATTCATCTCGCCGAGGCCCTTGTAGCGCTGCATGGTGAGCCCCTTGCGGCCGGCGGCGAATACCGCGTCGAGCAACGTCAGCGGTCCCGAGATGGTCTCCGAAATCTCCTTCCGGCGCAGTGTCGGCTGCCCGCCATAGACTTCCGCGAGGCGCCCTGCATAGCGGTCAAGCTGGCGCGCGTCGGCCGAGTTGATCAGCCCGGCGTCGAGCTGGACCGCGTCCTTGACGCCGCGCACCGTGCGCTCGAAGACATAGCCGCCCGAACCGTCGTTGGAGGTCGACAGTCGCCCGGTCCAGCCGCGCTCGGTCTCCTCGGCGATCATGTCGAGCCGGTTCGCGACACGCTCCGCCATCGCAGTGGCGCGGCCGAGATCGGCAAGCACGTCGGCGTTGAGCGCGCCGGCGATCGCCGCCTGCTCGACGACGCTGCGGTTGTAGCGCGTGTGCAGCCCGTTGATCAGGTGGCGCACCGCCAGCGCGTCGTCGACGGCGCTGCGCAGGTCCTGTCCGGTCCGCACCTCGCCGGAGCCGAGCGTCAGCGACGTCTCTTCCAGTCCGGAATCGATCAGATACTCCTCATAGGCGCTTTCGTCCTTGAGGTATTGCGAGCTCTTGCCCCGCGTCACTTTGTAGAGCGGCGGCTGGGCGATGTAGAGATGGCCCCGCTCGATCAGCTCCGGCATCTGCCGGAAGAAGAAGGTGAGCAGAAGCGTACGGATATGGGCGCCGTCGACGTCGGCATCCGTCATCAGGATGATCTTGTGGTAGCGCAGCTTGTCGGCATTGAACTCGTCCTTGCCGATCGAGGTGCCGAGCGCGGTGATCAGCGTGCCGATCATGTCGGAAGAAAGCATGCGGTCGAAACGCGCCCGCTCGACATTCAGGATCTTGCCGCGCAGCGGCAGGATGGCCTGGTTCTGGCGCGAGCGACCGCCCTTGGCCGAGCCGCCGGCCGAGTCACCCTCGACGATGAAGATTTCCGACTTCGCCGGGTCGCGCTCCTGGCAGTCGGCGAGCTTGCCGGGCAGCGAGGTGACGCCGAGCGTGCTCTTGCGGGTGATGTCGCGCGCCTTGCGCGCGGCCTCGCGCGCGGCGGCCGCCTGGATCACCTTCTCGACCACCACCTTGCCTTCGGTCGGATGCTCTTCCAGCCAGGTGCCGAGCGCCTCGTTGACCAGGCTTTCCACCACCGGGCGGACTTCCGATGAGACCAGCTTGTCCTTGGTCTGCGAGGAGAATTTCGGGTCCGGCACCTTGACCGACAAAACGGCGGTCAACCCTTCGCGGCAGTCGTCGCCGGTGAGCGACACCTTTTCCTTCTTGGTTTGGCCGGAGGACTCGCCATAGCCGGTGATCTGCCTCGTCAGCGCGGCGCGGAAGCCGGCCAGATGCGTGCCGCCGTCGCGCTGCGGGATGTTGTTGGTGAAGGCTAAGACATTCTCGTGGTAGCTGTCGTTCCACCACATCGCCACTTCGACGGTGATGCCGTCGCGCTCGGCGCGGATCGCGATCGGCTTCTCGATCAGCGGCTTCTTGACCCGGTCGAGATATTTGACGAACTCCTCGAGGCCGCCGTCATAGTGCAGCTCGTGGCGCACGAGGTCGGCATGGCGGGCGTCGGTCAGCACGATGCGCACGCCGGAATTGAGGAAGGCGAGCTCGCGCAACCGGTGCTCCAGCGTGTTGTAGTCGAACTCGACCATGGTGAAGGTCTCGGCCGACGGGAAGAAGGTGATCTCGCTGCCGCTGCGACCTTCATAGGTGCCAGGGCGCTTGTCCTGTTCGTAGCTGCCGGTCACCTTCAGCGGCGCGTCGGCATTGCCATGCGTGAAGCTCATCTCGAAGATCTCGCCGTTGCGGCGGATCTTGAGTTTCAGCCATGCCGAAAGCGCATTGACCACGGAAACGCCGACGCCGTGCAGGCCGCCGGAAACCTTGTAGGAGTTCTGGTCGAATTTGCCGCCGGCATGCAGCTGCGTCATGATCACTTCGGCCGCCGAAACGCCTTCGCTGGGGTGGATATCGGTCGGAATGCCGCGGCCATTGTCGATGACGGTCACCGAGCCGTCGGGGTTGAGCGTCACCGTGACTAGGTCGGCGTGCCCGGCCAAAGCCTCGTCGATGGCATTGTCCACCACCTCGTAGACCATGTGATGCAGGCCCGAGCCGTCATCGGTATCGCCGATATACATGCCCGGCCGCTTGCGGACGGCGTCCAACCCCTTCAAAACCTTGATGGAATCGGCGCCGTACTCGGCTTCCGCGCCAATGGCGCTTTCGGTCTGGTCGCTCATGAATACCTGTCTGATTGATGTCGCTGATCCGGCGCGGACAAATGGCCCCGAATCGCGCCGTTTTGATGTCCTAGATATAGGCGCAAATGGCTGGTTTTCCAAGGTTTGCGGCCATTTTGCCGGCTTGGCGAGCGGCAATATCGACAATGCGTTCGTCGCCTTTGCGGTGTAACCGGCGGCTAATGCATGTCGCGCAAAAGTGCGCAGCGGTTTTGCGAAACCGACATGCATAAAACAAAGACTTAAAAGCGCGCCGCCTGAATCCGTTTCAGCGCGACGCGCTTTAAGCCACAAAAGCGGACCGCCACTTGCGAAGCCGGCGCAAAGGCCTGCTGTCCGGTCGCATGGACGCGCGCCTTGCCGGGCACTACATTTGGAGCTGCCAGCGGAGCATGCCATGGACACCAAGCCCGCCCCCTTCGTGCCGCCCGCGCCGAAGCCGCGCACCCGGCCGCCCTCGACGCTGGAGATGATGCGCATCGTCTACCGCAACCCGCTCGAGCTGTGGGGCGAGCATACCTACAACGAGCCCTGGATATCGGTGACCGGCATCGGCGGGCCGCTGGTCATCGCCAACGATCCCGGCCTCATCCGCCATGTGCTGATCGACAACGCCAAGAACTATAAGATGGCGACCGTGCGCCAGCTGATCCTGCGCCCGATCCTGCGCGATGGCCTGCTCACCGCCGAGGGCGAGGTATGGAAGCGGTCGCGCAAGGCGATGGCGCCGATGTTCACGCCGCGCCACATCTTCGGCTTCGCCGAGCCGATGCTGAAGCGCACGCTGGAATTCGTCACCCGCTACGAGGCCGGCGGCACGACCGACGTCGCCCGCGACATGACGATGCTTACATATGACATCCTCGCCGAAACGCTGTTTTCCGGCGAGATCGCGGGCGAGCAGGGCAGCTTCGCCAAGGAGGTCGACCGCCTGTTCGAGACCATGGGTCGCGTCGATCCGCTCGACCTGTTGCGCGCGCCGGAATGGCTGCCGCGCTTCACCCGCATCCGCGGCCGCAAGACCATGGCCTATTTCCGCAACATCGTTGCCGGCACGGTGAAGATGCGCGAGGAGCGGCTGAAGCGCGATCCGGGCGGCGTGCCGCAGGATTTCCTGACGCTGCTCCTGAAGGCCGAGGGGCCGGACGGCCTGACGCGCGCGGAAGTCGAGGACAACATCATCACCTTCATCGGAGCCGGCCACGAGACCACCGCGCGGGCGCTGGGCTGGACGATCTACTGCCTCGCCGGGGCGCCATGGGAGCGTGACAAGATCGAGCGCGAGATCGACGCGGTGCTGGCGAGCGAACCCGATCCGACGAAATGGCTGGACGCCATGCCGCTCACCCGCGCCGCCTTCGAGGAGGCGCTCCGGCTCTATCCGCCGGCGCCTTCGATCAACCGCGAGCCGATCGAGCCGGAAACCTGGAACGGTCTCTATATCCCGAAATACGCCGCCGTGCTGGTCATGCCCTGGGTCGTGCACCGCCATCGCAAGCTTTGGGACAGGCCGGACGCCTTCCTGCCGGAGCGTTTCCATCCGGAAAACCGCGACAGGATCGACCGCTTCCAATACCTGCCGTTCGGCGCCGGGCCGCGCGTCTGCATCGGCGCCAGCTTCGCCATGCAGGAGGCGATCATCGCTTTGGCCATACTGCTGTCGCGCTTCCGCTTCGACGTGACGACCGAAACCCGGCCATGGCCGGTGCAGAAGCTGACCACGCAGCCGCAGGGCGGCCTGCCGATGCAGGTCTCCCGCCGCGGCTGATCAATGCATGTCGCCCAGAAATGTGCAGCGGTTCTGGGATAACGACATGCATCAAAACTTAGAATCTTCTATCTATCGGCTATCGGCCGGCGCTGCTGGAACTGCCCGGCGGCGCGGAAGCGCCAGAGATAGCTGGGCAGGATCGTGGCGATCGCCTGCGGCTGGATGCCGAGGGCGGCGATCGTCCTGTTCGCCTTGGCGGCGGCCTCGGAGACGACGTTGTGCTCGCGCAGCTGCAGGACCTGGTCCTTGGTCAAAAGCGGGCTGGGCAACAGCTGAAGGATCGAGGCCTGCAGGTTCGCCACCCACCACGGCACCGGCACCAGGAGGCGCCTGCGCTCGATCACGGCAAGCATCTCCTCCATGCATTCCTTGAAGGTCAGCACCTGCGGGCCGCCGAGCTCATAGATTTGGCCGCCCTTGACGTTGCCGTCGACCGAGCGCGCGATCGCCTCGGCGACGTCGCCGACATAGACCGGCTGGAATTTCGTCTGCCCGCCGCCGATCAGCGGCAGCACCGGCGAATAGCGCGCCATGTTGGCGAAGCGGTTGAAGAAGCCGTCCTCCGGCCCGAAATTGATCGACGGCCGGAAGATCACGGCATCGGGAATCGTCTCGAACACCGCTTTCTCGCCGAGCGCCTTGGTGCGGGCGTAGTCCGACTTCGAGTTCAAATCGGCGCCGAGCGCCGAGACATGGGTAAGGCCGGCGCCGACCGCGCGCGCGGCCTCGGCGACGGCACGGGCGCCGAACTCATGCACGGAGCCGAATTTCTGCCGGCCGGTTTCATTCAGGATGGCGACCAGGTTGACGACATGGTCGGCGCCCTGCACGGCGCGGTCGACCGACCAGCGCACGCGCACATTGGCCTGCACCGGCTGGATCTGGCCGACATTGCCGAGCGGCTGCACATGGCCGGCAAGGTCGGGCCGCCGGCAGGCGACCCGGATGCGGTAGCCGCGCTTGGCCAGCGCGCGCACGACATGGCGGCCGACAAAGCCGGACCCGCCGAAGACGACGACGAGCTTGGGGGTCTGCAGGATTTCAGTCATGGCTGGCTCCGGCGCGCTAGGCTTGGCTAGAGGCGTTCATAGTCGGTTTCGCGCCAAAGGCAAAGGGCGACCGGGTGTCGCCGACGCCCAATTTTGAGCGCTGCCGGAACGCCTTGCCGCTATGCGTCGACCGAATGACAGGTGCCGCCAAGGATGCGAAGAAGAGCAGGATCGCCGGGACGCAGAAAACCCCGCCGAAGCGGGGTTTTCCGGGCAGTGCTCGCGCCGAAACAGGGTCCAACGAGGCGGCCTGACCTGAGACGGTATCAAGGCGGCGTGAGCAAGCACGCCCGCCCCGGCCCTGGACGCCCGGCGCGGCGCCGCCAACCGCAAGCCGCGACCCAAGCCACCCTTTGCGGCTTGCGATGTGGGGTGCCGGCGATGGGTCGCTGCAGGGCGAAAAAAGGTTCATCGGTCGTGTGAAGAAAACGCGACCTGCTGTTGTGGGCGGTCTCGATCAGGCCGAATAGCGTTCGGCGAATTCGGAAATGCGCTGGACGACCGCCTTGGGCACGTCGATGCCGCGCGCCGTCGCTTTCTCAGCCGCCTCGGCGCGGGCGCGGCCGGGGATGTGCACGCCGTAGCGCCGCCGCAGCCGGTCGAGTTGGTCCTTCATGCGCTGCTCGAAGTCCGGGTCGAGCAGCTTGGGCTCGACGGCTAAAACGAAGAGCCCGGTTCCGGGACTGTCCGGCCCGCCGGAGAACCATGGCGCGTCGAGCGACCAGTTGGCGCCGGAAATGCCTGCCGCCAGCACCTCGACCATCAGCGCGATATTGGCGCCGCGCTGGCCGCCGAAGGCGAGCATCGCGCCCTTCATCGCCGCAGCCGGATCGGTGGTCGGGTTGCCGCTTGCGTCCAGCGCCCAGCCTTCGGGGATCTTCTTGCCGTCTTCCGCCGCCTTGCGGATGTTGACGAAGGCGGTGGCGCTCGACGACTGATCGATGACCAGCGGCGGCCCGTCGGCGGCAGGTGCTGCAAAAGACATCGGGTTGGTGCAGTAGACCGGCTTGACCGAACCGGAGCCGGCAAGCACTGCCGGTCCGTTGGTGGCGGCGAAGGAGACTAGGCCCTGCCCGGCCAAGCGTCCGGTGAAATAGCCGAGCGCGCCGCAGGTATAGGCGTTCTTCTGCGAGAAGACGGCGACGCCGAACAGTTTTGCCGCCTTGGCGAGATCATCGATCGTGCGGTCGAAGCCGGTATGGGCAAGCCCGCCGCGCGCGTCGGAGAGATAGATGGCCAGCGCCGGCCTGGTGACGACCGGATCGGCATTGCCGTCGATGCGGCCGTCCTGGATTGCCTCCAGATAGTCGATGAAATGCGACAGGCCGACCGCCGACAGGCCTTCTGCCTCCGCCGCCATGATCGAGGCGACGAGCGACTGTGTCGCCTCCTCATTGGCGCCGGCGCCGAGCGCCGCCATCCGGCATAGCCCTGTTGCCTGGTCGAGAGTGAGTTGCATCGGAGTTGCTCCGCAGCAGCGAGTAGCGAATGGCGAGTAGGGGGAAATAAACGAACTACTCGCTATTCGCTACTCTCTATTCGCTAACCGATCTTCACCGGAATCCGAGCCTCGATCCTGCTGAATATGAGCACCAGGATGCCGGTGATCGTCATGTAGATCAACGCCAGCAGCAGCAAGGGTTCGTAGGTGAGATAGGTGTCCTGACGCACCTTGGAGGAGACGGCGAAGATATCGATGACGCTGATCGTCGCCACCAGCGGCGTCGACTTCAGCTGCAGCACGGTTTCGCCGGTCAGCGTCGGCAGCGCCCGGTAGAAGGCCTGAGGCAGCCAGATGCGGCGGAAGATCTTGAAGCGGCTCATGCCGAAGGCGCGGGCCGCCTCGAGCTGCCCTTTCGGCACGCCGGCGAAGGCGCCGCGCATCACCTCGCCCTCATAGCCGGCGAAGGACAAGGTCAGCGCCAGCACGGCATAGGGCCAGGCTTGCCGCAGATACGTCCACATCCAGGACTCGCGGATCCATGGGTATTGCGGGAACAGCGAACCCAGTCCGTAATAGAGCAGCCAGAGCTGCAACAGCAGCGGCGTGCCGCGGATGATGGTGCAGAAGACCTTGGCCGGCACGGCAAACCAGAATGGCCCGCCGGCCTGCGCCAGGCCGAGCGGTACCGCCAGCAGGAAGCCCAGCGCGCAGGTGACGACGAGGATCCACAGCGCCCGCCAGATGCCGAGCAGCCCCATTTCCCAATATTGCGGCAGCCAGTCCCAGCGCATGAAGAAGGCGGCGCAGAAAACCAATGCCAGCGCGATGAGGATCAGCACGATGCGATGTGGCCTGAGCCAGAGCGAGGCGCGCGCCGCCATGTTGATCGCGGTCGCTTCGGCCGCCATCAGCGAGCCTCCTTGACGGAAGGCATGCCGCGCCGCGACCAGGCTTCGACGCGGCCGATGATCAGGTTGGAGAACAGCGTCAGCGCCAGATAGAGCGCGCCGGCTGCGAGAAAGAACAGCAGATAGGCCTTGGTGACGCCCGCCGCCTGCCGCGTCGCAAGCGTCAGCTCGAAGAAGCCGACGACGGCAAGCAGCGCGGTGTCCTTGGTGGCGATCAGCCAGAGGTTGGCGAGGCCGGGTATGGCGAAGGGCAGCATCGCCGGCAGCGTTATGCGCCTCAGCATCAGGCCCGGCGACATGCCGTAGGCGCGGGCGGCCTCGATCTGGCCTTGCGGGATGGACAGGATGGCGCCGCGGATGACTTCGGTCGAATAGGCACCCTGGACGACGCCGAGCACGAAGATGCCGGCCGCCAGCCCGCTGATGTCGACGCGCTGGTAGCCCATCGCCGTCAGCACCTGATTGATGAGGTCGGTGCCGGCGTAATAGAGCAGCAGGATCAGCACCAGTTCCGGCACGGCGCGCACCACGGTCGTGTAGACGGCGAGCAGGTCGCGCGCCACCGGACCGCCATAGAGCTTGCCCCAGGCGCCGCCGGTGCCGATCAGCAGCCCAAGGCAAGTGGCGCCGATCGCGATCTCAATCGAATGCAGGAATCCGACCAGCAGCTGGTAGCCCCAGCCAGGCGGCACAGGCCACAGGAGTTCGATGATGCCGGCCGCCGAGGCCGGAAGAAATATGTCGATCAGCGTCGCCCCCGGATTGCTGGCTCTGGTCGCCGGCGTTGGCGGCCAGCGGCAAGCATGCGTGGAAGATTGGGCTTAGGGGCACGGCACTGGCGCCATGCCCCTAATTGACGGGCGAAATATCGTCAGTTCGACTGCGTGGCGCCGCCGTAGATGTCGAAATCGAAGTATTTCTTCGAAATCTCGTCATACTTGCCGCTGGCGCGGATCGCCTTGATGCCGGCGTTGATCTTTTCCTTGAGCGCGGTGTCTTCCTTGCGCACGCCGGCGCCGACGCCCGGGCCGAGCACCTCGTCGTCCTGGGCGACCATGCCCTTCAGGTCGCAGCAGGCCTTACCCTGATCGGTCTTGAGGAATTCGCCAAGCGCGATGGAGTCGGCCTGCACCGCATCGAGACGGCCGGCCGCAAGGTCATTGTTGGCTTCGTCCTGCGTCTGGTATTCCTTGATCTCCTGCGCGCCGGTGAAGTGCTTCTTGGCGTAGACCGCATGCACCGTCGACACCTGCACGCCGACCACCTTGCCCTTGAGATCGTCGGGCGTGGCGCCGAACTTCTGGTCCTTCGGACCGATGATCGCCGTCGGTGTGTTGTAATACTTATCCGAGAAGTCGATCGTCTTCTTGCGCTCGTCGGTGATCGACATCGAGGAGACGATGAGGTCGATCTTCTTGGTGGTCAGCGCCGGAATGATGCCGTCCCAGGCGACGGGCGTGATGACGCAGTCGAGCTTCTCCTCGGCGCAGACGGCGTCGATGAAATCGATCTCCCAGCCGACCCACTTGCCCGTCGCATCCGGCGAAGTGAAGGGCGGATAAGGTTCGGCGGCGACGCCGATCTTGACCTGATCGGCCTTGGCCACGCCCATCGCGGCGACGCCGAAGAGCAGCGCCGCGGCGAAGGTCTTGAGAACAGTCTTCATTTCAGGACTCCCAGTTTGTTGTTGTTCCCGGTTTTTCGCTCCGCTTGACGCCGGCCCTAACCGACGTTGCGGAGGAATTGCTTGAGCCTTTCGGATTTGGGCGCGCCGAACAGCTGTTCCGGCGGTCCTTCTTCCTCGACCAGCCCGTTGTAGAGGTAGACGACATGCGTCGCGACCTCGCGGGCAAACTTCATTTCATGGGTCACCAGCACCATGGTGCGCCCCTCGCGCGCCAGGTCGCCGATCACTTTCAGCACCTCGCCGACCAGCTCCGGGTCGAGCGCCGAGGTCGGCTCGTCGAACAGCATGACGCGCGGATTGATCGCCAGCGCCCGGGCGATCGCGGCGCGCTGCTGCTGGCCGCCCGAGAGGAATGCCGGATAGACGTCGCGCTTCTCGGCGAGGCCAACGCGAGCAAGCAGCTTCTCGGCCTGCGCGATCGCCTCGTCGCGCTTGACGCCAAGCACATGCACCGGAACCTCGATGACGTTTTCGATCAGCGTCATGTGGCTCCACAGGTTGAAGTTCTGGAACACCATGCCGAGCCGGGAACGGATGCGCTCGATCTGCTTGCGGTCGGCGGGAACCGTGTGGCCGTGGCTGTCGGCCTTCAGCTTGATCTCCTCGCCATTGACGCGGATGAGGCCGCTGGTCGGGTTTTCCAGGCAGTTGATGCAGCGCAGCAGCGTCGATTTGCCGGAGCCCGAGCCGCCGATGATCGCGATCACCTCGCCGTCTCGCGCCGACAGCGAAACACCCTTCAGCACATGCAACTGGCCGAACTTCTTGTGCAGGTTCTCGACATGGATGGCTTCGGCGGCGCCGCTCTGCGCCTCGCCGGATGGGACTGCGGCAGCTTCCACCGCGCTCACCGGGTGACCTCTGTAGGGGCGACGGCAGTTCGTCGAACGTCCATCCGGCTAATCAACATACGCTGTACTGTCCCGCGTCAGACTTCAGCATGGACCCGACCGCGCGAGCCCGTCAATCCTGCTCATTACGGCACTTGCGGGCTTGTTGCGCAAGTGTATAAATAGCCTCTCGTGAAATTTTTTCGATTTTTTTCAGCTTAAAAGGGCATCGATGAGCGCTTTCGGATCACAGTCCATGGCGGCGCCGCTGCGGCGCGTGCTGATGCGGTCGGCGGCCAACGCCATGCGCGACGCCAACAGAGTTGCCTGGCATTATGGCCCGGGGTTCAACCCGGCCAAAGCTGCCTCGCAACACGCGGTCCTTGCCGAACTGGTACTGGCTTCCGGCGCCGAAATCGAATGGATCGAGGACAAGGCCGACGGCCTTTCGGATTCAGTGTTCACGCACGACCCGTCGCTGATGACCGACCGCGGCGCGCTGATCCTGTCCATGGGCAAGCCGTTGCGCGCCGGGGAGCCCTCGCTGCATGAGGAAACCTACAGAAGACTGGGCATTCCGATCCTCGGCCGCGTCGAGGCTCCTGGCCAGGTCGAAGGCGGTGATTGTGTATGGGTGGATGCCCGCACGCTGGCGATCGGGCGCGGTGTCCGCTCCAACCAGGAAGGCATCCAGCAGGTTTCCAACCTGCTGACGCCGCTGGGCATTTCCGTCTACGGCTTCGACCTGCCGCTGTGGCAGGGCGAAGAGGCATGCCTGCACCTGATGTCGGTGATCAGCCCGCTGGCCGACGACCTCGCGCTGGTCTATTCACCGCTTTTGCCGGCCCCGTTTTATCAGATGCTGAAGGCGCGAGGCATCCGGCTGGTCGAAGGCGACGCCGAAGAGTTCGCCGCTTCCAACGGCCTCAGCCTGAACGTATTGCCGACCAGCCCGCTCAAGGTGATTGCCGTTGCGGGCTTTCCCAAGACCAAAGCGGCGATGGAAGCCGCCGGCTGCACGGTTGAAATCTTCGAGGCGGATGCGCTCTGCATCGCTTGCGAAGGCGGGCCGACATGCCTGACGCGGCCGATCCTGCGCCAATGAATGCGCGCCGCAAGTTCCGTCGCGAGGGCGAGGAGCGGCGGCGGCAGGATCTGATCGAGGCGACCCTGGACTGCGTGGCGGAATATGGCCTGCAGGGCGCCACCTTGCGCACCATCGCATTGCGTGCCGGCGTCACCGCCGGGCTGATCCGGCACTATTTCCCCGGCAAGGAAGAATTGCTGCAGGAAGCCTATACAGCGCTGGTCGGCCGCATGACCGAGCAGGCGAAAGCGGCATTGGTCATGGAAAACGCCACGCCGCGCCAACGCCTTGCGGCTTTCGTCACCGCCAACCTCAACGCGCCGATCATCGACGCGCGGGTGTTTTCGCTCTGGGCAACCTTCCTCGGCCGCGCCAGTGCAGATCCGACCCTGGCCCATGCCCACCGCGAAGGCTACCTCGGCTTTCGCAACGAGGTGGAAGCGGTTGTGGCCGAAGTGCTCGCCGCCCAACGGCGCAAGCCGGACGCAAATGAGCTGCGCCACCATGCCATCGCCATCAACGCGATCATCGACGGGCTCTGGATCGAAGGCTGCCTGGCGGGCGAGATGTTCTCGCCCGGCGAATTGGCGGCGATTGGGATCAAGGCTGTCGAGGCCGAGCTCGGCCTCGCGCCGGAAAAGGGAGAAAACCAATGACAACCGTCGGCGAAGCGCTCATCACCTTGCTCGAGGCGCATGGCGTCGACACCGTTTTCGGCATTCCGGGCGTGCACACCGTCGAGCTCTATCGCGGTCTGGCGCGCTCGAAGATCCGCCACGTCACGCCGCGCCACGAACAGGGCGCCGGCTTCATGGCCGACGGCTATGCGCGCGCCGGCGGCCGGCCGGGCGTCGCCTTCGTCATCACCGGGCCGGGGCTGACCAATACCATCACCGCCATGGGTCAGGCGCGCGCCGATTCGGTCCCGATGCTGGTGATCTCCGGCGTTAACGCCACCGACACACTCGGCAAGGGGCTTGGCTTCCTGCATGAACTGCCCGATCAGCGCGGCATGATGGAGAAGATGGCGCTGTTCTCCGAGCGCGTCACCGAGGCCGGGCAACTGCCCGGCGCGCTCGCCCGCGCCTTCGCCGTTTTCTCCTCGTCGCGCCCTGGTCCGGTCCATATCGAGATCCCGACCGACGTCATGGTGAAGCCCGCCGACGGCATTGCGGCCGTGCTTGGCAATGCTGCGCCGCCCGCTCCGGCAGCGGCGGCGATCGCCGATGCTGTGCGGTTGATCAGGACGGCTCGCCGTCCACTGATCCTGGCCGGCGGCGGCGCCAAGAGGGCGGATACGGCGCTGACGCGCTTCGCCGAAGCGTTGGGCGCGCCGGTCGTCGAAACCGCCAATGCGCGCGGCCTGCTGCATGCCCATCCGCTCTGCGTGCCGGCAAGCCCCAGCCTGAAGGCCGTGCGCGCGCTGATGGCGGACGCCGATCTGGTGATCGCCGCCGGCACCGAATTCGGCCCGACCGACTATGACGGCTATGGCGACGGCGGCTTCGTGCTGCCGCCGAACCTCATCCGCATCGACATCGGCGCCGATCAGCTCGCCCGTCGTCCTGTCACCGTTGCGATCCAGTCGGATTGCGCCGCGGCGCTTGGTGCTTTGCTGGCTGATCTCGGCCCTGCTCATGTCGCCGCGAAAGACGGCGAGGTCCGCGCGGCAGCGGGTCGAGAGGCAGCGCTGGCCGAGCTGAGACCTGAATATGTGGCGCAGGTGCGCGCGGTGGAGGCGATCCGCGACACGCTGCCCGGCGCCATTATCGTCGGCGACTCGACCCAGCCGATCTATGCCGCAAATCTCTATTACGATCATGACCGTCCGGGCGGCTGGTTCAATGCGGCGACCGGGTTCGGCGCGCTGGGCTATGGCCCGCCGGCGGCGATCGGCGCCGCCCTTGCCGTGCCCGAAGCGCCCGTCGTGTGTCTCACCGGCGACGGCGGCTTCCAGTTCACCTTGCCGGAGCTGGGCGCCGCGCTCGACGCCGGGGCTCCGGTGATCTTCGTCGTCTGGAACAACCGCGGCTATCGCGAGATCGAGACCTCGATGCTCGATGTCGGCGTCGAGCCGGTCGGCGTGTCGCCGGCGCCGCCGGATTTCTGCAAGCTCGCCGAGGCCTATGGTATTGAGGCCGAACGGCTGACCGGGGTCGGCAGCCTCGCCGAGGCGCTGAAGCGCGCGCGGGCGGCCGGCAAGCCGCGCCTTGTCGAAATCACGGTCGACTGAAGGCGTTGGCGCCTGCGAGCATTTGCCGGCGCTCCAATTGCCGCGCCGGCTCCGCAGAACAAGATCCGGTCGAATCCAGACGCGGCGACAAGATCTTCCGCGACGGCCTGACACATGCAAAGACGCTGCGCCAGCCATGTCGATATTTCAATTGAGTGACAGCGCGAAAGGCGCGACGTTCGAAACTGGGGCGGCATAACCATAAGAATACGACAGGAGCAGTCGAAATATGACGGAAACGCTTAACGGCAGGCATGTCGTGGTGACGGGCGGCACTGGGGCGCTCGGCGGCGCGGTTGTCGGCAGATTGCTGGAGCAGGGGGCGATCTGCCATGTGCCCAATGCCCACGCCGCGGCTCCGCCGCACTTTCCTTACGCGGCCCACGCCAGCGTCCACTTGGCGCACAATGTCGACCTCTCGGACTCCGCCAAGGTCGAGGCCTTCTATCATCAGCTTCCGGAGCTTTGGGCTTCGATCCACCTCGCCGGCGGGTTCACCATGGCGCCGGTGGAAAAGATCGAATCGGCGTCCTTTGCCGAGATGATGGACACCAATGCCCGCACCGCCTTCCTTTGCAGCCGCGCCGCGGTGCGCTCGATGCTGGCGTCGGGCACGGCCGGCCGTATCGTCAACGTCACCGCGCGCGCCGGGATCGATCCCAGGCGCGGGTCCGGCATGGTCGCCTATGCCGCCTCGAAGGCGGCGGTTGCCGCGATCACGCAGGCAATGGCCGAGGAGCTGAAGCACAAGGGCATCCTCGTCAACGCGGTGGGGCCCTCGACGCTCGACACGCCGGCCAACCGCGCCGACATGCCAGACGCCGATTTCACCAAATGGGTGAGCCTCGAAGTCGCCGCCGAGGCGATCGCCTATCTTGCCTCGCCCGCCAACCAGGCGATGAGCGGCACGCTGGTGCCGCTTTACGGCCGGGCCTGACCTCACAGATCAAAGTGCAATGAAAAACCCCGCCGGATCGCTCCGGCGGGGTTTTTGTTTGGTTCCTGGCGAAGGAGGGCCTACGCAATTCCGGACGGAAAAACCGCTACGCGGTTTTCCTGGAATGCTCTAGTTGCCCTGCTTCTTCAGCGCCGCGCCCAGGATGTCGCCCAGCGAGGCGCCGGAGTCGGTCGAGCCGTACTGGGCAACCGCTTCCTTCTCCTCGGCGATTTCCAGCGCCTTGATCGAGACCTGCAGCTTGCGGGTCTTCTTGTCGAAGGCGATGACGCGGGCATCGACCTTCTGGCCGACGGTGAAGCGCTCGGGGCGCTGCTCGTCGCGGTCGCGGGAAAGGTCCGAACGCTTGATGAAGGTCTCGAGGCCGCTCTCGACCAGCCGCACTTCCAGACCGCCATCCTTGACCGCGATGACCTCGCAGGTGACGACGGCGTTCTTGCGGAGTTCCCCGCTGCTCGCCGCCTCGCCGACCGTGTCGCGGGCCAGCTGCTTGATGCCGAGCGAGATGCGCTCCTTCTCGATGTCGACGTCGAGCACCTGCGCCTTGACCATGTCGCCGCGATTGTACTCTTCGATGACCTGCTCGCCCGGACGGGTCCAGTCGAGGTCGGAGAGGTGCACCATGCCGTCCACGTCGCCTTCCAGGCCGATGAACAGGCCGAACTCGGTCTTGTTCTTGACCTCGCCCTCGACCTGGCTGCCGGCCGGATGGCTGCGCGCGAACGCTTCCCACGGGTTCTCCAGCGTCTGCTTGAGACCGAGCGAGATGCGGCGCTTGGCCGGATCGACCTCGAGCACCACCACGTCGACTTCCTGCGTCGTCGACAGGATCTTGCCGGGGTGCACGTTCTTCTTCGTCCACGACATTTCCGAAACGTGGATGAGGCCCTCGATGCCCGGCTCCAGCTCGACGAACGCGCCGTAGTCGGTGATGTTGGTGACGGTGCCCTTGATCTTCTTGCCGATCGGGAACTTGGTGCCGATATCCGACCACGGATCCGACTCGAGCTGCTTCATGCCGAGCGAGATACGGTGGGTTTCCTGGTTGATGCGGATGATCTGCACCTTGACCGTCTGGCCGATGTTGAGGATCTCGGTCGGATGGTTGACGCGGCGCCATGCCATGTCGGTGACATGCAGCAGGCCGTCGATGCCGCCGAGGTCGACGAACGCGCCGTAGTCGGTGATGTTCTTGACCACGCCTTCGACCACCTGGCCCTCTTCGAGGTTCTGCACGATTTCCGAACGCTGTTCGGCGCGGCTCTCCTCGAGCACGGTACGGCGCGACACCACGATGTTGCCGCGGCGGCGATCCATCTTGAGGATCTCGAAGGGCTGCGGGTTGTGCATCAGCGGCGAGACGTCGCGGATCGGACGGATGTCGACCTGGCTGCGCGGCAGGAACGCCACGGCGCCGTCGAGGTCGACGGTGAAGCCGCCCTTGACCTGGTTGAAGATGACGCCTTCGACGCGCTCACCCTTGGTGAACTTCTCTTCGAGGCGCACCCAGCTCTCCTCGCGGCGGGCCTTCTCGCGCGACAGCATGGCCTCGCCAAGCGCGTTCTCGATGCGCTCGACATAGACTTCGACGGTGTCGCCGACCTTGAGCGAGGAGTCCTTGCCCTTGGCGCCGAATTCCTTCAGCGGCACGCGGCCTTCGACCTTGAGGCCGACGTCGATGATGGCCATGTCCTTTTCGATCGCGGTGATCGTGCCCCGGACAACCTGGCCCTCGCCGGAATGGCCGGCGGTGAATGATTCTTCGAGCATGCTCGCGAAATCGTCGCGAGTGGGATTAGCTACTGACATTGTTTCTCCTGGAGTGCTCCGCTTTCGTAGCGGAGCGGGCGCCGTGGGTTAGCGTTGCGTGAGCCTGCCGGCGTTCCGGGCTGAAGAGCCCTCGGCCGCTTTTCGAGCGGCAAGTCCGGCGCATGAGAATGCTGGCAGGCTGGTTCGTGCCCGATATGGGTATTTTTCCCGCGTTCGGCAATCGCAAGCGTGAGAGAAAACCCGGATCAGGCCTTGCTTCTCTTGGCCAGGACGTCGTCAATGATCGTCATCGCCGCCAGAAACGCGGCCTCTATAGCCATTTCGCTGGTATCAAGCAAGTGCGCGTCGGCGGCCGGCTTGAGCGGCGAGTCCGCGCGGCCCATGTCGCGCTCGTCGCGGCGCTCGATGTCGGCGAGGATGGTGGCGAAATCGGCGCTGCCGCCCATGCTCTCAATTTCGGCCAGCCGGCGCTGCGCCCGCACCGCGGCACTTGCCGTCACATAGAGCTTGATGTCGGCGTCCGGGCACACGACGGTGCCGATGTCGCGGCCGTCGAGCACCGCGCCCGGCGGCGCCTTGGCGAACGCGCGCTGCTTTTCGACCAGGATGCGCCGGACGGTGGGGATGACCGCGACCCTGGAGGCGGCCTCGCCTACCGCATGCGCCGAAAGCACCGTGCGGTCGAGGTTCAAGAGGTCGACCTGACGCGCCGCGGTTTCAGCCGCGGAGACATTGTCGAGCGGCAGGCCGAGCTCGAGCAGCTTATGGGCAACGGCGCGATAGGTGAGGCCGGTGTCGAGCAGGTTCAGCCGGTAATGGTCGGCGAGCCGCCGGGCCAGCGTGCCCTTGCCCGCGCCGGCCGGGCCGTCGATGGCGATGGTGAAGGTCTGGGTCATTAGCGGGGCGACGCAACCGAAGGGCACGATGAGCAAGACAAGCGCCGAGTTCCTTCACACCCCCCTCTGTCCTGCCGGACATCTCCCCCGCAAGGGGGGAGATTGGCAGTTCCTATGCCAGCGCCTTCCGTCCAGCGTCGGAGATTGGCGAAAGCCTGCGCGACATCTGATCTCCCCCCTTGCGGGGGAGATGTCCGGTAGGACAGAGGGGGGTGCTGTCCCGCCAACATCTCAGTTCGGCTCCAATCCATCCATCGCCTTACTCGATCTCCGCGCCCAGTCCCTTCATCAAACCCATAAATTCCGGAAAGCTCGTCGCGATCATATTCGCGTCGTCGATCGTCACCGGCTTTTCCGTCGCCAGCCCCATGATAAGGAAACTCATGGCGATGCGGTGGTCGAGATGGGTCTTCACCTTCGTATCCTGGCCGTCGGGATGGGCACCCAGCCCCTTGCCGCCGGGCTTGCCGCGCACGGCGAGCGACGCCTCGCCCTCGCTGCAGTCGACGCCATTGAGCTTGAGCCCGTTGGCCACAGCCGACAGCCGGTCGGATTCCTTGACGCGCAGCTCCTCCAGCCCCTGCATCAGCGTCTCGCCTTCGGCGAAGCTCGCGGCGACAGCCAGCACCGGATATTCGTCGATCATCGACGGCGCGCGCTCCGCCGGCACCACGACGCCTTTCAGCTCCGAGGAGCGTACGCGCAGGTCCGCCACGTCCTCGCCGCCGGCATTGCGCGGGTTGAGGATGTCGATGCGGCCGCCCATCTCCTGCAGCGTCAGAAGCAGCCCGGTGCGGGTCGGGTTCATCAGCACGTTCTCGATAGTAATGTCCGAGCCCGGCACGATGAGCGCCGCCACCAGCGGGAAGCCGGCCGAGGAGGGGTCGCCGGGCACGGCGATGGTCTGCCCAATGAGTTTGCCCTGGCCTTCGATGAAGATGTGGCGCACGCCGCGCTCGTCGGTCTCGACGGTCAGGTTGGCGCCAAACCCCTTCAGCATCTTTTCAGTGTGGTCGCGCGTCATCACCGGCTCGATCACCGTGGTGATGCCCGGCGTGTTGAGGCCGGCGAGCAGCACCGCCGACTTCACCTGGGCCGAGGCCATCGGCACGCGATAGGTGATGGGGGCTGCATGTTTCGGGCCGCGCAGCGTGATCGGCATGCGGTCGCCGGGGGCTGCCTTCAACACCTGCACGCCCATTTGGCGCAGCGGCTCCAGCACCCGGCCCATCGGCCGGCCGGAAAGCGAGGCATCGCCGATGAAGGTTGTTTCCATGTCGTAGGTGCCGACCAGGCCCATGGTCAGCCGCGAGCCGGTGCCGGCGTTGCCGAAATCGAGCGGGCCTTCGGGCTCAAGCAGCGCGCCGTTGCCGGTGCCGCGGATCACCCACTCGGCGCCCTTCTTCTCGATATGCGCGCCCATCGCCTTCATGGCCGCACCCGTGCGCATCACGTCCTCGCCTTCGAGCAGACCGGTGATGCGCGTCTCGCCCGAGGCAAGGCCGCCGAACATGAAGGAGCGGTGCGAGATCGACTTATCGCCCGGCACCCTGGCCGTGCCGGAAAGGGCGGGAGACTTGCGGGCCGTTGCTGGTTTAACGGCGGCGGAATGAGACATTTTGTCGTCCAAATGAAATGCCGGCTGGCCGGCTGAGTTCGTCATGGTGCGGCGGTCTCGTATCACGGCGCGGGGCAATGGTCATCCCCTCGCGCGGGCCTTTGAAAAAGCGGGTTTTCAGGACATGTCTTTTGGCTTTGACAGCGCGGAAAACTGCGGTTATGGGGACCATTCTTTTTTTGACGAGGCCTGCTGTGGCAAAAGCTGAACTTGGCACGAAGCGTATCGACCCCGAAACGGGTCGGAAATTCTACGACCTGAACAAGGACCCGATCGTCTCGCCCTATACCGGCAAGAGCTATCCGCGCTCCTATTTCGACGAAGGCAAGATCTCCGCCATCGAGGAGGATGAGGAGGTCGCCGACAAGGAAATCGACGGCGACGAGGAAGAAGGTGCCGAGGTCGTCTCGCTCGAAGAGGCTGATGACGAGGCCAAGGGTGGCGGCGACGATCTTCCCGATATCGGCGACGACGAGGATGATGTCGATCTCGGCGACGATGACGACGACACCTTCCTTGCCGATGAAGAGGAAGAGGACGACGACGTCTCCGACATGATCGGCGTCGGCGACGACGAGGACGAGGTCTGATCTGATCGTTTGCCGGCCATTTTGGCCTGTGACGAAAAAGCGGCTTTTCAAGGCTTGATCTTGACCGAAGGCGGCGCTAGAAGCCGCCAGCACTAAACGACGGCGCGGTTCCCAACCGCGCCGGATCTCTTCGCCGGAAACGGCGCCGGCCGACTGCCGGGAGTGGGGCCATAGCTCAGTTGGGAGAGCGCTTGAATGGCATTCAAGAGGTCGTCGGTTCGATTCCGATTGGCTCCACCAAACAGTCCTTCTCCGACAACGAAGTTGTAGAGTGCGAAAAAATAGTTGCGCCCTTCCAGGTTTAGCTGCGCGTTCCGCAAAGCCTGGAACGAGTGACTTAAAGCGTGTCGCCTGAATACATTTTCGCCGTGACGCGCTTTTAATGCTGCCGTGCCCGACATTTCCCCGACAGCTCGAAGATCGCGGTTCGCAGCTAAAGCATGTCTCCCGAAAGTGGGACCGGTTTCGGGACAAAGACATGTGTAAATTCAATACCTAATGCGCACGGAGCGAATCTGAAAGATCGCGACGCGCTTTAGTCTCACGCCGAATCCCTTCAAGTGTAAGATGAAAAGCTCCGGCTTGACGCCCCTGAAGCTCGATGCGATATCCCATTGAGGCTTGGGGGGATTTACATGAATTTATTCGGAAATTCTAAAATAAGGTTGGCGAAGAATTCGGTTCTTGCAAGTCGTTTATTTTGCTCTTCTGCATCCTTGATTGCAATTGCTGCCGGCCTATGGGCCAGCCAGACCCAGGCCGAGACGATTACCATTTCGACCGCAAGCACCGTCCCGGTGTCATCCATCGTAGACCCGACGGGAACCATCAACGTGACGCAGACAGGCTCCGTCACAACGCAGTCGGGAGGCAATCACGCCATTCAGCCCTACATGTCTCCCGGACTGGGCGCGTGGACGGTCAATGTGGACGGCTCCGTCAAGGTCCTTGACGCGGACAACGAGGTTTACGGTGTCTGGCTGCGCGCGGGCGGAACGGTCAATGTGAGTTTGACCGGCAAGGTCGAGGGTTCGCGCAAGGGCGTCGTGATCGAAGGTGGCGCGGCAAACGTCCAGAACGACGGGCTGATCGCGGGCAGTCGGATTGCCGTGCACGTTCTTGCCGGAGGCACGGTCGAAAACCGGAACACCATGCTGGGGGGCGTCGTCTTTGCGACCTCGGCCACGCCCGGAAACTTCATCAACAAAGGGAGCGTTTCAAGCAACGGCGGCGGCTATGGCGTCATCATGAACGGTGGCGGATCGCTCGACAATTCGGGAACCGTCGCGTTTACCAACATCGGCCAGGGGTTCTGGAGCCAAGGAAACATCACCTTCACCAATAGCGGCACCTACACCGCCAAAGGCGACGGTTCATTCTCCACTCCCATCTATGCGGTGCTGCTGCAAAACGGCAACGCCGTGGCAAACAATTCGGGGACCATCGAGGGACGCGATGTCGGCCTGTTCGTTTCGCAGGGAACCGCCGACATCACCAATTCAGGCACGATCACGGCAACAAAATTGCATGCTGTCGCCCTGCAGACCACCGGTGCGGCGTCCTTCAAGCAGACGGCGGGCGCGCTCAATGGCGGCACGCACGGCCTGTCCGTCGTGACATCGGGAGACACGACCGTTTCCATCAGCGGCGGCTCCGTCGCCGGCGGGCTTTCGAGCGCGAGCGGTATCGGTGTCCGCTTCGGCGGCAGCGGCAAGACGCGGATGAGCGTGGCGAATGCGTCCATCACCGGAGCGGCGGCGGCGATTCAGGGCGGAACGGGATCGTTCGACCTGTCCCTCCTTCAGGGGAGCCTCATCAGCGGCGATGTGAAGCTCGGTTCTGGGAACTCGAGCCTCAAGCTGGAAACCGGCGCGTCCATCGAGGGCGACATCGATGCCGAGGCCGGAGTCAACACACTGCTTTTGGCAGGTTCGGGCAGCGGCAGCTTCCGGGGAGACTTCCTGAATTTTGCGTCGGCGCAGGTTGATGCCGCCGGCGGAAAGTGGGTCCTCGGCGGCGATGCCACCTTTGTCAACGGAATGGAAGTGGTCAGCGGGTCGCTTGCCGTCAACGGCAGCCTGACCGGCAATGTAACTGTCAGGACGGGCGCCAGGCTGGGCGGCACGGGGACAGTCGGGGCGACGACAATCGATACCGGCGGCGTGCATGCGCCCGGAAATTCGATCGGCACGCAGACCGTCGCCGGAAACTACGTCAACCATGGCACGCTGCAGATCGAGGCGACGCCCGACGCGGCCGACCAGGTCAAGGTCTCCGGCACGGTCGAAATCACCGGCGCCACGCTCGAGCTGCTGATGTCGCCAAATGCAGCGTCCAGCTGGAACATCTCCAACGGACCCTTCACCATCATCGACAATGACAATACGGATGCGGTGACCGGCGTGTTCGGCGCCGTCAGCAAGAACCTTCTGTTCCTGGACGAGAAGCTCGACTATGCGGGAGGCGACGGCAACGACGTGACGCTGGAACTGGTGCGCAACGACGTCCAGTTCGGCGAAGTCGGCATCACGCCCAACCAGCGGGCGGTCGCGGGCGCCGTCGACAGCCTCGGTTCCGGCAATCCACTGTGGAACGCCATCGCACTGCAAACCGACGTCGAAGCCACCCGCGACGCCTTCGACCAGTTGACCGGCGAGATCCATGCTTCGGCCAAGACAGCCCTGATCAACGACACGCGCCTCGTTCTCGACGCGATCAACGCGCGGCTGCGCGCAGCCTTCTCCGGAACTGGCGCCACTGTTTCGTTGCCCGTGATGGCCTTTGGCGAGGGCGGGCCGGAACTTGCTCCCGCCACGACCGATCGTTTTGCCGCCTGGAGCACCGCTATCGGATCTTGGGGTCGTGCGGACGGGGATGGTGTCGCGTCGCTCAAGCGCTCCACCGGTGGGGTCGTGGTCGGCGTCGACGGTTCTGCCTTCCAAGCATGGCGCGTCGGTGCGATAGCCGCGTATAGCCACACCAATTTCGACGTGAAGGACCGTGCCTCGTCCGGCGATAGCGAGAACTACACCCTCGGACTCTACGGCGGCACACAATGGAACCAGTTCGGCCTGCGCGCCGGCGCGACATACACATGGCACAATATCGAGACAGGCCGAACGGTGGCCTTCCCCGGCTTCGCCGATAGCCTGCAGGCAAAATACGGCGCGGGAACCTTACACACCTTCGGTGAAGCCGGTTACCGTGTCGATACCGGCCCGGCTGCCTTCGAGCCCTTCGCCAATCTCTCCTATGCGAGCCTTCACACCGATGCCTATTCGGAAAGCGGCGGCGCGAGCGTGCTTCATGCCAAGGGCCAGACCACGCAAGCGACCTTCACAACGCTCGGGCTGCGAGCCTCGACCGGTTTCGACCTTTCCGGCATGCGGGCCACGGCGCATGGGACGGTCGGCTGGCGGCATGCCTATGGCGATACGATCCCGTTTTCCACATTCACCTTCGGCGGCTCCGACGCGTTTGCCATAGAAGGCGTGCCGATCGCCAGGGATGTCGCCGTCGTCGAGGCTGCCATTGACCTGAACCTTACCGACGATGCCGTTTTCGGCGTGACCTACAGCGGACAATTGGCTTCAGGCGGCCAGGATCACGCCTTCGGCGCGAGAGTAGGCGTAAAATTCTAATACATCGGCCAAAAGTGAGCAGCGGTTTCGTGCTAAAGCATGTCTCCCGAAAGTGGGAACCGGTTTCGGGACAAAGACATGCGTGAAATCAAAAACCTAAAGCGCATGGAGCGAATCTGAAAGATCGCGACGCGCTTTAGGATTTCTCGCAAAGAAAGTGGGGCTGATCGCTGAAATGCCGAAAATTCGTCGTTCTTCCGCCCCTGTCAGGGAATTTCGGCAGGGACCCGTTCTCTCTCGACTGCCGCCAAACAGTCCTTCTCTGATCCTCGGATTCGCGGCATTCGCCCTCGTTGCCTGCCAATCGGCATCCGAGGCGCCGCCTGCTCCTCCACCTCAACCAACCCCGGCTGCTGTTGCGGCTCCCGCTTCTCCGGATTTGGCGGTGTTGGACCAAACCGTGGCGATCACGCCTCCCGGCAGGGGCATTCCGGCCAGATACGCCGCATTCTCAGGCATATGGGCCGGACGGCTGGATGGAATGTATGAAGGCAAGCTGGCCGTGCTGACGGTTTCTTCAGGCGGGCAGGTGACGGTCAGCTATGCGTGGGGCGATGTGGCCGACTACAAGCCGGGGGTCGCCGACGGCGCCGGCAGGATTGTCGGAAACACATTGAAGCTTGGGCGCCTGCCAAATGGCGCGGACGCCACCTTTACGATGCAGCCTGACGGAACGCTGGCCGCCACCTATGCGCTTGCCGGCCAGACCTATAGGGGCCAGTTCGCCAGGCAATAGTCCACGGAACGGCAGTCGACGAGATTGCCACGGCCGCACCTGGATCGCGGGATTATCCTGGCAGTCCGCACGTCACCCTGCGACGTGCCGGCCAGGTCCGAATCGGCTATGCCTCTCCCATGCAGGAAACATCCCTCTATGCCCCGGTGAAGCGGTTCCTCGAGAGCCTGGATTTCATCGTCAAGGGCGAGGTCGGCGGCTGCGACATCCTCGGGCTGCGCGACGGCGAGCCGCCCGTGGTCGTCATCTGCGAGCTGAAGCTGCAGTTCAATCTCGAGCTCGTCCTGCAGGGTGTCGATCGCGCGGCGGCCTGCGACGAGGTCTGGCTTGCCGCCAGGATGTCGGCGCGCGGCAAGGGCCGTGAGCACGACCGCCGCTTCCGTGCGCTCTGCCGCAGGCTCGGCTTCGGCCTGCTGGCGGTCGACGGAAAGGGTAAGGTGGAGCTGCTGCTCAGCCCGGCCGCCGTGCCGCCGCGGCGCGACCCCAGACGGCGCTCGCGCCTCGTCGAGGAACATCACCGCCGCAAGGGCGACCCGTCCATCGGCGGCAGCACGCGACGAAAGCCCATTATGACCGCCTACCGGCAGGAGGCGATCGCCTGCGCCGCCGCCATGGCCGACGGCCCCAAGCGGCCGCGCGATCTCAAGCCCCTTTCGCCGCGCGCGGCCGGCATCCTGCTGCACAACTATTATGGCTGGTTCGCCAGGGCCGAGCGCGGCATCTACGCGCTGACCGAAGCCGGTCGGGCGGCCGTCCAGTCACATGGGATAGTTGAGGGCCCGCTGCAGGTCGCTCCGTATCAGGCCGATCAGCTCGGCGTGAAGGTCGGCGCGTGAGAGGCTGCCGCCGTCTCATCGATTGAATAGGTTGGCGCGATCAGAAACGTTCGCGATAGTCGCGCGGGTTCGTGCCGAGGGCGCGCAGGAAGCCGCGTCGCATCGTCTCTTCCGAGCCGAAGCCGCAGCGCCGTACTGTCTGGTTCACGGCCAGTCCCTGTTCCAGCATCCGTCGCGCTGCCTCGATGCGTATCTCTTCGACCGCGCGGGCGGGTGTCCGGCCGGTTGCCTTCCGATAGTGACGGGAGAAGCTGCGCGGGCTCATATTGGCGCGTTCGGCCAATGCCGTCAGCGAAAGGTCGCCGCCCAGATTGTCCAGAATCCAGCCATGCAACTTATCGAATCGCCCATCGCCGTCCTGCAGCTTGAGGGTCTGGCTGAACTGCGCCTGGCCGCCGGGACGTTTCAGGAAGACGACCAATTCGCGCGCCACCGCAAGCGCCATGCGTCGGCCAAGGTCGGCCTCGACGAAAGAAAGGGCGAGATCGATGCCCGCCGTCACGCCGGCGGACGTCCAGACATTGCCGTCGCGAATGAAGATCGGGTCGGGTTCCAGGCGGATCGCCGGAAAGCGTTGGGCGAACTCCGCGCAACGTCCCCAATGGGTAACCGCGCGGCGGCCGTCGAGCAGACCCGCCGTCGCCAGCAGCATGGCGCCGCTGCAGACGGAAGCTGTGCGGCTGGCATCGCGCGAGCGGCCGATGATCCACTGGACAAGCTGGGGATCCTCGCAGGCCGCGTTCACACCCCATCCGCCAGGCACGATCAGCGTGTCGATCTCGAGCCCGCGCGTCGGCAGCGCCGCGGTCTCCAGCACGAGGCCGGCGGATGTCCTGATCCGCGGCGAAGCGGCGACGACCAAGACCTCGTAGGCAGCCGCCTCGCCGGCCTGCGTCCTGAAGTCGTTGGCGCTGGCGAACACCTGCAGCGGCCCGCTGACGTCGAGGAGTTGGACGTCGGGATAGGCAAGGATTTCGATGCGGCGCATGGGTTTGGCCTGAAACGAGGGATGAATGGCGATCGCGCCAAAGCATGATGCCTTAGATTGCCCGAAGTCAACCTTGTGGAGATTTCCATGACCCTTCGTTTCGGCATCCTCGTATTCCCCAATGTCCAACAGCTCGATCTCACCGGTCCCTACGAAGTTCTGGCGTCGGCAAAGGGCGCCGAGGTGGATTTGATCTGGAAGGATCGCAATCCGGTGACGTCCTCGACGCGTCTTTCCCTCACGCCGACGGCGACCTTCGACGACTGCCCGCCCCTCGACGTGCTGTGCATTCCAGGCGGAGGCGGCGTCAACGCGCTGCTCGAGGACCGTGCGGTTCTCGATTTCGTCTGGGAGCGCGCGGCGCAGGCGCGCTGTGTCACCTCGGTGTGCAGCGGCGCCCTGGTGCTCGGCGCGGCCGGGCTGCTCAAGGGCAAGCGGGCGACGACACATTGGTATGCGCATGACTTCCTTGAAGAGTTCGGGGCAATTCCGGTCGATGAGCGAATCGTGGAGGACGGCAAGCTGATCACCGCCGGCGGCGTCACCTCCGGGATCGATTTCGGCCTGGCGCTGGTCGCGAGGCTGCTCGGCCAGTCCGAAGCGGAAGTCGTGCAGCTCTCGCTCGAATATGCGCCGGCGCCTCCCTTCCGCTCCGGCACGCCAGCGGAGGCTTCGCCTGCTATCCTGGCGGAGGCAAAGGAGCGGCTCTCGGCTTCGAGGCGGGTTCGCGAGGAAATGTTCGCTCGCTGGCGCAAGGCACGCGCGGCCGCCACGCCGGCGTTCATCCGCGCCTGAAACGACAGGGCCGAATTGCGTTTATCCGCGCCGTTCGGCCCTGTCTCGATTTCGGCGGTTGACTCCCCATTCGGTCTATGCAGAAATTGGTTGGACCATTGAACCACTTTAGGCATCGGCCGGCGTGACAGACAGCCTCCCGCCCATCCAGACGACGGCTCGCGATGACGCGGTGCTGAAGGCGTTGGCCGGCTTCGTCAGGCAGGAGTCGCTGGGACCTGGCGAAAAACTGCCAACCGAGCGAATACTGGCCGAACGTCTCAAGGTCAGTCGCAACACCGTGCGCGAGGCGTTGACGCGGTGGGAAGGGCTGGGCCTCGTCGAGCGGCGCCAGGGCAGCGGCACCTATCTCAAGGCGGCGGTCTCGCCGGACATGCTGCACATGCCGCTGACATTGGCCGGCGGCAATGATTTCGCCGGGCTGATGCGCACGTTGGAGATCCGCCGCGCGCTCGAGGCCGAGGCGGCAGCACTTTGCGCCGTCCGCGCCGGCAAGGCCGAGATCGCCGAGATCGAGCGCAAGCTCGACATCATGGAAGAAGCCTTCCACACCCGCGCCGGCATGTCGTCGGAGGAGGACTGGGAGTTCCACCAGTCGGTCTACCGCGCTTCCGGCAATCCGCTCTTCGAGCAGATCATCAGCGCCATGCATGAGCTGTTCCACCGCTTCTGGGAGCATCCGCTCGGCGTGCGCGACTTCGGTCATGCCAGCTTCCCCTACCACCGCACCATCTTCGACTGCATCGCCGCGCACGATCCGGACGGAGCCCGCGCCGAGGCGCTGAAGCTCATCGCCACGGTCGAGGACGATTTGAAGCGCGGTGCCGCCAACCTCAAACTTTCGGACCGCAAATGAACGAGCACCCGACCGCTTTCGACCCAGGCATTTCCGTCAGCGACTATCTCGGCGAGGCGGCGACGCTTCTCGCGCATGACGATCCGTTCCCCGGCGGCGCGGTGGTGCCGCCGATCTACCAGACCTCGCTGTTCACCTTCGACAACTATGCCGACATGGCCGACACCTTCGCCGGGCGCCGCCGCCAGCCGATCTATTCGCGCGGCGACAACCCGACGGTGATGGAGTTCGAGGCGCGCGTCGCGGCTTTGGAAGGCGCCGAAGCAGCTCGCGGCTTCTCCAGCGGCATGGCGGCGATCAGCGCCACGGTGCTCGCCTTCGTCGGCGCCGGCGAGCGCATCGTTGCCGTGCGCAACTGCTATGGCGACGCCTATCGTCTGTTCGAGCGGCTGTTCCCGCGCTTGCAGATCAAGGTCGACTATGTCGACGGCTCGGATCCGGACGCGGTGGCCGCGGCGCTCCCCGGCGCCAAGCTGCTCTACCTCGAAAGCCCGACCTCGATGATGTTCGAGCTGCAGGACATCGCCCATCTGACGCGGCTGGCGAAAGAGCAGGGCATCGTCACCACCATCGACAATTCCTGGGCCACGCCCGTCTTCCAGAAGCCGATCGCGAACGGCGTCGATCTTGTGCTGCATTCGGCCTCGAAATATCTCGGCGGCCACAGCGACACCGTTGCCGGCGTGGTGGCGGGCTCCGCCGCCCACATCAAGCACATCAACGAGCAGACCTATTCCTCGCTCGGCGGCAAGCTGTCGCCCTTCGAAGGCTGGCTGCTGCTGCGCGGCCTGCGCACACTGCCGCTGCGCTTGCCGCATCACATGAAGAGCGGGCTGACGCTTGCCGAGCGGCTCAAGGCGCATGGCAAGGTCGAGCGGGTCAACCACCCCGCCTATTCCAATCACCCCGGGAAAAAAACGCTGGCCGGCTATGCCGGGCTGTTCTCCTTCGAGGTCACGGAGGATGTCGACATTCCGGCTTTCGTCGATGCGCTGAAGCTGTTCCGCATCGGCGTCAGCTGGGGTGGCCATGAAAGCCTGGTCGTGCCGGCAAAGGCCTCGCTCGAGCAGACGCCGGGTCTCAATTCGATGGCGCGCTTCGGCGTCAGCCCCCGAACCATCCGCTTCAATGTCGGGTTGGAAAACGTCGAGGATCTCTGGGCGGACGTCGTCCAGGCCTTCGACAAGTCAAAAAAATAACGGGTGTTCAAAATGGGAGTACCGAACATGAAAAGACTGACAGTCATGCTGGCCGCCGTCGCCGGTCTGGCGATCTGCGCCAACAGCGCGCTGGCCGATACCACCGTCAAGATGGTCGAGGTCATCACCAGCCCGCCGCGCACCGAATTCCTGAAGAAGCAGATCGCCGAGTTCGAGCAGGCCAATCCCGGCATCAAGGTGGAGCTCGTCTCGCTGCCCTGGGGCCAGGCCTTCGAGAAATTCCTCACCATGGTCCAGGCCGGCGACACGCCTGACGTCGTCGAGATGCCGGAGCGCTGGATGGGCCTCTATGCCAATAACGGTCAGCTCGAGGACCTCGGGCCGTACATGGCCAAATGGGACGACGCCAAGACGCTCGGCGATCGCGCCAAGCAGTTCGGCTCGACCGTCAACAACACGCAGTTCATGATCCCTTATGGCTATTATGTGAACGCGCTGTTCTGGAACAAGAAGCTGTTCAAGGAAGCGGGCCTCGATCGTCCGCCGGAAAACCTCGACGAGTTCGTCGAGTTCTCCAAGAAGATCTCGGCCATCCCCGGCAAATATGGCTACTGCCTGCGCGGCGGCCCCGGCGCCTTCAACGGCATGCACATGTTCATGAAC
Source organism: Mesorhizobium shonense (assembly GCF_040545255.1). Taxonomy (NCBI): domain Bacteria; kingdom Pseudomonadati; phylum Pseudomonadota; class Alphaproteobacteria; order Hyphomicrobiales; family Phyllobacteriaceae; genus Mesorhizobium; species Mesorhizobium shonense. Next base: position 288,855 of record NZ_JBEPLM010000006.1, read on the forward strand.
ATCGCCGACGGCCGGGGCGGCTATTTCACCGAGGACGGCACCTCGACCATCAATGACGAGGGCTCGGTCAAGGGCCTGCAGATGCTGGCCGACATGTACAAGAACGGCCTGGCGCCGAAGGACTCCGTGAGCTGGGGCTTCAATGAGACGGTGACCGGCTTCTATTCCGGCACCTGCGCCATGCTCAACCAGGATCCGGACGCGCTGCTCGGCATCGCCGACAAGATGAGCGCCGACGATTTCGCCGTGGCGCCGTTGCCTGTCGGACCGAGCGGCAAGTCCTATCCGACGCTCGGCTATGCCGGCTGGGCAATGTTCGCCAATTCCCAGCACAAGGAAGAGACCTGGAAGCTGATGGCGACGCTGCTGTCGCCCAAGGACAATCTGGAATGGGCGAAGGAAGTCGGTGTCGTCCCGATCCACAACGGCGCCGACCAGGACGCCCATTTCAAGACCGAGCAGTTCAAGGGCTGGTTCACCGAACTCAGCGACAGCTCCAAATATGAAATGGTGACGCCGCCGACGCATCTCGAGAACCTCGGCAATTTCGTCGACCAGGTGGCGATCAAGAACTTCCAGGAAGTGCTGCTCGGCCAGAAGCCGGCCAAAGACGTGGCCGACGAATGGGCCAAGTTCCTGACCAAGGAGCAGCAGGACTGGATGGCCAAGAACAAGAAGTAGGCACTCTTCTTCCTTCTCCCGTTTCACGGGGAGAAGGTGGCCCGAAGGGCCGGATGAGGGGCAGCGCCAAGTTCCGAGAAGCTGGCGCCGCCCTTCAGCTGCCTGCCCGTCCTCCGCAGCAGCTGTGCTGCTGCTACGGAGGGTGAACCGGCATCTGCTCCCCGCATGCGGGGAGCAGGACCGTGTCGCTGTCGTCGGCCCCAACTCCCAACGCGAGCACCGTATGACCTACGCAGTGTCCGAAATCCGATCCGCCGGCCGGCCGCGCAAGAAGCGGCTGACCAAGGCCGCGATCGAGCCATGGCTCTATCTTTCGCCGGCTATCGTCCTGCTGGTCGTAGTGCTCTTGGTGCCGCTGATCATCGGCATCAGCTATTCCTTCCGCAAATTCTCGGCCTTCAAGTCGGAATATGTCGGGCTCGGCCAGTACCAGGCGATGCTCTCCGACGCCGTGCTAGGCCAGGCGCTGATCAACACGCTGTGGTGGACGGTGGCCAGCCTGTTCTTTCAGTTCTTCCTTGGGCTTGGCCTGGCCCTGCTTCTCGACAAGCCGTTCTACGGCCGCAGGATAGTGCAGGCGGTGGTGTTCCTGCCCTGGGCGGTGCCGTCTTTTCTCTCGGGCCTCACCTGGGCCTGGCTGTTCAACCCGATCATCGGTCCGCTGCCGCATTGGCTCTTCGCGCTCGGCCTGAAGGCCGAGCCGACCAATGTGCTCTCCGACCCGGCCACCGCCATGTGGGGGCCGATCGTCGCCAACATCTGGTTCGGCATCCCTTTCTTCGCCATCACGCTGCTCGCCGCGCTGAAATCGATCCCGTCCGAATTGCACGAGGCGGCGGCGATCGACGGCGCCTCACCCTGGCAGCGCTTCACCAAGGTGACGCTGCCGTTCCTGGCGCCGACCATCGTGATTACCGTCATGCTGCGCACGATCTGGATCGCCACCTTCGCCGACCTGATCTTCGTCATGACCGAGGGCGGACCGGCGGGCTCGACCAGCACGGTGCCGGTCTACATCTATGTCAGCGCCTTCAAGTCGCTCGATAAAGGCTACGCCTCGGCGGTCGCCGTGCTGCTGCTCGTGCTGCTGATTGCCTACGCAATAGGGTTGATCGCCATCCGCCGCACGCTCGTGAGGCATGTCTGATGATCGCCGGACGCTCCACCTCCTCGCGCATCGCCGGCGGCATCGGCCTCTATCTGGCCATCGCGGCATTTGTGATCTTCGCGCTGTTCCCGATCTTCTGGACGCTGAAGATCTCGGTGACGCCAGAGCGGCTGCTCTACTCGGAAGGCATCACCTTCTGGCCGTCGCAAATGACGCTCAAGAACTTTGCCACCGTGCTCGAGGCTTCCGACTTCCCGCGCTATTTCCTCAACAGCGTCATCGTCTCGGTGTCGACCGCGGCGTTTGTCACGGTCATCGCCACGCTAGCCGGCTACGCCATGTCGCGCTTCACTTTTCGGGGCAAGGCGACGCTCGCGATCCTGTTGCTGCTCACCCAGACCTTCCCGCTGGTCATGGTCATCCCGCCGATCTACCGCATCATGGGCGACCTCGGCCTCACCAACAGCCTGATCGGGCTGATCATCATCTACACCGCCTTCAACACCGCCTTCGCCACCTTCCTCATGCAGTCCTTTTTCGATGGCATCCCGAAGGACCTGGAGGAAGCGGCGATGATCGACGGCTGCACGCGCGCGCAAGCCATGCGCCGGGTGATCGTGCCGCTCACCTTGCCGGGCATGGGCGCCACGCTCGGCTTCGTCTTCACCGCCGCCTGGAGTGAATTGTTGTTCGCGCTGATGCTGATCTCCAGCGACGAGCAGAAGACTTTTGCGGTCGGCCTGCTCACCTTCATCGGCAAGTTCGCGGTCGACTGGGGGCAGATGATGGCCGCCTCCATCTTGGCGCTGATCCCGGTCTGCATCTTCTTCGCCTTCCTGCAACGCTATCTCGTCACCGGCCTCACCGCCGGCGCGGTCAAAGGATAATCGATGGCCTCCGTCACGCTGCAACATGTCGAGAAGGATTACGGCGCGCTGCGCATCCTGCATGGCGTCGATCTCGAGATCGCCGATGGCGAGTTCGTCGTGCTGGTCGGCCCGTCCGGCTGTGGCAAGTCCACGCTGCTGCGCATGATTGCCGGCCTCGAGGAGGTCACCGGCGGCGAGATCCGCATCGGCGAGCGGCTGGTCAACGACGTGGCGCCGAAGGACCGCGACATCGCCATGGTGTTCCAGTCCTACGCGCTCTACCCGCATATGGACGTCTCCTCCAACATGGGCTTCAGCCTGATGTTGAAGAAGGCCGAGAAGACGACGATCGACGGCAGGGTCGGCGCCGCCGCCAAGCGGCTTGGGCTGGAGACTTTCCTCGGCCGCCTGCCGCGCCAGCTCTCCGGCGGCCAGCGCCAGCGCGTCGCCATGGGCCGCGCCATCGTGCGCGACCCGAAAGTCTTCCTGTTCGACGAGCCGCTGTCGAACCTCGACGCCAAGCTGCGCGTCCACATGCGCGCCGAGATCAAGGCGCTGCATCAGCAGCTCAAGACCACCTCGGTCTATGTCACGCATGACCAGGTCGAGGCCATGACCATGGCCGACCGCATCGTCGTCATGCATGACGGCTACGTGCAGCAGGTCGGGCATCCGCTGGAGCTTTACGACCGGCCGGCCAACACCTTCGTTGCCGGCTTCATCGGCTCGCCCGGCATGAACTTCTTGCCGGCAAAAGTCGCCAAGGGCGGCAAGGTGGATGCCGTGCTGGCCGATGGCCAGAAGCTTAGATTGCCCGATGGCCTGCCGCTGAAGGACGGCGATGCGCTCACCGTCGGGCTGCGGCCAGAGCATATCCGCTTGGCCGATGACGGTGCGCTCAAGGCCGAGGTCGAAGTGGTCGAGCCGCTGGGTCTGTCGACGCAGTTCTACGTCAGGCTGGCCAACCAGCAGGTTTGCGTCTTCGTCATGGGCCGCAGCAATGTCAGGCCAGGCGACACGGTCCGGCTGTCAGCCGACCCGGCGGCGCTGCATCTGTTCGATCCGGCGAACGGAAACCGGATCGGGTAAGTCCGCGGATCAACGCCAGCGGAAGGCATCCAGAGTGTAGTCGGGCCACGCGCCGAACTCTTGGAAAAGCCCGGTCAGGTCGCCGGCATCGGCCAATATCCCCGACTTGACCAGCGCGGTCGCCACGCCGGCAGCGCGGCCTCCCGCGATATCGTGCTCGACGCTGTCGCCGACGCAGATCACGTTGCCGCGCGCCGGATTTCCCGCAAGCGCCAGCGCCGCCTCATAGATCGCCGGATCGGGCTTGCCGATACGGGTGACGCTGCCGCCAAGTCTCTCGTAGAGATCGGCAATTTCGCCGGCGCCGAAGCGCGGCCCAACCGCGGTCAGCATGATCCGGTCGGGGTTGGTGCAAAAGCATGGCACCCGTCGCGCCGCGATCGGGCCCAGCAGCGTGCTGTAATAATCGAAATCGTAGCGGTCGCCCTCGCTGGCGGCGAGCAGCACCAGCTCTGCGTCGTCGCCGCGTTCGGTCAGGGTCAAGGGCAAGCCATCGATCGCCGAACGGTCGCCGTCGCGGCTGATCAGCAGGCATTTTGTTCCCGCCCGCAGCGCGCCCGAGTCCACCATGTCCTTGAAAATGCGCCAGGCGACCTCGCCGGACGAGACGAAATGGTCCCAGCTTCCCGGCTCGAAACCGAGCTTCAGCAGCCGCCGTTCGTTGGGCTCCGCCCGCCTGCCGGAATTGGAGACCAGCACCACCGTCTTGCCGGCGCGCTTCAGTGCCGACACGGCTTCGACCGCCCCCGGATAAGCCCGCTGCCCGTCATGCAGCACGCCGAATTGGTCGAGCAGGAACACGTCGTAGCGTTCGGCGAGCGCTCCGATCCCATCGAGATGCCTGGCTTGCGTCGTGCTCACAGCAGCCCGGCCTCCGTTGCGCCCATCAGCGCCAGCCTCGCCGTACCGGCGGCCGCCTCGTCGGAGAGCGCCGGTAGGAAAGCCACACCAAGTTTGCGCCGCCGGATCTCGGTCCAGACGGCATTGGCGGCGCCGCCGCCGACGCTGCGTACCGATGTCAGCCGGGGCGTGCCGAGCTCGGCAAGCCTCTGGTAACCGAGCGCCTCGATGGCCGCGATGCCTTCAAGCATAGCCTTCAGGTAATCAGCATCGGATTCCGGCCTGGGCAGAAGGCGCGGCTTGAGCGTCGGATCGGCAATGGGGAAACGTTCGCCGGCCGAGGCGAGCGGATAATAGTCGAGGCCGGTCTCCGTCGCGGCGTCGATCGCGGCGCTGAGCTCGATGATGCGCGCGAGCGAAAAATGCTGGGCAAGCACCTTGCCACCGGTGTTCGAAGCGCCGCCGGCCAGCCAGGCGTCGCCGAGCCGGTGGCTGTAGATCCCATAGCGCGGCGCGAAGATCGGCCGGTCGGACAGGATCTTGATGGTCAGTGACGATCCAAGCGCAGTGACGCCCTCGCCGGTGTCCGCCGCGCCCGTCGCCAGGAACGATGCGCAGCCATCCGTCGTGCCGGCAACCACCGCCACCTCGCGCTGCAGCCCGAACAGATCGGCTGCGGCGGCCGTGAGCCTGCCGGTCACGCTACCCGGCCTGGCGACGGCGGGTAGCAGCTCAACGCGCATGCCGAGCTCTGCGATCCAGTCCGGCCAGCTGCGCTTCTCGGCATCATAGCCGGTCTTCAGGCTGTTGTTTTCGTCGCTGACGTCGAAGCGGCCCGAGAATTGCCCGGCGATCCAGTCGGCCTGGTGCAGCACCGCATAGATGCCGGGCAGGCGCTGGAACCAGAGCGCCTTGGCAAGCCCGGATGTCGCCCCATGCGCGGCGCTCGTTTGCGGCGCCGTGCGGGAGATCGCGGCAAGGATGGCGTTGTCCGAAACCTTGTCGTTGTACATCAGCGGCTCGGCCAGCGGTCGTCCGGCGCCGTCGACCGGCAGCAAGGTGCCCGACGTGCCGTCGACCGCGATCGCGCGCACCGCTTTGCGATCGATGTGCGAGAAGAGCTCCTTCAGCGTCGCCTCGACCGCCGCCCACCAGACGGAGGGATCGCGGCCGTTCGCGCCAAAGCGCTCGAGCGGCACGGCGGCGCGCGCGGCGATGGAAAAATCCGGGTGCATGGCGACGGCGCGCGACCCGGAGGTGCCGATGTCGATGCCTATTGCAAGCGGCGCCATTCGACTAGCCCGCGGTGTTGAGTTTCTGGCGATACTGCTCGGCATCCCAGTTGACCAGCTCGTCATTGTCGGCGGCGGTGAGATAGTTCAGCCGGGTCGTGGTGTCGATCCGGGCGGTGACATCGGCAAGGCAGCGCTGCATGGCGTCCGCGCCGGAGCTGGCATCGCGGCGCATCAACACGCCGGCGCCGGCAAAGAGGATCGCGGCCGGGTTCGTGCCCAGCCGTGCAATGACGTCGGCGACCTGCTCGCCGGGCCTTGCCACCACCGAACCCTGGCCGAGGAAGATGACATGGTCGGGATAGAGGCTGCCGGCTTCGGCCATGCGGCGGCTGTCCGCATCGAGCGCCACGGCATGCGCCTCGACATCCGCCGGCAGTCTGTAGCCGCTGTCGCCGGCAAGCGCCGTCAGCGCGGCGGTATCGGCGTTCGCCACCGCGCGCGCCGGGCGCGCGAGCCGCGATCTGACCCGATGCAGCAGGCGCTCCGCCCCGGCCACGGTCTCGGTCGCGACGACCAGCCCGTGATTGCCGAGAATCAGCACGTCGACCCCGGGCCGAAGCTGCTCGGCAATGGCGTGGGCAAGCGGCAGGCCCGGACGGCGATAGGGAACATAGGCCCATTCGATGCCCTCGAGACGCCGCGCGGCCTCGCTTTCACAATCGGCCTGGACCGCAAGCGAGATCGTGTCGACGCAGTGGACATGCAGCACGACCCGCTGCGGCATCAGCGCGTGCACGGTGGTCTCGATCGACGGACGCAAGCCGCGTGGATTGAGGGCGCCGATCACAAAAGCCTGCGGCTTGTCGGCGGCCGGATCGCGCCGTTCGACGGCCTCGATGAGGGGGCCCATCGCCACCGGCACCATGATGTCGTCGGACAGCGCGTCCTTCAGCCAGGTGCCGGAGGCCTTGATCCACAGCGTGTCGCCGGCCTTCAGCGAAGTGTTGCCGCCGGCCGCCTGCGTCAGATGCGGGTTGCTGCCGATCCTGGCCGAAAGCGCCCGCAGGGCGACCAGTTCCTGCGCGTCAGCTTCGGTCGCCATGGCGCTTGTCCTCCAACGGCTTGGCCTTGTTCTTGCACGATCTCCCGTCGCCGGGAGCGATGGCGCTGGTATCGCAGATGCGAGCGATCTCCGTCAACTGTGATCTAGTATCGTCAAAACTGACTTGCAATCTGGCTAATGTTGAGTAAGTTGCACCATTGCCGTGAAAATGGCACTTCGGGAGGAAAAGGGTTGAGCGAACCCGGCCGCCAGCGTCAGATCGTCGAGCTCTTGCGGGACCGCCCCTTTGCATCGGTGCGCGAGCTGCAGGAGCGGCTTGGCGTTTCGGCCGCGACGGTCAGGCGCGACATCGACAAGATCGACGAGGCCGGTGAGGCGCGGAAGGTCTATGGCGGTATCTCTGCTCTCGATGGCGCTGCCCATGCCGGGGTCGCCTATGCCAGGCCCTATGACGAGAACCGCGATCTGGCGGTGGACGCCAAGCGGCAGATCGCCGCCGCCGCCGCCACCATGGTGCGCGACGGCGACGCCGTCATCGTCCATGGCGGCTCGACCTGCTTCCATCTCGGCGTCAAGCTTGCCGACCGCAACATCCGCCTCTTTACCAATTCCATGCCGCTTGCTGCCTATCTCAGCGACCACGGCCATTGCAGCCTGACCATCGCCGGTGGCGATCTGCACCGCGAGCCAGGCATCATCCACTCGCTCACCCAGGCCGTGCCTTTCTACGCATCGAAATTTTTTCTCGGCGCACAGGGCCTCGGCCATGAAGGCGTGCTGGAATCGCATCCGCTGCTGGTACGTTCGATCGTCGATCTCAGCCTTTGCGCCGACCAGATCGTGGTGCTGGCCGACAGCCGCAAGCTGTCGATCCACGCCCGCAACGTCGCGCTGCCGCTGTCGCGCATCGGCACGCTGGTGACCGATGACGGCCTCTCCGATGCCGATGCGCGCATGCTGGAAGATGCCGGCGTCACCGTGCGCATCGCCCCGTCCGCGGGAGCCGTACAGTGAAGATGGCGGTGCTCGATTTCGGCAAGACCAATTCGAAGCTGTTCGTCTTCGGCCAGGACGGGCGCATCGTCGATGAGCGGCGCACCAAACCCGACTGGATACGCAAGGGCGGCCTCAGTGTGCTCGACGAGGCGGCGCTGCATGACTGGGCGCTCGATGCCGTCAACCAGGCCGCCGACGGTCATGGCATCGAAGGCCTGATGGTGTCGGGCCATGGCTGCACCTTTGCGTTGGTCGACGAAACGGCGCTGACGCATCCGATCCTCGACTACGAGCAGGAGCCGCCCGCCGAAATCGCCGCGCGGATCGATCGCCGCATTCCCGATTTTGCCGAGACCTTCTCGCCGCGCCTGCCACTCGGCTTCAATTACGGCCGCCACATGCTGTGGCTGCAGGAAGTGGAACCCGGCGCCTTCGCCGCGGCGAAGGCGATCCTCGGCTACCCGCAATATTGGAGCTGGCGCTTCGGCGGTCGCGCCGTTTCGGAAGTGTCCTATCTCGGCTGCCATTCGCATCTGTGGGCGCCGCGAAAGCGCGACTTCTCCTCGCTGGTCGATGCCGAAGGCTGGCGCGGCAAGATGCCCGCCTTCGCGCGGGCCGGCGCCGTCACCGGCGAGCGGCGGCTTGGCCAGGCCGGCAGACCGGTCGCCATTCACAACGGCGTCCATGACAGCAACGCCGCGCTCCATGCGTATCGGCGGCAGGAACTCGGGCCGCTCACCGTGGTGTCGACGGGCACCTGGGTAATCGTGCTCAATCCGGACTGCCCGCTCGACGCGCTCGACCGCGACCGGGACATGCTGGTCAATGTCGATGTCGATGGCGGTCCGGCTCCCACCATCCGTTTCATGGGCGGGCGCGAATTCGCCGTGATCAGCGGCAACTGGCAGGGCGCGATCGCGCCGGCCTCGATACAGCGCGCGATCGACGCCGGCGTCATGGCGCTGCCGAGCTTTGCGCCTGGCGGGCCGATGCCCAGCCGGACAGGTGAAATTGTTGGGCGTGTCTCCGATGCCGAGGAACGCGCGGCCGTGGCGCTGCTTTATGTGGCGCTGATGATCGATCTGTCGCTCGACCTGATCCGTTCGCGAGACGCCGTCATCGTCGATGGCGGCCTGAACGCGGGCGGCCTTCTCGCCGGGCTGTTGGCCGCGCTGCGTCCCGGCCAGTCCTTCCTGCAGGGCGCCACGCTGGAAGGCAGCGCCACGGGCGCGGCCGCTCTCGCTTTCGAGAGCGTCGGCCGCGAGTTTGCCGCCGACATGCCCGAGCCGGTGCGTGTCGCAGGCTTCAAAGGCCTTGCCGGCTATCGCGACGACTGGCGCGGTCTCATTGCCGAACGCGGCATCGCCGCTCCGGCGGGAGGCGCGCCATGACCGCCGTCGCCCGCGTCGAGGCAACGCAGCGGCCGGTCTTGGAGATGCGTCACATCTCCAAGACCTTCGGTCCCATCCGCGCCCTGCAGGATGTGTCGCTGACCGTCAGCGCCGGCGAGCTGCACGCATTGATGGGCGAGAACGGCGCCGGCAAGTCGACGCTGATGAAGGTGCTGTCGGGCGCCTATCGGCCTGATGCCGGCGGCGAGATCCTGATCGATGGCGCGCCCGTCGCCACCGGCGATCCGATCAAGGCCCGCGCCCATGGCATCGCCGTCATCTACCAGGAGCTGTCGCTGGCGCCGAACCTCACGGTGGCGCAGAACATCTTCCTCGGCAACGAGCCGCGCAGGTTCGGCATCGTCGACCGCGACCAATGCAACCGGCGCGCCAAGGAAATCGTCGAACGGCTCGGCGTCTCCTTCTCGGCACGCGCCTTGGTCTCCAGCCTGTCGCTCGGCGAGCGCCAGCTGGTCGAGATCGCCCGCGCGCTGTCGACCAGCGCCCGCATCATCGTCATGGACGAGCCGACCACCTCGCTGACTTCGCGCGAGACCGACAGGCTGTTCGAGGTGATCGCGACGCTGAAGGCGCAAGGCATCGCCATCATCTACATCAGCCATCGCATGGAAGAGGTCTACCAGCTCGCCGACCGCGTCAGCGTGCTGCGCGACAGCGGCTATGTCGGCACGCTGGAGCGCTCCGATCTCAACGCCTCGCGCCTCGTCTCGATGATGGTCGGCCGCGACCTTTCGGCCTTCTACAAGAAGGATCACCGGCCGCCGGACAGCAAGCGCAAAGTGGCGCTGTCGGTGCGCGGCATGTCGGACGGCAGGCTGCTGAAGAATTGTTCCTTCGACCTTTACCACGGCGAGGTGCTGGCGTTGGCGGGGCTGGTCGGCTCCGGCCGCACCGAGCTCGCCAGGCTGATCTTCGGCGCCGACCGGCGCAGCGCAGGTGAGCTGGAGCTCGACGGCAAGCCGCTCGCCATCGCCTCGCCGCGCGAGGCGCTCGATGCCGGCATCGCCTATCTCACCGAGGACCGCAAGGAGCTCGGCCTGTTCCTCGACATGTCGATTTCCGACAACATCAATATGGGCGTCCTTGCCAAGGATGCGCGCCCCGGCGGTTTTCGCGATTTCGCCGCCGCCGACCGGCGTTCCGCCAAGGCAATCGCCGACCTCTCGATCCGCACCGGGTCGGCGCGGGCCAATGCCGGGTCGCTGTCGGGCGGCAACCAGCAGAAGGTTCTGCTCGCCCGCCTGCTGGAAACCGAGCCGAGGGTCGTCGTGCTCGACGAGCCGACGCGCGGCGTCGACGTCGGCGCCAAGTCGGAAATCTACCGGCTGATCGACAGTCTCGCCAACAAGGGCATCGCCATCCTGATGATCTCCAGCGAACTGCCGGAAGTGATCGGAGTCGCCGACCGGGTGCTGGTGATGCGCGACGGCGCCATCGCCGGCGAGGTGACGGCGTCCGCAGGCGAGCCGCTTCACCAGGAAGCGATCATGGAACTTGCGACGGGAGCGGTTGAGCGATGACCGACAGGACAACCGTGACGACGACAGCGGACCAGGCGGCGGTCAGGAGCCGGCGGCTGCGCACGGCCTTCGCCGCACTCGGCATGCTGCCCGTCCTGGTGCTGCTTGCAGCCGCCTTCCAGTTCATCAATCCGCGCTTCCTCACCGGCACCAACCTGCTCATCGTCACGCAGCAATCGTCGATCAACATCGTGCTCGCCGCCGGCATGACCTTCGTCATCCTCACTGGCGGCATCGACCTCTCCGTGGGCTCGGTTCTCGCCGCCTCGGCGATGGTGGCCGTGCTGGTGTCGCTGGTGCCGGACTGGGGCATGCTCGGCATTCCCGCCGCCATTCTGATCGGCCTCGGCTTCGGCGTCGTAAACGGCCTGCTCGTCGCCTATATCAGGCTGCCGCCCTTCATCGTCACGCTGGGCTCGTTGACCGCGGTGCGCGGCGTCGCCCGCCTGCTCGGCGAGGACACGACGGTATTCAATTCCGACCTGCCCTTCGACTTCATCGGCAACGGCTCGCTGTTCGGCGTTCCGTGGCTGGTCATCATCGCGCTGACGGTGGTTGTGCTGTCCTGGCTGGTGCTCAAGCGCACCGTGCTCGGCACCTGGATCTATGCGGTGGGCGGCAATGCCGAGGCGGCGCGGCTGACCGGCATCAAGGTGCCGCTGGTGCTGCTCTTCGTCTATGGCGTCTCCGGTCTGCTCGCCGGCCTCGGCGGCGTCATGTCGGCGGCGAGGCTCTACGCCGCCAACGGCCTGCAGCTCGGCCAGTCCTACGAGCTCGATGCCATCGCCGCCGTCATTCTCGGCGGCACCAGCTTCGTCGGCGGCGTCGGCTCGATCTGGGGCACGCTGATCGGGGGGCTGATCATCGCCGTGCTCTCCAACGGGCTCATTTTGGCCGGTGTCTCGGACATTTGGCAGTACATCATCAAGGGATTGGTCATCATCGTGGCGGTCGCCCTCGACCGTTACCGGCTCCAGGCCGGAGCAAGAACGTGATTGACCTCGGTCGCCGGCCCAAACGAGCCGGATTGTGTGTAACGCACCGTGAGAGGCGCGGGGCAATCGGAGGAAGCAAGTAAATGAAGACCATCGCCAAACTGCTCTGCGGCGCTGCCCTCGCGGGCCTTGCCGTCGCGCCGGCATCGGCCAAGGACCTTAACAAGGTCGGCATCTCGGTCGGCCTGCTCGGCAACCCCTTCTTCGTCGCCACCATCAAGGGCATCGAGGACGCGGCCAAGAAGATCAATCCCAAGGTCGAGGTGACGTCGGTATCGGCGGACTACGACCTCAACAAGCAGGTCTCGCAGGTAGACTCCTTCATCGCCGCCGGCGTCGACGTGATCATGCTCAATGCCGTCGATGCCAAGGCGATCGCGCCTGCCGTCAAGAAGGCGCAGGCAGCCGGCATCGTGGTGGCGGCCTTCGACGTTTCGGCGCCAGGAGCGGACGTGACCGTGATGACCAACAACGTCAAGGCCGGCGAGGAGGCTTGCCAGTACCTGGTCGACCAAACCGGCGGCAAAGGCAACTACGTCATCCTCAACGGCCCGGCCTCGTCCTCGATCCTGGAGCGCGTCAAGGGCTGCAAGAACGTGCTCTCGCAGCATTCGGACATCAAGATCCTGTCCGACGACCAGAACGCCGAAGGCTCGCGCGACGGCGGCCTGAAAGTGTTCCAGTCGCTGCTCACCCGCTTCGACAAGATCGACGCGGTGTTCGCCATCAACGACCCGACGGCGATCGGCGCGCAGCTCGCGGCCAAGCAGCTCAACCGCTCCGAATTCATCTTCACCGCGGTCGACGGCGCGCCCGATATCGAAAAGGAGTTCGCCTCCGGCACCTCGATGATCAAGGCGTCTGCGTCGCAGGATCCTTATGTCATGGCCGGTCAGTCGCTGACGATGGCGGCCGAAGTGCTTGCCGGCAAGAAGCCGGCCGAGCCGGTCGTCCTGCTCGATCCGAAGCTGATCACCGCCGAGAACCTCAAGGACTACAAGGGCTGGACCGCGGCCCGCTAACGCCGCCCCCCCAAGGCTGGCGCGGCCGGGTCGACCCGGCCGCGCCGTATCCCATCGGACGGAGACGATCATGTCGCGCATTGGAATCCATTCTTTCGTCTGGTCGGCGAGCTCAGCGCAGGCGGACCTCGAACGCACACTGGTCGACACCAGGAAGGCCGGCTTCGATCTGATCGAGTTCTCCTATCTCGACCCGGCCGACGTCGATATCGCCAGGCTGGCCAAAAGCATCTCCGATCTCGGCCTGGGGGTCGCGATCAGCATCGGCCTGCCGGCCGACGGCGACATCTCCAGCCCCGACAAGGCGGTCGCCGCGCGCGGCGTCGAAATCCTGAACCGCACCATCGCGCTCACCCGCGATCTCGGCGGCCGCAAGGTCGGCGGCATCCTTTCGGCCAGCCACGGCTTGCAGACCGAGCCGCCGACGCGCGACCAGTGGAACCGCAGCGCCGGAACGCTTGCCGGGGTTGCGGAAACCGCCAAGGCGGCCGGCGTCACGCTCAATCTCGAGATCGTCAACCGCTTCGAAAGCAACCTGCTCAACACCGCCGCGCAGGGGCTTGCCTTCATCGAAGACACCGGCTCCGACAACATCTTCCTGCATCTCGACACCTTCCACATGAACATCGAGGAGGCTGATGTCGGGCTCGCGATCCGCCATGCCGCGAACAAGATCGGCTATGTGCATATCGGCGAGAGCCATCGCGGCTTCCTCGGCACCGGCAGCATCGATTTCGCCGCGATCTTCGATGCGCTGACGGCGATCGGCTATGACGACGACCTCAGCTTCGAATCCTTCTCCTCCGAGATCGTCGACGAGAACCTGTCGCGGAAGACGGCGATCTGGCGCAATCTGTGGATCGACAACATGGAGCTCGCCCGCCATGCGCGCCGCTTCATCGACGTCGGCCTGGAAACGGCCCGGCGCAAGGCCGAGCTCGTCTCGGCCTCGCAGAGACCCTGATAGCTCATCACAGCTCGTCGCGCCGCCAGCAGGCGATGAGATGGCCGTCGCCCGTATCGGTGGAGGCCGGCTCCGCCTCCCCGCATAGCGGCGAGGCAAGAGGGCAGCGCTCGGCAAAGCAGCATCCCTTGGCCGGTTGGGTCTCCCCTGGGATCCCGGCCTGGATTGAGACGGCCTGCGCGGCGTCGGCGGACGCGGCCAGAAGCAGCTTCGTATAGGGGTGGTTGGGACCCTTGAAGACCTGCTCGGACAAGCCGGCCTCGACCAGCCGGCCGCGATAAAGCACGCCGATCCTGTCGGCCATGTAGCGCACCACCTTGAGGTCGTGGCTGATGAACAGATATGTCGTGTCCTTCTCGCGCTGCAGGTCGTTGAGCAGGTTGAGGACGGTCGCCTGAACCGAGACGTCGAGCGCCGAGGTCGGCTCGTCCAGCACCACCACTTTCGGTGCGCCGGCAAAGGCGCGTGCAATCGCCGCCCTCTGTCGTTGGCCGCCGGAGAGCGTGCGTGGCTTCTGTTCGGCGGTCGTGTCCGCCAGCCGGACCGAGCGCAGCAGGTCGGCGACGCGTTCGCGCGCCCGGCTCCGGCCAAGCCCGGCAAGCCGCCGCAGCGGCCGGCTGATAATGCGCCCGATCCGGTGGCGCGGATTGAGTGTGCGGTCCGGCGACTGGAAGACCATCTGCACGTCACGCCGCTCGCCAGGCGCGCGTTTCTCGGCGCGTGCCGCGACCGTCCTGCCGAACAGCTCGACCGATCCCTGGCTCGGCGTCTGCAGGCCCGTGACGATCCGCGCCAGCGTCGATTTGCCGGAGCCGGATTCGCCAATCAGGCCGAAGGTTTCGCCTTGCCCGATGCGAAGCTCGACATTGTGCAGCACGGCCTGCGAACCGAACGAATGGCTGATGCCCTTGCAGGCAATGGCGGTCTGGCGTTCCGCGTCCGGACCGGTTTGGCGAGCGGCCGCCTGGATGCGACCTGCCGTGTCGACCTCGGCCAGCCGGCCGTCCCGCTTGGTGAAGTTGAGCGCCGGAATCGAGGCGATCAGCGTCTTGGTATAGGCATGGGTGGGGTTTTCGAAGACATCGTGCGCATCGCCGCTCTCGACCACGGCGCCCGACTGCATCACCGCCACCCGGTCACAGGAGCGGCGGATCAGGTTGATGTCGTGGCTGATCAGCAGGATGCTGGTTTTGTGGTCCCGGCGCAGTTCGTCGAGGATCGCGATGACTTCCGACTGCACGCTGGCATCGAGCGCCGTCGTCGGCTCGTCCAGCACCAAAAGAGCCGGGTCGAGTGCGATGGCAATGGCGATGTTGGCGCGCTGCTGCATGCCGCCTGACAACTCGTGCGGATAGAGATCGAGCGCCCGCTCGGAATTGCTCACCCGCACGCGCTTGAGCAACTCGGCCGAACGCCAGCGCGCCTCATCGCGGCGGATCGGACGATGGCGCATGATCGTCGCGCCGATCTGCCGGCCGATCGTCATTGCCGGATTGAGCGCGGCGCCCGGATGCTGGTAGACGGCGGCGATGCGGTCGCCCCTCAGGCCGCGCAGTTCCTCGCCGGAGAGGCTTCTGATTTCGCGGCCCTGGAACTCCAGCGCCGAGGCGGCCAGCCGGGCATTTCCCGGCAGGTAGCGCAGTATGGCGAGCGCCACCGAGCTCTTTCCCGAGCCCGACTCGCCGACCAGCCCCAGCGCTTCGCCTTGGCCTATCGAGAGCGACACGCCGTCGACGGCGGATTGCCATCCTCTTTTCCCGCCATAGGCGATGGAAAGTTTTTCCACGTTGAGCACAGAAGGGGACATCAAGACCTCGAAACCACTTTCTTCCGGCGCCCTCATCAGGGGCAATCGCTTCCGCTTGTCGAGTATATAATCTCTATAAAATTACTCGAATTAATGGCGAGCGCAATCTAGCCTTTTGCACATCGAGGATTGCTGACCGCGCGGATCGACGTGGCGCCAGCGTCCCTCGCGCGGATTTGCAAGGAGGCCGGCATGGCGCGAAACCACTTGATCCTCAGCGCATTCTTCTTCAACCCGCAGGGCGACCATCGCATGTCGTGGCGGCATCCGCGCGCGCCCGGCCGGGAAGTGCTCGGCTTCGATTACTATCGCGAGCTGGTCCAGGCCGCCGAGCGCGCCAGGATCGACACCATTTTCGTCGCCGACCACGTGTCGATCTGGGATTCGGTGAAGAGCGGTGTCGCGCATTACGCCAATGCCCGGCTCGAGCCGTTGACGCTTTTGTCGGCGCTTGCCGGCGTTACCAAGCACATCGGCCTCATCACCACCGCGTCGAGCTCCTACAGCGAACCCTATAATGTCGCGCGCCTGTTCGCCTCGCTCGACCACATCAGCGGGGGCAGGGCGTCGTGGAACGTCGTCACCTCGGCCATGGACGAAGAGGCGCGCAATTTCGGCCGCGACGGCAACATCGAGCATGCCTTCCGCTACCAGCGCGCGGCGGAATTCCTCGAGATCGTCAAGGGATTGTGGGACAGCTGGGAAGACGAAGCGCTGCTATTCGACAAGGAAACCGGCTATTTCGCCGACCCGGACAAGGTCCATGTGCTCGAGCACCGCGGCACACATTTCAAGGTGCGCGGACCGCTCAACGTCCCGCGGCCGCCGCAGGGCCATCCGCTGATCGTGCAGGCCGGCTCATCCGAGGACGGCAAGAACTTCGCCACCGCGCACGCCGACGCCCATTTCGCCATCTTCAGCACCAGGGAAGACGGCATCAGATACCGCCAGGACATCAACGACCGTCTCGCCCGCCACGGCAGGCGGCCGGAAAGCTTCAAGATCCTGCCGGGCATATTGCCGATCGTCGCCGCTTCCGAAGCCGAGGCGCGCGACAGGCAGGATTATCTCCAGACCTTGCTTCCGGACCGGGTCGGCATCGACCTCCTGTCGAGCTGGAGCGGGCTCGACCTCTCGGCCTATCCGCCGGATGGCCCGCTGCCGCCGCTCCCCGATGAAAGCACCTTCAATGGCGGCCGCACCTCGCTCAACCGGGTCAAGCAGTGGGCCAAGCAGAATCTGACCCTGCGCGAGATCGCGCGCAAGCTCGCCAACAGCGGCTCGGTGCCGACCGTCGCCGGCACGCCGAAGCAGATCGCCGACCAGCTGCAGGACTGGTTCGAGGCCGGCGCCGCCGACGGCTTCAACCTGATGTTCCCGCTGCTGCCCGAGGACTGGGTGAACTTCGCCGAACAGGTCGTGCCGGAATTGCAGCGCCGCGGCGTCTTCCCGACCGAATACGCGCCAGGCACGCTGCGCGACCGCTTCGGCCTCGCCCGTCCCGCCAACCGCTTTGCCGAGCAGCGCGCCAATCAGCGCGCCGTATCCTGAAGGAGAGCCGTCATGACCGCCGCACCGAGGCTGCAGCCGCGCGAAGCCACTGCGCCGCAACTGATCAATGTCCTCCACAGCCCCAAGCGTGTCCGCGTCAAATTCGCCGGCCGCGTCATCGCCGACAGCCGCAACGTGCTGGTGCTGCGCTCCAATCACTTTTTGCCGATCTATTTCTTCCCGCTCTCGGCGGTCGACCAGTCCGTGCTGAAGCCATCGAAACATGGCCAGCAGCATGCTGTCGGTGGCGAGACGAAATACTGGGATATCGAAGCCGGTGACCGGCGCGCCGCCGATGCCGCCTGGTCGTTCACAGCGCCGCCCGACGAGAACCTCGCGCCGCTCGCCGGCCGCGTCGCCTTCACCTGGAATCTCGTCGACCAATGGTTCGAGGAGGAGGAAGAAGTCTTCGTCCATGCCCGCGATCCCTATGCGCGCATCGACGTTCTGCAGAGCGCGAGCCATGTCGCGATATGGTTCGATGGCGAGCTCATCGCCGACAGCCGCCGCCCGGTGCTGCTGTTCGAAACGCACCTGCCGACACGTTTCTATCTTCCGCCGGAGGATGTCCGGCTCGACCGGCTGAGGGCCTCGTTGACGAGGACCCGATGTCCCTACAAAGGCATCGCCTCCTACTGGTCCGGCGTGCTCAAGGACGGCTCGCTCAGCGAAGACATCGCCTGGAGCTACCGCGATCCGATCGCCGAGATGCCGAAGATCAAGGGGCTGATCGCCTTCTATCCGCAAGCAGTCGACCGCATCCATCTCGACGGCCAGCCGGTCTGAGTCCGGCCCCGTCGTCTCCACCTCATTTCAAAACCACAATTTTCACAGAGGCAAAAATGACCAAACGCAACGAAATCGACTCCCTTCGCAACCTGTCCGGCGATATCTGGAATGTCGCTGTCGATGAATACGCCAAGGGCTATCTCAAGCGCCGCGACCTGTTGAAATATGCCGCGCTGATCGGACTGACCGGCTTCGCCGCTTCGCAAGATTTGGGCTTTTCCGGTACGGCGCGCGCCGCTGCCGCCGGCGGCACAGTGCGCGTCGGGCTCGGCCAGCCGACCAAGGCGATCGATCCGATCACGGTCACCGATCCGGCCAGCATCGGCGTTCTCAGCCAGGTCGGCGAATATCTGATCCTCGACGATCCCAAGGACGGGCTCCAGCCGAAGCTCGCTCTGTCCTGGGAAGCGGATGAGACGGCAAAACGCTGGACGTTCAAGCTGCGGCCGGGCGTGAAATTCCACGATGGCCGCACCGTCACAGCCAAGGACGTCGTGGCGAGCTTCGAGCGCCTCGTCGATCCGAACAGCGGCTCGTCGGCGCTGTCGGCCTACAAGGGCATCCTGTCCAAGGGCGGCGCCAAGATTATCGACGACGAGACGGTCGCCTTCGATCTCGACCAGTCGAACTCGAATTTCCCCTTCTACGTGTCCTCCGACGTCTACAACGCCGTGATCCTGCCGGCCGACTATGCCGGTGACTTCGAGAAGAATTTCAACGGCACCGGCCCATTCAAGCTCGAATCCTTCCGCCCCAAACAGGGCGCGACCTTCGTGCGCAACTCCGACTACTGGGGCGAGAAGGCTCTGCCCGACCGGGTCGAGATCAAGTTCTTCGACGACGAGCAGGCGCAGGTCGTGGCGCTGCAGGCCGGCCAGCTCGACGTCATCCCGAGCACCACGCGCCTGGAACTCGCGATCGAGGGCAATCCCAACTTCAAGCTGCTCAGCATGCAGGCAAGCTCGCATGACGCCGTGCATCTCAGAACCGACCAGGCGCCGTTCACCGACAAGCGCATTCGCCGCGCGCTGGCGCTCACCCTCGACCGCGAGGCCATCGTGAAGGGTCTGCTCAAGGGTCGCGCAATCGCCGGCAACGACACCCCGTTCGCGCCGATCTTCCCCTCGGCCGATCCGTCGGTGCCGCAGCGCAAGCAGGACATCGCCGAGGCCAAGCGGCTGCTCGCCGAGGCCGGCGTGCCCAACGGCTTCGAGGTGACGCTGACCACCGAGCGCGCCTATGACATTCCCGACTACGCCGTGATCATCCAGAACTTCGCCAAAAAGGCCGGCATCGATATCAAGCTCAACGTGTTGCCGCAGGATGCCTATTACGGATCGGCGACGTTCGGCAGCTCGCCATGGCTCGATTCCAATCTCGGCATCACCGATTTCGGCCATCGCGGCACGCCGGACATCTTCCTCAACGCGACGCTGAAGAGCACCGGAGCGTGGAACGCCGCGCACTTCAAGAATGCGGACTATGACGCATTGCTGGTCGACTACGGCAAGGCCCGCGACCTTCAGGCGCAGCGCATCGCCGCCGGCAAGATTCAGAACCTGCTGCTCGACGAGGCGCCGGAGATCATCAGCTACTTCTCGCAGTACAGCCGGATCGCCAGCACCAAGGTCGAGGGCGTGCGTTTCACGGCGATCTCGCATCTGCTGCTCGACCGCGTTTCCTTCGTCCAGGCATGACGCGGAAACGCCAAGCCGGGCGGGACGCCGGATGCTGACGGGCCGCACCCTGTCGACGCGCGCAGCTTCGCTGCTGCTCACCCTGTGGCTGGTCAGCGCGCTGGTCTTCCTCGCCGGGCAGGTCCTGCCCGGCGATGTCGCACGCGTCATGCTTGGTCCCTTCGCCGATGCTGAAGCCGTCGCGGCGCTGAACAAACAGCTCGGCGCCGACCAGCCCATGCTCGTCCAATACTGGCATTGGTTCAGCGCGGCGCTCACCGGCGACTTCGGCACCTCGCTGTCGATGCGCGCGCCGGTCGGCCCCTTCGTGCTGGCAAGCCTCGGTCGCTCGGCCGCGCTTGCCGGCATCATATTGCTGTTTCTCGTCCCGCTGGGTGTCGCCGCGGGCATCGTCGCCGGCCTCAACCAGGGTCGGCTTGTCGATCGGCTGATCGTTCTTGCCGGCGTCTCGTTTGGTATCGTCCCGGATTTCGTGTCCGGACTGCTTCTGCTCCTGGTTCTCGGCCTGTGGCTGAACTGGGTGCCGATCACCGGCGCGGCTCCTGATGGCGCGGGCTTCTGGACAAGCGCTTACTATCTCATTCTGCCGGCGCTGCCGCTGGTGCTCAACCTCGCCGGCTATCTGGCGCGCATGACGCGGGCAGGGGTGATCGAGGCGCTGGCCGCCGACTACACGCGCACCGCGACCCTGAAAGGGCTCGATCGCTGGCAGGTCATTTTCCGGCATGTGCTTCCCAACGCGCTGACGCCGACGATCGCGGTGCTTGCGACCCAGAGCGGCTACATGCTCGGCGGACTGGTGGTGATCGAAGCGCTGTTCGGCATCCAGGGCCTGGGCAACCTGGTGCTCAATGCGGCCAAGTCGCGCGACTTCCCGATGCTCGAAGCGGGTGTCCTCGTCATGGCGACGATCTTCGTCTTGTCCGCTGCGATGGGCGATCTCGTTCAGGCGCTGCTCGACCCGCGGCAGCGGCGGCGGGCGTCGCCATGATGGACCTTTTGGAATTCCCGGCACCTTCGCACGCGCCCGGTGTCTTGCGGGTCGCTGGCAGGCTGGGCCGCGCCGTTCGCGGTCTTCCTGCGTCCGTTATCATCGGATCGCTCATCCTGATCTTCTGGATCTGCTGCGCCCTGTTCGGCGACCGGCTGGTTCCGTATGATCCCTATGCCGAGGATTTTCTCGCCACGCTGGCGCCGCCGGACGCCGCGCACTGGTTCGGCACCGATCATCTCGGCCGCGATGTGCTGTCCCGGATCATCGTCGGATCGCGCGATATCCTGCTGGTGGCGCCGCTCGCGACACTTGGTGGCGTCGCCGTCGGCACGGTCATCGGCCTGGCGCTCGGCTATTTCGATGGCCTGGTCGACGCGATAGGCGCGAGACTGCTCGACACGCTGATGGCCTTCCCTTTCATTGTGCTCGTGACCATGACCCTGGTGGCGCTCGGGCCCTCGAACCCCACGGTCATCCTGGTGATCGCCATCGCCTATGCGCCGCTGGTGGCAAGAACCGTGCGCGCCGCCGTGCGCGAGCAGCGCGAGCGCGACTATGTCAGTGCCGCGCGCCTCGGGGGCGAGAGCGCTTTCGCCATAATGGTCTTGGAAATCCTGCCCAACATCAGGGAGACGATCCTGATCGAGCTCGTCACGCGGCTGGGCTATGCCTTCTTCTCGATCGCGACGCTGAGCTTTCTCGGCCTTGGCATCCAGCCGCCCTCGGCCGATTGGGGCCTGGCGGTCGCCGAAGGCTACGGCTTCCTCACCGGCGGCAAATGGTGGGTGGTGGTGTTCAATTCGGCGGCGATCGTCTCGCTGGTGATGGCAACCAACCTGATCGCCCAGGGCATGGGCGCCTTCGAGAATGCCGAGAGGTGAATTGCGGTTTTCGGCAGCTGCGCTCTGCTAAACTCCCGTTGATTCGCTTCGACGGGAAACGGCATGAGCAAGGCCCTCGGCACATTCGCATTGGTCACGGTGTTGAGCGCCCTGCTGATGGCGCTGTCGCTGGCGGTCGCCAGGCACGGTTACCCTTACGGCGTTTTCGGCATGAAGCGTCTCGACGGCATTGCGGATGCGGGTTCCTTCCTCGCCATTGCCGCCATCTATTTCTTCAGCGCGCTGCTGATGATGATCCTGCCCATCCGCGCCGCCGGCATCGTGCTCACCCATGCCGCCGACGCGATCTTCTGCGCCACGATCGTGCTGTTCGCCACCATCGTCGGTTCGCTTCTCGCCCGATTTGCTTTCGGCCAGGGAAGTGCGCTCTGGGCGCTTCTCAACTGGCGCTTTCTCTTCGTCGCGGCCATCGTGGTAGCGCATCTCACCATGAACGAGCTTCGCCGCAATATCCTGCTCAGAAGCCTGTTCTTCGTCATCTTCGCCGCGGCCACGCTCGCCTGCCTGTTCTGGTCGTTCTCCGTCTAAGGCGCTGCCTCTACATCGTGACAGGTCGTCGCGGTCGAAGCCGATGGACTTCCGCTGCCGCGCGCCTACCTTTATCGAAAGCTCTCGGGTAGACCTTTCGGCGGGCAATGCGTATATCATTTGTCTGACAAATGGGCGGCGCTTGCCGCCCCGCCAATCTCGAAGAAATAAGCCAATCTCGAAGGAAAAAAGATGACCGTGCTCCGCAAGAACCTGATCGACGGCGAGTGGCTGGGCGAGGCCGGCTCGCACAACATCAACCCGTCGAACACCAATGATGTCGTCGGCGAATATGCTTCGGCCGGGCCGGAGGAGGCGAGGCAAGCCATCGCGGCCGCCAAGGCAGCCTTCCCCTCCTGGTCGCGCTCCGGGCCGCTGGCCCGCCATGCCGTGCTGAAGAAGGCCTCCGACGAGATCATGGCGCGCAAGGACGAGATCGGCCGTTCGCTGGCGCGCGAGGAAGGCAAGACGCTGGCCGAAGGCGTCGGCGAGACCATCCGGGCGGCCCAGATCTTCGATTTCTTCGCCGGCGAGACGCTGCGCCTGTCGGGCGAGATGGTGCCGAGCGTGCGGCCCGGCGTCGGCGTCGAGATGACGCGCGAGGGCGTCGGCGTCGTCGGCATCATCACGCCGTGGAATTTCCCGATCGCCATTCCCGCCTGGAAGATCGCGCCGGCGCTCGCCTACGGCAACACGATCGTCTTCAAGCCGGCGGAGCTGGTTCCCGAAAGCGCCTGGACCATCGTCGACATCCTGCATCGCGCCGGTCTGCCCAAGGGCGTGCTCAATCTGGTCATGGGCAAGGGCTCGGTGGTCGGCCAGGCCATGCTCGACAGCCCCGACGTCAACGCCATTTCCTTCACCGGCTCGGTCGGCACGGGAAAACGCGTCGCCGCGGCGAGTGTGGAGCATATGCGCAAGTTCCAGCTCGAGATGGGCGGCAAGAACCCGCTCGTCGTGCTCGATGACGCAGACCTGGCGGTTGCTGTCGACTGCGCGATCAACGGCGCCTATTTCTCGACCGGCCAGCGCTGCACGGCGTCCTCGCGCCTCATCGTCACCGAAGGCATCCACGACCGCTTCGTCGACGCCGTGAAGGAGCGCCTGGACAAGCTCGTCATCGGCGATGCGCTGGACGCCAAGACGCAGATCGGTCCGGTCGTCGACCAGACCCAGCTGAAGCAGGACGAGGACTATATCGCGATCGGCCGCCAGGAAGGCGCCGAGCTCGCCTTCGGCGGCGAGCGGCTGGAGCGGGAAACGCCCGGCTTCTATCTGCGGCCGGCGCTGTTCCTCGGCTCCACCAACGCCATGCGCATCTCGCGTGAGGAGATTTTCGGCCCGGTCGCCAACGTCATCCGCGTCAAGGATTATGACGAGGCGCTGGCTGTGGCCAACGACACGCCGTTCGGCCTGACCTCCGGCATCTGCACGACGAGCCTGAAGCACGCGACGCATTTCAAGCGCAATTCCGAAGCCGGCATGGTGATGGTCAACCTGCCGACGGCGGGCGTCGATTTCCATGTGCCGTTCGGCGGCCGCAGGGGCTCGAGCTATGGCCCGCGCGAGCAGGGCCGTTACGCCATGGAGTTCTACACCACCGTGAAGACGGCCTATACGCTCGCCGGCTAACGGGCGGCTCAATGATGTCGGACCTTGCCGGAATGACCTGGCGCAACCCGCCGCCGCACCATGTGTTCGGCGACGGGACGCTCCATGTCCGCACCGGCAAGGAGACCGATTTCTGGCGTGAGACCTTCTACGGCTTCCGGCGCGACAACGGCCACTTTCTCTATAGGCCGGTCGCGGGCGACTTCAGCGCCGAGGTCACGATCAAGGGCGAATACGAGGCGCTCTACGATCAGGCCGGGATGATGCTGCGCCTGAGCGAAACGCACTGGATCAAGGCCGGCATCGAATACACCGACGGCCTCGCCTATTTCTCCGTCGTCGTCACCAACGACAGGTCCGACTGGTCGCTGGTCGCTATTCCCCCGGACCCGAACGGCGTCCGGATCCGTCTGACCCGCCACGCCGAGGCGATCCGGGTGCAATATCTCGATGCGTCGGACAGCCACTGGAAGCCGGTGCGGCTGGCCTACTTCCCCACCTCCAAGAGCGTCGATGTCGGCATGATGTGCTGCTCGCCGCAGCGCGAAGGCTTCGAGGTCACCTTCTCCGACTTTGTGGTCGCTCCGCCGATTTCCAGGGACTTGCACGGCTGATTGCGCAAAACCAATTCCAGGAAAATCTGTAACGGTTTTGGGCCGGAATTGCATGAGGGCGGCTCGGTGGTTCGTGGAGCCCGCCAAGGTTGGCGTCATCGGCCGGTGCCGTCCAGTCCCAGCCCGTGGCGCACCGCATCGCGGATCGCCTCCGGCCCGAACCGGGACCACGCGCCATCATAGGCTCGGGCCCGCAGGCTGGCCATGCGGGCACGATCCAGGCACAGCTCGACCGCCAGGCGGGCAAGATCGTCGTTACTCTCGGACAACAACACCTCTTCGCTGTCGATCAGGCCGAGGCCTTCCACCGCCAATGGCGTTGCGATGACCGGAACGCCCCAGGCCATCGCTTCGAGTATCTTGATGCGCGTGCCGCCGCCCATGGCGAGCGGCACGATGGTCAGATGGGCGGCGGACAACAACGGCCTGGTGTCGTCCGGGTCCTCGACCAGGCTGACCCCGTCCAGCCGTGCCAGGGCACGAACGGGCGCCCGTGGCGAACGGCCGGCGAGGACGAGCTTCGCGGTCGGCAACGCCTGCCGGACGCGCGGCAGGACGGCGAGGGCCAACCGCTCGGCGGCGTCGATGTTCGGCGCATAGCCCAGATGGCCAACATAGAGGATGACTGGAAAGCTATCGGAGATGGCCGGCTGTGGCGGCAGCGTCCGTGGCATCAGATCGGCGCGCGGGATACCGTTTGGCACAAGGTCGACGGGTATTGCGGGCCGGACAAATGCCTCCAGCCGCTCGCGGTCCAGCTGCGAGCAGATCCAGATCCGGTCGACGATGGCAGCCGCCCTTCTTTCAAGTGGCCTGACGCCGGACGAAAACGGCCGCCACTTCTTCTTGCGCGGCAACTGATCGGCGAGGTCGGATTCGACATTGTGCATGTCGAGAATGAGTTGCCGGGCCATCGGCCGCAAGGGCGCGAGAAGTTTGAACAGCGCAATGCCTTCGACGATGATCGTGTCCGGTTGGAAGTCCTGAACCAGCGCCTTGAGGCGCGCCAGGGCTGGAAGCGCTATCCGGCTCTCGCCCTTCATCCTGCGCCAGCCAAGCGAAGGCGCCCGCCGCTCGGACAGATTGGTTAGCTGAGCCACGCGGATGTCCACGCCGGCTGGATGGGCTTCGCCGATGCGCGGCGCAAGCGAGGCCAGGCAGACCGGGCCGAACGCGGCGGCAGCCATGGCATTGCCGAAATTCCTGAGATCGCCGCCGGACGTCGGCGGAAAAGGCGGGTCGTGGCAGACAATCAGTGTTCGTCGCAAACCCGTCCACCCCCACTCCATAGCCCGGCGGATCGTAGGAACCGGCGCTATTGAGACCCCGCATTCCCCCTGTGATCTCCTCTGGCCAGGCCGTCAAGCCGTCATGCCAGGCTCGCTGCTGGTTACCAGCTGGCCGCCATCGCACGGGTTGGACACCTACATGCCGCGGTTTCATGGATGGCGCCGAGCGTAATTTAGACGTCCATGCGATGCTGGAAGAACTGCAGGAACAATTCGCGCTCGGTGGTGATGTCGAGCTTCTCATAGATGCGGCGGCGGTGGTTCTTGACCGTGCCGACGGTGATGCCGAGCCGCTCGGCGATGTTGGCGGTCGGGTGTCCGGCGAGAATCAGCTGCACCAGCTCTCGCTCGCGCAGCGAAAGCTCGGGCCAGAGGCTTTCCGGTATTCTGGGCTTCTGCTGTGGCGAGGCGCCGGGACCGGTCGGCGCCGAGGTGCGGGAAAAGTCGCTGCCGCGCGCCTTGATGTCGAGCGCATGCAGGGCCTCGAACACCGGCAGCCGTTCGGTGAGCTGCGCGATCTCGCTGTCCCTGAACGATATGGTCGAGCGGTCGAGGAAGATGCCGAGGCACCAGTCGCCGCCATCGGCAAGCAGGATGCCGACCTCGTCGCAGATCTCCGACTGCGCCAGGAAGCCGGCTATGTACTGGCCGCGCTTGGCCTCCTCGTCGGCCAGTCCCTTGAGCGGCATGATGCCGAGCCGCCGCTCGCGCCGCCACGAGGCATAGAAGGGATCGAAGACGTAGTAGTTGTCGAGATAGCGCCGCACCATCTCGTCCGAGAAATGCCGATGCTTGACGAATTCCGGCGTCTTGGTCGCCGAATAGCGTGTCACCGTCACTAGGTCATGCGCGATGTCGGCGCCGATCAGGTCGATCAGGCAGTCGACATGCCTGTCGGTGCCGGTGGAGGCGATCGCCTTGGCCAGCGGCGCCCAGATGTTGCCCATGCGCATGCCCGCGATCGGCGTCGGCGGCGCTCCCGGCGGCAATTTGGACGAGGCATGCGCGCTGGCGGCGATCAAGGAGGTCGAGGGCAAGCTGAAATAACTGGCCCGGGTGGCCCGCCGTGGCTTTCGTTGAGCAAGGGCGCGCCCGTCTCAAGCCAAAAAACAAATCAGGGGCGCCGGCGCTGGCCGAAGCCGGCGCCGGCGTCAATGCAGGAAACGAATCTTAACCAGGGCCCGAGCCCTGCTCCCGCCCCATTCCGGCCTTTTCGCTATGCAACAAGCCTCCGATGGCCGCCCCTTTTGCCCGTGACAAGATTTCCGGTTGAGCCACCGGCCAGAGGGCGATAGGTTATGCTGCAGTGCACAATGAATTGCGGCGGCATCCAAGGCTCAACGGACGAAAATCCGGCATGAAGATTCCAAAATCCATTCTGCTCGACCCGGAGGCAAACAAGGCCTATGGCGCCTTTGCCGTAGTGATCTCCGTCTTTGCCTTTGCCTATTCCAGCAATTTCGGCCAGATCCTGATCCTTGCCTATTACGCGGTCTGGCTGCCGCTGCTCTTCGTCGACTACAGGCGCTTCACCTGGAAGCTCTCGAACGCCTGGTTGCCGATACTCTTCGCAGCCTATGTCTGCCTGTCGGTCTTCTGGTCGCAGGCTGCCGGCATCAGCGCGCGTGCGGCGGTGCAGTATTCCTCGCACATCGTCTGTGCCTATATCGCGGCCCGCACCATCAGTGTCCGCACGCTTGTGCTGGGCTCGTTGATCGGCATCTTCTTCGTCCTGCTCTATTCGCTGAAAGTCAACGCTTACGCACTCGACACGATCGACGGCACCTTCAATTTCGTCGGCGCTTTCACCTCCAAGAACCTGGTCGGTTTCTTCTCGTCGCTCGGCATCTTTTTGTCCCTCGTCTTCCTGATGTTCTACCGGCGCAACTGGCTGAGCTTCTTCTGGACCGCGCCGATCATCCTGATGTCGGCCTACATGCTGGCGATCGCCCACTCGGCGACATCCGTCGCCTCGCTGCCGGCAGTGCTCGGTATCGTCATCCTGCTGACCATGAGCAGGGTCCTGTCGCGGCGCTACCGCCGCGTGCTGTTCGTGGTCGGCGGCGGCGCGCTGGTGGCCGGCGTGGTGGCCGCGCTGAACCTCGGCCTGCTGGACGTCGTGCTCGGCATCTTCGGCAAGGATTCGACGCTGACCGGCCGCACCTATCTCTGGCAGCAGGGTTGGGAGGCGGCGCAACTGCATCCGCTGCTCGGCTACGGCTATGCGGCCTATTGGGTGCAAGGCTTCGCCGATCCGGAACGGTTGTGGGCGGAATTCTACATCACGACCCGCACCGGCTTCCACTTCCACAACACCTATATCGAGACCCTGGTCGAGATCGGCTTCGTCGGCGTCACCATGCTGGCGCTGATCATCCTGCGCGCCTTCTACGGTCATGTATCGAAGGTGGTGTTCGGCGCCTGGAACGCCGATTCGGTGGTGCTCGCCGGCGTTGTCGGGCTGATGCTGATCCGCTCCTTCTTCGAGGTCGAGATCCTCGGCCCTTACTTCATGGCCTCCTTCATCGTCTATTTCGGCCTGTTCAAGCTGAGCCCGATGCCGGTTGCCCGGCGACGGCGGGTCGTCATCCCGGTCCAGGATGAAAAGCCGGCCGCCGGCCACATGCCGGCCCCGGTCTGACCGGCTGCAACAAATTCCAAGGAAAAGTGTGGGGCAGTCTTCCGTTCGGAAAAACTGAACCGCTGTAAGGTCTGTTGAGATTCAGGTCAGGCCGAGCCGAGAAAGGTGGCTTCCGAGAACCGGCCTACGCCGGCCGTAGCCTTCATAGGGCGGAGACATTTATGAGGGCTTCGGCCGGCGAAGGCCGGAGCGGAGCGTACTTGAAGTACGTGAGCACCGGAAGCGGAGGAAGTAGCCGTTCGCAGGCCGGCATCACCTGAATATCGACAGACCTTAGGCCACCGCCCGCGCGCGCTGCATTTGCCGCTGCAGGAAGCGGCGCAGCGGCTCGTCATAGATGCGGGTGGCGATGTCGGCGATGGCGATGACCGCCGCGGCCATCAAGAGGCCGAACCAGGGATGGTGCGCGAACGGGTCGACCGATACCGCCTTGCCGGCTCCGGCGATGATCATCAGCATCGGCGTGTGGATTATGTAGATCGGGTAGGAGATACGCCCCAGCCAACCATAGAAGCCCGCCAGCCGCGGAGCGGTCGGCGCCACGGCGCCGGTCACCACC
Organism: Mesorhizobium shonense; assembly: GCF_040545255.1. NCBI lineage: Bacteria > Pseudomonadati > Pseudomonadota > Alphaproteobacteria > Hyphomicrobiales > Phyllobacteriaceae > Mesorhizobium > Mesorhizobium shonense. The sequence goes on from NZ_JBEPLM010000006.1 coordinate 317,631, forward strand.
ATGACCGGGAAGACGATGGCGACAGAAGCGAGATCATAGGCGACGCGCCCGGCTGCGCCCACAGGCGCGATGGCGAAGACGGCGAGCGTGAGCAGGATCGCGGCCTCGACCCACCAGCCGCGCCGCAGGAAGCCGAGGCTGTCCTGGTAGCGCGCCATCGACCGGCACAAGAGCACCCCCAGGAAGAAGGAGAACGACACGCGCGGCAGCCCGCTGATGATGGTCTTGCCGGTCATGCCGAAATCGAGCGTGCCGGCGAATACCGAGGCGACGATCAGCAGCACGAGGCTGACGGCGATCAGTCCCGTCAGCAATCGTCTCGACAGCAGGAAGAAGATGGCGACATAGGCGATGTTGACGATCAGCTCGAAGAACAGCGACCACGAGGCGGGATTGAGCGGAAAGATCGTATGGTAGGCCTCGCCGACCAGCGGAATGAAGAGCATGCCAGTGGTGAGCTGCATGCCGATCTCGGATAGAGGCATATATTCGGCCGGGATCAGCCCGTTCTTGACCAGCAGGTAGAAGAAACCGAGCAGCGTGCCGGCGAGATAGAGCGGATAGAGGCGTATCAGGCGGATGGCCAGGAACGTGCCGAAGCCCATGCCGTTCTCGATCTTGCGGTCGTAGGCATGGGCGATGACGAAGCCGCTGAGCAGGAAGAACAGGTCGACCGCGAGATAGCTCGATGGCAGCACCTTGCCGTCGGCCAGGAACGGCGAGAAGTGGTAGAGCATCACGCTGATCGCGGCCACGCCGCGAATGGCGTCGAGGTTGAGGTAGACGTGACGCGGAGCGGCGGGCTGCATTCTGTGCCTTCAAGCGGTGCAAACAGATCGCTCGCCCGCGCCTTGGCGCGAACGAGCCTGACTTGTTCCTCCCGCCTCCGTGCCGGGCCGCTGAAGCGAGGCCCGAGCTCGTTGCGCTATTGGCTGGCCGTCGGCGCCAGCTTGACCTTGATCACGTCGCCCGGCAGCACCGGCGTGTCTTCCTTGGCGTCGACCTCGCTGGTCTTGCCGTCGGCAACGCGCACCAGCGAATAAAGCAGAGTGGGTTCCTCGCTGCCGGTCATGGTGGCCATCGTCGCCGGATCCGACGCCTGTGCGATCAGGCCCTTCTGCATGGCTGTCCTCAGCGTCGCCTCGTTGAGGTCCGCCTCGGCCTGCTGCCGGCTGGCGGCCAGGTTGGAATTGAGCGTGTTGCGGGCATCGATGGCGTCCTGCTCGGCCTTGCTGATCGACTGCTTGGCGGTGAGGATCGCCGTTTCATAGTCCAGGATCTTGCCCTGCAGGTCGGCCACCGACTGTTTCGAATCGAGCAGCCGCGCATTGGCGACCAGGCCCTTCTGCGCCAGCGGACCGATGCTGGTGAGCTGCTGCTGCGCCAGATCCACCTGCTGCTGCTGGTTGGCGATCTTCTTCTCCAGCGATTCGATTTCGCCCTGCAGAACCCCTTTCAGGTCGTCGAGCGCGTCGAGCTTCAGCTTCAGCGCCTTCTGGTCGGCCGTCAGAATCTGCATTTCGTCGGCGACGATCGCCTGCACTCTCGGATCGCCCTCGACCTCCTTCGGCACGTCGAAGCTCGCTTTGCCGGCGAGGTCCGCATCGATGCGGGCGCGCTTGATGATCAGCCGCAGCCGCTGGTCGTCATAAATATCGAAACTGCCCTTGGCGGTGACCAGGTCCTTGCCGAGCTGAGGGCCGTAATCGGCGCTGCGCCGGATGCCGCCGGCTATACTCAGCGCCTTCAGCACCGTCAGGTCGGGCACATAGGGAAACTGGCCGGGGTTCTGCACTTCGCCCGAAATGTAGAACGGCCGGAACTGGGCCATTTCGACCGAGGCTTCAGGCTTGTCGGGCAGGGCCAGCTTGCGCTGCAGCGTAAGCCCGATCGCATTTGCGACCTCCGACGTCGTCTTCCCGGCCGCCTGCATCTCGCCCACGAAAGGCACCGAGAGCGTCCCGGCGGGGCCGACCGAGTAGTCGCCGTTGATCGCCGACCAGTCGCGGAACGTGCCGTCGACCGTCTGCCATTCGGCGACGCGGATGTTGAGCTTGTCCTGCGGGCCGAGCCGGTAATCCTCGGCCGCCGCCATCTGCGGCGTAAGCAGAGACATCGCAAGCGCCGCGGCCGCGAATCGGCCGGGCGCCCTGGAAAGAAGACTGCAGGCGAAAGACAGTCCGAAGGGGTGTTTTTTCAAATGAACGTTTCCGATCCGCTTTGGCCCCATCCGCCCGATGAGATCACTGCCGGATACCTGCCCCGAGTTCGGCGGGGAGGCCCGTCGGTCAATAGCTGCCGCGCGACATCCACACGGCTGGCACGGTCTTGACGATGATGCGAATGTCCTCGACCATCGACCAGTTCTCGACATAGTGGCGATCGAAGGCGACGCGCGTGTCGTAGGACACGTCGTTGCGTCCGCTCACCTGCCACAGCCCGGTGAGACCGGGGCGCGACTTCAGATAGTAGACGGCGGCGCTGCCGTAGATCTCGAGCTCGTCGCGCACGACCGGGCGCGGCCCGACAAGGCTCATGTCGCCTTGCAGGATGTTGATGATCTGCGGCAGCTCGTCGAGGCTGAGCTTGCGCAGCACCTGGCCGACACGCGTCACGCGCGGATCGTTCTTCAGCTTGCGCGTCGCCAGCCACTCGGCATTGGCGTCCGGATTGGCGGCCAGATGCGCCGCGAGTACCTTCTCGCCATCCTGGACCATGGTGCGGAATTTGAGGCAGGCGAAAATCCTTCCGCCGCGGCCGATCCGCTTGTGGCCATAGAAGATCGGCCCGCGGTCGGAAAGCTTGACCAGCAGGGCGACCATCAGGAAGAGCGGGCTGAGCAGAATCAGACCGGCGAGCGAACCGACGATATCGAAACTGCGTTTGAGCAGACCGCCGATGGGGGGTGGAAAATCAATGCCGGCCTGCGAAAAACCCGCATTGGCCGGCTTGGCGACGTCCCTCATGCAAAAGCTCCATACGTTGAACGGATGGTTTATGGCACGATATCAAAAAAATGCTGCAGCGCAACACACAATTTCCCATCCGCATGAAATGTTCACGTCATGAATTGACTAAATAATAAACCTGCCCTGCACAAATTTTGGCCTTTGTGGCATGTTTATGACAAGGTGAGGGAAAATCAGGGAAATGTAGTGCGCCATTTGGGCCGTTTTTGGACAGCTCATTCTTTGTTGCAGACGATTGGTGGTTGCAGGCTGGCCGAATCACTCGCGGAGGTAAGTTCTTAGCGTAAAATACTAATTAATATTTTGAGTTTTACTATGGTCAGTTTAGCTATCCTGAATATGTGGTGGCGCCGGAATGTGCGTCGCAGCATGGCAGAGCCGATCCCGCAAAACCGTTGGAAATCACTTGCGCTTGCCCTTGCTGCGAAGGTCTCGCCTTAATAGAGTCGCAAACTGTTTCTGTCATAGTTTGGATGGGTCAGAAAGGCCGGAAGCAACCGGCCGAGTTGGGCAGCCAGAAATAGCTCTTTGGCGCAACGGGGAGTCACGCGGGTGGGTAAGTCACAGCTTTTGCATGCTTGTGTCGGTTGACGGGCCGACGAGCATGTCTTTACCAAAATTCATCGTCGGGATGATATTCGCGCTCGCGATCGTGGTCGGCTGGTCTTACTTCGACGGCGCATCGCTTGGCACCATCATCATGCGTACCGTCATTTGCGCCGTGGTCATTCAGGTGGGTTATTTCCTTCTGGTCTACGCCATGATTGCCAGGAGCGGGCCAGTGCCCGCCGATAAGAGCCGAGAGGCCGACCGTGGCATCAAGGTGGCCGAGGGCGAAAAGCTAAGCGCCAGGCGCGGCAGCCTCCGCTGATCGTTCACCCGGCGCCGGAAGCGGCGCATTGTCGGCCAATGCCTTGTCGGCCAGCGTTGCGGTTTCCCGTTCGGCTCGCTCGCCGGAGAGCATTCTGGCCAGCCGGCTGCCGGGCTTTGCCTTCAGCCTTTGATATTGCCCGACCTCGACGATGCGCCCGCTCTCGATGGCCACGACCCAGTCGGCGAAAGCGATCATCGACGGCCGGTGCGCGATGGTGAGGATCGTCATCTGGCCGCGCAGGTCTTCGATCGATTGGGCGATCAGCGACTGATTTTGCCAGTCGAGCGCGCTTGTAGCCTCGTCGAGGATGAGCAGCACGGGTTTGCGCAACAGCGCCCGCGCCAGCGCGATGCGCTGGCGTTCGCCGCCCGAGAGCCGGACGCCGCGGTCGCTCACCACCGTCTCCAGCCTCCGGTCGAGCCGCTCGACGAAATCGGCCGCATGCGCCTTGCGCAGCGCCGTCCAAAGCTCCTCGTCGCTGGCCCGCGGCGCAGCCAGGCGCAGATTGGCGGCGATCGTGTCGTGCAGCAGGAACACGTCCTGCGGCACATAGGCCACCTGGTCGCGCCAGGCCCTGCGGTTCTTGGCAGTGATCTCGACGCCGTCGGCAAGGATCGTGCCCTCGGTCGGCTCGAGCAGTCCAAGCAGCATGTCGGCGATCGTGCTCTTTCCCGAGCCGGACGGACCGATCAGCGCCGTCACCTTGCCGGCGGGAAGGTCGAAGGTGATGCCTTCGACCACCGGTTTTCCGTCGCCGTCGCCATAAGTAAACAAGACGTCGCGGACGTTGAGGCCGGTGTCGAGCGACAGCCTGGCGCCATGTCCCGCATCGCCCGGTACCATCTCGCGCTCGGCGTCGAAGCGCGCCTTGAGGGCCTGCATGGCGGTATATGCCGGCAGGTTGATCAGCATTTGCTGCGCCTGCACTTGCATATCCATGAAGCGAGGCGCGACCCGCATGAAGACCAAGAGCAGCACGACGATCTCGGCGAGCGACAGGTGAAAGCGCACCAGCGCGATATAGATGAACAGGCTGAGCCCGATGACGCTCGTCACCTGGAACAGCGCGGTACCGATGGTGCTGTTGCGGACATAAGCGATGTTGTCCGCCTTCATCTTCTCGAGCGTCGCGCGGAGCTGCGTGAAATAACCCGCCTCGACGTTCAGGCTCTTGGCCACCTTGATGCCGCCGAGGAATTCCGAAACCGTGCGGTACTGGTCCTGGCGGCTGCCGGTCAGCACGCGGCCATAGGCGGTGGCACGCGCACGGAAGGGCTGCAGCGCGACGAACAAGAGCACGCCGATGAGGATGGCGAAGGACGTCATCACCGGTGAGATGAACAGCGACACCACGAGATAGCCGGCAAGCAGCAGCGCCGTCTGGGCGAGCATCAGCAGCGAGAAGGCGGCCGCCTGCACCCTGTCGATGTCGCCGGTCAGCGCATGGTCGAGGTCGGAGCTGCGCATACGCGTGAAGACGCCCCAGCGCGCCTTGCCGATGCTCTCGAACAGGTTCATGCGCACGCGGTTGACGAAGTCATAGAGCAGCCGCGCCATGTAGAGCGACTTGAAACGGTTGAACATCGCCTGCAGCGCCACCAGGGCGACGAGCAGGGCGAGCACCGTCGCCAGCGACAGCGTGCCGCCGGGCGCCACCCAGCGCAGTGCGTTCGGCATCCGCACGGCGAAATCCTGGTCGGCGTTGCCGATCAGATGCAGGAGCGGGATCAACAGCAGGATCGAGAGCCCCTCGGTCAGGCTTCCCAGGATCAGGAAGGCCAGCGCCGTCGCCGTGCGCCGTCCACCGACCTGCGCCATCACGCCGCCGAAGCCGGCGACATCCCGCAAAAGCGACAGGCGAAGCTTTGAGGACCAGGCCATGCCTCTTATCACCTTGTTTGCGCGCCTGCCGCCAGATCGCGCTCGATCAGGTCGACGACTTCATCGATCCGCCCCAGCCCTGCCGGCACTTCAAGCCGGCAGACGCCGATGCGAGCGGCAAGCTGCGCGCATTGACTGAGATGCGTGGACGCGAAATCGCCGACCAGCGCCTGTCGGCCAAACCGGGTGACGTAGGAGAACTTGATGATCGCCGGCAGGGCGCCGGCGCCCGGCAGCGGCATGATCGCCGCCCGCTCCCCGCGCTCCAGCACATAGATCCGGGCCGCCTTCACGGCTTTGCCGGCAAATCCGTCACGCAGACGATGCTGCGCCTTCTCGATCTGCGGATGCACCTGCGGCCGCACCTCCGCTTGGCCTATGCGGATGGCGTCGGCAGCGTCCGCTGCAAGCTTGAGCTGCGGAAAACCGGGCAGGATCATCGGCCGTGAAGGATTGGACAGATCCAGCGCCACGACATCATCGGTAAGCAGAAGGTGACCGGCGCGGATCATCGCGCCCGCCATGGTCGACTTGCCGGCGCCTTTGTCGCCCATGAAGATCAGGCTTTGGTCACCCACCGCGACCGCGCTGGCGTGCAGGATGAGCAGACGGCGCTGATGCAGGGCAAGCGCCAGCACGGGCCCGAGAAGCGGGAAGGCAAGCAGCGGGTCGTCGATCCCGGGCGCTGCGTCAACATCGATTCGGCCGGCACCGCTGATCCTGAATGTCCCGATCGCCGGCCATGAAAGATATTGATGGCTCTGCTCGAACCGGAAGGCCGTGGCGTTCGCCGATGCGGCCTCCGGAAAATCGATCGGCCCGACAGCAATCTCGATGTCCGGCGTTGCCGGCGCGGTCGGTTCCAGTTCCGGTAGAGCCACCTCGGACCCAATCGTCAGACCGTACGCCTTGTAGAAGCGACGGACGCGTCCATTCCGAGCGGCCGCTTCGGGCCTTGTGGCAAGAGAAACGGCCCGAGGGTTCATGCAGGGCTTCCATCATGCTGGACCTGCCGCAGCCACAGCGACAGCGAGGCCGAACGCCAGATATGTTGGACATCGGGCAGCGTCGCCTGCTCGGGCTCCCGAAGCATGCGGGCGTAGGCGGCGTTCACTTCGAGCAGATTGACATAGGGGGCGATCAAGTCGCTGTCCGACACCAGCAGCCTGTCCAGGAGATCGCGATGATTGACGATCATGCCTTTGACGAGGTTTGCGGTAAAATCGATCTTGTCGCGCCGCCACTGCACCACGGGCGGCAGAATGCCCTGCATGGCTCGGCGCAGCACAAGACGGCCGAAGCCGTCCTTGAGCTTTTCCTCGCCGGGCAGCCCCAGGCAGAACTCAACGAGCGGCCTGTCCCAGAACGGGTAGCGGGGCTCGATGCCGAAATTGGCGGCGGCCTTGTCAAGAACTTCGAAAGCGTGCGGCACCAGCCCGGTGGACAGAAGCCAGCGATGCGTCAGCGCTTCGCTGGCGCTGACGTTGGCCGGCATGTAGCCGGCGCGGTGGAAACGTTCGGCGAGGTTGGTGCGCCTGGCAAGCTCCGGATTGACCAGTCCCGCCCAGGCCGAGCGCGGCGCTTGGAATGGTCTGCGCCGCAGCTTGCCGAGAACGCGTTTGGCCATCGCCCTCATCCTGGCGATTCGCCAGGCCGGCCCGTAGACGGTCAGGAACCTGAAATACAGCGACGGCATGCCCTCACCATAGATATTGGCGGCGCTGTGCAGCTCGCGCCACAGCGCCAGCCATCGACCCGCCTTGGCGAGCTCATGCAGCAGCCCATGCCCGTGCGAAACGACTTCATCGCCGCCATGGCCGTCGAGCAGCACCTTCACCCCTTTGGTCTTCGCGGTCCGGTAGATGCTGCGGGTCAGCGACAGGCCAGGCGCCAGGAAAGTCCCTTCCTGTTCCTCGAGGATGCGTTCGAACTCGGCGAAAGGCGCGTAGTTGCCGATGGAAATCATCGTGCTGTCGAGCCGGTGGTGACCCAGCACTGCATCGATGAACCGCTTCTCGTCCATCGGTGAGCCCTTCTCGAAGACCAGCGAGAAGGTCTTGAGCTCCGGTTTCCGCGCCGCCGCGGCTTGCAGGCCGGCCACGCAGGCGATCGAGGATGAATCGAGGCCGCCGCTCAGCATTGCGCCAATAGCAGGGGTGCCGCGCATCCGGTTTTGCACCGACCGGTAGAAGAGATGCCTGAATTCTTCGGCCGCGTCCGAGCGCAGCGGCTCTGGCGAAGGCTCGATGTGCCAGTACTGACGAAGCGTCACCTGGTTGTCCGTCACCGTCAGGGTATGGCGTGCCGGCAAACGGAAGATCTCGGCATAGTGGGTCGACTGTGGATCGTCGGGCAGCCCGGCAAGGAATCCGGAAATCTGATGCTCGCTGATGCGTGTGTTGACACCCTCCAGGACCAGCAGCGGGCCGATCTCCGAGGCAAACGCGAAGCGCCTGGCGCCCGCGTGGTAGTAGAACGGCTTGATGCCGAAATGGTCGCGGGCGCAAAACAATGCCCGGCGCTCGGAATCCCAGATCGCGAAGGCGAAATCGCCTTGCAGATAGGTCGGGCAGGCCTCGCCCCATTTGAGATAGGCGCGCATCAAAAGCATCGCGTCGGCGGCCGTCGGGTCGCGTATGCCGAGCCGCGCCAAAAGCTCGTCGCGGTTGTCCAGCCTGCAATCCGCCGTGACGGCGAGCTTGCCGCCGGCCATGGTCAGCGGGCCGGGACCGTCCTCGCCCGTCGTGTCGAGCCAGGCATGGCCAAGCGCCACGCTTCTGTCCGTCCACCACGAGCTGCCGTCGCGGCCCCGGTGGCGTATGCGTGCCAGCATCTGCTGGATGTCGGCTGCCGCGGCGGGCCTGCCGTCTTGCCTCAGCAGAATTCCGGCGACCCCGCTCATGGCCTATTGCCCGTGATCGACGAGATGGGTGAAGCCGTGGATCGAGCCGCCGAGCACGATGTGGTTGCCGCTGACCAGCCAGGCATGCGCCTTGAGTTCCGCGCCGGTGTCGCGCCTCACGCCGATGCGGATTTTCGAGGCGCTGCCCTGGCGGGCAAGCAGATAGTGGCCGGACAGCGCCTGGGTGAGGCAGCTGGCGCCGGGTACAAACCGTGCGGCAGCGGCGACGCCCCATGCGATGCGCCGCAGATCGGCGATATCAGCGTCATCTCTCGCCTCCAGCCGCGTCACCAGGCCACGCACACGGTTATAGGAGAAGATGGTCAGTCCCAGCCGCACGGCACTGACCACTGCCAGGCAGCGCATCAGAAACAGCGCCTCCGCGCCGCTCAGCGAGAGGACCCTAAAGCATGTCTGCCGAAAGTGGGACCGGTTTCGGGACAAAGACATGCGCAAAATCAAGAGTTTAAAGCGCATGGAGCGAATCCGAAGGATCGCGACGCGCTTTAGGCCAGTTCCTCATGGTGGAGCCTCGCAAGCCCGGCTTCGATCAGCCCCTTGAGCAAGCCCTCGACATCGGCCTTGCAGCGCTCCGTTTCGACGTCGTAGCGCGTCAGCACGGCGCTTCTTATGTCGAGGATCGATCGCGGCTCCTGGATCAGCTCCCAGATGTAGGCGCCGACGCCGTTCAGGCTGTAGTAGATGTTGGATTTGAGATGGAGCAGCGCCAGTCCGTTGCCGAATTCGCAAGCCACCGCATCGCCGGTCGCGACCACGCGGTCATGGTCCGATGGGTTCCAGTGCATCCTAAAACCTCATTGTTGAACGCCACGCGTCTTCCGACCTGGACCGGGATCGGTTGCCTGCGATCGCCCGGCCAGTAAGCGGGGCAACTGGTCCCCCGGCCCATCTAGCTAAAGCGGCGTCCGGAGCCCCAACTACGACATGCCGGACGCCTTAACCTTCAGGAGAAGGTGAGATCGCCGACCGGCGTGTGCGCGGGAAATGCCGCGTCAAGAGCCGTCGTGCCTGAGGCACCCTGCGTGATCGTTTCGATCGAACCATGAACCGTCAGGCTGGGGGTCTCGTATTCATGCTTTTCAACATTCTGTTCCATTCTACTCTCCGATTAAGACTGGAAGCGGCTTCAGAATGCCGCCAGCATATTGCTATGCTGCGTTGCAATTGCTGCACGGCAACATTTATGAGTCAAGCCTGATTTACCGGGTGTTAATCAATTCTCGGTTGCGGGCATATTCTGCAGTGAACAAACCGCAGGCATCCCATAATCGGGCGCGCCCCGCGCGAGAATTCAGCGCCGGATATTTGCCGCATAAATAAACCTATGATTTAATTGCAATAATTTTCCGCTCGCGAATGCCTATTTTATAGCCGGGAAGAAATTGCTGCAAAGAATGCCGCTTATTGCTGCACGTCGGCGCAGCCGGGCCTGTCTTCAAAAGTGATCGTTGCGCCTCTCATTTGAACGCTGTGGTTGCAGGAACGGTGCCGAGCGCAGCGAGTGACTAGACGGCCGCGGCGATTTTGGCGATGCTTTTCTTCGCAGCTGCAGTATAACAGCCGCGGGCGGTTTTTGCGGAGAACGACATCGGGCATGGCCGTGCAGGATGCTTCCTATGACAGGCTGCGTGCGGCCGGCTGCGCCGACGAAGTCGCCTATGTGCAGGCCTGTCTACGGCTGTTCTTCAGTCCGGCCGCAGGTGCCGCTGACCTTGGCGGCACGCCGGCTCCGGCAATCTCCGTGGTCAACGTCGCCGACATTGCCAGGTTGAACAAGGTCGCGGTCTTCGTGCTCAAGGCTCTGGCGCGCGGGACGACCGGCGCGGCGCCAGCCGGATTGCCCGCATGGCTCGATGGCTATCGACGGCGCACCATGTCGATGAACGCCGCCTGCATCGGCGATTCGCTCGCCATCCATCAGGTGCTGCGGGGCAGGCAGATCGACTTCATCTTCCTGAAAGGTCCGCTCCAGCAGCATGTGCTTTATGGCGATCATTTCATGAAGCCGTCCGGCGATGTCGACATACTGGTTTCGCCGGCGGGCTTTGCCGCCGCTCGCGAGGCCCTGCGTTCCGTCGGATACGAGGTGGCAGGCAAGTCGCGCTCGGTCTGGTGGGTGCGCTTCCTCGGCGAGCAGCATATGGTGCGCGACGACGGAGTTCGGGCTGCCACGGTCGATCTCCACCATCGGCTGCAGCAACCGGGTTCGCCGAGCCCGCGCGACATCGACGGCTTCCTGCGCCGCAAGCGCGAGGTCGAGGTTGCCGGAACCGCCATGCCCCTGATTTCGGCGTCCGACATGTTGCTCTTGTCCTGCATCAGCGTGGCCAAGGCCTTCTTCAACCGCGAGCCCTGCGCCGGCTATGTCTGCGACGTCAGAGCCGCGGCCAACCGGCTGAGCGAAGCCGAGCAGCAGAAGGTGCTCGACCACGCCGCCGAGCAGGGCCTGGCGGATACGCTGCTGCTTGGTCTGCGCGCGGCCGATGTCCTGCTTGGCGGCACCGCCACGCTGCTTTCGGATCGCGCCACCCGCATCCTGGCGCGCATCGAAAACGCCGATCTCTTCCACATGGTGATCGCGCCCTGGCTGTCGTCGCTGCGCTGGCCGCAGCGGCGGGCGGTGCTGTGGGAACTTTGCGGCCGCGAGCCGGTGCGCTATCTGGCCGAGGCCGGCTGGGCGGCCTCCGCCGATCTCAGCCGGCGCATCTTCGAGCGGCCGGCGGCCATTGCGCCAGCGCGGGGCAACGGATGAAAACCGGTTCGGCATTCAACTTCGTGGGCGGGGCTGTCACTCATGCAATCGAAAGGTGAACCATGTCCGTGACGACCCCCAGGGTCTGCGTCATCATCGCCGCCCGCAACGCGGCGCGGACCATACCGGTCGCCATCGCTTCGGCTTTGCGCGAGGCGGAGGTGGCGGAAGTCGTCGTGGTCGACGACGCCTCCAGCGACGACACCCAACATGTGGCGCGCGCCGCCGATGACGGCAGCGGCAGGCTCAAGGTGATGCGCCTCGACGTCAACCGCGGCCCGTCTTCCGCCCGCAACGCCGCGATCAAGGCCTCCACTTCGCCCTTCATCAGCATCCTCGACGCCGACGATTTCTTCCTCGAGGGCCGCTTCCACCGGCTGTTTGCCAGCGCCGACTGGGATTTCGCGGCCGACAACATCATGCTGATCAGGGACGATGCCGCGGCCGATCCCACCAAGGTCGCGGCGCCATGCTTTGCGCCCGAGCCGCAATTCCTCGATTTCGAGCGTTTCATCGAAGGCAACATCTCCCGCCGCCGCGTGCTGCGCGGCGAACTGGGCTTCCTCAAGCCGGTGATCAGCCGGGCGTTCCTCGAGCGTCACCGGTTGAGTTATGACGAAAACCTGCGGCTCGGCGAGGATTACGAGCTCTATGCGCGCGCGGTCGCCTGCGGGGCGCGTTTCAAGATCATCAAGTCCTGCGGCTACGGCGCGATCGTTCGCGCCGATTCGCTGAGCGGCCGCCACAGGACCCAGGATCTGAAGCGGCTTGCCGATGCCGACCTGGCGCTGCTTGCGCTGGGCAACCTGCCGGAAGGCTCGAGGGCCGCATTGCGGCGCCACGAGCGCCATGTGCGCGACAAATACCGGCTGCGTAATTTCCTCGACGTGAAGGCGGAGCGCGGGCTGGCGTCGGCCGCCGCCTATGCCTTCGCTAGCCAGTCCAATCTGATCCCGATCGTTCGCGGCGTGGCCGCTGACAAGCTGGACGCGCTGTTTCGCCGCGCCGGCATTACTGCAAAGCAGCAAGTGCCGCCGATGCGCTTCCTGATGTCGGCAACAAGTGGCGCAAAGGAATGATCGGGCAAAGGCGCTGGAATCGGGACCGTTCCCAAAAAAATCCGCTTTCCGAAACTACGAGGTTGCCTACTTACGCTGAGAATGGCACTCTATGTTGCGGTGCAGCAATTTCGGAAGGCCGATCGGATGGCTTCGATTTTTGGCTTCAGATCCAGGGACCCGGCCCGCGACCGGCAGACCGATCTCCAGCGTTTCGACCGTCTGGCGAAGCTCTTCGACCAGATCAGCGCCGAGATCGAGGCGGAAAAGGCCGGGCTGGAGAACCGCTATCGGTCGACGGCCACCAACGCCGCCTTCCTGGTCGAAGCAATGGAGAATGGCTCCGCGTCGACAGATAAGTCGTCGGACGTCAGCGCCATGACCGGCGCGATCCTGAACTACGAGCGGCGCATCGCCGAGCTCGCCCGCCAGAAAGGCTTGATGAAGGAACTGCGTCATTCGCTCGACGCGATTGTCGACGATGGTGACGGTCGACCCGGCTCTCAGGCCGGACATGCGAGGTCTGCGGCAAGAAGCTGACGGCGCGGCGAAAGCGGCGCCGTCATCAGTAGAGACATTAGAGGAGTTCAACGGGCAGAGGATCAGAAGCGGCTCGCCGGAGGCGGGCCAGGAATGACTTTGGGTTGGGGCGGACAACACAAGGTGAGTTTGTTATGAACGCAGAGTCGAATAACACGATAACCGCGGCGGCTTGCGGCAGGCCGCGCGTGCGCTCGAATGGGCCGGGGAGCCCTTGGCTTGGCTTGGCAGGCGCGCTGTTTGCGGTTGCAGCTGCTTTTGCGGCAGCCCCGGCGCATGCCCAGGACATGCAGAGCGCGCCGTCCTTCGTCGACAATTTTTCGAGCTTCGATCGTTCGCGCTGGTACGTCTCCGACGGTTGGAACAACGGCAATCATCAGAATTGCACATGGTCGAAGGACCTTGTCCGGCTTTCCGACGGCGTGCTTTCGCTGAGCTTCGAAAAGCGCAAATTGAAGGACCGCGAGTTCGCCTGCGCCGAGATCCAGACCAAGCAGCGCTTCGGCTACGGCGTCTATGAGGCGCGTATGAAGACGGATACCGGCTCCGGCCTCAACGCCGCGTTCTTCACCTATATCGGGCCGCAGGACAAAAAGCCCTGGGACGAGATCGATTTCGAGGTGCTGACCAAGGATCCGTCGAAAGTCCAGGTCAACAGCTACATCCAGGGCAAGCCGAAGAATGGCAAGCTGGTCGATGTCGAGGGCGGCGCCGACAAGGGCTTCAACGACTATGGCTTCGTCTGGGAGAAGGACCGGCTGCGCTGGTATGTCAACGGCAAGCTGGTCAACGAAGTGACCAATCCGGACGAATTGCCGACCAATCCGCAGAAGATCTTCTTTAGCCTGTGGGGCAGCGACAAGCTGACCAACTGGATGGGCGCCTTCGCGGACCCTGGCCGCAAGGTGACCATGCAAGTCAAGCGCATCGCCTTCACTGCTTTGGGTCAGCCGTGCCAATTCCCGGAATCGCTGGCATGCACCATAACCAACAGCAACTAGGCATGATCGCGAGCCGAAGGTCAGCGCCGGCGAAAAGAACCGGTTTTTGCTGCGCCGACCTTCGGTTCGGATAAGATCGTGTACAACGTCTAGGTTCCGTACAGGGCCTGGGGGACATCTGAACTGGCCGGGCCGTTTTGCGGCCCGGCCTTAAACAGGAATAGAACCAAATGAATTTGACGGTGTTTGGAATTGGCTATGTCGGTCTCGTCCAGGCCGCGGTGCTCGCCGAGGTCGGCCACGAAGTGGTGTGCGTCGACATCGACGAAGCGAAGGTGGAGCGGCTCAATCAAGGCCTCATCCCGATTTTCGAACCCGGGCTGGAAAGCCTCGTCAAGGAAAACCACGCCGCCGGCCGCATCCGCTTCACCACCGACGCGGCTGCCGCGGTCAAGCACGGCCAGATCCAGATGATCGCTGTCGGCACGCCGCCCGGCGAGGATGGCTCGGCCGACCTGAAATACGTGCTCGCCGTCGCCGAAGCCATCGGCCGCGAGATGGACGCGCCCAAGATCATCGTCGGCAAATCGACCGTGCCGGTCGGCACTTGCGAGAAGATCAAGGCGAAGGTCGCCGAGACGCTGAAGGCGCGCGGCCGCGAGGATCTGCAGTTCGACGTCGCTTCAAATCCCGAATTCCTCAAGGAAGGCTCGGCGGTGGCCGATTGCATGAGGCCGGATCGCATCATCGTCGGCACCTCCAGCGAGGACACCGAGGCGGTGATGCGCGAGCTCTACGCGCCGTTCAACCGCAACCACGAGAAGATGATCGTGATGGACGTGCGCAGCGCCGAGTTCACCAAATATGCCGCCAATTGCATGCTGGCGACCAAGATCAGCTTCATGAACGAGATGGCCAATCTCGCCGAGCAGTTGGGCGCCGACATCGAGGAGGTGCGCAAGGGCATCGGCAGCGATCCGCGCATCGGCTACCACTTCATCTATCCCGGCCTCGGCTATGGCGGCTCCTGCTTTCCCAAGGATGTACGCGCGCTGATCAAGACCGCCGAGGGCGTCAAGTTCGACGCCAAGCTGCTGCGCGCCGTCGAGGAGCGCAACAACGCGCAGAAATCGGTGCTGTTCGAGAAGGTAGACCGCTATTTCCAGGGCAACCTCAAGGGCAAGACGTTTGCGCTCTGGGGGCTGGCCTTCAAGCCGAATACCGACGACATGCGCGAAGCGCCTTCGCGCACCCTGATGGAGGCGCTGTGGGCGGCCGGCGCCAAGGTGCAGGCTTATGATCCGGAGGCCATGCAGGAATGCCAGGCCATCTACGGCATGCGCGAGGACCTTCTCTTGTGCGGCACCAAGGAAGCGGCCGTGCGCGGCGCCGACGCGCTTTTGATCTGCACGGAATGGAAGAACTTCAGGGCTCCCTCCTTCGACGCGCTCAAGGACGCGCTGACCACGCCGGTCATCTTCGACGGCCGCAACCTTTACGACCCGAAGGTCATCGCGCGCTACGGCATCGAATACCACTCGATCGGCAGGATGGCGGCATGACGGTGGCTGCGCTGAGCTTCCCGCCAAACGGCTCCGGCGAACGACAACAGAGCCCGACGATGATCGCGCGCGTTTCGGGAAAGGGTTCGATCTGATGGCGCTGGACGTTCGGCCCGAGCAAATCGCCAACGAGCATTTCGATCTCGTCGTCATCGGTTCCGGTTTCGGCTCAGCCTTTTTCCTGCATGAGTTCCTGAAGCGGCGCAAAGCCCGCGCCCTGGTGCTGGAATGGGGCCGCCACAACACGCATGAATGGCAGCTCGACCAGAACGCCAACACCGACATAGACGACGAAAGCACCTACAAGACCGACAACGCCGACAAGCCGTGGAACTACACGATCGGCCTTGGCGGCGGCACCAACTGCTGGTTCGCGCAAACGCCGCGCTTCCATCCCAACGACTTCAGGCTGAAGAGCACCTATGGCGTCGGCAACGACTGGCCGATCAGCTACGACGAACTGGAGCCGTTCTACTGCGATGCCGAGGAGGTCATGTCGATCTCCGGCGATCCCGACATGGCCCGCATGCTGCCGCGCTCGCGGCCGTTCCCGCAGCCGCCGCACCGCATGTCGACCCCGGATCGGATGATGAAGGCGGCGCAGCCGGAGCAGCATTTCGTCATGCCGACCGCCCGCGCCCGTGTGGCGACGGCGCAGCGTGCCTCGTGCTGCGCCAATCTCCGGTGCTGGCTGTGCCCGGCGGACGCCAAGTTCACCATCAACAACGGCCTGATGCATGTCTTCCAGCACCCCGACGTGTCTGTGTGCCTCGGCGCGGAAGTGCGCCGGCTCGACCATGCCGGCGGCTCGGTCCGTTCGGTCACGTTCCTGCGCAACGGCAAGGAATATTCGGTCAGCGGCGACCTCGTGATCCTCGGCGCCAATGCCATCCAGAGCCCGGCGATCATGCTGCGCTCCGGGCTCGGCGGCGAGTTCGTCGGGCTCGGCCTGCACGAATCCTATGGCTGGAACTACGAGGTCTATCTCGACGGGGTCGACAATTTCGACGGCAGCACCATCACCACCGGCCTGAATTTCGGCCTTTATGACGGCCCGCATCGCGCCGAGCACGCGGCGGCGCTGGTCTATTTCGAGAACCGCTGGCAGCATGGCATGCGCGCCGAGAAAGGGCGGCTCAGGCAAGTGCTGCCGCTGGTCATCGTCACCGAAAACCTGCTCGACCCGGAAAACCGGGTGATCCTCGATCAAAACGAGAATGCCTTCGTCAGCTTCAAGGGCGCGTCCGATTATGCGACCAAGGGCATGGCCAAGGCGCTCGAGCGGCTGCCGTCGCTGCTTAAGCCGCTGCCGGTCGAGCAGATCTTCGATCGCGGCATAAGGCCGACCGAATCGCATGTACAGGGCACCTTGCGGATGGGCACCGGCCCGGCCGACTCGGTGGTCGATCGCGACATGATCCACCACCGGCTCCGCAACCTGGTCGTTGTCGGCACCAGCACCTATCCGAGCTGTTCCTGCGCCAACCCAAGCCTCACCGCCGCTGCCCTTTCGCTGCGGGCCGCGGGCCGGCTGGCATGAAGGAGGGGCCGATGAAGATCACCCGACGCACCGCATTGGCCGTTGTTGCCGGCGGCATTGCCTCGACCGGCATTGCCGCTGCCGCCGTGTCGTCCTTCTCCGACGAGGATCTCGTCCGCCTCACGCTGGAGAAATACTTCGGGCCGCTCAACATGCGCATCGAGCACCTGCAGCAGTTCGTGCTCGAATTCCGCAATCGCAATCCGTGGGTGTTTCCGAGCGACAAGCTGGCGGATGCGGTGACGCTCTTGGAGACCGTGAAGCTCGACAAGGCGCGCGAATTCCTGCCCAGGCAGAAGCAGCAGGATGTCGGGAATTTCGAGCGCTGGGTCATCGCCGAATTCCACATGCTGACCGATTATGCGTGGCGTAGCTCGCCGAACGATCCGATCCGCTTTACCGGCTGGCACCCATGCACCAATCCGTTCGCCAATCTCGAGCCGCAGAATGCCTGAACCGCCCGTCGGACATGCTCGCCGGCAAGCCAGCGACACTGGCCAAGAAAAATGTGACAAGGAGCCGAACCCATGAAAGTTCTCTTCGCAGGCGGCAATGGTTATCCGCCGCAGTTCAGCGGCGGCGTCCAGTCAAGCACGCATCACCTGGCGGAGCAGCTGATCGAGCATGGCCATGAGGCGTCGGTGCTCGCCGCTTTGTTCGGCCAGGGCATGTTCGGCTACAAGGCGCGCGCCAAGATGAAGCTCTTCGGCCAACGCGCCGTCGTCGACAGCTTCCCCGGCTATCCGGTGGTGCGGGCCTGGTTTCCCTGGGAAGCGGCCGCCTTTGCCGTCAAGAAAATGCAGCCGGACGTCGCGGTGGTGCAGTGTCACAAGTCGGTTCCGCTCGGCAAGGCGTTGCAGGCTGAGGGCGTGCCGCTGGTCGTCTACCTCAGGAACGTGGAATTCCACGAGTTGGGCGGCGACCTGCGCGAGCTGAGCTCGGCATCCTATGTCGCCAATTCCGAATTCACGGCGCGCACCTACAAGCGGGAGTTCGGCATCGATTCCGCGGTGATCCCGCCGACCATCAATCCCGCCGCCTACAGCACGCCGACGACGGGCGAGTACGTCACCTTCATCAACCCTTATGAGGAAAAGGGTTTCGATCTGGCGGTGCGCATCGCGGCCGCCTGCCCGGAAATACCCTTCCTGTTCGTCGAGAGCTGGAAGCTGGAGGACGATCACCGCGCCCGCATCGCCGAGACGATCGCGCCGTTCTCCAACATCAAGCTGGAAAACCGCACCGACGACATGAAGACCCTCTACGGCCGCACCAAAATCCTGCTTGCGCCGAGCAAATGGGAAGAGGCCTGGGGCCGCGTCGCCTCTGAAGCGCATTGCAGCGGCATTCCCGTCGTCGGCTCGCGGCGCGGCGGCTTGCCGGAGGCGATCGGCTCGGGCGGCTTGGTGCTGGACTACGACGCGCCGCTCGAGCACTGGGTCGCGGCTGTCAGGCAGCTGTGGAACGACCGCGAAGAGTATGAACGGCTGTCAGAGGCGGCGCTCGCCTTCTCTCAGCGCCCGGAGCTCGATCCTGATCGTCAGTTCGCCACCTTCTTCGCCTTGCTCGACAGGGCGGCCCGGCAGCGCGCCCGGCGCGCTGCTTAATGCATATCGCGCAAAAGTGCGCAGCGGTTTTGCGAAAACGGCATGCATAAAAACAAAGACTTAAAGCGCCTCGCCTGAATCCGTTTCAGCGCGACGCGCTTTAAAAAGCAATTCCAGGAAAAGTGTGTAACGGTTTTCCGTCCGGAATTGCGTTAAGACCAACCCCGTAAGATTCTACTTACGCTGGTCTTTTGACCCGGCTCTTCAGCATCTCGTAGGCGCGTTCGCCAAGCAGGGCACGCGCGGCGGTCTTGACGACCTTCTTGCGCCCGTCGGGCGAATTGACCTGCCTGAGCCGCGCCGGCAGGTTGCGCGCCGCCTGCTCCAGCGCCGGCAGGGAAAGCGCATCGGGAAAGCTCACTATGTTGGTTTCGACGCACAGCACCGGCTTGCCGGACAGCTTGGCGATCTTGAGCGCCTGCTCATGCTCGCTCTCGATGAACAGGATGGCGTCCGACTTGCGGTAGAACTCGGCCTTGAAGCTGCCATGCGCCCCGAGCCGCTGCCGCTCCGCCTTGCTCGGCAGGTCGAGCATGATGAGATGGTCGTATTTGATCTCGTGCTTGGCAAGCCACGCCTCGGTCAGCTTGCGGTACTTTTCCAGCCGGCTCGTCACCAGCCAGCCGATCTTGCGGGTCGGCCCGAGCAGCGGCCGCGCCTCGGCGAGGAATTTCTCGTAAGCCGGCCCGTCATCGTTCTCTTCCTCGGTCGGATCGAGGCAAAGCACCCCATCTATGTCGACACAGCATTGCTCGAGGAAGACGTGGTGCATGAAGTTCCACTGGAACATCCTGGGATGCGGCACGACCTCGAAGACGATGTCGGTTTCCTTATGCTGCGAGAGCAGCCCGAACACGGCGGCGAAGACGAAATCGCCCTGGATACCGGCGGCGGCGATCTTTGCGCGCGCATCGCGCATGGCGTTGCCGCCGCTGACGCTGTCGTCGATCACCAGGATCTTGCGCATTTCGGCATGCTGCCGGTCGAGCGCGGCGCGGCGCTTGGTGATCCCCGACGTATAGATCTTGCCGGCGAGGAAGCTGTCGAGATCGGTCATCGGGATGTTCGCCGTCAGGCTGACCAGCGTTGCGGCGAGGATGCCGCTTCTCGGCACGCCAACGACCAGGTCGATGTCACGCGGCAGCCGGTGCAGGTTCCGCGCGATCGCGTCGTTCATGTCTGAAATCGATCGGTAATTCATGCTGTTGCCTTACCCTCAAATCAGCGGTTTCGCCGGCTGTCGGCCGGTGATCGAAGCGCAATTGCCGTTGCGCCGAGCAAGCTATTTCGCCTCGCTGGGTGCCGGCGAGAGCCCGCGCGCCGGGATCAGCCGCAAGGCCTCTCGAAGCGCCTCGCGGCCGGCGCCAAAGGCGAGCGCGACGATGATGGTGACGACATAGGACAGCACCGCGCCGCCTGCCAGGGCGATGACGGGCTGCGCAGGCAGCATCGGCTTGGCGAGCCAGACCAGCGCCAGCCCCAGATGCGCGCCGAGCACGAACGGGGTCGCTGCGTAGAGCACATGGCTCGCGCGCAACGGTCCGGCCTTGCCGACATAGAGCCAGAGGAAAGGCGTCCGCAGATATTCGCTGACGGCATAGGCGATGGCGACGCCGAGAGCGCCATAGGGGAGGCCGACGGCAAACGCCATCACCGAGGTTATGGCCGTGACAATGCCCCAGCGCATGAAGTCGCCCGAGCGGCCCTGGCTGACGAACAGCCATCCGGCCGGATTGTTGAGCGGCTGCAGCAGGCCGGCGAAACCCAGCGCCAGGAAGATGTTGGCGCTCTCCCGCCACTGCTGGCCGAGCACGAACGGGATGAGCGTGTCGGACATGGCGGTGGCGAAGGCCACGCCCGGCAGCGCCACCAGGAGGATCAGCGGCATGACGCGCAGATAGGCGCTGCGGTAACGATCCGGCTCGTCTTTCAGACGCGAGAGCGCCGGCACCATCACCTTCGACAGCGGATTGGTGATCTGGCTGAGCGGGAACAGCAGCAGCTTGTAGGCGCGATCGTAGAGGCCTAGCTGCGCCTCGCCCCAGTATTTGCCGATCAGCACGTTGTCGAGGTTGCGGGCGAAGAAATTGGCGAAGTTGAAGCCGGTGATGCCGGCACCGAAATGGATCAACTGGCCGATGCCCTCGACCTTGCACGGCAGTCCGGGACGCCAGCGCGAGGACACCCAGTAGCAAAGCGTCGGCAGCACGGCGCCGGTCAGCGTGCCGGCAAAAAGCGCCCAGTAGGAGCGGTCGACGAAGGTCCAGGTGATCGAGACGACGAGGCCGGAAACGGCGCTGGCGACATCGATGATGGCGAGCCGGGTGAATTCCATGCGGCGCGTCATGAGCGCCAGGTGCTGCGCGCCGAGGCCGTAGGCCATGATCTGCAGGCCGAACGCGGCGACCAGCCCTGTCACGCGCGGTTCGGCGTAGAAGGCGGCCACCAAAGGAGCCGCCGCGGCAAGCACGCAGGCGAGGATCGCGCTCACCGCCGTGTTGATCCAGAAGAGGTAGTTGACCTCCTCGTGCCGTATGCCGGTTTTCTGGATCGTCGCCTGGGTCAGGCCGAAATCTTGGAACAGCGCGATGAAGGCGAGCACCGGCGCGCACATCGCCACCACGCCGAAATCCTGCGGCGACAGCAGCCGCGACAGCACGATGACGGAGACGATCTGGGTGGCGACCCGCACGCCCTGCGCCATCGCGGTGACGATGGCGCCGCGTCCGACCGATCTGCGCAGTGAGCCCTCGGGCGGATCGAATGCACTGGTTTCCAAATTCAGGATCCCTGATTTTTACGCCGGTCCGACATCGTCGCGACCGGCGCCCGCCGCCATGAACAAGCTACCGCAAGAGGTTTTTGCAGCGCAACAAAAAATTGCGCAGCATTTGCTACGCTGCACCAAAAATGTTGCGATGCAGCAAAAGCTGTACTAGCATTCCCCTCGGGTGGCGGGCCCAACAGCGGTCGAATTTCATGCTGCATGTCTTGTACCTTGTGCATGACGTCTCCGATCCGGCGGTACGCCGGAGGGTCAAAATGCTCAGGGCAGGCGGCGCCAGGATCACCCTGGCGGGCTTCCGCCGCACCTCCAGTCCGATCGCCGAGGTCGAAGGTCTCGAGCCGGTCGATCTCGGCCTGACGCGCGATGGCCGATTCGCGCAGCGCCTCGGCGCGGTGGCCAAGGCCGCGATGTCGATCGGCGCCAAGCTTGGTGTGGTGCCGCGACCCGATCTCATCATCGCGCGCAACCTGGAAATGCTGGCGCTCGCCCGCCGCGCCAAGCAGGTTTTCGGCGCAAGCGTGCCGATCGTCTACGAATGCCTGGACATCCATCGGCTGGTATTGCGCAACGACCTGATCGGCAGGATGCTGCGCGGCGCCGAGCGCTATCTCGCCCGCGACGTCAAGCTTCTGGTCACCAGTTCCCCCGCCTTCATCGCCAATTATTTCAAGCCGTTCGGGCAAATCGTCGCACCGGTCGAGCTGATCGAGAACAAATATTTCGACACCATGCCGGTGTCGGCGGACCATCGGCGCGAAGATGACAGCCCGGTGGCGCCGCCCTGGCGCATCGGCTGGTTCGGCGCGCTCAGATGCCGCCGCTCGCTGGAGCTGCTGGCCGAATTCACCCGCCGGCAGAACGGACGCTTCGAAGTGGTGCTGAGGGGCCGCCCGGCACTGTCCGAATTCCCGGATTTTCATGCCTTCGTCGAAGCCGAGCCCTGGCTCTCCTTTCGCGGTCCCTACCGCAATCCGGAGGACATGGCGGCGATCTACCGAGAGGTGCATTTCTCCTGGGCGATCGATTTCTTCGAGCAGGGCCAGAATTCCGAATGGCTGCTTCCCAACCGCCTCTATGAAGGCTGCCGCTTCGGCGCTGTGCCGGTTTCGATGGCGAGCACCGAAACCGGCCGGTTCCTCGAGCGGCAGGACATCGGCGTGCTTCTAGCCGAAGCCACGCCGGAAGGCCTCGACACCGCGCTCGGCCGGATGGGGCAGGAGCGCTTCGGCACGCTGAAGTCGCGGGTGCTGGCCCGCAATCCGAGGACCTGGAGTTACGACCGCAGCGATTGCCTGGCCTTCGTCGACAAGCTGCGCGGCCTGACGTCCGTTCGCGGAACCTTCGCGACGGAGGGCCCTGGCATAGGATGGCTGAGAATGGACAAAAGCCGATGACGCAGAGCACGCCATCGAGCCTCATCGTTGTTCCGTGCCTCAACGAGGCTGCTCATATCGGCGCGCTGCTCGAGCAATTGCGGCCGGCAGCGGCGCGGCTCGGCGCGCGCATCGTCGTGGTCGACGGCGGCAGCGCCGACGGCACGCAAGCCATCGTCGAAAAGGCCGCTGCCGAGGATCCGCGGGTCATCCTGCTCGCCAACCCGAAGCGCATCCAGAGCGCTGCCATCAATCTGGCGGTGTCGACATTCGGCGACGGCGCCGACTATCTCATCCGCATCGACGCGCATGGCGGCTATCAGGCCGACTATTGCGACAGGCTGGTCGAGGAAGCGCTTGCCACAGGTGCGGATTCGGTCGTCGTCTCGATGCTGACCAGCGGCACCGGTGCGGTGCAGAAGGCGGTGGCCGCGGCGCAGAACTCCAAGCTCGGCACCGGCGGCTCGAAGCATCGCCACATGTCGGCCGGCGAATGGGTCGATCACGGCCATCATGCGCTGATGCGCATCGCCGCCTTCCGCGCGGTTGGCGGCTATGACGAGAGCTTCAGCCACAACGAGGATGCCGAGCTCGACCATCGCCTCCGTCTGGCCGGCTGCCGCATCTGGATGAGCGGCAGGACGCAGATGATCTATTATCCGCGCTCCACGCTGAAGGGCCTGTTTTTCCAGTATCTGGGCTATGGCCGCGGCCGCGCCAAGAACGTGCTGAAGCACAGGATGATGCCGAAGCTGCGGCAGATGATCCCGCTGCTGGTATTCCCTGTGGTGCTGCTCACCGTCTTTGCTCCGCTGTTCGTGCTGGCGGCGGTGCCGTTTCTGATATGGGCGGCGGTTTGTCTCGGCTATGGCGTCGTGACCGCGATCGGCCAGCGCAATCCGGCCATCGCGCTAGCCGGCGTATCGGCGATGGTCATGCATTTGGGCTGGTCCGTGGGTTTCTGGCTGCAGCTCCTCAGCCCGCAGCCCGCGCGCGAGGTGGCATGATGGCAGGCCGTTCCATCGACATCTGCATCTGCACCTTCCGCCGGCCGGAGCTTGCCGACACGCTGCGCTCCATTGCCGCGCTGGAAAAACCCGTCGGCTTCGAGATCGGCGTCGTCGTTGCCGACAATGACGACCAGCCGACGGCGCAGTCGTTGGTGAAGGCATTGGCGCAGGAGTTGAAGCTGCCGATCCGCTATCGCCATGCGCCGGCGCGCAACATTTCGATCGCCCGCAATGCCTGCCTCGATGCCAGCGTATCGGACCTTGCCGCCTTCATCGACGACGACGAGACGGCTTCGCCGGGCTGGCTCGTCGAGCTCGTCGCAACCATGGAGGCGACCGGCGCGACCGCCGTGCTCGGGCCAGTTCGCGCAAGCTATCATCCGGATGCGCCGGGCTGGATGCGCAAGGGCGATTTCCATTCGACTTTGCCCGTCTGGGTGCGCGGCGAGATCCGCACCGGCTATACCTGTAACGTCCTGCTCAAGGTGACCGAGGATAGCCTCCGCAACCGGCGCTTCAGCCTGGCGCGCGGCCAGACCGGCGGCGAGGACACGGAATTCTTCGATCAGATGGTCAAGGCCGGTGGACGCATCGCCTTTGCCCCGCAGGCCTTTGTCGACGAGGTGGTGCCGCGCTCGAGGGCAGCTTTCGACTGGCTGCGCCGCCGCCGCTTCCGCTTCGGTCAGACGCATGGCCACCTCATCGGGCGCGACACCGGCGGCCTGCGCCGCATCAGTCAGGTCGGTCTCGCTTCCGCCAAGGCGGCCTATTGCTTCGGCACGGCGCTTTTGACGGCGATGAGCCCGGTGCGACGGAACCGCAGCGCGCTCCGCGGCATTATGCACGTTGGTGTGATCAGCGGTCTGCTCGGCGGCCGCGAAATCCGCCAATACGGCCTCACTCCGCAGGAAGGGGACAAGCGTGCAGCCTGACGTCAGCTTCGTCATCGCCGCCTACAATGCCAGGGCGACCCTCGACCGGGCGATCGCTGGCGCGATGGCGCAGCGCGACGTCTCCGTGGAGATAATCGTCGTCGACGACCGGTCGAGCGACCGCACGCTCGATGTCGCGCGTGCCTATCCCGAAGACATCGTGAAAATTGTCGCACTTCCCGCCAACCGGGGTCCGGGCGGCGCCAGGAATGCCGGGCTCGATCTCGCCCGCGGCCGCTGGGTTGCGGTGCTCGATTCCGACGATGCCGTCCTGCCCGGCCGGCTGGCGGCAATGATCGCGCGGGCGGAAAAGGCGGGCGCCGAGATCGCGGTCGACAATGTCCAGGTCGTGCGTGAGGACGGCACGCCCGACGACATCATGTTCCCGGCCAGCTATCTCGAAGCGCTCGGCGAGATATCGCTTGCCGGCTACATCGCCGGCAACGTGGTCTTCGAATCGCGCTTCAACCTCGGCTACCTGAAGCCGATCTTCCTGCGTCGGTTCCTCGACGAGAACCGGCTTCGCTACGACGAGACGCTGCGCATCGGCGAAGACTACATTCTTCTGGCGAGCGCGCTGGCCAAGGGCGGCCGCTGCGTGGTCGAGCCGACCACCGGCTATGTCTATCACATCCGTACCGGATCGATCTCGCGGGTGCTCGAATTGCATCATGTCGAGGCGATGGCCAAAGCCGATGCCGCCTTCGCGGCGGCGCACTCCATGGACGACAGCGCCAGAGCGGCCTTCGCGAGACGAAGCCGCAGCCTGCGCAAGGCGGCGTCGTTCCTGTCATTGGTTCAGCACATCAAGGCGCGTGCGCCGCTCAAGGCGATACGCACGGCGCTCCGCGATCCGGCCGCGGTCAGGCATATGAGCATGCCGATCGCGGTCCGGCTGAGAAGGGTAGCGGCACAATTTGCCGTGGGGGCGGGGAGGTGAAGCATGCAGGCGGATGGAATGAATTTTCATAGCCAGCGATAGGTAAAAATCGATCTCCTCAGAAGGAATAAGCGATGCAGAAAGTCAGGAAGGCAGTCATACCGGTGGCGGGGCTCGGAACGCGGTTCCTGCCGGCGACCAAGTCGATGCCGAAGGAAATGCTGCCCGTCGTCGACAAGCCTGTCGTGCAATATGCCGTGGACGAGGCGTTCGAGGCCGGCATCGAGCACATCGTCTTCGTCACCGGCCGCAACAAGGCGGTCATAGAGGACTATTTCGACCTGCATCCTGAATTGATCGGGACGCTCGAGCAGACCGGCAAGAAGGCGCAGCTCCAATCGCTGGAAAGCCTGCTGCCCGTGGCCGGCGCCACCAGCTTCATCCGCCAGCAGTCGCCGCAGGGCCTCGGCCATGCCGTGTGGTGCGCGCGCGACGTGATCGGCAACGAGCCTTTCGCCCTGCTGCTCCCCGACATGGTGTCCTTCGGCGCGCGCGGCTGTCTGGCCGAAACCGTCGATCTCTATCGGCGCACCGGCGGCAACGTCATCGCCGTCGAGCGCTGCGATCCTTCGGAAACCAGCAAATACGGCATTGTCGGCCGCGGCGCCGAGGTGGCCTCCGGCTTCGAAGTCACCGCCATGGTCGAGAAGCCCGCACCCGCCAACGCGCCGTCGAACTTCTACATCAACGGCCGTTACGTCCTGCAGCCGGAGATTTTTGCGCTGCTCGGCAACCAGCAGCGCGGCGCCGGCAACGAGATCCAGCTCACCGATGCCATGGTTCGCCTGGCCGAGAGCCAGTCGTTCTATGCCCAGCCCTTCGACGGCCGCATGTTCGACTGCGGCTCCAAGGAGGGCTTCATCGAGGCCACCATCGCCTTTGCTCTGGCGCGCGACGACATGAAAGGACCTGTCTTCGAGATGCTGCAGCAATTCGTCCGGTCGCATGAGCGCCGGGAAGTAGCCGCATAATGCCCAAATTTTGGGTGCATATGCGAAATTGCGATGGCGCGACAGCCGCGCAAGCGCCTGGCCTTCCTGGCCGGGCGCCCTGTGGCACGGATGTTGCGTGGTCTTTTCTGGTAACGACGCCACTCTTCGAAGGCCGGTAGCGCCTGCAACCTGGAATTGGACCGAAGATGAATTATGCCAACTTTCCTCTCGACAAGAGGATGCCATTGCCCAGCACCGAACCGGAGAAGGGCGAAGACTTCATCGACGTCGAGCGTCTGCTTGGCATGGCGGCCCGGCAGGTCAAGGTGGTGGCGGTCTGCGCCGTCATCGGCCTGTTCCTGGGCGTGATCTATCTGCAGACCACGCCCAAGCAATACACGTCCTTTGCGAGCGTGTTGATCGACGAGGGCCTGAACAAAGTCGTGGACGATATCTCGGCGGTCAGTGCTACGCAGCAGACGGACGCGACAATCCTCAGTCAGATAGAAATTCTCAGCTCCGCGCGACTTGCGTCGGAGGTGGTCGACAAGCTGAAGCTCGATCAGAACCAGGAGTTCATGAACCCGCCGCAATCGGCTTTGGCCAAGGGTGTCGGATTCCTGCGCGGTATCGTCGCCTATTTCCGCGGCAGCGCGGTCAACGAACTCCCTGGGATCGAGAACGTGGATGCCGCAACGCGCGAAGCCATGATGAAGGCCGCGACCCATGACTATGCGGTCCTCGTTCTGCAGACCGGATTGATGGCGGATCGCAACGGCCGCAGCAACGTCATTACGTTGGGCTATCAGTCGACGAATCCAGCTCTCGCCACGGCCATCACCAAGGCCTATGCCGATGCCTATCTCGCGGATCAGCTCAATGCCAGCTTCGACGCCACCGAGCGCGCGGCGGTCTGGCTGCAGGGCAGGCTGACCGAGCTGCGCCAAAGCTCGCAACAGGCCGCGATGGAAGTCGAGAAATTCAGGGCCGAGCACGGGCTGTCCGCAAACAGCGACGGCCAGTTGATCAGCGGCAAGCAACTGTCCGACCTCAACGCCCAGCTCATCATCGCGCAGGCCGATACCGCGCGCGCCAGTGCCCGCTACCAGCAGTACAAGGCGATCGTCGACAGCGGCTCCGAGAATGCTTTCAACGATTCGGCGATTGCGTCCGATCAGCCGAGCAGCTCGGTGATCATCGGCCTCAAGACCCGTTATCTCGCCGTCTCCAAGCGGCTGCAGGATGTCGAGGCGAATTTCGGCAAGGACCACCCTCAGGCGGTCGCGCTCGCCAGGGAAAAGGCCGATGTATCGGCGCAGATCTTCGGGCAGTTGAAGCAGATCACTGAAAGCTACCGCAACGATTTCCAGGTGGCGCAGGCTCGCGAAGCCGAACTCAGGCAGAAGATCACCACCGCTGCCGGCCAGAGCTCGGCCGACAACGAGTCGCAGGTGAGGCTGAGGGAACTCGACCAGCAGGCGCAGGCGCTCTCCACGCTCTACCAGACATTCCTCGGCCGCTACCAGGAAGCCTCGCAGCAGCAATCCTTCCCTGTCGGCAAGGTGCGCATCATCTCGGACGCGAACATGCCGCTTGCCGCGTCGAGCCCGCGCACCATCAGGGTGCTGGCGCTCTCGCTGGTGCTTGGCCTCATGCTTGGCGCCGGCTTCGGCGGCCTGAACGAATTCAACGAGCGCTTCTTCCGCACGGGCGAGGACGTTCGCGACCGCGTCGGCCTGAAGTTCCTCGGCTATCTGCCGACGATCGGCGGCGGCAAGGCCAAGGAGACGAAGCCGGACGACTTGCCGGCCGACGGCAAGGTCACCAGCCTGTCGGCCGCCGAGAGAAGGGCGCGCATGCGGGTGAGCCTCGATGCGCCGGCCTCGATGTTCGCCGAAACGCTCCGCAACGCCAAGATCGCGTTCGATGTGGTGATGGAAGACAAGGGCAGCCGGGTGATCGGCGTCATCTCGGTCCTGCCCGGCGAAGGCAAGTCGACGGTTGCGGCAAACCTCGCAGGGCTGCTCGCCGCCAACGGCGCCAGGACCTTGCTGATCGACGGCGACCTGCGCAATCCCGGCCTCAGCCGCAGCCTCGGCATGGAGTCCGAGCAAGGGCTGATGGAAGCGGTGGTCAACGGGCAGACCTGGCAGTCGGTCGGCAAGGTCGACCGCCAGACCAAGCTGGCGATCATCCCCGCCGTGCTGCGCGGCCAGTTCTCGCACACCAGCGAGCTTCTGGGTTCGGCCGGCATGCGGCGCTTCATCGAGAACGCCAGGGAGACCTTCGAATACATCATCGTCGACCTGCCGCCGCTCGGCCCGGTGGTCGACGCCAAGGCTTTCGCGCCGCTGGTCGACGGTTTCGTGCTCGTCACCGAATGGGGCCGCACGCCGCGCGCCATGGTGCGCTCGATGCTGGAATCGGAGTCCTATGTCGCTGACAAGATCGTCGGCGCGGTGCTCAACAAGGTCGAGCTGAAGAAATTGGCCAAATACGGCTCGCTCGGCGGTTCGGAAAAATTCTTCGACCGCTATTCGAGCTACTATCTGGAGAAGTCGGAATCGCGCGCCAAGCAGGCCGCCTAGAGCAATTCCACGAAAAACAAAGACTTACAGCGCGTCGCCTGAATCCGCTTCAGCGCGACGCGCTTTAGGGTCAAAATCCAACCAGCTTCGCTGCGCCCAACGCGTTGTCGGTCAACGTCCGCAGTCAGCGGCGGGATCGGACGTCCAACTCTTTGGGAGGGTCGACTTTCAGCAAGCCTTGGCGCAAGTGCTTGGCATTCGGCTGGGGGTCCTCAAGCCTCGTCCGCGATCCAATCGAGCGAGGCGCCATGCGGGTCAGTCCAAGCGACAGGGGAGCCGTTCACGGACAGGAGGAAGCGCCCGGAGGGCCAGTTTGTTCCGGCGCGGCTAGCGATGGACGGGAATACGCGAGGGAACTCGTTCGATACCCAATAAGGAGAGAGACGCATCACCTGCTCCGCAAAAGCCTCTCTGTCTGCGGGGTCGGAGACATAGTCGAGTACGGCCGTGTGAAAGACGACGAGGGTCGCGTCCTTTGGGGCTTCGCTGCAGAGCCGCGCGATCTCGCTCCCACGTAGGTCGCCCTTGACGATCCGGGGTTTGACCGTGGCAGCGATCCTTACGGCCGCCCGCAGATTGGCGAGCCGCGCCGTCTGCTCCGGCCACACCAGCGTCTCAAGCCATGCGACCTGCGCGGGGTCCGCAGCGTCGATCGGGCTCAGGTCCAATCCCGCCCGCCAGACGACTTGCGGCGCGGCCGTCGGCAACGGGGTCGTCTCGCTGGCGGAGCATCGAAAGACAGGCGGCTCCGAGGGCATGGCGGGTGCGCGAATCACCGTAGGCCCGTAGTCGTAGCCATAGAGGTCGGGCATGAGGCAGAGCCCTGCGGACGTCCCGACCTCAAGGAGGGCGAGCGGCTGCGGCAACCGCGCCAGGACGGGGAGCAATGCGGCGCATCTCCCTGGCTCGTTGGTTTGCGTCGAGCGCTCGAGCATGAGCGAGCGGACGGCGTTGGGATGCGCCAGAAGCGCCTGGCGGAACTCGGTCCAGCCTGTCGGCGTGCCGAACAGGTGACGCACCGCGGCGAGCAGAAGGTTCGGTTGCCGCTTCATATCCGGGAGGGTCGACAGGAAGCCGAGTGTCACCCGGTCCCCAGCCACGGCACGAGCTAACTCCTCGTAAAGCGGCGAGCGACCATGCGCTTCTGTATCGGCAAACCGAGCATACCGGGCTGCGATCTCGGCCAGGCCCACCTCATCCATGTCCGCTGATCCTCGATCCCGACGTCTCGTCACAGTACACGATATGCAGATCTAACGGCATTCAAGCACGGACTACCGATACGCGGCGGTCGATTAACCAAGGGGCATTCGGATGCCGGAGGCGGCAGCCTAAAGCAATTCCAGGGAAAACAAAGATTTACAGCGCGTCGCTCGAATCCGCTTCAGCGCGACGCGCTTTAGGGTCAAAACCCAATCAGCTTCGCCGCGCCATAGCCAAGATGGGGTGGACCCCTGCCGGTCGATCCAGCTACCGGAAGCAGCAAGTAGCGCCATGAATTGCCGTCGGGCGTCAAGTCTCCGAACGTCGCGATGGTGCGCGCATTGCAGACGTTCGGTGCAGGTCGGCAAAACCAGCGCCCACCTCTGCTGCCGGCGGCCCTCCGAAATGCCGGCGATCCGCGCCCCGTCGACGAAATGGGTGTCATCTCGGCGGAGGGCGGCCGTCAGAAGTCTTCGGCCATGGCGCGCGCCTCGCTCGCGGCCGCCCGCCGCGCCTCCGCGTCGGCCTCGAGGCCGAACAAGGTGCGCTCCACAACCACGTCCTGGATGTCGGTCAGGCCGATGAACCGGAGCCACGCCTCCACATAGGGGCGCTGGAAGTCGTAGCGCTCGCCCGGGGTCCAGTTGCTGGTCGGCGCATAGTCCAGGCCGCGCGCGTAGATGACCGCCGCCTTCTTCGCCTTCATCAGACCGCCAAAGCCGGTCTGGTCGAACGAGAACAGGATGTCCTTCTGCGACACCAAGTCAATGTAGTGCTTCAGGCGGTAGGGGATCGAGAAGTTCCAGAGCGGGACCGCCATCAGAAGCTTGTCGGCGGCGAGCAGGGGCGCGGCCAGCGCCTCCATTCGCGACCATGCCGCCGCCTGCGCCGGCGAGCGACCATCGCCATAAATGCCGGCGTACTTCGCATTCAGCGCGTCCTCGTCGAGTGGCGGCAGGTCCAGCGACCAGAGGTCGAGAATTTCGATCTCATCCGAAGGGTGTGCCGCGCGATAGGCGTCAATGAAGGCGCGCGCCACCTCGATCGAGGCGGACTCCGCCTTGCGGGGAGAAACTTCCAGATAGAGCAATTTGATCATAGCGATCGATTCCTTCGAGGCGCACAACCGCGCCGGTCACCTCAACCTTCCGCTTCCGGATAAATTTAGCAAACGAGTAATTTCGCTGGCATTCAGCGAGAAAAGTGTTAAATCGAGGACGATGAGGTCCCATGTTTGAAACCGAGTTACTGCGCGTCTTCATCACCGTCGCCGAGTGCGGCGGGTTCACTCGCGCCTCAGAGGTCCTGCATTCCACCCAGTCGACAGTCAGCGCGCAGATTCGCCGCCTGGAGGATCAGGCGGGCCAAGCGCTCTTCGCTCGAAGCACGCGTTCGGTGCAGCTCACGCCGGCGGGCGACACCTTGCTCGGTTATGCTCGGACGATCTTGCGCATCAACGAGGATGCGCGGCAGCGTCTTTCCGGCGCCGTGCCGGCCGGTCGCATTCGGCTGGGATCGTCGGAGGACTTGACGGGCGCATGGCTCCCCCGCCTCCTGCGACGCTTCGTGACCCAATTCCCGCAAGTGGCGATCGACCTGGAAATCGGGATCGGACCCCGGTTGCTGAGGCGACTGGACAAAGGGGAGATCGACGTCATGGTCGCTGGCCGCTGCGCCGAGGACACGGAGGGGTTGAGGCTGTGGCGCGAACCGTTGGTTTGGGCCTTCGCGCGCGAGAGCGAACCGCCCGCGCCTCTCCGCCTGGCGTTCTTTCCGGAGCCCTGCCCGTACCGCGAAGCAGCGCTTCGCGCCCTTGGCGGGCAGGGCGGGGCGAACCAGGGCTGGACCATCGCCTGCACCAGCGGCAGCCTTGCCGGCGTCCGCGCTGCAGCGGTCGCGGCGATCGCCATTACGCCGTTGCCGCGAAGCCTGGTCGGCCCAGATCTGCGTATCCTCGAGCCGGAGGCGGCTTCCCTGCCGTCCCTGCCCGACGTGGAATACATTGCAAAGGTCGGCCGCCGGGCGAATACGCCCGCCATCGCCGCCCTGATGGAGATGATCCACACGGCGCCAGCGCCGATGGCGGGCTGACTGGATCGCAGGTCCGTTAGACCGCTACCGTGTCCTGAGGGTCAATCGCATCCATCACGTCATCTCCTCATGTTCGAGGAACGCGTTTCGTTCAGCGTCGAAAGGCGCCGCGCCCCTCGCGCACCTGAAGCAGGTTTCCATCCGGATCCTCAAACCTCGCGGCATAACCCCAAGGGAAGTCTAGCACCTCGGGCGGCTCGAACGTGACGCCGCGCGACTTCAGTGTTTCGAACGCCGTCCGGCAATCTTCCACCTCGATCGTATAAACCGCGGAACCCAGTTCAGCCTTCGCGGGCGAGCCTGGCCACAAAACGAATTCGAAGTCCTGTCCCCGGACGCCGACGGTCAGGAATCGCGGTCCGCTTGGCGTTGGAGCGTCGATCCGCCTCTCGAGGCCGATGACGTTGGTGTAGAAGTCGAGCGCCTTGTCCTGATCGCTCACCAACAGCGCCACGTACACGACTTTTTTCAGCATCGTGGTCTCCTTTCATATGGCTTGCTTGCCTCCCGTCACATGACGAGCCAGGGGGGAGTGATTGTGACAAGTCGGGGCGGATTAAGCGCTCGGCAGTCGGAGGCGACGACCCAAGCCAGCTCAGCGTGATTGTTGCAACGACCGCTGCGCAGCCCAACGAAGCGGACCTTCACGGGTTGGATGGCCCAAGGGTCGCAACGGGTCAATTTGCGCCGTCCCAGCTCTCCGCTTCAAAATGTCCGAGAAGGGTCCGAACTCGGTCGTTCAAATGGCAACCGATTGGGTTTTGACTCTAGAGCGGTTCAGCTTTTGACAGAATCGAAGAGGGATTCCGGAGAGGCTGATTTTGTGATTCAAGATGCTGGCTGGATCGGAGGCCAGCATCGG
>NZ_JBEPLM010000007.1:0-331127 GCF_040545255.1 Mesorhizobium shonense
CGAGCCTTGGGGGTCGAGCGCTTCGGGCAAACCGGCACCATTGCGGATCTCTACCGACACTACGGCATCGACGCTCAAGGGATCATAGCGGCAGCGCAGGCGATAAGCGTTGGCAAACCAATCCGATATTTGCAGGCGCAGTGATTGTTGCGGGCGCTGGCCGACGAAGGCCGGCCGGTTGGCGGCCTTCATCGGCCCGCGCTTGGATGGCGGACTGAACGAGCTCGAAGCGCGTGGCGACTGGTCACGGGCCAAAGGCTCTCGCGGCAAGGCTGGATTTGCGGCCTAATGCATGTCGCCCAGAAGTGTGCAGCGGTTCTGGGACAACGACATGCATCAAAACAAAAGCTTAAAGCGCGTCGCTTGAATCCGTTTCAGCGCGACGCGCTTTAGCTTCTTGCGAGTGATTGGTCTTCCAGGGCGTAGCCACCAAGTCGAACAGTGCGGATCACGTCAGCGTGCAGGAACTGCCTGAAGCATCGTCGCAGTCGGCTGATATGAACGTCCACCGTTCGCGGCCCGACAAAGACGTTGCGCGGCCAGGCGATTTTGATCAGCTCTTCGCGGCTGATCACTTTTTCCGGATTCTCGAGCATGTAGCGCAGGAGTTTGAATTCGATCGGCCCGAGAAGAATTTCCTCGCCCTTGCATCGCACGTGATGGGTATCGATCTGCATTTCAATTCCGCCGTAGCTGAGTGACAGACCGGCCTCGGAGCGAACCGGATTTCCCAACCGTGAGCGTAGGTAGATCAGCAGTTTCGCCGGCGCCGTTGGCCTTACGAAACACTCGTCGATCCCTGCCTTCAGCAGACCGATGTGCTGGTTTTGCGCGTCGGGTGCTATGAGCGCGATGACCGGCAGGCTCTCGGTCCGCGGATCCTGCCTCAGCCGTCCGCAGGTGACCGCCATCTGGTTGGCGGCACGGCAATCCAAAATCCATGCCTGGACGGTGGTCGCCTCTGCCAGCTCAAGCGTTTCGTCATCGGTGCTGGCCAGTGTGCTGGAGAAGCCGTCCACCTCCAGAATATGGCTCAGCATAAGGTAAAATTCGACGTCCTGGGAGCATATTGCAACAAGAGGCTTCAACGGCGCTGTCGTGGCCTCGCTGGGTAATATCGCACAATTCATAATCCTCGCCCGTTTGCTGTTCTCGCCGCTTGCCCGCCGCCGCTGGAAAAACGCCTGTGAACAAACATTGTCCGACAATGCAAGAAAGTGTCAGGTTAAATTACGAACGCCAAAGCTTACAAAATGCCACGGTCCCGGCTAGTTTATCACCGGGATTTGCTCTGGAGACAGATCACTCAAGAATTCGATTCCCTTGTCACCGACATAAATTACCTCTTCAAACTGAAAGACCGCCCCGTCTTTCTCCAACTTGGGCTCGAGATGGAGTATCATTCCGGATGTTAAGACCTCGGGATTGTCTTTTGAAATAGACGGCGGCTCCGTCACGTCCAGGCCACCGCCGTGTCCGATGCGCGAGACAAGTCCATATGCCGGTGGCAGGCCCGCATCGCGCCAGAGCCGCTCGAAATCCCCGAACAGGTCCCCGCACGTCATTCCAGCCTTCACGCCTTCGGCTAGCGCGATCGTCAGCGCGCGGGTGTTTGTGTAGGCTTCGATCTCCCAGGACTCGGGCTCGCCGCCACGGGCGATCCGGTTTCTGTCCGCCGGGTATCCGCCATAGGTGGACCGAAAATCCGTCCAGGCATATTCGCCAACTTCCAGCGGCCGCATCGCGGGCGGCCGCGCGTAATTGAACTGTCCTCGACAAAACGTCATGGCGATGGGGTCGGCACGCTCAGCGCCGTATTCGAATATCCGGGACTGGATCCGGCGGCAGAGCTCGACCTCGGTGATGCCAAGCCTGGCATCAGCGACAGCGTCGTCGAACGCGGCGTTGACGATCGCAAACGAGACGCGTTTCAGCTCCGCCTCGAAAGGCGATTTGATCATACGGGTGCGCCACAGCAGATTGGTCGCGGGGCCGAGCTGTGATTGCCCGCCACGGGAGCGTATGCCGTCTACGAGCTCCAGGGAGCCGCGGCCATGCATATCCTGGCCGTAGTCGATTGCCGTCTTTGCCTTCGCGGCCGGGTCGCGGAGCCAAAGCAGTTGAACGATCGCGCGTGCCCCCTCAGCCAGGTAGCCGTCGTAGTAGGAAATGGAAAAATCGCGCGATCGCGATTCGAGATTGCGCGATTCGATCCGGTTGGCGACGGCTGTGATGTCTTTGTGGTCTATGAGCAAGAACAGCGGCCGAGAGTGATACCCCCAGGACAACGTGCGATAGTCGGTGAAATATTCGACATTCTTCTGATCGGTAAGAACCAGGAATTGCGCATCTTGCGCACTCATTTCACGCCGGACGGCGGCGAGGCGCCGGCAGAGTTCGTCCTGGGGGACGTCCGGTGACGGCGGGGCTGGAAGCATGGTTCCTCCTGGATGGTCGCGGCGCTTGTTGCCGTTCCGCAGTGTTGGCGCGTCGGCCTAGCTCGCCTCGAGCTCAACCGTGCATGCCAACCTGTCAAAGGGAGATTCCGTTACACCGAAGATCGAAAACGAGCTGTCGGCTGTGCTGAGGCGATAAAGGCGCCGCAACACTGGATAACCGTTGGGAATGGAAAAAATCTGCTGCGCCTGCTCGGACGCCGGCGCGGCGTCGATGAGGAGCTTTGTCTTGGTAAATTGCGTTCCGCGCTCACGCAGTGCGTCACCGATGAATTTGTCCCCGAAATCATTGATGACCTCGTCATCGATCGAGCGGGGCAAGTAGGAGGTGTCATACATGACCGCAATGTCGTCGGCCGAAATAACCTTGCGCACACAAAGCATGAAACCAGCTGGGGGATCGAGCACCTCGAACGCGGGATCGGCAATCTTCTCCTGGGTGAACGACTGGAGCCGGATCGAGGGTTTTAGACCAAGACGCAACGCGTCCGCGTGCGAGGTCAAGGAATAGTCGAGATCACGAATGAACCGCCGCTGCTCGCGAACGAATGTACCGAGCCCCGGCACCGAGCGTAGAACGCCAGCCGGCTGCAGGTCGCGCAACGCGCGCTTTATGGTGATTGAGCTTACACCAAACTCTTCGGCCAAAGCGGCAGCGGAGGGCAAAGCTTGGCCGGCTGCGTACTCCCCCGTGTTCACTCTGCGCATGATTTCCTGCCTCACTGTCTCGTGAAGTGCATTCGCGCTTTGTCCAACCATTGACCCGCTCAACTTCTGGTATACTAGGGATACCTACATGACCGAACCCGGATTGTCCATCCCTGGGCCGCATTTCACAAAACCGGAATATGAACTTAACAAAAATTTGACATACCTGTTATACTTGGTCTACCTTATAGGCCACGACAAACGTCACAGGAGGAGAAATCGATGCGGAGCAGAGCGCGCGTTTGTAGCCGAACAGCGGTTCTGGCGTTCGTGGCGGTTTTGACAGTCGCAGCGGCCGGCCGCGCCGAAACCACGCGAGAACGGGTCCTGCGAGAAGGCACTATCGTGATCGGAATTTCGAATGGCGCCCCATGGGGCTTTCGCGGCAAGGATGGCGAGCCAATCGGCTTTCACCCGGATCTCGTCAGGGCCGCTTTCGCCCGATTGGGGGTATCAAAGGTCAACATGGTAATTGCGGAATTCGGCGCCTTGATACCAGCGCTAAACGCCAACCGCTTCGACGCGATCGCTGCCGGTCTTTATATCTCTCCAGAACGCTGCAAGCTCGTCGCGTTCAGCGACCCGGACCTCAAGCTCGCCGATGCGGCGCTCGTGATGAAGGGAAATCCCAAGAAGGTGCATAGCTATGCCGACATAGCGGCGCGTGAGAACGTCAGGTTCGGCGTCGGCCGAGGCAGCACCACCGCAAAGAACGCCTCCGCCGCCGGAGTTCCACAGGATCGCACGCAGCTGTTTCCCGACATCCAGTCGAACGTGTCGGCATTGCTCTCAGGCAGGATCGATGTGGCGGCATTCTCAGCGCCGACGGTGGCCCGTATCCTCTCCGACGCGAACATCAGCGGCCTGGAGCGCGTGACGCCCTTTCAGGGTGCTGGCGGGCAAGATCGTTTCGGCTACTCAGCGATCGCATTCCGCACGGACGACAGCGACCTTCGTGATTTGTACAATGCACAGCTTCGGGCGCTAAAGTCGGACGGCACCGTGGCCAAGATCATGGCGAAGTACGGGTTCAGCGACGAAGAAACAGCACCAGACCTCAAAAGCGATCAGCTCTGCAACGGCAACTGATTCCTCGTCGCCGCGCGCAGGCCAGAACTGTTCATGGGACGACCGGTGGTCAAACGGTCGTGCGACCTTTTGGGCTTCAGAACGTGACATTCCTTGACATCTTTCTTGGCATTCTTGGCGGGCTCAAGGTTACCGCCATGGTGACGGCATTCGGGCTTTTGTTTGCAGTGCCGTTCGCTTTGGCATTCGGCGTCGCGCAGTATTTGACCAAGGGCGCTGCGCATTTCGCCATAACCTTGATCATTGAGTTCTGGCGCAGCTCGGCCGTGATCATTCTGCTTTTCGTCTTCTATTACGCATTGCCGGGCTTCGGCATCCATCTGCCGGCAACGACGGTGGGCGCCATGGTTCTGGGGCTCAATGCGGGAGGGTACGGCAGCCAAGCGGTGAGGGGTGGCTTGGAGGCGCTCGACAAAGGCCAAAGGGAGGCCGCGTCGGCCCTCGGTCTGGCGCGTCACCACACCCTGCTGCTGATCGAGCTCCCGCAGGCGCTGATGGCCATGGCACCGACTTTTGTCAACCAACTCATTCAGCTGATCAAAGGCACGGCCCTTGTTTCGCTGATCACCCTGTCGGACATGACATTCCAGGCCAAGGAGCTGGCCGAGGTCGAATACAATCCCCTCGGGATCTACACGGCGCTTCTGCTTGCCTATTTCGTGGTCTGCTACCCGATCACGATATTCGGCCGCTGGCTGCAGTTGCGGACGGGCGCGGCAAGGAGCCTGTCCGGTGAATTTTGATCCTGCCTTTGCCCTCTCGACCGTCCCGACGATTGCCAGCGTGATCGGAACGACCGTCGAGGTGACGGTGCTCAGCTGCATCGGCGCCTGCGCTCTCGGCTTCGTCTTCGAAATCGCGCGACGCTTGGGGTCGGTCCCAGGATATGCGTTGCGCTTCGTGATCGATTTCATCCGCTCCACGCCGGCGCTAGCCTGGCTCTACTTCCTCTATTTCGTGCTTCCCCACTTCAACGTCGTCCTGCCGGCGATGGTCGTCGGCGTGCTTGGCCTCAGCATTTACTTCAGCGGCTATCTCGCCGAGGTGTTCAAGGCAGGGATCGATGCTATTCCAAGGGGTCAGTCGGAGGCCGCGAAGGCCTTGGGCCTCTCGCGCGCGGACACGATCGCCTTGGTGCTGGCCCCGCAGATGGTCCGCAACATAGCTGCGCCAGCGGGCAACTACTTCATCTCCATACTCAAGGCCACGCCCTATCTCGCCACCATCGCGGTGCCAGAAATGCTCGGACGCGCATTCGACGTCGCGTCCGAGACCTACCGCTACGCCGAGCCGCTGGCGGTCGCTGGAATTATCTTGCTGGCATTGGCGCTGGTGGCAGCAAAGCTGGTGCGTCTTCTTGAGCGCAGGCTCGCCCAGCCTTCTCAACGTTAAACGGAGAAAGCGAACAGATGGCGCACGCCATTTCCTTGTCAGACGCGAATTGGAATCGAAGTGATGTCGTTGCAAGCGATGAGGCAACCGCGATCGAGATCGTCGGTCTGAACAAATGGTACGGCGCTTTTCACGCGCTGAAGGATGTCAGCCTTGCGATGCCAGTTGGCAGGCGCATCGTGATCTGTGGTCCATCCGGCTCGGGCAAGTCGACACTCGTGCGATGCATCAACAGGCTCGAGACCTATCAACGTGGAACGATCCGGATCCGCGGCAAAGAGGCTGCGAGCACCCCGGGGCGCCCCGCAGACGGACGTCCAGAGGTCGGGATGGTGTTCCAGCAATTCAACCTCTTCCCGCATCTGACTGCGCTTGCGAATTGCACCTTGGCACTAAGACGTGTCCTGAAGAAGCCGGCGGTCGAGGCTACCGAGATCGCGATGCGCCATCTGGAGCGGGTAAGGATACCGGAGCAGGCGCAAAAGTATCCGGTCCAGCTCTCCGGGGGCCAGCAGCAGCGGTTGGCGATCGCGCGGGCCTTGTGCCTCGACCCGCGGGTCATGCTTTTCGACGAGCCGACGTCGGCGCTTGATCCTGAAATGGTTAGGGAAGTCCTGGATGTGATGATCGACCTGGCCAAAAGCGGAATGACCATGATTTGCGTCACTCATGAGCCGGGCTTTGCGCGAGCGGTAGCCGACGACGTCGTCTTGATGGACGAGGGCAGGGTGGTCGAAATCTCTCCACCCTCGATTTTCTTCACGGCTCCGCGACACGAGCGCACGCGCCGCTTCCTGGAGAAAGTGCTGCGATGAACAAGCAATCCGCCATGTCTGCAAAAACCCGGATATGGACGCCAATCAACTATGCTGCAGAGGGGAAGCAGTCGGATTGCCTTCGACTGCCGCATTCGACCGACCTGTCGGCCTATGGCTGGATCCCGATTCCGCTGGTGTGCATCAAGAACGGCTCGGGACCCACTGCATTGCTGATCGCGGGAAACCACGGCGATGAATATGAGGGGCAAGTGGCACTCTCCAGTCTTGCCCGAGCAACGCAAGCACATGAGGTTTCGGGGCGGCTCATCATCATCCCGGCTCTCAACTATCCGGCGGTGGAGGCCGGCCGGCGGGTGTCGCCACTCGACGAAGGCAACCTCAACCGCGTCTTTCCGGGCGCCGCGCTTGGAACGCCGACCCAGATGATCGCCCACTATGTCAGCGAAGTTCTGATTCCGATGGCTGACCTTGTCGTCGATCTTCATTCGGGCGGACGCTCGCTCGACTATATCGCGAGCGCGCTGGTGCGCCCTGGGCGTACCGCACAGGAGCATCAACGTCTGCTTGGGCTGCTGAAACTATTCGGTGCGCCGATAAGCTTCATAAGCGACGGGACCGGCGGCGGCGGTCTCACCACGCTCGCGGCCGCGGCGGAGGCGCGCGGAGCGCTGGCGCTCACGACGGAATTGGGGGGAGGAGCGACCCTATCGCAAAACGGACTGGAGCTAGCCCTGTCGGGCCTGCGCCGGGTTCTCAGCGATCTCGGCATTCTGCGCGGCATTTCCGTCGAACCTGCCCCGCCAACGCGTCTGATGACGGTCAGCGGCTACGACGCATTCGTCTATGCGCGCGAAAGGGGGATCTTCGAACCTGCCGCCAAGGTTGGTGACGAAGTCACCAAAGGGCAGCTGGCTGCCCGCATCCATTTTCCCGATGATCCGACGCGCGAACCGCAAACACTATATTTCGGATCCTCGGGGATCGTGGCGTGCCGCAGAGTGCCGTCGCTGACACAGCGCGGCGACTGCCTCTTCAAGCTGATGGCGGATGTCGGCCCTAGACTTGACCATTCTCAGGCTCTCCATGCTTAGGTCCTCACGAGCGCTCAATCCGCTGGCGCTCGGCCTGCGCTGCGTGCGCTGCGGGACGGTCTTCGCGCTTGGAGACTACCATGAAGGCTGCCCGGTTTGTCACGACCGTGGCGTGCCTGCCAGCCTCGCCATCGAATATGCTGAATTGCCCAAATCCCTGGATCGCCTCGCGGACTGGCAAATCTATCCGGACCATCCCACGCTCGGCGAAGGCGATACCCCGCTCGTTCGGATGGACGGACTGGCCAGGGAAATCGGCGTTCAAGATCTTTTCGTGAAGAACGAGGCTGCCAATCCTACAGGATCGCACAAGGACCGCATGAGCCGATTTGTTGTCCAAAGAGCACTGGATGCGGGCGCGACCACGGTGGCGGCAGCCTCGAGCGGCAACGCCGGCGCGTCGCTTGCCGCCTATGCAGCTCATGTCGGGTTGGCCTGCGTTGTCGTCACGACGCCGGATATGAATCCCAACTGGCGCCGTGCGATCGAAGTGCACGGGGCGACGCTGATGGCGGCCGAAACGCCCGAACGGCGCTGGCAGGCGATGGTCGGCCGCGTAAAAACAGGACAATGGTACCCGGCCACAAACTTCATTTTGCCAGCGGTCGGCAGCAATCCGTTCGGAGTGGATGGTTTGAGGTCGATTGCACTCGAGATCTTTCGCGATCTTGGGGGGCGTTGCACCGACATCGTGGTTCCAACCGCCAGGGCCGATCTGCTGTGGGCAATTGCGCGCGGCTATTGCGATTTGCGGCGGGCAGGCTTTCTCGTCGACCCACCAAGGGTTCATGCCGTGGAGCCGTTCGCCCGCCTGTCGAAGGCGCTTGCCGGAGAAGACTATCGTGGCACATTCCCGGGCCGTACAACACTCGTCTCGATCGGCGGGTCGACAGTGACTTACCAGGCGATAGACGCGATCGCGTCCTGCGGCGGCAAGGCAGTCGTCACAGACGACATCGAGGTGCGTGAAGATCAGGACCGGTTGGCGCGTTGCGGCCTCTATCTGGAACTGTCGAGCGCAGCTGCGCTGACCGGTGCAAGGAAGCTGATCGCCGAAGGCGCGATGTCAGCGGATGCTGTTGTTGTTCTCGTCGGAACGTCCAGTGGGCTATCCGAATTTCATACCTACACGGAGGCCATAGCTACAGTAACCTGATCCGCCGCTTCGGCGACGAGCCTTGGGCCGAAACGGAATGGCAGCTTCCGATTTCACAACGAAGGTATCAGATTTCAGCCTGTGGGTCGGAATCGTGACCTGATCAATCGAGACGTGGTTTCATCAGCGGTCCCGCCTTGGGGTTACCTGCCACGAGCGGGAGCACCATCATGATGCTGTTGGACGTCGAGCACGGCTCCAGTTCGGCCCTGAGCGCTTCGGTATTCGCGCGCATCTCGACGGCTTCGCTCCGGTCCGAGAGCGAGCTGGAATTCGATGGCCTGGTCGAGGTCGCGGCCGACAGCTTCGAGCAGGCGTCTGACGACGTCGGGATCGGCCATCGAGAACGGGGCCGGACCGCAGGTGTGTGGGCATTTTCGCTCCGTGGAAGCCATTGCCGAACGGTCCGTGGCTCCTATACGGGAGCGGCCCGGTGGCCGTCGGGTTTGGTGGCGCGCCGCCGGGCCTAACCGGCGGGGGCTCGGAAACGAAACACGGCACCGGCTGACGACAAATATACACCTCCGCCGAAATGATCGGCACGCATCCATAAGGACGAAGCTGGAGTAGCCAAGGGCAGGGTATCGCCGGAAGCACCAGAGACGTTAGTTGCCTCGCGGTTTGGCTTTTGATTCCGGCAAGCTATCGCACGGATTTGCGGCCAATCTGGCCGTTCGCGGGTCTCTTAGCCACAGAGATTTCTTTCTTCTTTCCAATATCTCATTACGGCCTACATCAACGGCCCGCAAGCCTTTCGTCGCGGCGATCAAGTAGTCGGCTCTGTTCGTTCGATAGTCTTCTTTTTGGACGGACATCGTTTTCCTCCCGGTCTCCGGGCTTTTCTCTCCTCTAGCCTGGACGGAAACACTAGCTGCCGATGCATCCCAGGAGTCTACAAATTGAAGATTGTATTAAAATGATACAGTCCGCCCCCCGCCCTGCATCACAAACTCGCGCGTCGGCTGTCACGTATGGCCTCCACGCGGAGCCCGTGCAAAAAAACGCTTTCATCGTGACGAACGCTTTTTGGCAGTGCTTTTCGCCGGCTTTGCCGCGGGCTTGCGGCCGAGCCCACTGGACTTTGCCAATGCCGATCGATGAGCCGCATAGTTCGGCGCCACCATCGGATACTCCGGCTTCAATCCCCATTTCTCGCGATACTCATTGGGCGTCATTCCGTAGTGCACGCCAAGATGGCGCTTCAGAGATTTGAATTTCTTCCCGTCTTCAAGACAGATTATGTAGTCAGGAAACACAGACCTCTTCGGATTGACTGCGGGCTCCTGATTTGGTTTTTCGGCCGCATTTTGGGTGGCCGATGCCGCCAGTGACGAATGAATAGACGCAATAAGTTCGGGCAATTCGGAAATGGGGATGGCGTTCTTAGCGACGTAAGCTGAGACGATATCTGCTGTCAGACCGACCAGATCGACGTTTTGAGCCTCATTTTGTTCAGTCAACGTATTCACTCCCAGAATAGCAATTTAGCCCAACCCCTGTGCTGCTGCTTGTAATGCACCTTTGACGACTCGCCAATGCTCGGTGGTCCGTTATCCAACGGAGAACAGGAAAATACCATCCGTCGTTGTCATGTATTAGTGGCTTCTGTTGGATCCATTCGAAAGATAGTTGGGCTTTATGTACATCCCGGCTTTTGCCCGCTGTCTGGCCAGCGCCAGGGCCGTGCGTCGCCTGGCTTCCTTGGGATTCTCCGGCGGCAAAGGCGTGCCATTTTCTTGGGTTTGCTGTCTCGCCAATTCGGCCTGCGCGTGTCTCAGTTTCTTGAGATGTCGACGGCGCCCTGGCGGACCTGCAGACCAACTGGCTCCGTCAAAAG
Organism: Mesorhizobium shonense; assembly: GCF_040545255.1. NCBI lineage: Bacteria > Pseudomonadati > Pseudomonadota > Alphaproteobacteria > Hyphomicrobiales > Phyllobacteriaceae > Mesorhizobium > Mesorhizobium shonense. The sequence continues at coordinate 10,509 of NZ_JBEPLM010000007.1, forward strand.
ATCGCTGGCGGCTGCCCGCGCGCGGTGTTTGAACGCGGCGGAATCAATGACGCCTCCAGGATGCGACGAGCAGCCATCCGGCCCAAATCACATTCAGGACCTCGGCCGCCTCTATACCGATTACGTGCGTTGACGAAAAGCCTTCAGACCCGGCGGTCCAGCCTTGCAGCCAGTAAGCGAGACCTGAGAGCGCCATTAGGTAGGCGATGGGCCGCGGGATCTTCGCCGCTAAGGCTACCGCGACAGCCAAGAGGACCAACGCGAGGCCCAACGCGAAGGCCTCGTAGCTTCTCGTCCCCCATTCCAGCCAACGGACGGCCTCTGCTGTTGCAAAGCGCGCCGCCTTCTCGGCCTCGGGAGCGTTCACCCAAGCGTTCACGGCTTGCTTGAGCGCGACACCGTCGACCGCCAGCACCACTCCGTACAGTGCAAAGCTCACCACGGTCAAAGCTGCTCCAAATCGGCCGGTCCACTTGGCAGTTCCACCCTGAACGTCAAGGCCAAAGAACAGGGTCAACAGGCCCGCCAGCAAAATGGCGGTGCACGCGAACTGGGCTACGTGGACCATGGTCCATGTGCCGCTGGCGGCATAACCTTCGAAGATGACTGGGTGGTTGTTGGCATCCCCGCCGGCATGGAACAGCGTAACGATGACGTAGAGAATTTGCCCCACTAAGAGCAACCAAGCCGAAAGGCGCAGCGCCAGTTGTCGGTCAGATTCTGTGTTGTTTTCCACGACGGTCCTCCCCTCGAACCATGCGGCAAATTTAGTGTGTCTGCGCCTTGGCCAGCGAGTCAAGAGAGGAAAAGTCGAATGCCGTCGGGCTGCGGTATGATTCACCGATCGTGTTTCGCGACCGCGACAAATGGATCCGATGGGACGGCGACTTTTGCCATCGATCTCGGATGTTCCATCAAGGGCTCCTTGCCAAGGAGCGATCCGCTCAATCGACAAGGCGAAAGTTCGAAGAGTCCGCGGCGAGGCCTGGAAGCAGTCAGCTAGGATTCACGTGCTCATGAGCACCCGACGCGAATGGCGCTTCGGATAGTCGCCGGAGATGTCCCGCTCATAGTCACATTCGCCGGCGCCAGCACAGGGCGGAGCGTAGCTTCCAATCCCAAGGCTGACCGCCTGAAAAAATTTCGATTGCAATGGAACTTTCCGGCTGGATCGAGGTTCGAGCGCCATAGGGAACGACTGGGGCTATTCCGGCCTGTCGCGCGCTTTGCTGCAGGCAGAGCGGCCCGCGAACAGGAGACGGCCATGAGACACCAAACACTCGAAGAGTTGCAGGCGGTCGCGGAAGTCGATGCGGCCTGCTCGGTGATGACGCGAAGCCAGCGACTGGAACATTGGGCAGCGCTTCTCGAGCAATTTCCCGACCGATGCCTCGGAGCACTCCCCGGCACCGAATACATGCGCCTCGATGTACGAGACAAAGCGCAATGTCTCGAATCTCCACTGAGCATTGCTTTCGCCGATCCGATGTTGCGCGCGCAGGGACTGAGGAATGAAACCTACGGTGAAGCCAGACGCTTCTTCGAGCTATCGGACTGGCAATTGCACGCCATTGTTTGCCATTGTCATGTCGGCGCGACCATGAAAGCCGGCTGGGTTGCTGTTCAGGTGCGGGCCGCGACCAAACAAGATGGAAAGCTTTTCGGTAAACTTCGGGAAGCAATCACCCACTGGCCGGCAATCCGCCTTTTCACTCATGCCAGAGAATAGGCGTGGCGACGAACGACATGGTGCTTAAGTACGTCAGGAGCGTCGAGAGCGGACGCATAGGGTGTGTATAGCGGATCAGTCGCTACCGCGAGTTCGCTTTCACCCTGAAACGCCCAGGATACATGATCTGCACATCCGACGTGAAGGCATCATTCTTTATGAACTCAATGAGGAGCCGTTGGCCCAGCCCAAGGCGCTTAAAAAACAGCGGCTTTTCTCCTGCACCAAGCCATCGAGCAAACTTATTCTACCGTTCTGCTCGTGACCACCAACTACAGCCCACTATCCCGTAAGCTCACTTTTTTGAGGTCTCTGGCTGAGGATCAAGATCGACGACTAGCACAGGCCTGGCCTCGGGAGAAGCAGCGCCATCGCGCCTGGTTCAACACACTGAATGAAGCCTACGTGAAGGCGCGGTATTCGAAGCACTACCAAATAAGCCAGGAGGGCGCTGGTTTGGCTGGGCGAGCGGATTTCGAAACTACAAACATGTGCTGCAGAAATTTGTCGAGAGCATCTGGCGCGAATTAAGGAACCCAGCGAACCCTGGCGCTTCTTGGTTGGGGTTCGAGGCCCTCAGCGACTAGCATAATCGTTATTTGTCAATAGATTACGACGCGGTTCGCCAAAGTCGATTCAAGGAGCTGCTCCAGCCACTCGCCGATCGCATCTATATTCTATGGCAACTTTGCGTCTCATCTCGGTTCGGCGGGAACCGAAGGACGTTCAGCGCTCTCTCGTCTGGGAATGCGTCCTCGATACCAACGGAAAAGTAATGAGACGCACCCTCGCCATTGCAATCATGATCGCGTGCCCAATCCTCGCGAGCGCGGGCGAATTACGCGTGATTGCTAAACAGGAAAAGAATGAACCTTGCCAGGCCGGTGACACGCCGGTCTGGGGCATCAAAATATTGTAAGAGCGGAGGAACGGGACTGGCCCACTGCGATGATGGCAAAGTTGTCATCGATATCGATGCCCAGCCCTATTGCCGCATCACGATTTACGAACATTCGCGATGAGTTTCATTATACGCGATCGCGTATAATTAACTTTTCCATCTCTATTGGACAACATGCACTGATTATAGTATACGACTTCGCAGCGGGCCATATAACGTTCAAGAGATCACTATAGTGACTGGATTGACAACGGACCTTCGCATTCCGGCTGCTCAGTACATTCGCATGTCGACAGAGCATCAGCGCTATTCTCTGGATAATCAGACCGCCGCAATCGCGGAATTTGCCGAAGAGCGAGGGTTCGCTATCGTCCAAACCTATGCCGATGCCGGCAAGAGCGGCTTAAGTCTAAAAGGAAGAGACGGACTCAAGCAGTTATTGGCCGATGTCGTCACCGGTCAACATGGATATTCCGCGATTCTGGTCCTGGACGTAAGCCGATGGGGCCGATTTCAGGACACGGATCAATCAGCACACTACGAGTTTCTTTGCCGAGATGCCGGGGTCGCAGTGGAATATTGTGGCGAGCCCTTCGAGAACGACGGCAGCATTGTTTCGACTATCGTCAAAAATCTAAAGCGGGTGATGGCTGGTGAATATAGTCGCGAACTGTCGGCGAAAATCTCAAGGGCCAAGAAGCAGCAAGCCGGTCTAGGGTTCAGGCAAGGCGGCGGTATGCCATATGGCGTCCGGAGACTGTTGGTTAGCAAGTCTGGCGAGCCTCGATGTCTCCTCGGAGCCGGCGAACAGAAGGGGCTTAGTACCGACCGCGTTGTCTTCGTGCCCGGTCCGCCTGAGGAAATTGCGATAGTGCGGCGCATTTTCCGGCAGTTCGTAACTCAAAAGCAAAGCATGACCACCATCGCAAAGCGGTTGAATGCCGATGGAGTGCCTTCAACAAACGGCAGTTCTTGGACAAGGGAGCGCGTCAGGACCGTGCTGAGCAGCGAACTGATGATCGGCAACTATGTCTATAACCGGACGAATGCGCGAATGAGAGGGCCGATTCGGCCCAACCCACCGGAGCAATGGGTCAGAGTTCGGGTGTTAGATCAACCGGTCGTCGACATCAAACAATTCGCGAAGGCTCAACGGGAGATTGGCGACATCCGCAGGTACACTTTTGCGAAGCCTGACATGATTGCGAGACTTAGACGGCTCTTAAGGGAAAAGAAAAAGCTGTCTTCAACAATCATCGACAATTGCCCTTACACTCCCTGCTCGTCGTCGTACGGCGTGCACTTTGGAGGCCTGCACGCCGCATACGAAATTATCGGGTTCAAGTGCCGTGCGATTGCCAAGCGGGGTCGTGAATACTCCGATGAAGAGCTCCTCGATGGTATCCGACGCCTGCATGCCAAGTTCGGGTACGTCTCGATCGCATTGATCAACGCAGACCCAGAACTTCCGATGTGTCGTGTTTTCGTGGAGCGATTTGGCTCCATTATCCGAGCGTATGGGCTGGCAGGATTCCCGTCTACCAGAGCGGGAGTGATCTCCGCAGTGCGGAAAAGAGCCAGTCAACGGGTTCGAAAATACTCCGACGACGAGCTGCTTGATGGTATCCGGCGGCTACGCGCCACTTTCGGGCATGTCACTATTGCGCTGATCGATGCGGACCCAGAACTTCCCAAGTGTCGTGTTTTCGTAGAGCGATTTGGCTCCATCGTCAGAGCTTGCTGCCTCGCAGGCTTCCCGACCACCAGAGCAGAAGCGGTCTCGGCAGCGCTGAAAAGGGCCAGGGTAAAAAAGGACCAAAGCGAAGAGTTGAACCAAGGCTCATGATGAAAGAGCTAGCCAAAGCGCCACAAGCACGACCCCGATCCGCCGTTTTTTGCTTTGCGGTTCGACAATGATGCGAGTTTCCGAACGGCCCAGGCCGATACAGTCTCTCGACGTCCTTTTGGCTAACAGAAAGATTGGCACGATCCTACGAAGCCCCGTCTACGCATTCACCTTTGAGCAGGACTATCGCGAGAGGGGCGGTGTCCCAATTCTCAGCCTCTCGTTTCGGTCGGCAAATGGTGAACTCAGGCAAGACCCGAAGCCGCTTGCGGGTATTCTTCCCACGTTCTTCGCCAATCTCCTGCCGGAGGGAAAGCTGCGCGAAGCAATGGGGAAGCATCACCAGGGGCGTGTAAGGCAACGCAACGACTTCGATCTCTTGGCAGTGCTTGGTGCCGATGTATCCGGAGCGGTGCAACTCGTGCCTAGCGATGGCTCTGTCCTAATGGAAAAGCCCAAAGCCTACTTCTCGCTGGCCGGCATGCAAATGAAGCTATCGGTTGCCAAGAACAGGCGAGAAGGCGGCGGCCTAACGCTGCCGATGGATGGCGAACTGGGCCTTTATATCGCAAAATTCCCGTCCGCGACCTTTCCGGGGGTCTCGGAGAATGAGTTCGCCAATCTAGCCCTTGCGGCAGCGATAGGGATGGATGTTCCTCACCACGAGTTGGTCGAGAGGTCCGACCTGGAGAGCATTCCCGAGGAACTCAATACCCATTCCGGGGGACCGCTTCTTTTGGTTAGGCGCTTTGACCGAGGCGCTGACGGCCAGAGGATACACATTGAGGACTTTGCTCAAGTCTTCGGGGTCCAACCCTCGCGCAAATATGAGGGCGCTGCCTTCCACATCGCGGCAACATTGAACAACGCTGTGTCACCCGAAGCGGCTCTGGAATTCGTCCGTCGCTTGGCCTTGGCTGCTTTGACCGGCAACGGCGACATGCATCTGAAGAATTGGTCGCTGATCTATCCTGGAGACGGCGATAGACCGTCTCTTGCTCCGATCTACGATGTGCTATCGACCGTGCCCTACATACCAGCCGACGCCATGGCGCTCTCTCTCGGTCGGGAACGGTCGTTCAGGGCTCTTACGGCGGCGCGGTGGAAGGCATTTGCAAACCGCGCAGGGCTGCCTGAGACGGCCGTCTTGGAAGCGGTGGTGGAGACAGTCACGCTCGTCAACGAGCGATGGCGGCGTCTGCCTGAGCGCGAAGTAGTGCCTGCAAACGTGCGTGGGCGCATCGACGAGCATCTCAAGGTCATGACACCTATCCTGGGAACGTGCGCCCAAAAGGGATAGTGCCGTGGCTCATGCTCCGATCGTAAAACCCGGACCGACGCAAATTCCTGTGACGGCTGCCGAGACGGCCAGCCGAACCGATTAGCCGTTCACTACCGTGCTAATTTCTCCACCTACCCTGATAGGCGGGGGACCCTTACGAACCGCTGTGCGACCCCAGCGGAGAATGGCTGGTTTGGGATACTTTGCGGGAGAAAGTGGCCGAGTTCGACGGCTACGTTTTTCAGGGCCTCACGCAGAAGAGGCCTTAAGGTTCTCGACGCTGATGAACGATCTGGTCAGGCCTTCGGCTGGCAAGGATTCACGATACCGACCTGCGCAGCAGGCGTGAGATGCTTTCCCATCGGAGGGCCAGTGGCGGCAGCCCTGACCCCGGCGTCCAAAATCATCGGCCGCCCTGCGGTCCGTTTGCGACCCTTGCGAGCAGGGCAATCAGTTCCGCCTGTCGATGGGTGTCGGTCTTGGCGAAGATCGCCTTGAGATGGTTGCGCGCTGTCTCGTAGGAGATCGCCAGTTCATCCGCGGCCGCTTCCAGGGCTTCGCCAGATGAAACGTGGCAGGCGAGCCTCGCTTCGGATGCGGTAAGCCCAAAACAGGACCGCAGGACAGCTTCAGGCGGCCGCGGGCGGGAATCCGGATCAAGCAGCACGACGGCCGCCTGGCAAGGCGCGAGAGCGTTCGGCGATACGGCTGGCAGGCGCATCGGATATGCCAGCAAGGGACGGCGGCCGACGCGCGGCAGGGCCACCGGCGGCGTGGACGATGCTGGTTCCACGGCATGCAGGAGTTGCCAGAGTGATTTATAGTCCTCCTCCTGCTCGTTGGGTTCGCCAGACCATACGAGAGAATATGAAGGAAACGGGTTGGCGAACCACCCGCTAAAGTATTGATTTCCTGCCGAAAACGATGACCCTCCGGGCCCACCAGAATACTCCATTAAGCTATTCAAATTATTAAATTTTTCCGAGCGGGCCCAAAACGTGGACTCGAACCCCCCTCGGGTTTTATGAATCCGGTCGCAAAATATCTCTGGGAGTGCCACAGAATCGGAAGGGTAGGGAGGAAGTTAAATTCAGCCTCGCTCCCGGCCTCTCGAACGGCAACTTTGCGCCTCATGCACGAACATGACGTAATCGCGGGAGCGGTGGCTACTGAGATGTGGCGGCGATGTTCGAGCACTAGCCGGCTGGCTGTCCCCCGATAGGATGAAGAACGGGCTCACGATTGGCACCGGGCCCAGGCATCGAACGGAGGACAGCCATGGCGCAGTATATCGGTCTCGACGTATCCATGAAAGAGACGGCAATTTCGATCCGGCAGGACGGCAAGAGGATCTGGCGGGGCAAGTGCGCGTCCGACCCGCAACTGCTCGCGGCGGTGATCCGCAAGCGCGCACCACATGCCCGACGGGTCGTGTTCGAGACGGGGCCGCTATCGGTCTGGTTCTACCATGCGCTGACAGCAGAGGGCCTGCCAGTGATCTGCATCGACGCGCGGCATGCCAAGGCAGCCCTCGACATGGCCGCGAACAAGACCGATGCGAACGATGCTGATGGCCTGGCACATCTGGCCGAGGTCGGCTTCTACCGAGAGGTTCGGGTCAAAGGCTTCGATAGCATGCTGATCCGCACGCTGATCACCGCGCGGCGCCAGCTTCTCAAAATGCGTTTGCAGATATCCAACCAGATTCGTGGGCTGATGAAGACGTTTGGCCTCGTCGTGCCCAAGGGCGCCGGCAGCGTGTTCGAGCGCAACGTTCGCAACCTTTTGCAGGGAGAAGAAAAGCTGGCACGGATCGTCGTCCCGATGCTTCGGGCCTGGAGTGATATCCGGCACCAGACAGCAGAGCTGAGCAAGCAGCTGGCTGCGATGGCCCGTAAAGACCAGCACTGCCGTCTGCTCATGTCAGTGCCCGGCGTAGGCACTGTCACAGCCACCGCCTTTGTCGCAGCCGTGGAGGATCCGGCGAACTTCAGGAACTCTCGCATAGTGGGCGCATGGGTAGGCCTGACCCCAAGGCGCTATCAGTCCGGCGAGGTCGATTATGACGGCCATATCTCGCGCCGTGGCGACAATCAGCTGCGCGGACTTCTATACGAGGCGGCCGCAGTCATCCTGAACCGCTCGTCGGACACTAGTGCCCTGCGCACCTGGGCGTTGGAGCTGAAAGAACGCCTTGGCTTCAAGCGAGCGGCCGTGGCCCTGGCGCGCAAGCTGGCGGTGATCATGCATGCGATGCTTCGGACGGGCGAGCTGTTCAATCCGCACGGAGGAACGCGAGCCGCCGCCTGATACTCCAGCCACTCACCTGCGGCGATTCCGTCATACCATTCCACCAGTTCTTACGAGCTGTCCCTGCCGGGACGTGGCTGAGATCATTCCGCGAAGCGGGAAGCAACTGCCTCGTTAGGCAGATTGCGCAACGAACATAGGAAGATCTCACCTGCGAAACTCATCCTGCGGCGATTATTGCATCGACCGCGTAGACGACCCCCTGTACCCGGCATACGGACGAACGAACGAGCATCAGCAGAAAGGTCGGCTACCTTGCACTCACCCCCTTGACGGCAAAGCGATTAGACGACCCGCTGCGCGGGAGAGTCGCGTGGTTCTGAGATGACGCATATTCATAGGCTTTGAGCGGTTAAAGCCTGCGATCTGACGATGGAGTTCCCTTCAACGAGGGGAACTTGCCATGGCTACCTTGTCGACCGATGCTCCGATCACGCCACTTCGCTAGCGATGCAACAAAACATGCTGATGCGGGGCCTGGGACCGCATACGCAGCAGGACGACGTCGGCATGTCCGGCGCTTTGCCGCGTTCCTTGGCCGGACTCCCGACACCGCGACGACCGAGGACATTCGGCGCTTCCAGCTGCGTTGCTGACAGGCAATGTCGCGATCGCGCTCTGATCGTCAATCGTCAGACGGACCGTACGCCTCCGACCGGCCGGCTCGCCTGCGCAATTGTACCAGTTCGTTCAGGGCCCGAAGCTCGAGCATCTTCGCACCCTGGCTACGGGCAGTCTCTACCGCGCGTTCAAGCGCCTCAGTGGCTGCCTTGGGGGCACTTCCCGACTGTAGAAGAAGGGCCGCTTTGATCCGGTAGAGTTCCGCGTCGAAGAAGTGCACGTTTACGGCCGTGCTGCTGACGACCGCTTGGTTGATATGGCGAAGCCCCTCGCTTGGCTTCCCTGCTTTGCCGCAGGCCTCGGCGAGAAGGCCGAGCGCATAGCCACGAAACAGCTCCGCACCTGTTGCGGCGTACGCCTCGATTCCCTCGTTCAGTATGTTGATCCCTGCATCGGTTGAGCCTTGCTCGGCAACGGCCCAGCCCCGAAGAATGGTGCCCCAGGACATCCAGTACAAAAGGTTATTCTCGGTAGCTATCGCAACGGTGCTCGTTGCAAGCTCCTCAGCAATTTCTGGCTGACGGAGGCCTTGATGGACGGCTGCCGACATACAGAGTGCATAGGTGAGGCTGAGCGGATGCGCGAGCGTTTCTGCCAGACGGATTGCTTCGCGGCTTCGCTCAACTGCACACTCGGAGTTACCCACGCACCATTCGAGCCAGGCAAGATTGGCAAGGCCAGCGACACCCGCATCGGATCCGTATGCAACGACGTTTCTGGGCGACAACGCTGGATCGTAGTCGCCGATGGCAGCCTCGAGCTGCTTTCTACTTGCTGTGAATTCGCCGAGGCAGAAGAGACACCAGCCGAGAGCGCGTCGAGCTTCGACTCGAATTGACCGGTCATTACCCCGGTCTGCCACCTCAAGGAGTTGTTCACCGATTTCTCGTGCCGCTTGAACAGGTCCTCGCACCTGGTAGTACGACTGCAAACCTCGAAGGGCAGCCGCGAGCTGTGGGGTATCTCCGATTGTCTGGCACAGCAAACGCGCCCTCGCGTAGATGTGCTCAGCCTCCGAAGCGGCCCAACCTCTGATCGCGGTTAGCGCAGTGCCAAGCCCGATCAAGAGCGAAGCCTCCTGTTGCTGGCGCTGGCGCGAGGAAGGAAGGCTCATGATCGCAGCCAATGCTTTTCGGAAGTGAGCTTCTGCCTCGAGGTTTGTATAACGGCTCAGTGCTCGTTCGCCGGCTGTTTGCCAGTAGTTTATGGCGCGCTCTGTATCTCCCGCGAGGTTGAGATGCCCAGCTATCAGCTCCGGTTGCCGCTCGGCGAAATCCGGGAACTGATCAACCAGCGCCTCGGCGGCCCGCAGATGATAGCGGCGCCGTGAGCTTCGAAGCAGAGATTGGTAGGCTGCCTCCTGAATGAGTGCATGCTTGAAAGAATATGAAGCCTGCGGAGGAATACCACGCTGTAACAGAATCTGACGGTCGACCAGCTGGGATAGAGCGCTCAGCAGCTCTGTCTCAGAAGCCAACGTGACTGCCTTCAGCAACTCGAACGGAAACTCGCGGCCAAGAGTTGCCGCGATCTGCGCGGTCGCTTTGATGGAATTCAGCCGATCCAGTCGGGCCATCAGGGAGTCGCGCAGCGTTACAGGGATGGCAGTCTCGTCGAGGAGGGCGGGAGTCGCCGCGCTTTCGGTGGCCTGCGCAGATTCAATAACGGTCTTCGTTAATTCCTCCACGAATAGCGGCACGCCGTCAGCCCGTTCAATCAGCTGGCTGAGCAACGCCGGTGATAGCTCGGTGCCTTTGGTAAGGTTGGCAATAATCTCGTTAGTGTCACCAGAGGAGAGGCGCGAAAGCGTAAATCGCATCGCGTACGAGGGATCGACCCAAGGTTGCACGAACTCCTTGCGAAACGTCAGGAGGAGAAATAACTTCGCGGTTGGAACAAGCTGAAGAAGTTGCTTGATGACGTCGAGCGTCGAGGGATCGGCCCAATGGAGATCCTCTACGACAAGAATAACTGGGCGACGCTCGGTCTCTCGAAGCAACCAGGCCAGCAGGATTTCAATCGTCCTCTCCCGCCGCCTCCGAGGCAGCAGATTGGTCGTGTCCAATCCGGCAGGGGTCGGGAGCGACAGCAGAGAGGCAATCAGAGGCAGCGCTTCTTCCACCCGAAATGGCGATTGCTTTAGTGACGTTTCAAGTTTCGCGAGTCTTTCGGCCGCGCCATCCGACGAGGTAATTGCAAGATGCCGATGCAGCAAATCAATAATCGGGAGGAACGCGCTGTCGGACGAATGCGGCATGCAGTTACACGCAAGCATGGAATGCTCGTCGGCTATGCTGGCGTGAAAAGCGTGTACGAGGCGTGACTTGCCAAATCCTGGGTCGCCGCAAATCAACGCCACTTGACCCTTGCCCTGCAGTACGCGCTCCCAGCCTTCTCTGAGGTGTGCCAGCTCGCGTGTGCGTCCAACGAGGGGGGTAAGGTTCCGAACTTCAAATGCATCCTGCCACGTGAAGGCTGATTCAACCAACGGTACATAGACCCGAATCGGACGCGAAATGCCTTTGACGTGGCGCTCTCCCAAAGCGCGACATTCAAATCGATGCTTGACCAGAGCGTATGTGGCATCGCTGATGAGTACCGTCTGGGGCGCAGCGAGCGCTTGCAGACGAGCTGCCAGATTGGGGGTTTCGCCGACGATAGAGTAGATCTCCCGTTCAGAACCGCTAGGGAGATCGCCAGCAACCACCAATCCGGTATGAATGCCGATGCGAACCTGCAAGCTGGCACCAGCGCAATCGACCATTTCAGCGCTACGTTGCTGGAAACGTGAGATGATTTCAATCGCAGCGCGCACAGCCATTACCGGATCGTCGTCGCCTGCACCGGGATAGCCGAAGTAAATGAGAAGACCGTCCCCGAAGTATGAAGCTATCCACCCGCCGCAATGGCGGACCACCTCATCGCAAGTGGATCGATAGGTAGCAAAAAGGTCGCGGAGATCCTCGGGGTCGAGTTGCTCCGATAAAGCAGTTGACCCGACGATGTCACAAAACACGACGGTGATCTGCCTGCGCTCTGCGGAGGCGAGTGTGGCGGCGTCGGACAGAGGCGAAGGTACGTTCGTCAGCGGTGCTCCGCAGTTGCCGCAGAACCGCATACCAACCCCGTTCTCGAACCGACACCGAGGACAGCGCATATGGAGCGTCTCCAGCTTATAAACCTGTGAGTGCCCGTCCCGAGAAAGGGGTTTGTGGCCGGGGTTCGTGCGACTCCAAAGGTTGTCGAAGCCTTCTTGGAACCACGATGTGGATCCGGCGACATCATAGCCGCGGTGTCTTACGTTAGAAACTCCGAATGGACTCTGACCGAGCCGTTTATGCCGAACCGTGTGAACGCGCGACCACGCGCCTGGTCGCCGCGTGAAATCATCAACGCGATCTTCTACGTCGTGGAATTGCATGGCGACTTCTCCCGCGCGACCTGCCGTCCGCACCGTCTATCCTGGTTCAGCCCTATGGCGCGACGCAGGTCTGCTGGCCCTTCAACGACCCCGAGGCCACCCTGGGTTTCCGCTGCGTTGCCTCTGTCATGCTCCTTACGAAGGCTGACTCGACCCTCAAGAATTTCGGACCATGCTCTGAGCCGAAACCAGGCTCGGTGCACCGATTGACGCAAAACGAGGCACTGTCTCCAGGGCTGCCGGTCAGAGCGCTTGCCGGCAGCGCGTTGGATTTCCCCAACGAGAGGTGCTATTGTTGCTGAGGAGGACTTAAGTTGCCACCCGTCCTGAACTCACCCCTAAGCATAACACTGTCGATAACTCAGACGTGCAATCTAGAGTGCAAGCATTGTTATGCAGATTGCCAGGTCAGCGAAGCGTCCGCTGAAGTCACTACTGATGAATGGCAGAGGTTCCTCGACTATTTGGTTAGAAATGATTTTATTTCCGTTTACTTCGAAGGCGGGGAACCTCTTTTCCGGGAGGATTTTCTTCAAATTTTGGAACACTGCGCTCGCCGCATGATGACCATGTTGCGGAGCAACGGAACCCTCATCAATCGCGAGATGGCGCATCGCCTAAAGCAGATCGGCATAGGACGTGTGCTCATTGACCTGATGGGAGCGAGAGCCGAGACGCACGATTATTTCACCGGAGTTAGCGGGAGCTTCCAGAAAGCCCGCGAAGCGGTTCGCTACCTGCTCGAGGCTGGCATCGATACTGATGTGCTCACGATCCTGAACCGGAGAAATATGCACGAACTGCAAGAGTATTTGGAGCTTGCACACGAGCTCGGTGTTCCCCGCGCAGGAATTCTGCGCCTCTATCCTCTGGGACGAGCTAAGTCCCGCTGGGATGAGTTGGCGATGTCCCTGCAAGAGCAGATGGCTGTGCTCAACTCGCTTGCACCACCACCTGGGCTTACCGTGATGAAGTCGTGGCATCCCAATGACCGGAACTGCTGCTGGCAGGCTGCTGCGGTAGATCCATTCGGCCGATCAATTGGTTGCGCTTATCTCCGCGAGTACGTCGATTACGGCAATATTCGCGAGGTGCCGTTCCTCGACACTTGGGAGCATTCCCTCTACCGAGAACTGCGCTCCGGTGTGGTCGAAAAGTCGTGCCCGACCTGCGATGCCGTTGAAGGAACGCGCGGAGGATGCCGTTCGGCGGCCTATGCCTTTCATGGTCGTTGGGGGGCACCTGATCCGTTCTGCTCGACATTGAATGACGGAGTCGACTTACGTGTCTTACCGTCGCGTCTCCTTTCGAAAGGTCGCAAACCTACGTATTCGCCCCGTCGATGAGATGGGTATCTGCATCGTGTTCACCCCAGAGAACCCGAGGCTATACACCCTCAATTCGTCTGCGTGGCTTATAATGGAATTGTGCGACGGGCGGAGTTGGAGGTCGCTGGAGCGTAGCTATTTTGCTACAATCGAACCTTCGCGCTCGCGCGAAGTTGCACGGCTTGAACTGCGCCGGGGCATTGAGGATCTCATTCAGCAGGGCGTCATAGAGCTTGTAGAACCGGCTTGAAGCGCCGGAGAAACCATTCGGCGACCAGGAGGACTGGCTAGTGGCACGCAATCCGACTATCGAACAGGTCAAGCGCTTGGTACGTCGGCAAGGCATTCCGGCGCCACCGGCGGTCGAGCCAGTTGTCGTTGAAGTTCGCACGCACGGGGCTATTTCATTTACACCGTGCGAGCCGGCTATTCCTTACGCCCTGGGTTGTATTCTGATTGAATGGACATTTGGTATCCCCTACCAGGATGTGCCCGCATTCCATCAATTCCTGGAAGACAACGAGGCTTTTATTCGGCAAAACGTGGAAAAGGTTGAGGGTGCGAGGTACTTGGGAACGTATTGGTCAATTGGCTACCGATATCATTACAGAACCTTTTGGTCATACGATTCAGAATCGGCGATAGCTGGTCTGAATGACGCCATACGAAAGTCGCCTAACCTTTCCGAAGCGATCGCAAAGCTTCGAACTTACTGGTCGAAAGATCCATCCCGGAGCGAGTTCAAATACCAGCCTGCGTCCTTGATTACTGCCAAGAAGCTTGAGGATTACGCTAAAGAGGATCCGGTGGTCGGTATGGGACTGGTCGCACCGGCACAGGCGCGAAAACGACCGAGAAGTAAAAAATAGATCACGGACGTTTACTAGGGCGTGGACTCATCGATGCCAAGCTTTTTGTAACGTTACTGACCCGCTAGGCTGAGTCAACGAGAATCGTCAGCCAGGACCGCAAACCCTCAAATGCACGGCGTTCAGATCATTGCTGGACTCTCACCACGAGCGCCAGTGCCGCGCGAGCGGCTTCGTCCATGGGTCAGGTCACGACGATGTTCGCGACGGCCTGAATGTCCGCCTCGTGTATCCCGGCCCAAAGCGGCCTGTCGGCAATCGGCCCAGTAGAGACCTACCCAGTGCCGATGCGCGGCATCTAGCGCGAAGCTGGCATAGATAGCGATTTCGTCCGACGACGGCCGCGGAACCATACGGATACGGGAAGTATGTCTGCCTTGTGCCCACGAAAACGCAAATCAAATCAACAATTTGAGGATACCCTCCGGGCCCACCATAATATTAAGTCACTGATTTTATTGCATTTTTTGACTCGCATTGCTTTTGCATTTTGGACTCGAACCCCTTCGGGCTATTTCGAAAACCGAAAGTTCCACAACACGCGAATGGTGGGTTCTTCGTGATAGGTACCAGTCTCAAAAGCCCTGAAAGGCTGAACGGGACCACCCAGGTACTAGATCGCCGCGTCGCCTGAGGAACGGACGGCTCGTCGGTCTAGTTGGTCTTCAATTGACCAACCCGGTTCTCCGCGATCCACCGGGCTGCGAGCACCAGTGCGCCCATGCTGAAATCCTTGCCATGCTTGGCAACCATTTCTTCCGACAAATTGGCAAGCCGTTCAAAGAATTCGTCCTTGCTCTTGTCCTCGGGGGTGAGTTCGGTTTGCATATTCTCTCCTGTCGATTGCGGCCTGCATTGGCCTATTTGAACATCTGGGCGGGAAAGGTGATGATCGCGGCGGTACCGTTGACCGCGCCCACCGCCAGGTGCCGTCCGTCGCCGGACCAGGCAAGCGCGGTCACCGCGCTGCCCAGGGGCCTGACGAGGAGTTCGTCCGGCGCGCCGATCTGGGCGATGGTGATCCGACCATTGGCATAGCCGGCCGCAATCAGTCTTTTCTCCGGGTGCGCAGCCACCGTCTCGACCGGAACCAGCCCAGCGCGACCAGTCTCCAGCGCGCCAGAGGTTTCGCCCTCAAGTGGCGGCGCGGTCATCGACCAGCCGGCAATCCGGAAGGCACCCGATGCAAACAGCGCGTTCTCCGGCTGGCTCCAGCACACTGTCCGGACCGGCGTTGGAAATCCCGCGACGATCTCGGCTCGGCCATCGGTCATGCTGACGAGAGCAAAGCCTCCGGTTTCGAGTCCGCAGGCGAGCCAGGTGCCATCGCCAATCCAGCGAATCGATATCGGGCGCGCAGGGAAGGCGAAATCGCGTATCGGGGTGGCGTCGCCTTCGATCATCCAGATCGACAGCCCGTGCTCTAGGCCGCAGGCGAGGCGCCTTCCGCCTGGCGAAAAGGCAAGCGCATTGGTGAATGGTGTCGCACCGCAACGCAGTCTCAATGCGTCGCCCCCGCCGCGCGACAGGAAGATATCCTGCCCATTGCTGACAGCTGTCATGGCCGTCCGAGGGCTGTAATCGATGGCGACTGTCGGTCCGTCAATCTTGACCAGCGTCTCCATCACAGTGCCGTCCGCGGCCAGATGCACCACTTCGCCGGCCGCCGTTCCGACGAGGAAGCCGGACCCAAGGTAGTTTGCGAGCGGGACATCGCCCTCTCCCAGCGCGGCGGTGGTTATCAGTGGTGCCGGTGCTTTTTGCCTTGGGCGGATCGTCGTTTGGCCAAGGTCGCCGCTCACCCTGATCCGCGACTCCGGCGGCTCCTGGTCCGCGACCGCGGCTAGTGCGACCGTTCCATCAATGCCGGTGAAGGCGACAGTCGAGCCATCGGCGCTGAAGCGCAGGTCGGCGACCGCCGACGGGCGGCGCCAGCTTCTGGCCAGCAGGTCGAACAAGGTCAGGTTCTGTATCGCGTGCTGGTTCATGGCCTTTCCCTTCGTCAGTTTCCGGTCTCCGCCAGGCTGCGGTCGACGTCGTCGATGTCGCCTTCGGCGGCGGCGATGCGTTCCTCGCACGTCGTGCATGCGTGTCTAAGTGCCGAGGCGCTCTCCTCGGCTTCATGCAAGTCTCGCACCAGTTGCGCGTTTGCGCCGCTTCGGCCGATCTCGAGCTCCAGGCGCAGCACATCCATCTCGATACCGGAGAGTTTCTGGTTAAGCCGCTGCACCTCCGAGGTGAGCGCGGAGACCGTGGCGACAAGATCGAGGCGGCGGGCGAGCAACGTGTCGCGCCTTTCGGGTTGGCCCATCGGAGCCTCCTTCATTTTTCGTTTCCGGGCATCGGTCCTGGCGGTTGCTCGAACGCCGCCAGCAATCCGGGCAATGTGCCGGCCTGCGACCGGAACTGCTTTTCGGCGGTCTCGATGTGGCTCTTGAGCTGATCCCAGATGTCGACGCGCATCACCGATGTCGTGTCGCCGGTGAGGCGCTCTATCTCGTCGACACGGAACTGGCGCGACAGCGAAACGCCGGAAAACACGAAGTCGCGCAGCAGGATCGCGTGGTTCTCGATGAACAAATGGATCATCGGATGGGTTTCCGCGGTGACGCCGTCGGCAGCAAGTTCGGCCCGGATGAAATCCTGAAAGTGGCTCTGGAGGCGAAATTGGCTCTCGCCGAGGAAGCGCATGACGAAGACCAGATCGCGAGGCATCAGCCTGACAAGATCGCCGGCGATGTCGTCTGGCGGTCGGGATACTGGCGATGGCAGGCCTTGGCTGTCCTTTTCGTTAGGCATTGCTCTCTCCAATGCTGAGCCGCATGGGGCGCCTCTTCGAAATAATAGAGAGAGGATCGAATTGAATAGATGAAATCTGTTTTATAAATGCTGCGCGTGCTAAGTAGGTATTTCGCAATTGCGAATAGAGTATGAATATTACAGGCGTAATTTACATCTGTAAAATAACGTTACAGTTGGCTGCCGCGTTTAGCGCCGAAGTGAACTGCGATTGGTTTCGAGCGGCCGGTATGGCTCCTTTCTCAGAACTGGCACGACGCTTGCTTCGTTCATTTCCATAAGAAGCCCATCGCGTTTCGGTGCGGTGCCAAAAGAACGAAGGACGGAGGAGACAGGTCAGGTCCGGTTCGGTACGCCCATCGCAAAAGTGGTTGGCGCCGGAAGCCTGCCGACACCTCGGAAACCTTTGCCGCGATCCACTCGAACAGTCCGACCGCGAGTCGCGCCTGAACGCGCAACCCTTTGTCGTGCCGTTCGCACTTTCACTGGCGGCGTTGATTGCCGTCTTACGCCCGGATCAAGGGATCCGCGGCTCAAACCTGGTGGAGGCTTATGACGATGTCGTCTTTGACGCTCAACAAGATTACCTCGCAACGCGGCATTTCCGTCGGCGAGGCTACGAAGAAGATTTCCGACCTCGGTTGGAACCCGACCTATGTCCAGGAAGCGATGACGTTTCCGACCGACTACAAGATCGCCAAGGCGCCGCGCGATCCGATGAAGCAGGTGCTGCGCTCCTATTTCCCGATGCAGGAGGAAAAGGACAATCGCGTCTACGGCGCGCTCGACGCGGCGCTGCGCGGCGACATGTTCCGCAATGTCGAGCCGCGCTGGGTGGAGTGGATGAAGCTCTTCCTCGCCATCATTCCCTTCCCGGAGATTTCCGCAGCCCGCTCGATGGCGATGGTGGCGCGGCTGGCGCCCGGCGAGGACCTCAGAACCGGCTTCACCATGCAGATGGTCGATGAGTTCCGCCACTCCACCATCCAGATGAATCTGAAGAAGTGGTACATGGAGAACTACATCGACCCGGCCGGCTTCGACATCACCGAGGAAGCCTTCGGCAAGTGCTACGCGACCACGATCGGCCGCCAGTTCGGCGAAGGCTTCATCACCGGCGATACGATGACGGCTGCCTGCATGTACCTGACCGTCGTCGCCGAGACCGCGTTCACCAACACGCTTTTCGTCGCCATGCCCTCCGAAGCGGCCCGCAACGGTGACTATGCGCTGCCGACCGTGTTCCTGTCGGTGCAATCCGACGAGAGCCGTCACATCGGCAACGGCCACTCGCTGCTGATGGCCGCGCTGAAGGAGCCGGAGAACCATCTGCTCTTGGAGCGCGACCTGCGCTACGCCTTCTGGCAGAACCACGCCATCGTCGACGCCGCCATCGGCACCTTCATCGAATACGGCACCACCAACCGCGACAAGAACAAGGAGTCTTACGCGGAGATGTGGCACCGCTGGATCTACGAGGACTATTATCGCACCTACATGCTGCCGCTCGAAAAGTACGGCATCAAGGTCCATCACGACGACGTCCAGGCCGCCTGGGAGCGCATCACCAAGAAGAACTACGTCCACAAGGTCGGCCAGTTCTTCGCGGTCGGCTGGCCGGTCAATTTCTGGCGCATCGAGGCGCAGACCGACAAGGACTTCGAGTGGTTCGAGCACAAGTATCCGGGCTGGTATGCCGAGTTCGGCGACTTCTGGAAATGGTACGCCAAGCTCAGCCGCAAGGGCGAAAAGGTGCTGCTGTTCAACAGCGACGTTGGCTACGTCTATCCACACCGCTGCTGGTCCTGCCTGGTGCCTTGCCTCATCCGCGAGGACATTGTGGTCGACGAGATCGATGGGCAGTTGCACACCTTCGCCCACGAGCTCGACCGCTGGACTGCCGTCGAGGCTTTTGCCGACGAGTACCAGGGTCGTCCGACACCCGCGATGGGCCGCTTCAGCGGCAAGCGCGAGTGGGAGACGCTCTATGACGGCTGGGACCTCGCCGACGCGATCAAGGACCTCAACTTCGTCCGTTCCGATGGCAAGACGCTGATCCCGCAGCCGCATCTTCGCTTCGAGGCCGACCAGCAGTGGACGCTCGACGACGTGCGCGGAAACATCCTCGGCTCGCCGCTCAAGGCGCTTCGCGGCATGTCTGCGGCCGATCGGGAGAAGCACCTCGCCGAATATCGGGCCGGCTTCACGATCACGCCGTTCAACTGACCATCGTTCGCGGGGGCCGGGTTCCGACCCCCGCGACATTCCAGAGGAAGACCATCTCCTGTCCTGCGGACGGGCCGGAGAGGAATTGGGAGGTTATCGATGACTGGTGCTCACACCGTGCGCCTGGAGCCGGTCGGCGTCGAGTTCGAGGTCGAACACGGCGAGACGGTTCTGAACGCGGCATTCCGCCAGGGCATTGCGCTGCCGCATGGCTGCAAGGAAGGGCAATGCTCGGCCTGCAAATGCGTGCTGCTCGAAGGCGAGGTCGACATGCTGAAATACTCGACCTTCGCCCTCAACGACATGGAGAAGGACAGCGGACACGTCCTGTTGTGCCGGTCCATCGCCTATTCCGACATGCAGGTCGAGCTCCTCAACTACGACGAGGAGGTGCTGGCGAAATCGATCGCGGTGAAGAGTTTCAAGGGGCGAATCTCGAAATTCGAACATCTGACCCATGACATCCGCGGCATCGAGATAGAGCTCGGCTCGCCGATAAAATTCTGGGCTGGGCAATATGTCGACATCACGGTCACCACGCAAAAAGGGGAGACGATTACGCGCTCGTTCTCCATGGCAAATACGCCGGACCAAACCCAAAAACTTTCCTTCATCATCAAGAAATACCCCGAAGGAAAATTCTCCGGGGAGCTCGATTCCGGAGGCATCCGCGTCGGAGCCGAGGTCACCGTCGTCGGACCCTATGGAACCTGCTTCCGGCGGGAGGAACGGCAAGGTCCCCTGATCCTTGTCGGCGCCGGTTCCGGCATGTCGCCGGTCTGGTCGATCCTCAACGATCACCTGAAGAGCGGCGAGAAGCGGGACGTCTACTTCTTCTACGGCGCGCGTACGCCAAGCGACCTGTTCTACCTCGACAGGATCGCTGAGCTCGCCGGAGGCCACCCGGAGCTGAACTTCATCCCGGTGCTTTCGCACGTCAACGGCGAGGCGTGGGACGGCGAGCGCGGCTTCGTCCACCAGAGCGTCGATGCCAAGCTCAAGCAACTGGCGGTCGACGGGCAGGGCGATGTCTACGCCTGCGGTCCGCCGCCCATGATCGATGCGCTGCAGCCGGTCCTGTTCATGAACGGGTTCGAGACCGAACGCATCTTCTTCGACCGGTTCACCACGTCGTCCAGCGCCACGCCGGCCCATTGAGACGGGCCGGAGCCAGCGACACCAAAGCAACTGCAACAAGGGAGTGAAGACAATGGTAGCAACGTCGAGTTCAGTCGGATCGGGAGCCGCGGGAGCCGCGATCTTCGCCGATTCGGACAGCCGGAAATATCGGTACTTCGAGCCGAAGGGCCAGCGCGCCACCCACTATGAGGATGTCACGGTCGACGTGCAGCCCGACCCCGAGCGCTACCTGATCCAGGACTGGATCATCTCCTTCTCGAACGGCAAGGGCGCCTACATCAAGGATAACACGGCCGCCAAGAGCTCGAACTGGCATGCCTTCCGGGCTCCCGATCAGGAGTGGGAACGTACCCACTACCAGCGCCAGTCGAAGATCGAGACGATGGTGCAGAGCGTCATCACCAATGCCCGCCGCGCCGGCGCGCCGAAGACCTTCGACAAGGTCTGGGCCAAGCTGCTGCAGGCGCATCTCGGAGCATGGAAACATGCCGAGTTCGGCCTGGGCACCTCGCTCATGCAGGCCCAGCGCTACGGCTACACGCAGATGATCAACAATGCGACGCTGACCAATTCCTCCTACAAGCTCCGGCTGGCTCAGGACATCACGCTCTATCTCGCTGAGATCGGCATGGACATTGCCGGATGGGACGACGAGCTCGGCAAGAAGCACTGGCTCGAGGACGGCGTCTGGCAGGGCACCCGGGAAGCGGTCGAAACCATCATGGGGACGACCGACTATCTGGAGCAGTACTTCGCCATCAACATCGTGTTCGAGCCGCTGGTTGGCGAACTGTTCCGCTCCGGCTTCCTGATGCAGGCGGCGGCGGCCAACCACGACTTCATCACGCCGCCGGTGATTTCGGCGGCCGAAGCCGACTACGAGCGCAACCTCGCCAACACCATCGACCTGATCTACCTGCTCGCCAACGACGAGAAGCACGGCGCGGCCAACAGGAAGCTCTTCCAGGGTTGGGTCAACAAGCACGGCGCGCTCGCCGACAAGGCAGCCATCGGCCTGCAGCCGATCTGGTCGATGCCGCATTCCAAGCCGGTTTCCTTCACCGATGTTCGCGCCCAATCCGAGGAACGGATTGGCCGGATCCTCGGCGAACTCGGCCTCAAGCGCTGAACAGGGAGAAGACATCATGTCAGTAGCAGCACGCGACGCCTCGCAGTCCAACATCTTCAAGTCGATGAAGGACATCACCTTCGAACAGACGATCTCGCACCAGTGCGGCGTCACCATGAACGACTCGGTCGAGGCACGCGCCATTGCCGAATTCATGGGCAAGAAGCCAGGTGTCATCGTCACCTACCAGCCGGCCATGATCCGCATCGACGGCAACGGCAAGCTGATCTTCGAGATGGACGAGATCTCCGAATATCTCGGCCGCGAGATGACTGCCGAAATCTTCGAGGTCAACACCTCCACCCACTACGGCCGCATGGTGCGCATCGACGACAACACCGTGATCCTGTTCGGGAACATGGACGAGGTCTTCGAATACATCTGAGCAAGACCAGGACCCGGCGCGCTTCCTGAACGCGGCGCGCCGGCCCTCATCAACACGACGCCCCATCAACAGGACCGACTTCGGAGGCAAGAATGTACAGGACACCTGAAGGCAAGGACATCTTCGTGGTCGATGGCCACACCCATTTCTGGGACGGCAGCCCGGAGAACCAGAGGAACATCCACGGCAAGCAGTTCATTGACTGCTTCTACGCCTATCACACCAACCTAAGCCCGAAGGAGCAGCTGTGGCCGAAGGGCAAGTTCGAGAAATACAGCGCCGACGATCTTTATCGCGACCTTTTCATCGATGGCCCGGATGACGTTGCGATCGTCCAGTCCACCTACCTGAAGGACTTCTACAAGAACGGCTTCAACACGATCGAACGCAACGCCGAGGTCGCCAAACGCTACCCGGAGCGCTTCATCGTCAACGGGTCGTTCGATCCGCGCGATGGCGAGAAGGCGCGGGAATACATCCACTTCATGAAGGAGACCTATGACATCAAGGGCGTGAAGATGTACACGGCCGAGTGGAACGGCGCCTCCAAGGGCTGGAAACTCACCGATCCCGATGCCTACAGGTGCTTCGAGCTCTGCGAAAAGCTCGGCATCAGGAACATTCATGTACACAAGGGCCCGACGATCATCCCGCTCAGCAAGGACGCGTTCGACGTTCACGACGTCGACCACGCGGCGACGGATTTTCAGGGCCTCAACTGGATCATCGAGCATTGCGGCCTGCCGCGCCTCGACGATTTCTGCTGGATCGCGACACAGGAAACCAATGTCTATGGCGGCCTGGCGGTGGCGCTTCCCTTCATCCACTTGCGCCCGCGCTATTTCGGCGAGGTCATCGCCGAATTGCTGTTCTGGCTCGGGCCGGAGAAGCTCCTGTTCGGTTCCGACTACGCGATCTGGACGCCGCGCTGGCTGATCGAGAAATTCTGGGCCTACCAGATCCCGCAGGACATCGCCGCAGAACGCGGCGTGCAACTGACCGACGAGATCAAGGAGAAGATCCTCGGTCTCAATGCCGCGCGCCTCTACAACATCGATATCGATGCCAAGAAGAAGGCGCTCGCAAGCTCGCCCTTCAGCATCGCGGCGGAGTAGGGGCTATGGCAACTGCCAGTGTTTCCGGCAGCCGCGAGAAGGAGCTCTGGCGGCGCCTTGGCGAGGTCAATGACCCGGAGCTCGACGAAGCGATCACCGAGATGGGCTTCGTCGAGCGGGCCGAGGTCAAGGGCGATGGCAACGTGGAGGTCGACTTTCGCCTGCCGACCTACTGGTGCTCGCCCAACTTCGCCTTCCTCATGCTCGACGGTGTCCGCAAGGCGCTCGATCAGCTCTCCTGGTCGCCTGCCTATCGCGTGAAACTGCACGACCACATGTTCGCCGAAGAGGTCAACCGCGGCATCGAGGTGGGCAGGACTTTCGGCGACATCTTCGCCGAGCTTGCCGAGGACAAGGATATCGACACCTTGCGTGAAACCTTCAGCATGAAGGCGTTCAAGCGGCGTCAGGAGGCGGTCTTGCGCGGTCTGCGCGAGCACGGCCTCACGGATCACGAAATCCTCGGCACGGACCTGACCGCATATGATGCCGTTAGGTTCGCGCCGGGCGAGGCGGCCGTGCAGAAGCCGCGGTACCGGGCGGCTCTGCTCGAGCGGTTTCCCGAGCGCCAGGCCGGCGATCCGGTCTTCGTGACCTGGGAGGGGCGGCAAATCGCGCCCGCCGCGCTGAGTGCCTATCTCGCCGAGTTGCGCGGCGTGCGCGTCAACATGGAGTTCAACGGCGCGCTTTGCCGTGGGCTGAAACAGACAAGATACAAGGAACTGGATGTGGTCGACGGCGAACCGACGCTGGTCGACTTCATCATGGACCGCGTGCCGGCGCGAAGCGCTCCGGCCGTCTAGGCAACGTCGAAAGCAACGGCCTCCCTCGCACGAGGCCCCCAACCAACAAGCCGCCCGTAAGGCGGAAGGAGGAGTCATGCCTAAAATAATGCTTCACAATTCGCAGGCCCGCCGGGCCCTTGCCCGCGGCGTCTTCAGGCTGGCGGCAGCGGTCGAACCGACGCTCGGCCCCAAGGGTATGAATGCCATGATCGACCGGCCGATCGGAACGCCGATGGTGACCCGCGACGGCGTCAGCATCGCCTCCGAGATCGAGCTGCACGACCGTTTCGAAAACATGGGCGCGCAGGTCGTGCGCGAAGTGTCGATGCAGACCAACGAGGTCGCCGGCGACGGTACCACGACCGCCATCGTGCTCGCCAACGCGCTGATCCAGGGCGGGATCGAGGCGAATGAGCGCGGCGCCAAATCGGTCGATCTCTGCAAGGGCATCGACCGTGCGGTGGCGGCGGTGGTGGCCGCCCTCAAGGCTTCGGCCAAGCCCGCCAAGGGCAACGGCATCCTCGCCTCGGTCGCCAACATCGCCGCGACCGACGCCAGGCTTGGCGCGCTGGTGGCGGAAGCGCACGAGCGCGTCGGGGCGGAAGGCGTCATCACCACCGATTTCAGCGTCACCACCGAGACCACGCTCGACGTCGTCGAGGGCATGTCCTTCGACCGCGGCTACCTCTCTCATCACATGGTCACCGACCAGGAGAAGATGGAGGCCGTGCTCGATCGGCCGCTGATCCTGATGACCGACCTCAAGATCAAGGACCCCAAGGCGCTCGAGACTGCGCGCCGCCTCGCCGATGAGGCCGGGCGGCCGCTGCTGATCGTGTCGGAGGAAGTGTCGCCGGAGGTCGTGGTGACGCTGCTCGGCAAGCAGGGGCCCGGGAAATACCTCATCGTCCATCCGCCGGAATACGGCCATTGGCGCAAGGCGATGATGGAGGATCTGGCAATCATCACCGGCGGCAAGGTGATTGCGCGCGATCTCGGCGGCCGGCTGGAGGACATCACCGCCGAGGATCTCGGGACGGCCGAGCGGGTGAGGACCAGCGCGTCCTACACCTCGATCATTCGCGGCGGCGGCGACCATGCCGCGATCGCGTCGCGCCGCGCCCAGGTGCAGCGGCAATATGAGGCCGCGCCGCCGAACATCGAGCAGGACAAGCTGCGTGAACGCCTGGCGAAGCTTTCCGGCGGCACCGCCATTCTCTATGCCGGCGGCGTCACGCCGGTCGAGCAGAAGCGCACCATCCAGCTGATCGAGGATTCGCTGAATGCCGTGCGCGCCGCTTGCGAGGAAGGCGTCGTCGCAGGCGGCGGCTCGGCGCTGGCCCAGATCGCGCCCCTGCTCGACAAGGTGGCGGCCGAGGCGGACGGCGACATCGCGGAAGGCGTGCGCCTGGTGCGCTCGGTGTTGTCGCGTCCGCTGTGGCGCATCGCCGTCAATGCCGGCGCCGATCCCGAAACGGTGGTGGCCGAGGTCACTCGCGTCAATGGCGGCCATGGCTACAACGCATCGGCCGGCAGGTACCAGAACATGTTCGAAGCCGGGATCATCGACCCGGTCCGCGTCACCTACACCGCGCTCGCCAACGCCGCCTCCGTGGCGACGCTGATCCTGACCACCGAAACGCTGATCGGCGATCTCGCCGAGGACGAGGACCCGACCGCCGGTCCGGCTCGCGGCGGCGGTTCGGAAAAGCTTGGCCGCGCCTGACGCGGCCTTCCACCAGAATGATTTGAAAGGACACGACGATGAAAGCCGCCAGACTCCACGAATACGACCCGCATATGAACGTGAAGCTCAAGATCGAGGAGGTCGCCGCACCGACGATCACGGCCCCGGACGAGGTGATCGTGCGGGTCGGCGCCGCCGGGCTGTGCCGCACCGACCTCCACATCATCGAAGGGGTGTGGAAACCGACGATGGATCCCGATGGCAGCCTCCTGCCTTACATCATGGGTCATGAGAATGCCGGCTGGGTCGAGGAGGTCGGCAGCGGCGTCCGATCGGTCAAGCGCGGCGACGCGGTGATCTGCCATCCGTTCCGCTCCTGCGGCATCTGCCTCAACTGCCGGCATGGCGAGGATATGTACTGCGACAATGGCCAGTTCCCCGGCCTCGGCATGAATGGCGGCTTCGCCGAATATTTCATCACCAGCGAGCGCTCGCTGATTAAGCTCAACGCCAACGTCACGCCGATCGAAGTGGCGCCGCTGGCCGATGCCGGCATCACCGCCTATCGCGCCGCCAAACGGGCCGCGAAGCTGTTGCGGCCCGGAAGCTACTGCGTGCTGCTCGGCATCGGCGGGCTCGGCCACATCGCGCTGCAATCGCTGCACGCGATTTCGGGCTGCCGCATCATCGCCGTCGATCGCGAGCCGGCCGCGCGCGTGCTGGCCAAGGATCTCGGCGCCGATTTCGTCCTCGACGGCGGGCCGAATGTCATCGAGGAGGTCCAGCAGATCACCGGCGGCGGCGCCCATGTCGTCATCGATTTCGTCGGCGAGCTCGGCGTCGAGAACATCTGCTGGAAGATGGTGCGCAAGGGCGGCCAATTGTTCGTCGTCGGCTATGGCGGCGCGGTCAACGTGCCGACCGCGCATCTGGTCATCGAAGAGATCAACATCGGCGGTAGCCTGGTCGGCAATTTCACCGAGCTCGTCGAGCTGATGGAGCTCAACGCCGACGGCAAGGTGAAGATGCATTACACCGAGTACAACCTCGCCAGCATCAACACCGCGCTCGACGACTTCAAGAACCGGCGCTTCACCGGCCGCGGCGTGATCGTGCCCTGAAACACATTTGGACCGGACTTCGCGCGGACGAGTGCACCGTCCGGTCCCCACCATCATCCAGAGGGAGAGAAAAATATGAACAAATACATCTGTGAATTCGTCGGCACCTTCGCGCTGGTCTTCTTTGGCTGCGCGACGGTTCTATTCATGCGCTCCGAAATCGGCTTGCTCGGAGTCGCCATGGCCTTCGGCCTGTCGGTGGTGGCGATGGCCTACGCCATCGGACCGATCTCAGGCGCGCATCTCAATCCGGCGGTGAGCCTCGGCGTCTTCGTTTCCGGCCGGATGAAAGCAAATGACCTCGTCGGGTATGTCGTCGCGCAATGCCTTGGGGCGATCGTGGCGTCGGCAGCGCTCTACGTGATGGCGCAGGGCAAGGGTGGTGGCTATGACGTGGCCGCGAATGGTTTTGCACAGAACGGCTGGTCTGCCTATTCGGCGACTTCTGCGTTCCTGTTCGAAGCCGTCGCCACATTCCTCTTTCTGCTCGTCATCCTGCGCGCCACCGCCGAAGGCGGCGCGGGCGCTCTGGCGGGCCTGGCGATCGGACTGACGCTGGTCATGATCCACCTCGCCGGCATTGCTGTGTCAGGATCCTCGGTCAATCCGGCGCGCTCGCTCGGGCCTGCTTTGTTTGCCGGTGGAACCGCGCTGTCGCAGCTCTGGCTCTATATCCTGGCCCCTTGTCTTGGCGCCGCCGCAGCCGGGCTGGCGCAGCGCGCAGGTGTGATCGGCGCCGGCGAAACGGTGCCGCAGCCGGCCTGACCGGCTGCCGCCTGCGGCTCCCTTTTGGCTGAAATCCTACCAACCCATGGCGCGAATGCCATGGGTTCTCTTTTCCGCTCGTTAAACGAACTCACGTCGGATGCCGTATTGCTCGAGCTTGCGGTAGAGCGTCGGCCGAGAGATGCCGAGCCGCTGCGCGACCCGGCTGAGATTGCCGCCCTCCGCGGCCAGCGCATTTTTCAATGCCTGCCGTTCCGCCTCGGCGAGTGTGCCTTCAGGCACCTCCGGCGAAATGACCGCATTGTCGCTCGACTTCGCGCTTTGTCCGGAAGCGGGGGCCGTGATTTCCTCGGGAAGATCGTGAAGTCCGATATCGCGGCCGCGCGCCAGGACATGCAGACGCCCGACAAGGTTCTTCAGCTCGCGCACATTGCCCGGCCAACGATACGCGAGCAGCGCGGCAAGCGCTTCGTGCGAGAACTCCAGCGGCTCCTCGCCTGAGGCTGCGGCGATCTTCTGATTGAAATGTTCTACGAGCAGAAGCACATCCTCGCCGCGGTCACGCAACGGCGGCACCGTGATCGAGACCGCGCCAATTCGGTAATAGAGGTCGCGGCGGAAGCGGCCCGCGGCGACTTCCTCCTTGAGGTCGCGATTGGTCGAGGCGACCAGCCGGACGTCCACGGGTCGGCCTCGGCTTTCGCCGATGCGATGGACTATGCGTTCTTCCAGGACGCGCAGCAGGAACGGCTGGATCTCGAGCGGCATTTCGCCGATTTCGTCGAGGCTCAGCACGCCACCATTGGCAAGCTCGAAAACGCCGGGCTTGCCGTCGCGCGAGGCGCCGGTGAAGGCGCCGCCGACGTGGCCGAACAACTCGCTGCCGAACAATTCCTTTGTGATGGCGCCACAATTCATCGCGATGAACGGATCGTTTGCCGTGCGCCGGCTGCCGGCATGGACAAGGCGAGCAAACAGCTCCTTGCCAACGCCGGTCTCCCCTTCGACCAGCAGCGAGGCGACGCTGTTCGAGCGGGCGACGCGACAGGCGACATCGACGGCAGTAAGCAGCGCCTCGCTTTCGCCGACGATCATGGCGGCCGCGTCCTGGAGGTGCTTGTCCGCTTCCCGGTGGATCACGGTCACGCTGGAGACTGCAGACGCCGACGGGAACACGAGCGCCGCGCCGCGCAGATCGCCGTCGAGCTTGAGCGGCGTGATGTGGCAGGAACGCAGATGGGCCGGCAGCGCCCTGGCGATATCGGCCTCCGAACCGGAGGACGGAAGGTTCATCAGCCAGCGCCCACGGCCAGCCTCAATCCGGCCGTCCGTCTTTTCAGTGGCTTCGCCATCGGGCACGTTGTTGCGGAAGATGGCGCGGCCGCGATGATCGAGGATCACCAACCCGTCTTTCCGGCGGTAGCTGGAAGCCGAGGAGATGAAAGCCTCGAGCAGGCGCGTTCGTTGCTCCGCCTGCTGCTCGGCCAATGCCTTTTCGATCTGCCGGGCCGTTGCGGCGACCAGAGCGGTGTTATGCGGCCGGAAGATCGGCGAGTAGCCCGACAGGTCGACGACACCGATGATCTTGCCGTCGAGCGGATCGCGGATCGGCGCACCGGCGCAGGTCCAGGACTTGATGCCGGCGCAGAAATGCTCCGCCGCATGAACGAAAGTCGGCTCCCCGGTCCACAGTGCCGTACCGATGCCATTGGTTCCGACAGCGCCCTCGTTCCATTTGCCGCCGATGGCGAGGTGGATATCCATGCCGTTATGCAGCGTCTTCTTGTCGCCGATAGCGTCGATCAGCACGCCGTCGCTGTCGGCAAGAACCAGCATTGCGCCTGTACCCTCCAGCAGCTGGCCGATGGAGGCGAAAGACCGGCGCGCCGCCGCGAGCAGTTCGGCATTGGCCCGGGTCAGAAATTCGATCTCGTCGCGATCGCTGTTCAGCGGGGCTTCATGCCCTTGCGCGTTGATGCCGCCGGTTGCGCTGCGATACCAGGAGTCGTGAATGAGCGAGCGGACGTGGCTTGGCTTGATTGGGTCGCGGGCACATTTGGGTTCGTCGGCCAGAAAATCTTCCCAGGCGCGCATGGTGGCGCGCTCGTCATAATCGATGTTGCCCAGAACCATTTGCCTGCCGGCTAACGGCGCCCGCGCCGGAAGAGCATCGATCTTCATCTGACTGGGACCCGGATCGCGTTTCATACAGTCATCACGAAACCTTTGAGGCGTGCAATTGCTGTCTCTTGTCGCCGATCGGACGTGGCGTCCAATCGGTTAGCCGATGCCAAGTTTAACGCCGATGTCGCCGGCAAGCTGTTCTTCGGAGTAGGCGCTGGTGAGGCGTATCCCGTCCATGTCGGCAAGCTTGGCGGCAACGGTTTCGTCGACCGGCGCGAAGTAGCCATTCTGCTTGGTCGCCAGCACGAAAATCTGTTCCCCGTCGCGATCGCGTATATCGCCTATGTGATGAAGCTGGCGGCCCGTGTTCTGATCCTTCGAGACCACGCGACCGTTGATGCTGACATGGACAGAGGGCCTGGCTTCCGATGCCGACACCGGGCCACCACCAACGTGGATGATAAGGCCCTCCGCTTTTGGCTGCCGGCGTGGCTTTTTGGAAGCTGAATAACCGCCAGCGCTGAGCTGGTCGGCAAGGCGGACGATGGTGGAGCGGTTTTGCTCGATCAGTCGTTTGACCTGTACGTCCTCGCGCCGCGGGCCATCCCGCTTTGAGATGATCTCGACCATGAATCCTCCCAGATTCGTTGGCAGTGCTGCTACGGCAATTTTTCTTCGTTGCAGCGAACCTTACACTGCCACAGTCGGGTCCGCCATTCATATTAGATAGCGCCGAAATTGGCGCCGTTGGTAGCAGGTGGCTGCTACACGGGAATTTCCAGCATTCGTACGTTTGAGCAATTCCCGTATCAGGCCGCCTTGTTGGCCCATTCCGGGGGTTCGCTGTTCAACGGGTGCCTGTCGCGCAGGTAGAGCGCGCATGTGGTGCGCAGCATCGAGGCAAAGTTCGGGATATGGCCGTTAATCTCGATCGCTTCATCGTAAAGCGTCGAGAGGAATTTCGGCGCCGTCATCCCCTGTCCATGGGCGATCTCGTCCAATAGCGTCCAAAAAGTGGCCTCGAGCTGGATGCTCGTCGAATGGCCGCCTATTCGAACTGAGCGATTGATTAACCTATATCCTTCCGGATCTTGCCCGGCAAAGACCTTACACATGCGAAGACCTCCCGTTTGATGTTTGGTTTTCGGGCGAAGACCTTCCAGGTCCATTGTCCGGGATGATACCAACCCGGTGCGCATTTTCCCCTCAATTTGTAGTGACTGCAATCGGATCTTGGTCGCAGCCTGAAAGCCTCTCGACGTGGTAACCGGCTGCTACCCCTTTTGCAGCGGTCGGCGGTATTCCAGACCACACGCTAGGCGGGAGGCTTCTTTGGCGAAAGCAATACATTCGATGATCCGGGTGGCCGACGAGGGCCTATCGGTCAGTTTCTACAAAAGCGCATTCGGATTCGATGTTGCGGACCGGTTGGATTTCGACACGTTCACATTGGTTTATCTGCGTGGTGCAGAATCCGATTTCGAGCTTGAACTGACGATCAACAAGGGCAGGAGCGACCGCTATGCGCTTGGCGAAGGCTATGGCCACTTGGCCTTTTGTGTCGACGACCTCGAGGCCGAACACAAGCGTTTGGCTGCTGCGGGCCTCAATCCGCGAAAAATTGTCGAATTCAACCGAGAAGGCGCGCTGCTTGCGCGGTTCTTTTTCTTGGCAGACCCAGACGGCTATCAGATCGAAGTGCTGCAGCGTCTTGGACGCTATCAATAGGGGCGCTGCGCTCCTGAGCTAAGCGTCCAATTCTAATCAGATTCACGCGCTTGAAGCTTTCCAAATCAGGGCGGAGAAGCTGGTTCTGGGCGTGCCCAGCTCCCGGCCCGCCGACGGTCGAATCAATTCAGCGCTTTGGATGTGATCGTTGAGAGTTCAATTCAACGGATTTGACGCTCTGGGGCCTGTCTCATGTAACCGTTGTTCCGGCCATGGAGGACGCCAAACATGTGGCCCGAAGCTTCCAGTTGTTGGTAGGCGTTGCGCTTGCACAGAAGTTCGGGGGACCTTGCAGGGAGGCGCCTGGGTCAGGCCTCCGGCGAAGGCCGTGCAAGGTCGGCAGCCGAGGCTGCGATCGCCGATCCGCTCCTCGACGAAGCCTCCACGACAGGCGCCAAGGGCCTCGATCTGCGGCGGCATGGACATGACACTGTTCGAGGTCGATGAAGCCGCGACACGGATAAGGGAAGAGGTCGACGCCGATGCCGACATCATCGTCGGCGCCATCTTCGACGAGGCACTGGCGGGAAAGTTCCGTGTGTCGGTCGTCGCAACGGGCCTGCGCAAGAGCGTGGACGTGGCACAGCTAGAGCAAAGGACCGCATGAAGTCGCGGCGATCCCTGACGCGGGTGCCCTGATGGCATGGTAGCCGGGAAGCCTACGTCCACGCGAAAGAAGGCTTGCTGTTTCGCGGGGGAGGGCAGCTAGAAATGGATGTCTGCGAACGCTGAGGTCAGTTCGTCGTCATCATGCGGTTGCAGAGGATTTAGTAACTCCGACGATTCTTGCTCAGCCTGCATCGGCAACGCCTTGGCTGATGCCGCTTCTGGCGCTTCAAATTACTCTCCGTTCTGGTCATTCGGTTCGCCAGACGATACGAGAGAATACGAGAGAAAGGGGCTGGCGAACCATCCGCTAACATATTGTTTTTCCGTAGAAAACGATGACCCTCAGCGACTAACATAATCGTTATCCCTTCAATAGGTTACGAAGCAGTTCGCCAAAATCGATTCAAGAAGCCGTTCCAGCCACTCGCCCATCCCTTTTGTCTTCTGCGGAATGGCAGCTTTGCGCCTCTTGCACTAACCCGCTTCGCGGGAGGGGCGCCTCGTTCTGAGATCGCGCGACAGGCATTGGTCTTGAGCGGATAGAAGCTGCGATCTGACCATGGAGTTCCTTCAACGAGAGGAACTTGCCATGGATACCCTGTCGACCGATGCACCGATCACGCCACTTCGCCAGCGCATGCAGCAAGACATGCTCATGCGGGGCCTAGGCTCCCATACCCAGCAGGACTACGTTCGTCACGTCCGGCGCGCTTCGCAGCCTTCCTCCGACGCTCTCCCGATACTGCGACGCCCGAGGACATCCGCCGCTTCCAGCTGTATCAGCATGAGAACGGCGTCGGGCCTGCGACCATCAACGGCGCGGTCTCGGCGTTGCGGTTCCTGTTCCTGGTGACGCTGAAGCGGCGGGATCTGGCCCGTGTGTTGGTGATCATGCGCCATCCACGCAAGCTGCCGGACGTGCTGAGCGTGGAGGAAGCGGCGCGGCTGCTCGAAGCAGCACCTGGCATCAAGTACAAGGCCGCGCTCGGTGTCGCCTATGGCGCGGGACTGCGCGTATCGGAGGTCGCGCATCTCAAGGTCGACGACATCGACTCGACACGCATGCTGATCCGCGTCGAACAGGGCAAAGGACGCAAGGATCGCAACGCCATGCTCTCGCCGCAACTGCTCGAACTGCTGCGGCTGTGGTGGCGCGAAGGCAGGCGTCGCGGGGTGATGCTTCCGCATGGCTGGCTATTCCCGGGGCGCAGTTGCACCGATCCGATCTCGTCGCGGCAGCTCCATCGCGCGGTTCAGGAAGCCGCCGAAGTCGCCGGCATCCGCAAGCGCGTCAGCCCGCATACGCTGCGGCACAGCTTCGCCACCCACCTGCTCGAGCAAGACGTCGACATCCGCGTCATCCAGGTGCTGCTCGGGCACAGCAAGCTCGAAACGACAGCGCTCTACACCAAGGTCTCGACCCGGGCGATCCACGCGGTCGCAGGGCCGCTCGACCGGCTGATGGCGCTGATGGAGGATAAGTCGCCTCCCGGCTGAACCGGTGAGGGCGGACCTGGAGGTTGCCGATATCTTCCGTGCTGCCGGCCCCGGATACCGGGTCGCCCATGCAGGGCATCTGAGCCAACAGCAGCTCAAGGTGATGTCGGCGATCGAGAACTGCCGCACCGCGGCCCTTGGCGGGCATGTCGAGGCCTGCGAGGACTGCGGCCAGTGGCGCATCGCCTACAACAGCTGCCGCAACCGGCACTGTCCCAAGTGCCAAGGTGCGGCCGCACGTACATGGCTCGCCGAGCGTGAAGCCGACCTGCTGCCGGTCGGCTACTTCCACGTCGTGTTCACGCTGCCCACCGAGGTCGCCGACGTCGCCTTCCAGAACAAGGCGCTGGTCTACGACCTGCTGTTCCGCGCGGCATCGGAGACGATGCTGACGATAGCAGCGGACCCCCAGCATCTCGGCGCGCGCATCGGCATCACTGCCGTGCTCCACACATGGGGCTCGGCAATGACGCACCATCCCCATGTCCACATGATCGTGCCGGGCGGCGGCATCGCGCTCGACGGGAAGCGCTGGGTCTCCTCGCGCCCGGCCTTCC
This sequence comes from Mesorhizobium shonense, assembly GCF_040545255.1. Lineage (NCBI taxonomy): Bacteria > Pseudomonadati > Pseudomonadota > Alphaproteobacteria > Hyphomicrobiales > Phyllobacteriaceae > Mesorhizobium > Mesorhizobium shonense. The sequence continues at coordinate 44,444 of NZ_JBEPLM010000007.1, forward strand.
TTCTTCCGGTGAAGGTGCTCGGCAAGCTCTTTCGCCGCCTGTTCCTCACCCGGCTGCTCACGCTGCACGACGCTGGGCGGCTCGCCTTCTTCGGATCGATGGCGCACCTCGCCGAGCGACGGGCCTTCCTACGCCACCTGGCGCCGGTCCGGAAGAAGCGCTGGGTGGTCTACGTCAAGCCGCCGTTCGCCGGTCCGGAGGCGGTGCTCGCCTATCTGTCGCGTTACACCCACCGGGTCGCGATCTCGAACCGCCGTCTGATCTGCTTCGACGAGAACGGGGTTACCTTCCGCTACAAGGATTATCGTCGCCCTGACGCCGACCGCCAGCGTGTTATGACGCTCGCGACCAACGAGTTCATCCGCCGCTTCCTGCTCCATGTCCTGCCACGCGGCTTCCATCGCATCCGTCACTACGGCCTGCTCGCAGGCGGCTCTCGCAAGGACTGCCTCGCGCTCGCCCGTCAACTGCTCGCGGCCGCGCCTCCCGTCACGAACGATCCCCCGGCGGAACCAGACGACTTCCGCCCGCCGTGCCCGTGCTGCGGCGGTCGTATGATCGTCATCGAGGTGTTCGAACGCTGCAGGCAGCCGCGCGGACCGCCGAGCCAAACAGCAAAAAACCGGGAGAACGCTCCCTGACCCGGCATGGCCCGCTTCCTCGCACGACCGCGCCACGCCGGCGCGGGTCAATGGGAAGGCATGCGCGCATCGCTATGGCGCCGGTCATCAGGCACGTGAAGCCCGTCGGCATCACCGCAAGAAGCTCTCCGACCTGGCCCAGAAGCCGCATGCTCGACCAGCCACCAGCGCCCCATGCGGACGTCAGCGACAGACGCTGGCACACCCCGAGACACAAATCCCCATAGCTCACCGCCTGCTGCCCGCGGGTTCCTGCATGAGAGGCTTTCGTACGCCTGACGGCACCCGAAACCCTTCAGCATGTCGGTCATTCCGACCGACTTGACCGCCTACCACAAGCGGACATTGCTGATGCCACGCTGAGGTCGCGGTTGCGCCAACAGCTGACGTGCGAGGCGACATCTGTGAATGCCCGGTGCCGATGATGCCAAGCGGTCGTTCGTTCTCCACCAGGCGAACCGTCTCTTAGTCTAGAGCAGCGCTCGAAAAAGTGGTCACCGGCTTTTCGAACAAAGCGATGCGCAAACAAGAAGTTACAGCGGTGCGCGTGATCTCGTTTTCACGCGCACCGCTGTAGGCGCCGGATCAGATCACGAAAAAATCGTCGGCGAGCAGCGTCGGCCAGTTCGTCAGCGTCGCGAGCTGTGTCACGCCACCTGCTGCAATTCCGTTGGAATCGTAGAACAACTCACCCGTAACCTTGTTATAGATGATGTGGTCGTCGGCGTCGTGGGCGCTGGTTCCAGCGAAGAAGTAGTCTGGGTCGAGGGCTCCGGTGGCTCCAAGCGCCTGCATTACCGAATTCTGGAGCATGAATGTATCGGCCGTATGGTTGAAATCCGTGATAATGTCGCGGTTGGCCACTGAGAGCGGCGCGCTGAAAACGAAGGAATCGTTGCCGGCGCCACCAGTAAGCTGGTCAATACCCAGGCCGCCCGTTAGTGCATCGTTGCCACCCCGCCCAAGCACGGTATCATTGCCTCGGCCGCCGTCCAGTTTATTGTCGCTGTCGTTGCCGTCGAGCACGTTGTCGAGGGAATTTCCCGTGGCTCCGACGTTGGCGTTTCCGGTCAGACGCAGATTTTCTACCAGCCGGCCGTCGGCCGCCAGTGAGTACGTGACCGAGCTGAAAATCTGGTCGAGGCCCGCTTCGTCGACGACGTTGTCCAGTACATTGTCCACATAATAGGTATCGTTGCCGGAACCGCCATTCAACAGGTCGGCCCCGGTCCCGCCATCGAGCCGGTCCGCGCCATCATAGCCAAATAACCGGTTGTTCCCATTGTTCCCGGTCAGCTCGTTGTCGGAAGAATTGCCTTGGGCGTTGATGTTGGCGAGGCCCATGAGAGTCAGATTTTCGACATGGCTGGGCAGTGAATAGGTGATCGAGCTGAATACCTGGTCGCTGCCCGCCGCGTCGCCCTCGACCACGCGGTCGAGCGCATTGTCAACATAGTAGGTATCGTTGCCGGCGCCGCCCTCCATCTTGTCGATTCCGACTCCGCCGTCGAGCCGATCGGCTCCGGCGCCGCCCAGCAGGGCGTCGTCGCCGGACAAACCGGAGAGCAGGTTCCTGCCGGCGTTGCCGACCAGCGTGTTGTCGAGTTCGTTACCCATCGCGTCGATGTCGGCAACGCCGGTGAGCGTGAGCTGCTCTATTTGCTGGCTGGACAGCGAATACGTCATCGAGGTGATGACCAGATCGATGCCGGCGCCGGCAGACTCAATGACTACGTCGAATGCGTTGTCGACGCGGTAGGTATCGTTGCCGCGACCGCCGGACATTTTGTCGGCACCAGCTCCCCCGTCCAGAACGTCATCAAAATTGCCGCCGTTCAGGACATCCGCCGCATCCGTCCCGGTCAGGTGCTGCTCCATCACGTCCGGCGCGGCATAGGCGCGCACGTAGTCGATGACCATCTTGTACGTGCCGGACGCCTGCTCGACCTCTTTGGGATTCATGGCCAGCGAGACCAGCATATAAAGTGGCGTGCGGAAGGACTCGCTCATTGGAAAGCGACTCAGCTCCTTGCCGTCATAGTACACGGTGATCCAGTCCGTCGTGATCCTCGCGCCGTAGGTGTGAAACGCCCCGTCAAACATCGAACCGGCGAGGCCCGTATAGTTGCCTTTCGAAGCGTGGCTTTCCTTATTGCTCAAGTGCACCGCCTGGTGATGACCATCGGGATCGCCGCCATACGCTTCAACGATGTCGACCTCGACGCGTGGCACAGTCTGATCGGGCGACAGCATCCAGAAAGCCGGCCAGGCTCCCGCCCCGCCGTCAAAGGCGGCGCGCATCTCGAAGTACCCGTACTCTTGCGCGAAACCCTGGCCGGCGCTGTTGACCGTTTGCATCGTTCCCGACTGCCAGCCGCCGTCCACCTGCTTCATGGTAATGGTCAGCTGCCCGTCAGAGACGGAGAACGGGTTCGTTGCTCCCTCCGGCGACATGAACGTGGCGGCCCCATAGGGGGCATGCACAGGCGCGAACCACTTGCCGGTGCCGTTGTTCGGCACGACATCCATTGTGTTGAACTCGTCGGAAAAGGAGAGCTTGAAACTGGAGAGGTTCAGCTCCGATCCTTTGTACTGTCCGGTCCAATCGCCAGGAAGAGCAATCGCAGCCATTGATGGGGTCCTCGTTCTCGCAACACTTTCGCGGTTGACCCCCCACCAAGGCTTAATCGTGTAGTGGACACCCATTCCGCCGCAAATGGGGTCAGTACGTCATAGGACTCCTCCCAGGATATTCCCAGGACTTGCAATGTTCGTCCTAAGGCGACCTTCACCGTAGGCATACGTTTGTCAACATTTGTTTAATTCGATACTCGACTGTGGCGGAGGCGGCCTTCGGTCGGGGTATCAAGAGGCTCACGGGCGTCTCGCCAATGGGGTGGCGCGACGGTCGGCGCAGATAGCATGGCCGAACGTCCGTTTTCTCAAGCCGATTCGGACCTGCAATCTCGCCTCCGGAATGACCATTAGGGGTCAGGTCACGACGATGCCCCAGCCGGCCTGAATGTCGGCTCTTGAAGATCCACAGTTCAAAACTGCCGGTCAGCTTCCGGCCCAAAAGGCGACATCCGACATTTGCTCTGCAAAGTCCGTTTCTGGCGCCTCTGCGACGTTCGCTGGCACCCCAAGGTGGCAGGCTCCATCGCGCTGTCCGCAGCAGTCGACAACCAAAACAACAGGGAATGCGCGCACGCAGCAGACATCGCGTTTCAGAAACGTTCCGACAAAGATGTCGACGCTGCGGGCCGGGGCTGATCGGCCGCGTGGCGAGGAAGACTTACGGCACGCGTGACTGCAGGGCCGAAAGTCTTGATTGCACTGCGCACAAAAGTAGGCGTCAATGGGCCGTCAAGGAAGGAAGGACGCGCCACCGCAGTGTTGGTACCGACAGACCTGCAACCTGCAGCTGTTGAGACAGTGATCGATCCGTCCCGCAGGCGGCGGCTGATCGACCCTTCCGAGCTTTGGCGATATCGGGAGGTTGTGTTCTTCCTGGCCTGGCGCGATTTCAAGGTTAAATACCGCCAGACTTATCTGGGTGTGCTTTGGGCAATGTTGCAGCCGCTCGTTGCCATGTCGGTCTTTAGCGTCTTCTTTGGCCGACTCGTAGGCATCTCATCAAATGGCGCGCCATACCCACTGTTTGTACTGTGTGGGCTCGTGCCATGGAATTTTTTTTCGCGAGCGGTTGGCAGCATGACGGTCAGTCTTGTCAGCAACCAGGAACTGGTTAGCCGCGTCTATTTCCCGCGTCTGATCATCCCCATGTCCGCTATGGCCACGTGCCTGACTGATATGATAGTCGGCCTCGCTCTTTTGTTCGCCGCGCTGCTTGCATTTGGAAGCTGGCCGGCACCGCAGGTGTTCTTCCTGCCATTGTTCGTGCTCGTCATGGCAGCGTCGGCGACGGGGCTTGGAGTGGCACTATCTGCGATCAATGTCCGCTTTCGCGATGTGGCGTATCTCGTGCCATTCAGCCTCCAGATCGTTCTGTTCATGACCCCTGTTGTCTATCCGGGCAATCTCGTGCCCCAATTCTGGCGGCCGCTCTACAGCCTGAACCCTATGGTCGGGATAGTCGAAGCCGTGCGCTGGAGCGTGCTGGGCACGCCCGCCGATTGGGTAATGATCTCGATATCCACCCTCTCCTCACTGGCCCTTCTCGTTGCCGGACTGGCTATTTTCTCAAAGTCCGAACGCGCGTTTCCGGATCTGATCTAAGCAATGACCGACACAGTGATTCAAGCCACCAATATCTCCAAGGCCTATAGACTGGGCGTGGCGAACGACAGCTTCCCTACCCTGCGGGACGCACTGGCCAGCGGCGCGAGGCGAGGCCTTCGCTGGAGGCCCGATTTGGCCCGGCGCAACGGTGGAGACGAACGGTTCTGGGCCTTGAGGGACGTCTCCTTCGAGGTGCGCGCAGGCGAAGTCCTTGCCGTGATCGGACCCAACGGCGCGGGAAAGAGCACCATCCTCAAGATACTGGCCCGGATTGTGGAGCCGACTTCCGGTCGCGTCACAATACGCGGACGGCTGGGAGCTTTGCTGGAAGTCGGCACGGGGTTCCATGCGGAGTTGACCGGCCGCGAGAACATCTATCTCAACGGAGCGATACTCGGCATGCGGCGCGCCGAGATTGCCGCCAAACTCCACGAAATCGTGGACTTCTCCGGCGTGGAGCAGTTTCTCGACACGCCTGTGAAGCGCTATTCCAGCGGCATGTACTTGCGGCTCGCCTTTGCCGTGGCGGCGCATGTCGAGCCCGACATCCTTGTCGTAGACGAGGTGTTGGCGGTCGGCGATGCGGCATTCCAGAAGAAGTGCATCGGCAAGGTGGGGCAGATCGCGCGGACTGGCCGCACGGTCGTCTTCGTCAGCCACCAGTTGTCCGTGGTCCAGAAACTCTGCAACCGGGCGATCCTTATCGGCGACGGCACGATCAAGGCAGACGGCCCCACTGCAAAAGTGATCGAAACTTACCTTGGGATGATCACGGACCAGGCCGTAGAGGATCTCGCCATCCGCGCGGTCCGCTCCGGTCGCGGGCAGGTTCGTTTGACTGCGATCGAGATCGAAGGCGATGCGGGCGCCTTGACCTCCGGCCAGCGCGCTTGGTTTCGCTTTCGTGCCGCTGGCGACCAGTCGCTGGTCGATTGTTCTTTCACAATCTACGACGAGTTCGGTGTTGCCGTGACCTCATTCGACTCAGCCGTGCATTCTGACGGCGAGCTCGTCGGCGACAGTTTTGTCTGCGAGTTCCAATCCTTCCTGCTGCGTCCCGGCCGCTATCGCATCAATGCCGCGCTGACATCGCGGGAGGGTGTGCTTGAGGATCACGTCGAGGGTGCGGCGACTTTCGATGTGCAGTCGGGTGTCCTCGGCGGGCGACTGGTCAATGCAGAACCAGGGTACGGTAGCATGACGATGCCCCACCACTGGACCAGGGGAGCGTAGACCGGGATATCGATGAAGATACTGGTGGCCGGCTGGTTCAGTTTCGCACGCGGGCATGCAACGGCCGGTGACCTGTTGTCGCGCGACGTTCTTTGCCGATGGCTCGACGAACGATCCATCGCCTACAATCTGGCGACCGATCCGCCCTTTGCCGGGGGCTTGAACTGGCGACTGGTCGATCCTGCCGACTATTCCCACGTGATCTTCGTTTGCGGTCCGTTTGGCCGCGGCGAATTTGAAGCGGAATTTCTCGGGCATTTCGCGAGATGCCGGCTTATCGGGCTGAACTTGTCGATGGACCTCCCGTTGGACGAATGGAACCCGTTCGATCTGCTGATCGAGCGTGACAGTTCAGCTGGAACCAATCCGGATATAGTCTTCGCCGCGCGGCAGGAACTCCCTCCGGTCGTCGGCGTCTGCTTCGTCGAGGAGCATCCGGGCGCCGAAGTCGCTCGCGCCAACGCGGCGATCGCGAAACTGATCGCAGTTCGCGAACTTGCTGTCGTTGGCATCGACACGCGTCTCGATGTCAATGAGGGTGGTCTGCGCACCCCCGGAGAAGTCGAAGCGCTGATCGCGCGGGTAGACGTCCTTATTACGACGCGCCTACACGGCCTCGTCCTTGCCCTGAAGAACGGGGTGCCCGCACTTGCAATCGATACGGTGCCGGGCAGTGGCAAGATCACCAAGCAATGCACACGGGTAGGGTGGCCGAGCGTGCTCACGCTGGACCAGATCGACGAGCGGCAATTAGCGCAGGCGCTGGATTTCGCATTGAGCCCGGAGGCAAGGCGGTTGGCCCGAGCGTGCGCGTCGGGCACCGAGAATCTCCTGCTTCAAACCCGCGAGCGGCTGTTGAACAGCTTGGCTTCTGACCAGGTCGAGGCCTCGTTCCGCTCCCGTCAATTGCCCGAGCAAATGGAAGCGTTCAGGGCCGGCCTTCAGCCAGTCGGCGATTTGCCAGCCGAACGGAACGATGTAGAGACGCCGAGCATGGCCAAGTCGTGGAGACGCAGGATTGTCCGGGGAGCTTTCACCATGCTTCGTCGTGGATGAATGAGCCTCGGGGCGATCGCTGACGCACTCACCACTTGGCGGTCACGATCTGCTTGCGGTCCCGTTCATCAACCGGTAGAGGCGAGCAAGTTTTCGTGCAAAGCGATGACGAAGCCGCGCGAGCCGCATTGCGGCTTTCAATGACAACCGATCGGCCTTGTTTCGAAGGGTCGGCTCGCGGGTGTAAGGCGATCGCGCGAGGCGAATTGCGCGATCGAGCTTCGGGTTCCTTACGCCGCTTTTGACAACGTATTCGGCGAGCCAGTCGAGAAAGGGTGCGCGGGCCGGATGCGAGCCCATGCCGTCATAAAGGCCACGCTTGGCCGCATCCGCCGACACCGAGCCGGAGTGCTGCCGGTAACGCGAAAGACAGATTGGTGTGACATAGGCCGGGTAGCGCAAAAGCAGCTTAACCCACAGCACCTGGTCCTCGTAGAGTCGGAACTGTTCCTCAAAGCCGGCGACAAGTTCGATGGCACTCCGGCGCACCAACACGGAACAGGTACAGGGGACGTGGCCGTCCTGCATCAGCAGGAGTCGGCTCAATAGGTGCGGGGGTTGATGCAAACGTCCGGCGAGCCCGTCCGTCGGCTCGATCCAGTCGGGGCGCTCACCGTCTGGATACCACCATCTGGTTGGCCCGAAGATCATTGCGGCTTCCGGGTTGGCATCAGCAGCGGCAAGGACCGTCTCGAGCATCCGCGGTTCGTACAGATCGTCTGCATCCAGGAAGGCGAGCATATCTCCGCTGCCGGCCGCTATTCCGGCATTCCTCGCTGCCGCCGCGCCACGCTTGGATCCGGGAGGCCTGTTCAATACCTTGATCCGAGGATCGGTTGCTACAACGTCATTGGCGATCCTTACACTGTCATCCGTCGAGCCATCGTCGACCAGCAAAAGTTCCCAGTCCGCAACTGTCTGGGCTTGGACGCTAGAGATCGCTTCGCCCAGAAATGCCTCCGCATTGAGGAAGGGGGTTATGATCGTCACTCGCGGCAGGGAAGCCATTGCCGAAGCCATCTCTTGATACTTCGCTCGCTCACCTTGCGGGTCTCGCGCGCAAGCGCTTTCCAGATTGCTGCACGAATGCGGAAAGAGGCGCCCCTATCCGCCATCGTGCGATTTAGCCATTTGAGAAACGTGATACGCGCGGCCCCCTCGGTGCCTGCCTCTGCGCAAGCAACAGAGCAACTTTCAGAATGCTGGCGGTATTTTGCCCAGGCCCGGCCGGACACATACGCGGGCGCGAATGCGAGCGCCTTGGCAAAGAACGTCTGGTCCTCGAACATCAAGCGAAAGCTGTTCTCGAACCCCCCAAGCGTTTCGAATAAGCTTGCACGCATCAGGGCATTGCAAGTTGTCGGTGTCTGGACCTCGTTCTGAAGCAGCAGCTCAAACAGCAGGGGCGGCTCGTATCGGGCGTCTGGTTCGACGCCGAGCGGGTAGTAAAAGTCCGCGCGGTCGGCAGCCTCTTGCCAGCTATGCCAGATCAGAGTCCGGCCATAGATCATGCCTAGCGCCGGATCGCTTTCCATAATGGAGACTTGTTCGGAAAGCTTTTCGGGCAGCCATGTATCGTCTGCGTCGAGAAACGCGACATAGGCGCCGCGCGCCTCCGCCAGCCCACGGTTGCGCGAGGCACTGATACCATGATTGCGGTTGTCGTGATGAGACAATAGCCGCACCTTGCCCGGCAGGCGCTGCTCATAGTCGCGTATGATGACGGCTGACTGGTCGGTCGAACCGTCGTCGACAACGAGAAGTTCCCAGTCGGTCAGGCTTTGGCCTATAATGCTGTCAGCCGCTTCCCGGAGGTATCTCTCGCCGTTGAACACGACGATGATTGCCGTGACGCGCGGCTGTCCGGGTGCATTGTCAGCCATGGCACAGTACCCTACGCCGGAAATCAACCTCTCCCCAATCAGCAACCATGAGGCGCGGCAATCGGAAAGGGTCGACTTTGGACCCAACTTCGCGCGGCAGGGTGGTTACCGCATAGTCCATGCCAGCAGATCTTACCGCATTGGCGGTGCTGTCATCAAAGTCTCCAAAGGGGTACGCGAATCCCACCACCCGCCGTCCTGTAATCTCCTCGCATTGTTTGCGGCTGCCAGAGATCTCGCGTTCAAGATCGTCCTGTTTCAGCAGCGGCAAAGATGGATGCGTGCAGGTGTGAGCGCCGATCGAAACGCCATCGGTGTCGGCGAGCTGGCGCAACTCCTGATGCGTCATGGCGCGATCGCTCTTTCGGGGACCGGCGTCGGTTCGGGCCCATCTTGCCAGCCGCTCCAGCGCCTTCTCGCGTTCCTGTACCTGCAACGGCTTCAGCAGTGCGTGCAAGTCGAAATGGAGCCTCGTGCGGTTGACCGCGTTGCCGGATTGCGCGTGCATAGCGTCCCCCGTCACCCGCCAATCATAGTTTCGGCCTGCGAATTCGATCGCCAGACTGTCCGGGAGGGCAGTCGTCTCCAAAATGATGCGAGATAGAATATCCCACCAGAATACCGCCGGATCGGTAATCGCAGTCGTGGTGACGAAGACGGTGGCAAGACAGTTCATCCGTCGCATGATCGGCACCGCAGTTTGAAGGACATCCGCATAGCCGTCGTCGAAGGTGATTGCCGCGGCATTTCTCGGCGGCCGTCCGTCGCAAAGCCGTTGCACCAGCCATTGCAGGGGAACGATATCGCGCGTCTCTCCCAGGATTTCGATCTGGCGCGCAAAATTTTGCGGCGAGACTGAAAGTTGCCAAGGGTCGACGAGCGGTTCTCCGATGCGATGGTACATCAACACCACTGGCCGATTGAAATGGGCAATTAATCGGCTCCACTGCAGGAATTTGCTGGCAGTTTGACGCATCGCGATGGCGCCGCTCATCGCCTGAAAGCTCGCGCGGCGGCTATCACCGGACAATTGGGGTCATGCACGTCGAGCATGGCCGAATCCAGCTCATGTTCTGCCAAGCCGTAGAGAAAGCCCGTAGCCGAATACGGGTTTCCGTAGTGGCTGACTTCGACGTTCTTGGCTCCGAACCTGTCCGACAGAAGCCGGCGCAGCGCGGCAGGCGTTATCGACCAGAACCAACTGTCGCCCCATTCTCCCCGGTCAATCGGACTGACCCAGGGCACTGTGACCAGGAGCACACCCCCCGGCTTCAATATCCGCCACAGGGTTGCAACCGCAGCAGGCATATCGAAAAGGAGGTGCAGGGTCTGGGTGAGCACGATGCAGTCAAAGGCTTCGGACGGCAGACCGTCGCCTTTCGCCAGATCGCCCACGAAGGTGGTCGACGGGTGGCCGTCATAACGGTTCAGAACGTCACTTGTGGTAACCCGGCTACCTCCAAAACGTATCGTATAGGCATTGTCGCCGATCTCCAGAACCCTTCCGGATATGTTCGACGAACAGGAGGCGAGGAATGTCTCGATATAGCGGCGGTCGACTGGCCTGCCGCGATCAAAACCGAACTCGGCGCTGAAGGGTGCTGTGCGCTGGAGATCACCGAACCAGACAATCGAGCGGTGCCGACTTGACCAGCGCCTGAAGCGACGCCGAAGCATCATGGCGGTCTGCAATGGCGCTACAAGCGAAACGGCAATCGTGTTGCCGAGTTGATCGGCGAGTGAAGAACGCAACCGAAGCGCGGTTGCGACCTGTCTCAGTTGCATGTCCGTATAATAGCACTTCCATTTTTCGACACCCTGACGGTGGGCGGCCGCCCAATCCGGATTGGTCTGCGCGATGTCCCGCTGCCGGCGAAGGACCTTCAGCGCCGCGCGCAACATCATCGGATTGTTGTTCGACATATTCGTTGCGTGCCGACGGTAATCCGCCAGGCATTCCGGAGTGCAGGCCACCTTGTTCGCCCGAGATAGCCGAAGGTAGACGTCGTAGTCCTCGCAAGCCCGAAGTGACCGGTCAAATCCGCCGGCAGCTTCCAATGTCCTGCGGCGATAGAGTACCGTCGCGTGCATTCCAATCAGGTTGTCGGTCAGGAATCCCGCATAGGGGTCCTGGCCCGCCGGCCTCAGCGGCACATTGTTCCTGATTGCACCGGTCTCGTCGATGTCGCGGAAGGCGCCGTAGACAAACGCGTAATTCGGATTGTCGCGAAACAAGGCAAGATTGGTGGCGAGCGCCATCGGGCGCAGCCTGTCGTCGGCATCCAGGAAGGCAATGAATTCGCCGCAGGCTGCCGTCATCCCCGTGTTACGTGCAGCGGCCAAACCTTGGTTTTTTTGGCGGATGTAGCGGACGTCCTCATATTGACGAACAACACTTTCGGGATTGTCCGACGACCCATCGTCCACAACGATGATCTCATCCGGCTTTACGGTCTGATTGCGGACGCTGTCGATGGCTTCGGCAAGGAACCGCGCATGATTGTAGGTTGTGATGACAACTGAAACGCTGACTGCAGCCGGGCTGGTGGTCATCTCTCGCCGGCTCCGTTTCGACAGGTCGGGTAGCCGGCAAAGGTCAACCAGCCGACCGAACGCCGACATGCTTCCTCGAAGCTGACAGCCGGCTGATATCCGAGTTCATGTTCAGCCTTGCGCCATGGAAGTTTCGTCCGGCACTGGTGCAAAAGCGCACGCTCCTGCGATACCAGGATCGCTGGGCCCATGATCGTGCCGGTCGCATTTTGTCCTGCCTTCTGCCACTCGGCAAAGCCTGCCTTCAGTCCGCTGCGAACAGGTCTTGGCAGGCTTCGGACAAGCCGCCGATATCCTTGGCTTTCCTTCAGCCTTTGTTTCCAGCTCGGAGCAAATGACAATGGCGCCGATGCCGAAATCGCGGTCAGGTCGAACCCCAGCGCCTCGGCGATCGGTCGGCAAAGATCTGCCCAACTGATCTCCTCCCGGTCTCCGATCAGATAGGTTCGCCCAGACGCCTCGGGCACTTCAATGGCAAGCTTGATCGCCTGAATGACATTGTCGACATAGGCGCTGTTGCAAATACCACGACCACCATCCACCAGGTAGGCGGAACCGTTGATGAGCTCGTCGGCAAAACCACCGGTCCAACTGGAACGTGGACCAAAGACAATTCCGGGCCGCAGCACCACCACCTGCACCGCGCCGTCGCGTGACAGTTGCCCGAGATGGCGTTCGGCATGAACCTTCGCATTGTTGTATTCAATCGGCTGATCGCCATGCAGCGCGCTCATTTCGTCCGTCCCAGGTGCGGGCGATTGGCCATGAACGGAAGCGCTGCTAAGATAGACCAGACGAAGCACGCCGGCAGCGGCGGCTGCACGATAGACGGGCTCGATAGCATCGACGATCGTGCGTGTGTCGCCGGCAACTGCATGTACGACGTACTGACAACCCGCAAAAGCTGCTGTGAGAGCCTGTATATCACGCGCATCCGCCAGCATAGCGTCAATCGCAAAGCGAGACAGACTGGCGAAAGCATCCGGCCTGCGAACGATCGGCCTCACATTCGCCCAGCCGGAAAGATACAGCAACTCTACGGTGCGGCAACCTATGAAGCCGTTGGCGCCAAGCACTGCAACGGTGTTGGTCATTGCTTGGTCCTGGCGCGAGCAGCGACGTTGCGCAATTCTTCCGGACCGAGCCAGGGCATTTCCATCAGTTTCCTTCTGGCATAGCATCCTTCGACCAGATCTAGCACATTGCGGCCAGCACTGGCCGGCACGGAGAGCGGAGCCCCATTTCGGACCGCATCCACCAAGCCCGAGATCTGATCGCAAAATGCATCGACAAAATCGCGCGACGGGCCGTCGGCATTGGTGAAGGAAACGACGCCTGTGGTGCGACTTCCATTCAAGGCGACGTTCACAATCTCGGTCTCATTGACTGTCCATGAAATCGAGCCACGTTCGCCCTCAAGCCGGTACAGATTCGGGCGAGCCCAATCGCGGCTCAACCTGACCGTCGCTTCGAAGCCGCCAAAACGGAGCCGGACAAGGCAGTTCGCCTCGACGCCGCCCATTGCGTCATCGGCGTAGTGGATTTCGTCGGGTTCTCCGAACCACCAGGTCAGGAGGTCAAGGCAATGCGTGCCGATATCTTGAAGGACGCCACCACCGGATTCCGCGCAGCTGAAGTAGGTCGTCGAAGCCACCGGCCACTGGAAGGGGCCGCCCTCAAAACAACTGACGCTTCGTAGGCGTCCGATCAATCCGCCCTCCAGCATCGCCTTTATCGACCGCGTCGCCGGGAACTGCCTTCTGACGAGCCCCGTTGCCACATGAAGATCATTGGCCGCCGCTGCCGCGAGGATGCGATCCGCGTCGGAGCTGCTCGCGGCCAGCGGTTTTTCGCACAGAACATTGACCCCGGCTTTTAACGCCTGTGTCGACTGATCAGCGTGATAAGCAGGTGGCGAAGCGATGATCGCAATATCGGCGTGCATAGCCAAAAGGCCGTCGAAACTGCCTGCAACCTTGGCCGAAGGCAGTCGCGCCTGAACGAGTGCGGCCTGCTTTGCATCTGGATCGAATATTCCCGCGACGGCAATCTGGCCTCTGCTTTGAAGCCGCGAAAGCGCTTCCGCATAGTAAAGCTTTGTGACGGCGCCGCATCCGGCCAAAACGAGCCGGACCGGTTCATCTTCCCGCAATCCTTCAGGCCGCTGCTCGGTTTCAACTAGGATGGACAATCTTGCCTCTCCGCAACGAGCCGCAGCATACGACCAATTGTCTTGAGTGATGGATCGAAGCGGAACGCTTCGCTCATCTGCGCCAAGCATCCAGCCCAGTCGCCGGCGCCGAACAGTCGCCGCGCAGTTTCGAGGGCGCTTAGCGCATAGGTCCGCCGAGCCGATGCTGCGACATCGTCCGCAAGCTCGGTTGGAAGATAGGTCTTGAAAATATCGATCGCCATTCGCGTGTAGGCCATGTCCTCGGCATTTCGGATATGGCGTCCTGTGTTCGATTGGGGATGCATCCGATAAAGTGCAAGGGCCTGCGGTTCGTACCAGACAGGAAACTGAGAAGCGATGCGGACCCACATCTCCCAGTCTTCACTGCATTTTAGCCGCCGGTCGAACGCGCCGAGTTCTTCGTAGACCGCGCGCCGCACCACGATTGATGGCGTCATGATGTGCTGTTCCAGCGCCAGTCGAATCGCCGCATTCTCGAGCCGTCCGGGGCTTGACTGCATTACGGGCGGGATCGACAGCTCCTGCCCCTGGCCGTCTATGAAGATCGCCCGGCAGAATGCGGCGCCCGTACTCGGGTCCGCATCGAAGCCTCGTCCGAGCAATTCGTAGAAGCCGGGGCGGATGGCGTCGTCGCCGTGCAGGAGATGTACAAGTTCACCCTGGGCACGATCCAAGCAGGTATGGAAGTTGCCGATATGCCCTAGATTTTGCGGCTGGTGGAAAAAACCAACGCGGTTCCCACCGATTTCGTTCAAGACCCTCTGCGGGTCATCGGAGGAACAGTCGTCAACCACCTCGATTTGCATTTGAGCCGGGCCCGGGTCCTGCGCCAGCACACTTTCCAGCGTTGCGGCAAGAAAGCTGGCGCAGTTATAGGCGGGGATCATCACCGACCATTTCGGGCGAGCGGCCTCCCGTGGCAACGGCGAGATCGGATCGCGATATTCGAAGTCGCGGACCGTCGTCATCTCTTGCGCACCGAGGACTTCAGCAGATGCAGCCCCAACCTGGCAATGTCGCGTTTGGGCATGCCACGTCCGATGCCACCGCCGCGAAGGCTCCGCAGGAAGCACGATCTGGCGGATGGCAAATCTCCTTCTGCCAGATACCGCATTGACCATTCATAGAAGTAGCGGGAGCAGCCGCCACGCGCAGAATTTGCCCCTTGCGTATCCATGACCTGCGCCATGCGACGGTAGAATCCTTCGATCGCATCCAGTTTAAGTCGGCTTGGCAGTGCCGACACCAGTCCGCCCGGATGCAGCCGGTAGACACCTGCTACCTCGTCAACAAAAGCGATATCGGCTGTCTTTGCGCAAAGCACATAGAGCGGCCAGTCAGTAATCGGAAAGAAATCAGCATACCACGACGGCACGTTTCGAACGCACGCGGTTCGCATCATGCCAGCACAAGTTGCGAAAGGATTGCCTTCCCAGATATCCCGTTGCGAGACGATGGGTTTCTGGTCCGCCGGCGTCCACCGTGTCGATGTGACCTCATCGCCGTCTGCTACGACTGCATTATAGAATATTGCGGAGAGTTCCGGGTGCACGTCGAGATGGCTCGCCTGATCTTTCAGCTTGGTCCTGGATGTCCACAGGTCGTCGCCGTCGAGAATCGAGACGTAGCGCCCACGCGCCACCCGGAGTCCTCTTGCGACGACTTCGTTCGATCTCACATTACTGGTGGAAAAGATCGCCGCCAGCCTTTCAGGATGGTCGGAAACATATCGCTCGACAATCTCCCGGGTACCGTCGGTCGAAAAGTCTTCACTGATCAGTATCTCGACACCGAAATCGGCCTCTTGCATGAGAGCGCTGTCGATTGCGGCCGCCACGTAGCGTGCGTGATTGTAAGTGACAATAAGGACAGTCACGCGAGCCGTTGATTCATTCACCTTCCGCTCCGCAATGCAGGCCGCCCGGCTTCTCAATGACGCCGACAATTGCCAGCTCTAGACTGCACGGGTTGCCCTCATTTCCGCAATTCCACCATTGACCTCAAACCAGCGCAAGGTGCGTACGACACCCTCTTCATAGGGCACTTTGCACGACCATCCCGGCAGGATTCTTCGGCACAGGGTCAGATCAGGACACCGGTTGGTCGGATCCTGCGGAGCCAAATCGCCATGAACAATTGTCGTGCCGGGAATCAGGCCTGCAACATACCGCGCGATCTCAAGCACCGAAATCTCCCGGTCGTTTCCTACGTTGACTGCTCCCACATGATTGAAGTTCTCCAGCCAGAACAGCCGTTCGAGTCCATCGACAATATCGTCGACATAGCCCCAACTGCGGGTTTGGCGACCATCGCCATGAACGACGATTGGCTTGCCGGCCAACGCATTGGCGATAAAGTTGGAAATAGCACGCCCATCATCGGCCCGGGTACGGGGACCGTAGACGTTAAAGAGTCTGGCAACCCGCACGTCGACACCACGAACGCGGTTGCTCTCGAAGAGGAGCGCCTCGGTGCAGCGCTTGCCTTCGTCGTAGGAAGAGCGCGGGCCCGTACAGTCCACTGACCCCCGATACGTCTCCGGCAGCGGGTTGACCAACGGATTTCCATAAACTTCCGAGGACGACGCAAAGCAAATCCGCCCACCCTTTTTGAGCAGCTTCAAGAGCCGCATAGCGCCAACCAGATTTGCTGAGACAGTACGCTCGGGCTCCTGCATATAGACCGGCGGCGACGCGGGCGACGCAAGATGAAAGATCTCGTCGAATTTGAGATCGGATTGGAAATGCTCCACCTCGGAGCGGACCAGCACTAGGCGTTGATCTCGGATATGGCCAACGTTTTCTGTCCTGCCGGTCCATAGGTTGTCGACCACAACCAGCAGGTCCAAATCGTTTCTTTTGAGAAGCCGGTCGACCAGGTGCGACCCGATGAATCCTGCTCCTCCAGCCAGCAACAGCTTCTTCATCTCATTTCTCGAAGGGGATGTAGGCTGTGCGAATTCGTGTCCTCGTTGGGCATTGCAAGGGTCCCTTCTTCGGGATGCCGCGTCAAATAGCCTCCGCTTGGTCCAAGCTTCTCGTCCATTGCAGCAAGATTGCTGAGCATCGCGCGGTAGCCGGCTTTCGCGGTGGTGCTCGCAAACTCATCGATAGGGTAGTCCCAAAAATTTCCCCTGATCTCCGAGCTGCGGTCCTCCTCGCTTTCCGGAAGGGGAAGCGCTCGCTTCGCATAGCGCAGGAAAATGGCTGCGAATGCAGCAACGAGTTTCGCGAACTGCACAGGTGACATTCCGGCGCAGTTCGTGGCGACCGCAGCAAACCGACGCGTCATGAGCCCAAGCTTGGCTATCTCGACATCGGTACGGAACATGGCATCCAGCAGGGCAGGCCTCACCGCCTCTGTGCAGCGGGCGAGGACGCTCTCGAGCACCATCCGACGCGAGATGAGCATTCGCACAAAATCTGCCGACATGTTCCCCGGCGTTCGGCGATATCCGACAAGATGCTCCTCAACAACGCCGAAACGGTATTTCGAGGCAATGCTCTGTTGGATGAAGAAGTCCTCGCAACCCTCTGCACCGCCCTCGCGAAGTCGCGAGGAATAGCCACCCATTTCGAAGAGAACGTTGCGCCGAAACATCGCCGAACTGCCGTTGCCGACGAAATTTTGTCCGAGATGCTGCATGAACACCCACCCACTCGGGTGCGTCTGCTTCGACGTGATGATCACCATATCATCGGCGTCAATCGTTCGGTAAAGTGTATAGACAAGCCCAAGATCATTGCCAGCCGCAGCGAAAACACGCAGCTGCTTTTCGAGCTTGGTCGGGTGCCAGAGGTCATCGGCGTCCACAGGTGCTATGAAGACGCCTTTGCTTGCCCTCACCCCCGCGTTCCGCGCCGATGCGACGCCACCATTGTTCTGCCGGAGCAACCTGATGCGCCAGTCGCCATCCGCCAGTCGTCGAACGATCGATGCTGTCCGGTCGGTCGAACCATCGTCAACGACTATTATTTCCATATTCCTATGCGTTTGGGCGAGCACGGACGCCAAGGTACGCTCGATGAATGGTTCTGCGTTGTAGGCAGGGATGATAACCGATACCAGCACATCGGCAGAGTGGTGTGAATTGCCGAACAAATCCCCCATCTCTAGTCGCGCCCGAGCGCACAGAACTGCGATCGCCCTAAGATTGGCCAGTACTGATTTTTGGACGATATCTTGAAAAGATAATCAAGCAGCCCGAAGTTCGCAAAGACCTGAGGGGAGAGTGACGGACTAAGTGTCATCTGAACGCTTCTCCGCTGGTGGGTGCGGGCGCAGGCAAAAACAAAAACGCTTTGCTTTTCAGCATTCTTCGTTTGCTGCTATCCCGCCGCAACGCTAGGCACGGGTGGCCGGGATGGTCGTTCACGGCATATATTAGCCGAAACTACTGTTCGCGCCAAGGAGTTGAAACTGAGGCGGCCATCCACTTCAAGGGCTCTGGCGCGGTCCGACTCCGCAAGGAAGCCAGTCTTGGCTGCTTTCGTCAGAAGACATGAGGGCAGCAGCTTGCTGGCTTTGCCCGGACGCCGAAGCGGGTGATCCAAACCATGCCATCGTTAGTTCGCGACCGCCGGCCCTGGCGGGGCCAGCAGCGTAATTGTGATGGTGTCGCCCGGAGCGAGCAGAGTATCTTCAGTCGCTTCTGTCGTCGCTGCCTTTCCGTCATTGGAATGGGTTATACCGATCGCAACCCGCCGGCCCCCTTCGGCCAAAAGGTCCTCGCGCAGCTGCCTCACGTAGGCGAGTTGTTTGGCCAACGAATCCATCTCAGCTCGCATTTGCGCCATTGCCGCGCGTTCAGTCTGCAAGTCAGCCAACTGGTCAATTCGGCTCTGGTCAGTAAGCTTCTCAAGGCTGCGCTGTAATTGCCCTTGGTCGCGCTCAAGTCGAGCGATCTCAGCGTTGGTTTGCAAAGCGCGGGTCGCTGACAAAAGCAATGCGCGTTGAGCATCGTTGACCCTGTCGATCTGGACCAGACCTTTTTCGAAGAGCTTCTTGAGGCGATCAAGTTCCACCGCATCCGCTGCCGCGCCCGCTTGATCCGTCTTCTGCTGCTCGTTCAGGTAACCCATCCGTTCTGCCCCCTTGGTGATGGCCAACTTGATTGATGCACGCTCCTTCTCCTGATCCGCATAAAGAGCTTCCATTTGCTTCTGCTCCTGCTCCAAGGCTTCGTCGTGACGACGTTCGAGGCTCGGGTCACGTTCTGAACCTGGCACCTCGATCGCCCTGGCGCCGCTCAACTGCGCTTCTATGCGAGCAGCTTTGATTTCGCTTTCTTGATACTTGATACGCACAACGTCGAGGCGGCCGCCAAGGTCCGCTGCTGTCAGTTCAGGGTTTTCGAGCTCACCACGACCGAGCTTATAGCCGCCGCCGGCCGCCACAGCTTGTCGGACAGTCATTCCTGGCCTGAAGACCTGAGTCCCAGGAGTGGCAATGTCCCCGTCGATATAGACGGGCCGGTATTCTTCAATATCAATTATAATCTGATCTGGGTAGAAATTAGTCCAACTCTCAGTGCCGTCGGCGGATCGCTGCGGCAGGGACTTCGGTTTTAGGACATCGATTACCTCCTTGCGGACATCCTCTATTGTCTTGCCAAGAACGTTTAGGGAACCCAGCACCGGCAACACAATAATACCGCTTTGGTCGATCACAGCCCGCTTTTGCATTTCGGGATTGCCTATCACCGCGAAACCGATCACGTCGCCGGTCTGCAGACGATACCCACCGACATTATATTCCCCTCCTAGAGCAAGGCCATTCGACAGATTTGCCCATGCGAACAACAAAAACATACTTATAGGCCCGGCACAACTGTCGGCCCGCATCCGCTGTTCCTGAACTCGGAATCGTCCCCTCAAAGCTTTGTCACTCATGCTCCGTTGCCTGCTAACTGTTCTCAACTACACCGGCCACAGATCGGCAACGATCGCGTTTCGAAACGGCTGGCAGTGATAGACATAACAAATCTACTTCCAACCCTTGCCGCAACCCATTGAATGGATCGAGGTGCGGGTATGAAACAGCAGATCTGCTACTCCATCCTGTCATGAAAATATCGAGTGCGCTGTGCCCATGGTCACAGTGCCTGTCGCCGATATGCCTCAGTTATCCTAATTAAAGCTCGGTACGACGTCGTGCCGACGGAAGAGTTGGACGGGAACCAACCGTTCACCGAGGTTTCGGACAGTGGTCGAAACGCGAGCTACATCCGCGAGCGCAAGAAAGGCCTAAGCGGCATTGATCCCTGGGGCGCGGCCGCCATGTCCGCCGAAAGCGTTCTTGGCAAAGGTTGGCGCATATTCGCATCTGCTAACATTTGATCACTCTAGCCGTTCCGATATGTTATGATGGTTAATGGGCTAAGGGTTGATGGCCAGGAGCGCATCACGCGAGCGACTGCAAGTGGGAAGCGATGTCCTTTTTGCTTTTTTTGCGTGGCTTTATCATAGTACTGTTGGCATTCGCTATCAGTACATATTTGCTTACCGCCTCGCTCTGGAGCACGTTTGTTCAAACGGCAATTTGTGGGATCTTGATACAGATTGGGTATTTTGTTGCGGTCATGCTGATGGTGTGGCGCTCGGTTTCCAAGGAATCCGTGATTGAGAAGGCAGACATCCAGCGGGATGAGTCCGAAAGGGAGCAACTGCGGAGCCACTTAGCACATAAGGCGGACCAATAGACTTTGGGTGTTTAGTGCAGGACTATCAGCAGGATGACACCCCACACTACGATACAAAATGTGACTGCGGCCTGTCTTATTCGGACACTGGAGAGGCGTTCCGCGAAGCGCCAAAGGCGCCCAGCAGTCTTACGGTGCGCCTGTGATCGACGAGGCATTCCAATCGAGATCCCTGTGTCCGGGGATCTCTTGCCCAGATGTTTTGCCATTTGGCAATACGACTCCACTTCTTCGCTTGGTAGGATCGCACGACGTGCAGCGGAATTGTGGCCAGTCGGAGCACGGCGGGAATTCGCGCTCTTGGGCAAGGGTGGGCTGATGCCCCATGCTCCGCAGGCGGCGATGCTGAATTTGAAGACATTTGGTCAGATAACGTGGTATTGGTCACTCCCTAGCCGCTGCCAGTCTCATCCCACGGGTTTGAAGGCTTATGCTCCGCGAAGTTGAAAATCGACACCCGGATCCTGCCTTCATATTCGGCGATCCTCAGGCGGGAACGATTGATCTCGAAACACTCGTGGCGGCAGCGCGACGGCAGTTGGGGTTCGTCCTGGCATGCGCGCTCGCAGGCCTTGTGCTGGGGCTGGTTTATCTTCGGGTCGAAGTGCCCTTGTACGAGTCGACGGCCAGAATCCTAATCGACAAGGACCAGCCAGCCGTCGTAACCCAGTTAACAGAAAGCGGAAGCTCCACACAGCTTGACCCGATGATGCTGAGCCAGGTCGAATTGTTGCGTTCCGATCGCATCGGGCTAAAGGTCGTTGACAGCCTCGGTCTTGCTACCGATCGCTCTTTCTTGTCAGCGCCGTATTCGGTGCGCGATATTCTTACAGGATTGGTCGCCCGGGTGGTGCGGTCATTCGTCGGCAGTTCCCAACAAGATGAGGCGCCAGCAACGGTGAAATCGAGTGCGGCGCCAGCACCCGATCCTCGATGGCAGGCATTTGGCATTCTGGCTGAGAATACAACGGTTGATCGTGTAAGCGGTACTTACATTCTGCAAGTCCAATTTTGGTCGCCTAGAGCCGAAATGGCGCAAAAAATAGCCAGTAAGTATGCCGAAATCTATATCTCTGACCAAGTCGAAGCCAAAGACGAGTCGATTGTCCGAGCCCGCGGGGCATTGGCGGAAGAGCTCGAGACGGTGCGCAAGCGATCGGTCGACGCCGAGCTCGCAGTCCAAAAGTTCCGAACAGACAACACGCTGACCAAGGAAACGCTGGTTACCTTGAGCCAGCTCGAACTTGAGGCGTCTTCTCTCAAGGCGCAATATGAACAGGTCCTGCAGCAGCACCAAGCGAGCCTACAGAACTTGTCGATGGCGTTGACAGAGGCGCGGATTATCTCGGAGGCACCATACCCCAGCAGCCCGAGTTCTCCGAACCGTAGTCTTGTGTTGGCGATCTGCGTCATGCTCGGCGGCATGATTGGCGCCGGCTTGGGCGGAATTCGGGAATACCGGGAGCGCTTTTTCCGCACGACGGCCCAAGTGCGCGATGAGCTCGGACTTGACACGCTCGGAATGATCCCATTGCTGGACGGGAAGCCAATTAGTCGGAACAAGCGTGATCCTGCGGACGGAGAGCCGTCATTCATCGAGGTGGGGAACAGCGCTTTCAGCTGGGTAGAGCAACATCCGCACTCGGAATTCGCCGAAGCGATGCGATCGGTGAAAGTCGCTGTTGATGTCGAGTTACCAAGGAAGAGCACCAAGGCGATTGGCATTGTTTCCTGCCTCCCGGGAGAAGGGAAATCGCTGGTCGCGGCTAATCTTGCATTGGTTCTTGCTATACAGCGTTGTAGGACGCTGTTGATCGATGCTGACATCCACAATCCGGGCTTGTCGCCGATGTTAGCCAATGGTTGGGAACGAGGCCTGGCCAACTTGTTGGCTGGAGACTTCAATGCGACAGATTTGCTGGCCCATCGATCATTGCCATTGCGGTTCCTGCCCGGAGTGAACCAGAGCCAACAAAAGCTCGCAAAAACGATGCAGCCTATCGAGAAAATGGGCGACTTTCTGCTCAAGGCAGGCTCTACGTTCAATTACGTCGTCGTTGATTTGCCCCCGTCGGCTCCAGTCGCGGATGTGAGGTCGCTTGTCCAGCACCTCGACGGACTTGTCCTAGTTGTTGAATGGGGTGAGACCGCTCGTACATTCGTGCGAGAATGCCTCAACAAAAATCCGATCCTTGCGGAAAAGTGTATAGGCGTTCTGCTTAACAAGGTCGATACGAAAAGAGTCAGGATGTATCAAAAGTTCGGTAGTGCGGAATTTTATAGAGAGCGCTATAGTAAGTATTACAAGACTTAGTTGTGGTGCAAGCATTCCCCCCTTCGAGATGCAAGGAAAGGGTGTTGTACGTGCTGGACCAGGCCATCTCGGCAATACATTGTCCATCAGGCTGGAGAAAGTCAGGTCGAGAACCACGTCGGACGGAGTTCACGTTCAGCGTGGCTTATGCCGGCCCTTAAATTCCGCCACCCAACACCGCCGAAGCGCGGACACGCAAAGCACCCGGCGAATAGGCCTGCAGCATATCCTGTCGTGCCTGTATTCCGATTTTCTTGCGGAGCGTTTCATCGCCCATAAGCACCAGTGCCTGCGTCAGCGCCATCTCGGCTGAGGGAACAGCAAGCTTCAGCATATTCTCTCCATCGATCCCGTAATCCCGGATACCGCCGACGTCGGTCGCGATCACCGGAAGGCCGGCAAGCATCGCCTCGGCGACGGCGATGCAAAACCCTTCCGTATCGGACAGGCTGATGAAGATGTCACGATCACCGGCTAGCTCGTACCAGCGCGCGACATACCCATGGAAGTGCACGCGATCTCCAATGCCGAACTCATCCGCCAAGCGCGAAAGCGCCTGCCGTTCCGGCCCGTCGCCGTAAAGATCGAGGCTTGCAGAAACGCTGCGATCTTGGAGCATTCGGATAGCCTCGATCAGGCGGTCAAAGTTCTTCAGCGGGATAAGCCGTCCGGCAGTAGCAAGGCGCAAGGGTGTGTGAAGCGCGTAATCGCGCTTGTGGCTGGAAGCCTCATGGGAGCAAAACAGAGGCACGATATGCGACCGGCGCTTGCGCGGCAGGAAGTATGCTTGCGTCTCCTGCAGCGTACTTTCGCAGTCAGCCCAGATTTCATCGACGCGCCAGGACAACGCCTTGAGCACAGGGCCATAAACGGCTGCGGCGCGTCGGGAGCGGTAGCGGTAGCGGCTGGTGTGTTCGAATGAAACGCAGTGCACCCAGGGAGCAAACATCGCGGCAAGCCGTCCCAGGAGATTGGCCTGTTTGAGCGACAACGCAACCATATCCGGCCGCCACTCGCGGATGAGGCGCAAAGTTACAAAGAACGTGCCCACGTAGGTGCGAAAGGAAGCCTCTTCACGCTGCGAAGTTAGGATAAGATTGTGCTGTCCGATTTGTGCGGCGATTTCATCGGCAAGTGCCCCCCCACGACCGCGGCAACAGGCGAGAATCTTCAGCTGGTGGCCGTTGAAAAATCCCGCTTGCAGCAACGTGAGCAGCCCGTGCTCGGCGCCACCTGGATCGAATCCGTAGATAAAGTAAAGAATTCGCATGTGATTGTGGAAGTTTTCCGATTATCTTGTACCCTCAATACTGCCCGATCGTGTGTGAGGAATTCTCCAACGCTTGTGGTGAGACCGATGATGCGGGTCGGGGGATCTCTCTCAGTTCGTGCAACCGCGTTACAGCAGAAATAGTAGACCACAAATAATCATTCCGATGTGCCCGGGGTAACAGCGACATGTCTCTGAGGGATTTAAATTAAATAAGCTCAATCTGACCGACTGGATGACTCCCTCCTTCCAAACAAGGAGAAGAGACATAACAGGATTCCGGGTGTTCGGCATGCGGCATGCACGCGCCGATGTGTTGGTTGGGCATGGGAACGAACCTAGCAATCTGCTGGGTCCAGCGCGATCGGTGCGGCGATATGAAAGCGCGGGATGCGGAAGCAAAGATCGACATGAGGCACCGGCTGCGGATCGTCCATGTCATTACCCGTCTCATCAATGGCGGTGCTGATGAGAATACAGTCCAATCCTGCAATTGGGCCGCGCAACGAGGACATGATGTTGTCCTGCTGCATGGCGAGGCGGTCCATCCGGAAATCATGGCTAAAGTTGATCCGCGGGTGAAACTCATTGCTGTCCCGGCCTTGACCCGGTCCATTTCGCCCGCCTCCGATCTGAGGGCGTTGTTGGCGCTTACCCGGACAATCCGGGCCCTGAATGCTGACATCGTGCATACGCACACCAGTAAGGCAGGCATTCTCGGACGTTTCGCGGCATGGGCGGCGGGAGTTTCAGCAATCGTTCATGGCGTGCATATCGTGCCTTTTGTCAATGTCGGCTTTGCCGAGCGGTTTGCCTATCTCGCCTTGGAAAAGCTGGCAGCGCCAGTCACCAGTGCGTTCATTAGCGTGAGCGCTGGCATCCGTGACCTGTGCTTGAATGCAGGAATGGGGCGTCCGGACAAACATTATGTCGTCCATTCCGGATTCGATCTCGATCGTTTTCGCCACGCCGGTCCGCCCGATGATTGGCGCGATTTGTTGCGCTTGACACCAGGCGCCCCGCGGCCGCCGGTGCTCTTGATGATAGCAGCATTCGAGCCACGCAAGCGACACACGGAATTTCTGGATGCTTTCAAGAAGGCCGAGGCCCGCTTGCCCGACGCGGTGCTTGTGCTCGCGGGCGACGGCCCGCTTCACTCGGTCGTCGAATCGCGGGCCAAATCGCTCGGGCTAGAGCGCCGAGTTGTCTTTACCGGTTATCGAAGCGACCCCGAGCGGCTGATCGCACTGGCGGATCTCTGCCTGCTCTGTTCCATGCGGGAGGGATTGCCCCGCGCGGTCATGCAATATCTCGCCGGCGGCAAGCCTTGTGTCGTTTGCGATCTGCCGGGTCTTCGCGAAGTGTTGCGTCCTGGGATCAACGGTGTGATTACACCCGCGCACGATTTGGCAGCCATGGCCGACGCCATTGCGGCCCTGCTGGAGGATCGTGAAACGCTGTCTTGCCTCGCCCAAGGTGCCGCGGCGACCGATCTTTCGAACTGGGGCGCCAAGCTGATGGGCAAGCGGATCGATGCCATTTACCGCAAAGTTCTTGACCAGCATCGGGCAAGCAAGGGAGTGTCGACAAGCCGTCCTGCTCGAAATATAGCGCTTCCGCGATGAAGGGGTTAGATCTTCAGCTTTACTGCGATCGGTAGGTTATCGGATGGATAGCATTTAAGGCACCGTGCGTTGTTCTAGACAATAAGAGGTTCGGTGCCCTGAAAGGCGATAAAAGAGTGGCACCTTCTCTTTTGCAAGTGGGATGAGTTGTAATCTTGGTGGCCGCCATCGTCTCGAGGAACGTTGTTCGGCGGATGGATATGATTGTAAGAGAAAACCTCCCGCCAGCCGAAGCTCGGGTTCTGCTGGTGCTCCCAACCTATTTTCCTGAGTCATATGGCGGCGCCGAGCATCAGACGCGGCGATTTGCCCGGGTCCTGGTTGAAAGGGGGGTTGCCGTAACCATCATGGCACCCAGATTGTCGCGATCGACGCCGAAGAGGTCCTTCATCGACGGTGTGCCCATCCAGCGCCTTCGCCTGCGCGCGGCGCCCAATCTAGGCGGGCGGCGTATGCTGTCGTTCCTGTCGTGGTGCGGGCAGGTTGCAATTTGGATGCTGCGCCATCGCGGTGAATTCGATGTCGTATACATCATCCATGCCCGACTTCACGCCGTTCCGGCGGCATTGGCAGGAGCCCTCCTGCGCAAACCGGTTATCGCAAAATTGGGCCGGGGCGGACGGTGTTTCGATCTCGACGTTGTGCGGGAAAAGAAAATCATCGGCCGTTGGGCCTCCGCACTGATCAAGCGTCGCGTCACGGCCTTCATCGCCAATAGTCGCCAAATCGCTGCTGATCTGAAGAGACATGGCATCGACGCGCATCGCATTTATATGATCCCCAATGGGATTGAGCTGCCCCGCGAGCAGCGCTGGGAGCCGAGCGCCGATGGCAGCCGACGCTTTATCTGCCTTGGGCGCCTCGACCCCGAAAAATGCCTTGAGCACATGATCGATGCGTTCGCGACACTTCCAGCCGAGGCAAAGGCGCAACTCACTATCCTGGGCGACGGCCAGTGCCGTGCCACTCTTGAGGAACAGGCGGCCCGGCTGGGCCTTTCAGGCAGGGTTATATTCGCCGGCGCGATCGAAGATGTCTTTCCCTTTCTGTGGGAGGCTGACTTCTATCTTTCCACCTCCGCCTCGGAAGGCATGTCAAACGCGCTGCTCGAGGCTATGAGCTGCGGCGTAGTGCCGATCATCACCGACGTTAGCGGTGCGTCCGACATTGTGGAGCATGAGCGCAGCGGCTTTTTGGCTCGCTCGCATGCGGAGTTTTGCGGACTACTCCTTCGCGCGCTTGGCCTGTCGGAAACCAAGCGCGATGAAATGGGACGGCAAGCCGTGAACACCATCACAATGCGCTTCAGCATGGAGAGGGTCGCCCGAGAGCAAATGAGTCTCCACGCCACGCTTATGCAGAGAGCATTGCCATGAGCCCGCTTAAGTTTGCCTGCGGGCCGACGTGGCGGAGTCTCAAGGCTGATGCCAGCTTTGCTGGCTTTCGTTTTGCTCAAACGTGCGGGTAGAAGATCACATGAGGCTCATCCTTCATATTGGCACGCATAAAACGGGAAGCACTGCGTTACAGCATTTCCTGTCCGCAAATGGAAAAGGGCTGGGCGATCATGGTATATGCTACGCCTCGCCAATTCATGAGTTTAATTTCAACAGCATTGCCAATACGTTTCTAAAAGATGGATCGGAGAAATTCCGATATTTCCTTCTCAAGAACCTGGGAAAGGCAGAGCGAAACGGAGCACACACAATCATCGCAAGCTCCGAAAATCTTTATGCTATGGTTCGGTATCTGCGGCGCTTTAAAACCGAGGAAACGAGCGCGGAGGCCCTTGCAAAAGAGCGCCATCTCATCGAGCGGTTGCGCGCCGCAATCCCTGGCCATGTAGAATGCCACGTACTATGCTACGTACGTAGACCCGATCATTATCTCGAATCTCTGTACAATCAAAACGTGAAGCGGGGAGATCTTCTTACCGGCGATGTTATCGACTTTCTCAACGCAATTAATGATATTCTGGACTACCATAGCTATCTATCCATCTGGCGCGACGTCTTTGGGAGCCGCGCCTGTTCGGTACGCACATACGAAGCGGCGCTGCCAAATCTGATCGATGATTTCGTGAGACATGTTCTTGGTATTGGGGATATCTCCGCTTTCACGCAGCCGCATCTTCGTGCAAACGAGCGGCTTAGCCGAGATGTTCTGGAATATAAGCGCGCTAGAAATGAGCATATTCCTTATTCAGAGAGCAAATTGGAGCGTAGGGTATACGCAATGGTAGACAAGAGAATAACAGGCACCAACAATAATCACCAATATCTCGCTCCCGACGAAAGGGCCGCTCTTCTTTCCAGGCTGGAACCGTGCATGGAGCGGCTACGAAGGGAATTCGCTCTGCCGCCCTTTCCGCCGTTCAACCTCGAAGCGGCCAAGGCGTCCTGGCAGCCTTATCCGGGACTTTCGCCCGAGAAGAGACGAGAGATCGAATTCCACTATAATGCAGTCCAACGCCTCATCGGCTTCCGTCTGGAACGCCTTCTCATGCGGGGGGCGGCCTTGACGCGCAGGCGGTTGCCATTTCTCTCATGGCTTCTCGATTTTGCGCGCGGCAGCGGAATACGCAGATTGCTACTGGAGGTAACAAGTCGGTTTCAGTGAACCAGTGCTGCCGTGATTGCTTTTCGTTCCCTTGAGCCGGCTGCAGTCAAGTGCATTGTTCTTAGAGTCGAAGCCCGTGAACGAACACCGGAATTTGACACGCGAGGCTGCCCGGGGACTTTCCTGGTCGGGGAGCGCACTGCTGACCCGAACCTTGTTGAATGTCCTGGTCACGGCGGCTCTCGCGCGCCTGCTCTCCCCGCGAGAATACGGCGTTGTCGGCGCTGCGCTGATCGTCGTGGCCATCGCCAATAACATTGCCAATCTTGGTATGTCGCAAGTCGTGATCCAGCGGAGCGATCTCGAAAAGCGCCATATGGGAACAGTGGCATTCCTCTCGCTGCTCATCGCCGCAGGCCTGGCTGTGCTTCAATGGGTGTTCGCAGGCGCGATCGCCGATTTCTTTCGTGTGCCGGAACTCGAGCTTGTCAGCCGGGTGCTGGCGTTCAGCATGTTCGCAAACGCATTCAATCTCGTGGCCGAGGCGGCTCTCTCTCGGAACTTGAAGTTCAAATTGTCTTCGACTGCGAATTTGGCGGCTTGGATCATCGCCAATGTCGGCTTGGCTATTCCGCTCGCCTATCTTGGACTGAGCTATTGGGCGTTGGTGATCGCCTGCATCGCCCAAGCATTCATCCTTGCAGGAATCTATATTTTTGCGGCTCGACAATACCTCGTCAGGCCAGGCTTCGACTTGCAGTCTTATCGCGATATCCGCAGCCAGAGCCTGGGTTTTTCGCTGACTGGCATATCGACCTTCACCGCAAAATATATCGACAATGTAATTGTCGCTCGGTTGATCGGTACTACAGAGCTTGGCATTTATTCACGATCGTATTATCTGATCGCGATGCCGGCAAATCTGTTCGGAAATCTGAACAAGAGCGTAGTTTTCCCAATCCTTGCGAAGGTTCAGCATGATAAGGCACGGCTACGCAGCGCTCAGCTCAAGGGGTATGCGTTGACTGCTGCGCTCTCTATACCGACTAGCGCGTTTCTGTGCTGTTTTGCAAAAGAGCTTGTTCTGACAGTCCTCGGCCCGAAATGGATGGATGCCGTCGTTCCCATAACGATATTCTCCGCAGCAATTTATTTTCGCTTGGGTTACAGAGTGTGCGGAGCCGTGACGCTCGCGACTGGCCAAAGTTATCGAACGGCCTCCATGGCCCTCATCTACATGGCTTTGGTCGCCTCATTTGCGTTCTTTTCGGCGCCTTACGGCGTTAATGTGGTGGCGTTTGCAGTGTCTGGTGCCATTGCGATTAGCTTCTTTCTGTATGCGGCAATCACTTGTCGGATGACGGGATTGTCAGCTCTGGATTTCGCGCTCGTCCATGTACCGCCCGTCGCGTTCGCCGCTGTCGTGTTCGCCATCGGCTCTTCGGTCAAAATGCTACTCGCCGGATGGCCCGATTATCTTGTGCTCGCGACCGGGCTTTTCGTCACAGGTACATTGTCCGTTGCCATTCTCTATCTGAGAGCGTCGCTCCTCTTCGGGAAATATGGTGTGAAGGTCCTGCAATCCCTGACACCCAGGAAAGCGAAATGGATCAGATTTGCGTAGTGCACGCGACCCGCATTTTTACCGGGTCCCCTACCATCTGGGCGGTCAGCATCTGGTTTCCATCAGGCGCGTTTTGCCGCCTGTCGTCGAGACGACGAAGCGCGGCTCTATGATATGCCGCGGGCAGGCGAGGAGAGAAGCGCAATAGCGGGTAACGGGGGTCCACGGTGGACTCTCGCCCCGAAACCAGAGGCTATTGGCACACGACAATGACCAACCGCATTTCTCGCCGGGATCTGGCGCGGGCCGCATGCGCCGCGCTTGTGCTGACTGCAACCGGTCGCCCGGGACGAGACGCTCGCGCCGCCGGTTCGGAGCCAGGCTCGCAGCCGAAAGCTGATTCCTGGCACCTCGATCTGCCTCCGGAAATGATCGTGAAATCGTGGGTTCAGGAGGATCTAGCCGACGGCGAAGTCGCCTCGTGGCAATCCGGCGGCGTGAAGCCGGTGGCTGCGGTGCAAGCCGAGCCCAGTCTGCGCCCAACAAAGCTTCCGAATAATGGCGGCGTTCTCTTCGAGAAGGGCACGAAACAGGCATTAGCATGGGCGGTCGATAATGATGCCCCGTACCTTCACCGCTGGTGGGTCGTGATTGCCCGGTGCAATTCGGCGGTAAACGCCGTTGCCAATAATATTTCCGTTCTTTGCGTCAATGGAGCAGAGGGCGGCTCGCTGCACCGCCAGCCTCGGGTTTGTTTTAAGCCCAGGGCAGGGACATTCGTTTCGCAGCTCCATGACGGCAAGCTCAAGAGCGAGGAAGGACAATGCTCGACGGATTTTGGCGACTGGAATGTCATGGTCGGGTACCGCCGCGGATTCGTGATGCAGGCCGTGGTGAATGGGGTCAAGACAGCCGGTCAGACCATTTATGCATTGGCTTCCAACCGGATGAAATCGCAAAGCTTCATGGGCGACGTGAACGATCCGATGAGGGCCGATGTAGCGATCGACTGCGTCATCATCGGACAAAGCGAACTGGATGACTCGCAGATCGACATGCTGATGGGATGGGGCATGTGGCGCGTCGGCCGGCAATCCGCCTTGCCCGACGATCATCAATATCGCCAGAGTCCTCCTTCAGCCGTGGACGCGAACAGCAAACCGGCGCGTTACGCATTCGATCCAGCCTTTTGGGCATCCTGGGCAGCCATCGGCAATGAGCGATATGCTCATCGTGGCGAGGCGGCGTCCCCGATCAGCGGTTACACAACGGTTTTTCTTGACGACTTCGATTCCAACACAGTTGTCGATGATTCCAAAGGCGCGCAAGGCAGCATCTGGTACGCGCCGACCCATCTAGCGGGTATCGGTGTTGACGCTGATGCCCAGCGGATCTCGGCGTCGCCCTCCTCATATGTGCACGACCCCGCCAGCCATACGCTGGCGCTCCGGCTCTTAAATAACGGCCGCTGGAGAACAGGTGCGTTCTCATCCGTGAACAACAATGGCCAGGGGCGGTGTTGGGGAAAGGGGATTTTTGAGATCCGCGCCAGACTGCCGAAGATCGCAGCGCCCCGTCCCGGATTTTTTCCTGCCTTTTGGGCGTATGGCAAGGAGCATCTATTCTGGCGGACGCGCAATCGTCTTGAGACGGACTTTTGGGAATATGACGGTCTCGATGGGGCTTATATCAACATCAGCCAGCACGTGCACAAGCCCAGACTCGGCTATGCAGATCCGCAAGTCGCGGCACATGACGTGCACCGGAAAATCGCCGGCTATCAAATCGATCCATCGAATGGCTTCCCCGAGACGATCGACATATACGATGGCGAATTTCATACTTGGTACGCGCGGATCGAGGATGACTACAGCTATTTCGTGATCGACGGCTATGAAGTGGCGCGCGTTCCGACGACGCCGGAACTCACAGCGAAAAAATACATCATGGTGGATTTCGCTTACGACGAAAATAAGGGTCAGGCTCAGCCGGACCCGTCGCAGACTTATGACATGGTCATTGACTATATAAAGGTCCGGCAGACCGAAGCGGATCTGGCTAGGATCCCGCCGGGCTTCAGCGCATTGCCGGCCTTCTCGGGCAAAGCGTCACCGGGCCAAGCGCTGACCGTCGCGCCGAACGTGATTGCGTCCCAAATAGAGTATCTCTGGTATCGTGACGGCATTCCGATCGTGGGCGAAACCGGCACAAGCTATGAGCTCAGCTCAAGGGATGTCGGGCATAAGCTTCGCTGCCATGTTCGCGCGGTCTCTGTGCTCGACCAGCCAGAAGCGTGGACCCCGGAAAGCAAGACCGTCCGTTAGGCCGCATCGATTGCGCGCCGTCAGGATCATCATCACTTCCGTCGGACCGGCCTAGTGAGCCCTGCTGCCAACTAACCCGAAACCGCAGGCAAGGAGGATGAGTTTTCCCCATAGGCACGACGAGGCCCCTCATAACCGCCTTGTCCGCAGGGTTATCGCATTTCCAAGAGATTGCGGTCGGAAACATGGTGCCAGGCTTCCCATCCAGTACGGCATCGCGGTTCCCATTACTCGTGAGACGGCGGGCGGAACGATGACGCCATGGGCTCGAGCAAGGCGATGTCTTTCTCAGCCCGCTGGCATTGATACATCCACAAAGTTCTGTCGCCGGGAAAGAGAACACGCTAAAACAAATGTCGCGCCGCGAAGAGGCTTGTGATGCGTTATCTCCTCACATTCGCGATACTGAGCCTCTTCCTGCCAATCAGGCTCGAGACGAGTCTTGTTTTGCTGCGTCCGTTCGAGCTGCTCGTATTGCTAGCGCTCATCACAGGCTTGGCGACGGGGCGTTGGCGAAATTTGGCATTTTCAGCCGGTTTCTTGCTGCTCCTGTCCTTCTTGGGCTGGGACATCGTCTCGGCCTTCAGCGTAGACAGAGAGAACGGATTGCGCGAGCTGCTACAGATGTCCGCTGTGGGCGCCTTTGCGTTCGCCCTCGCACAGGAGGCCAGACGGCTCGAGACGGACAAGGCCGTCAACATCTTGCTTATCGGCATGGCGATGATCCTCGCCTATACGATCGCCTGGCATGTGGCTCATGGCTATTTGATCGGTTGGAAGCATCTTTACGATCCAAGGCTCGCGTTCACCTTTGTTCCAATTGCGCTCGCGGGACTGCTGATCTTCGTCAACCGGGTCAAGCGGCTTACCCTCTGGATTGTATGGACAGGGATACTTCCCCTGCTCGTGCTATCTGGCGAACGCAAGGCGCTTTTGATCTATCTCTTTCTGACCACTGCGCTTCTGGCGCGGGGACGGCTCGCTGCCATGGTACCGGCGATCGCCGCCGGCTTCATGGGTCTTTTCGTGCTGTCGACCATGGTGGATAACGCCTATGTTGAAAAGCAATCGCAGACCATCCTCCATCCGCTGAGGATGGGACAATACCAATATCTGGTCGCGACGGGGAAATATGCCCCTGGAGATACGCCGAGCAATGTCCAGCGCGCGTTTGCCTTCACTTTGTCCAGACAGCTCATTTCCGAACATCCACTACTGGGCGTGGGCACGAATCAATTTAAGAATATTGTCGATACGGAGTTCAGCAATCTTCCTGACGAGTTGCGGCTGGAAATACATGGCGAATTTCAACGCATTCTCACCGAGAACGGCATCATTGGGCTCTGCCTTTACATTCTGATATGGCTCGCCGCATGGATTCGGCTAGCCCGTGTTGTAAACTTGGCACTTCATCACGGATTGATCGGAGCGGCCCAGGCACGGCTTCTGCCCCTCGTGCTCCTTGTTCCCTGCGCCGTTTATGTTGGAACTGAAGCCTCCGGCACACGCGCCTTCGTCACGCTGATCCTTGTCTCGCTACTGCCGGAATTGACGCGGCACGGGCTTTGCCTATCATTGCACAAGGCACTGGGGAGGCACCCCACGAGCATGAGGCATCCCCGATTTGAGGGGCGCCCCTTGCCAGGAAGCGCGAGATGAGCGTTTCGGTTATCCTGACATGCCACAATGAAGAACACTTCATTGTGCAGGCAGTGGAAAGCGTGATCAATCAGACCGCCTCGAGCCACGTCAAAGAGATCATCATTGTCAATGATGGGTCGACGGACCGCTCAAGGGAAGTAATTGCGTCGCTGGCTGATCGCGAGCCGCGCATACATGTCCTGACGACGGCGGGTATCGGGCCTTCATCAGCAAGGAACCTTGCCATCAAACATGCTACCGGTGATTTTGTTGCAATTCTCGACGGCGATGACTTCTGGGCCGAGGACAAGCTTGAACGTCAATTGGACGTCTTTGGCAATGGCTGCAAGGCAGGCCTCGTTTATGGTGATTTAGTCGACTTTTCCGCTCCAGATCTTTCCGATGCTCTACACGTCGCCGTTGGCCGCTATCGCGCGGATCAAAGCGATACGCTGCCGAAATATTTTCTGCTTGATGGGCCGATTGTACCTTCCAGTATCGTTATGCGGCGGGAGGTCGTCGAAGATATCGGGTTGTTCAACGAGACGCTCAGGGTTGGAGAGGATACGGAGTTTTGCATGCGCGTAGCTGAGCGCTGGACATTTCAGCATGTGGCCGGAGCACTCGTCTATAAACGGCGCCATGGCTCGAACACAACCCGCAGGCTCGATGCGCTTCTGCCTGCAGCCGAACACCTCACGCGAGAATGGGTCAGGCGACGGCCGGAGCTCGCGCACCTCGCGCGCCGGCGCAACGCGCGCTTGTATGCAAAAGCTGGCAATGATTGTGTGGCTCAAGGCGAGAAGAAGCGCGGAGCGCGCCTACTCATTCGCGCGATGCGGCACGATCCATGGTCCTGGCGGGTGTACATTTACATTTTTCTTTGCGCCCTGCCGAGGGCCATGGAACCGCAGGTGCGCCGCGCAGCCAAGCTATTGTTCTACCGCGCCATGCGCAAAAGGCCTTGCTGACCCCTCAAGAGCT
Source organism: Mesorhizobium shonense (assembly GCF_040545255.1). Lineage (NCBI taxonomy): Bacteria > Pseudomonadati > Pseudomonadota > Alphaproteobacteria > Hyphomicrobiales > Phyllobacteriaceae > Mesorhizobium > Mesorhizobium shonense. The sequence goes on from NZ_JBEPLM010000007.1 coordinate 79,227, forward strand.
GGCGGAATGGCGAGAGTTCGAATCATCTCATGCGGCGGTCTGGGAATCTGGAGGCTTCTGTGAGGTCCGCATGCTCGACGGAGCGAGCCGGCTGATTGTCGGACCTCATTGCAAGCCGGATTGAGCGAAGCTGCGGGTCGGTCTGGCGCTATGGGGATTGTAGCCTGGAGGAGCGGTGGGGATTGTCTTTGCCGGGTCGATGAAGAGCGTTCGCGGTTCGACCACAGGGATGGACGGCATGGCGGAAGGCAAAACCGTGATGGCGTGGGTCGTCAGACAGGCAGCAGTGGCCTCTATCGCCGGGTTGGCTGCTTGTGGCTTGGTGCGGTGGGACAAAGGTCTGGGTGCCGGCGCGCATGGCGACGGGTGCCGAACAAGATGATGTGGACGCACCCGGCGTGATCATGAGGTGTCATTCCAGAAGGGGTTCGGCGGCGCCTGGCCGCATCGCCAGGTGGCGAGCGTGACCATCGCCCCTCCGCAGCATGGGCAGCGATGCGTCAACGTCAGGCGCTCGGCGGCGACAGCGGCGCTTTCGGCACTCGGTTCGCGATTGCTCTGCTGGCTGGCCAGCAGTCGGCGGCACAGGCCGAGCTTGGCGGCGCGATGACCGTTGGCGAGGAAGCCGTAATGACGGATGCGATGGAAGCCGTCGGGCAGCGTGTGCAGGAGGAAGCGGCGGATGAACTCATGGGCATCGAGCGTCATGACCTTCGTCCTGGCGCCATGACGATAATCTCGCCAGCGGAACGCGACGCGATCGTCGACCATGCTGACCAGGCGGGAATTGGCGACGGCGACGCGGTGGGTGTAGCGGCCGAGATGAGCCAGCACCTGTTGCGGCCCGCCGAAGGGCGGCTTGGCATAGACGACCGATTCGAGGCGACGGACTTCGGCGAGCAAGCGGGCGAAGGCATCGGGCTTTGCCAGGTGGGCGAGATCGCCGAAGAAGCCCAGCCAACCCGCATCATGGCCCACTCGCAGTTCCTCCAGGAAGCGGCGTCGAAACAGGCGCGACAGCACGCGCACGGGTAAAAAGAATCCCGGCCTGCACGAGATCCAGCGTGTGCCGTCGGGCGAGACACCACCGCCCGGCACGATGCAATGCAGGCGGGGATGGTAGGTGAGCGTCTGACCCCAGCTGTGCAGCACTGCGATGAGGCCGATCTCAGCGCCCAGATGTCTGGGATCGGCGGCGATCGTGCGCAGCGTCTCGGCCGCCGCCTTGAACAGGATCGTGTAGAGCACCGTCTTGTTGTGGAAGGCGATCGCGGCGACCTCGACCGGCAGCGTGAACACCACGTGGAAGTAGGCGACCGGCAGAAGCTCGTCCTGTCGCGCGGCGAGCCAGTCCCGGCAGGCCTGGCCTTGGCACTTGGGGCAATGCCGGTTGCGGCAGGAATTGTAGGCCACGCGGATCGCCCCGCAGGAGCGGCAGCCCTCGACATGACCGCCCAGTGCGGCGGTCCGGCATAGCTCGATCGCGCTCATCGTGCGGCGCTCGACGCGCCCGAGAGCCTGTCGATACGCCTCGCCATGGCGGCGGAAGATATCCGCCACCTCCTGTCTCGCCGGCATGGGCGGGACCGGATCAGACCGGCGGCACGACCTCGACGTTCAACCGGTCGAGCGGGCTCGTCGTGCGCCGGATTAGGCCGTTCGAGACCCTGGTGTAGCGCGCCGTACTCGACAGGTTGTTGTGGCCGAGCAGAACCTGGATGATGCGGATGTCGGTGCCGTTCTCCAGAAGATGCGTGGCGAAGCTGTGCCTGAGCGTGTGGACAGTCACCCGCTTGTCGATGCCGGCGGCCGCACGCGCCGAGCGACAGGCCGAATACAACACCTGCACATCGATAGGACGATCGGCGCCGCGCCCGGGAAACAACCAGTCCTGCGGCTTCGCCAGCCGCCAGTAAATCCGCAGGATGCGCAGAAGCTGCGCCGACAGCATCACGGTGCGGTCCTGGCCGCCCTTGCCGTGCTCGACCCGAATGACACCGCGTCCGCTGTCGATGTCGCCGACCTTTAGGCCGACAGTCTCCGAGGCGCGAAGGCCAGCAGCGTAGGCTGTCGTCAGGGCCGTGCGCGTCTTCAGGCTCGGCACAGCCTCCAGGAACCTGACTACCTCGTCGGCGCTCAACACCACTGGCAGCGTGCGTGGTAAGCGGGCGTAGGCAATGCGCTCCGGGATCTCGGCACGGCCCAACGTCACGCCCGTAGAAGAACCGTAGCGCGCACACCGTCTGGTTCAGCGCCGGCCACTAAATCCCCGTTGAGACCAGATGCACCTGGAAGGCGCGCACGTCCTCAAGGCTAAGCCGGTCAGGGGAGCGGCAAAAGGAGCGCGAAAACTTCGCCACCGCATGCACGTAGGGTCGCTGGGTGGCCGGCGACAGATTGCGGATCGTCATGTCCTCGATCATGCGCCGGCGAAGAGGGCTCAACTCGACCATCTCATTGCTCCTGTTCTCGAGATTGCGCTTCAACAGCCGCAATCCTTCAAAACAGAAGCGTCACCCGCAAACCGATCCGCCAAATGCCGCGTTAGCGGCTTCGTTCAATCCTTCAATACCAATTATTCTGTACCCGCGTCGGAAGGACTATAACACAGGCGAAATCCGAGCTCCCTGATACGCAAACGGCTGACTATCCGGTGGGGCGTGGTCAACCCGCACTGATCGATTTCTCTTGCAGTCTCGTGGCATGCCGATGTCCTGACGGCAAGCGGCATCTCGCTCATAAAGAGGCGACCGAACTGGCCGAGGATCACCAAGGAACGGCTTTTCGGAACTGCGAATCTCAGCGCACGAAACGTTGTCAGCTTTCGCGATCACATTTCTCGCCTGGCAAGTGACCCCTCAGTGCTCATGATTGGCGCCGCGACCAGGGGTGCGGGACCGAGAGCCTTTATGAGACCGAGGCCGTTCGACGGATTGCGTTCGCCATCTACCCGTCCGTTCATGGTCGAGACCACTGCACATGCTCAAGGCCGGGCGGAAGGGACGTCTGGGCCGTCGCCTCGGACGACCGCGGGCATCGCGGCGGCAGTCGCCTGGCTTGGCCTGGAACTTCCGGGAAAGCGTGACCCTGGCCCGCTCCATACGCCTGCAGCAAGGCTGGCGCCGGCAAGTCCGTCGCTCTCGGCCCGGCTGCACAGACGACGTCTTCTATGGCTGGTTCAGACATCAGAAAATGGAAATCGTGGACTTCAATGCCCTCTCCCGATAGGATGGCAAACTGTTCGTGATGTCCCTGAACGCCTGTTCGCGATGTCTCCGGAGGCTGACCCGAGAAGCATCTTGGCTTCGCCATAGCCGAAGCGTGAAGGTAGGCTTGTGGATGCGGCTTCTTTATATACATTCTGCACAAGTCCCGTCGCTGGCCGCCAATGCGGTACAAGTCGCAAAGATGTGTCATGCATTTCGGGTTGCAGGTGCGGAGGTCCTCCTGGCCGTTCCACGCGCCTCCATGAATAGAAAAGATCATTATGAAAAGATCGCGCGCGAATACGGATTGGACACCGAGTTCCCATTCCGCGTTCTCCCAGTGCCCTTTTGGCCTGTGCCCGGAAGGGAGCTTTTTTTTGCGACGTTGGCGCTTTTTGCTGCGGTCTGGCTGCAGCCGCATGTCATCTTTACACGCTCGGCTACCGTAGCGCTTGTTTCTGCGGGACTCTTCAGGTTCGCGACCGTTTTTGAACTTCACGATCCGATTGGCAGCTTGAGCGGCCGTCAGCGCCAGCGCCTTTTCAAACTGATAGGCCTAGTGGCATTCCGCATGCTGGTCGTCACAACGCAACGTCTGCGGGACAACAGCATCTGCCTTTTTCCTCAACATGCGGGAAAATTTTTCATCGCGCCCAACGGAGCGGATCCGGTTCCACCGAATGCGGAGAAATGCAGCCTCACCGGCACGTTCAAGGTTGGCTATGTCGGGCATCTGTATAAGGGAAAGGGCATGGAGATAATACGCGCTATTGCGCCTCGATGCGGCTGGGCGACCTTTCATATCGTCGGGGGAACACCTGACGACATAGGAAATTGGACATCGAAGCTAGCCCAATGCCCGAACATCGTGTTTCACGGCCATGTCCCCCACGCCGCGACATATGCCTACTTGGCTGAAATGGATGTTGTAATCGCGCCCTATCTCAGAGATGTGCAGGGCCAAGGCGGCGGTAGCAATATCGCTGAGGGAATGTCGCCGCTTAAGCTCTTCGAATATATGGCGCATGGTAAACCCATAGTATCCTCTGACCTGCCAGCTATCCGTGAAGTCTTGAGCGATAGCGTCAACGGCGTCCTCGTGTCGCCAGACAACCCGTCCGACTGGGTCAAAGCCCTTCAGCGCCTGCGCAAAGGCAAGGTGTTTCGGGATCAGCTTGGCCGACAGGCGAAGGCGGACTTTCTGGCCAAGTACAGCCGCATCGCACGCGCAACCAACATCCTAAAGGAAATCGAGAACCGGGTGCCGTCAAGCAAAAGCTCATAGGGCTGCGCAGTTTCTCTTATTGAAGGCGGAGCGCCGTCAGCAGGCCCTTCCCCGAGGTCAGGACAAAAGGGTTCCCTGCGTCGGCCTTGCGCGCGCATCGTTGCCCAGCGGGCAGAAAAAGTCGGGGCAAGAGCAGGCCATTAGTCGATCCCGAGGCGAAGCAACCACCAAAATCGACGCCCAGACCGATGGACTATGCCGGCCGATCGCGTTCCCGCTGGCCGACGGCGGGGTTGCCGACTGCACGGCGGAGGCAATCCCTCTCGGGTGGGTGCCGGGCGACGCCGATCCTGTACGCCAACAAGGGTCATGACAACGACGCCATTCGCCGGCAGCGTCGGGGTCTTGGGCACCTTCGCCAACAATTCCACTGAAGGGCGGACTGGAAATGGAACGGCAAAGATCATAGAGATCCGGCGACTGGACCGGCGCGAATCTCGACATACTCATTCGCCGTCGGAATCGCTCCCACCATCGAAAATAATACTGTGCGTACAATCGAAAGGATGGACTACAAATATCCATGGCTAAGAAGCTGCTATAGATCAATAAACATCGTGATCAGAAAGCATCAGTAAAGCGGTTGTCCAAACTATCTTAAGATCGAGGCGCACGCTCCAGGACTTTATGTACCACAGGTCATGCTCAACGCGCTTTTCCATCCTCCACAGCTCCCTCGTTTCCCCTCGAAAGCCATTGATCTGAGCCCAGCCTGTCAAACCGGGTTTCACACGATGGCGATAAGCATAGCTCGCAATAATCTTGCTATAGGAATCGTCATGGGCGACGGCGTGGGGTCGCGGCCCCACCAGCGACATTTCCCCCCGAAGCACATTGAACAACTGCGGCAGCTCGTCGATGTTTGAGCGGCGCAATACTCGGCCAAGTCGGGTAACCCGCCCATCATTACGCTGAGCTTGGCGAATTTCCGCACCGTTCTCCTGCACGGTCATGGATCGGAACTTGTAAATATTGAACCGCTTGCCACAAAAACCCCGCCGCGTCTGCAGGAATAGCACTGGGCGACCGCTCTCGATCGCTATGGCACATGCGACTATGGCCATCAACGGAAATAGGAACAGCAGAAGGAGTGATGCAAAGGCAACGTCGAACAACCGCTTCAGCAGGCGTTCGCCAGGCGTCAAAGGCGCGCGCTGGACTTCGAAGGCTCGCTGCCAGCCGGTGTGGAGCGGGGATCCGGCCAGAATCTTATCTGTGTAGGCATCGGCGAAAAGGTAGATCGGCAGCGGGAGGCGGGATGTTTCGTCCAGGATGCGTTCGATCAACGTCTGCTGGTCCCAAGAGCAAAAGAGATAAACTGCCTCATACTGGCCATTACGGAACGCAGCCTGTGCGGCCGCGACGGCGGCACGCACCGATGGCGCTGCGATGGTGCCGTCCCGGTTCTCAATGTTCGAAACACCGCAAACCGCGATGCCCTGTTGCCCGAGCTTGCCGATTATTCCCTGTTCTATTCCAGGAACGCCAACATAAAACAGATAAGCTGTGCGCAAGACGAGCCTCTCAGCGGTCAGAAGCCGTTTGAGCGCACGCGCTAAAACAATGTGGCCAGGCAGCAGGATTGGGAATCCGACCGCAAACGCCAGGGTCAAGGAGCCGCGCGAGAATGTCGATGTAGTCTTCGTGAGAAAAGCGAGCCAGAGAATTGAAAAGAAAACGAACAGCCACCCGGTGGAGAGTGTTTTGATCATGCGGTGATCGTCCAGGATGCCACTAACCGTGTAGGCGCCTCTGGCGGCAATGAACGCGACAAGCAGTATGCCGGCGGTAACGCTTAGATAAATCGTCTCCCAAATATCTGGCAGGTTCACACCGAGGTGCCTATGATAGACCTCATTTGAGGCAAGAAGGACCGTCTCTCCAAGGAGGAAATCGGCAGTTGCAAGAAACACGAAAACTGCTCCCACAGGGAGCCGGAGCGGTTGCGTGCTCCGGTTCAAGAACGCACGCGACGCCTGGGTTGGTGCATGCCGCATCGAGACGGATCCCGGATCTTGTTGTGTCCGCACCCATTCTTGGGTGATGGCACACATGCCATCCCACAAGGATTGTCCCCGCCGGCTTCCAATCGATCAAATTTGATTAAAACGCCCTCAGAGGCATGTCGCTGTTACCCCGGGCACAGCGGGGTGACTATTTTCCGATATGCTAATCTGCTAATGTTGTTGGCTTGCGCGATTGCGCGAGAACGGCTTGGAATTCGGACTCGTTCTAAGAGCTGACAAAGGCAACGCTTTAGGGACCGGGGCGCTTACCCTCTAGGGGCAGGAGCCATGGCAGTGAATAGTAATGAGTTTCGGTTCAGACAGCTCTGTGAAATATGTCTATTTCGGCAATTTGGGCAAGACATTCTTGGCGAATTGGCCAAAGTGGCTATCGTTCGAAGGATTCCCAAGGACAAAGTTTTAACTCACCTTGGCGATATACCGCGTTATGTTTACTACATAATCCAAGGAAAAATTCGACTTAGCGCTCCGCTTCCGGACGGTCGGGAATTCATCTTTTCAGATCTTGGCCCGGGTAACACTTTCGACCTGACTAGATTGTTCAGCAGGCGCCCGAGCAACATGAACGCTGCTTCAATTGTTGACAGCGACTTGCTCCAAATCGAAGTAGCCTTCATGGCTAGGATCTTCGACAAACACCCCGATCTCGCACTAAAGGTGATTCCGCATTTGTGCGAAGCAACGCACGAAGCGCAAGAGCGGGTGATCCACACTGCGGCCAGTGCCTTATCCACTCGACTGGCGACCACGCTCTTGCGATTGACAGAGAGCCCGCGCGGAATGACTTCAATGGATAGAATTGATATTTCGCAGACCGACCTGGCGGCAATGGTCCCGGCTTCTCGAGCGAAAGTCAATCGTTGCCTTAGAGAATGGGAACGGCGCTATTTGACCCAATACGACCACGGCTCGTTGACGATCCTCAATCGCGCCGGTTTAGCGGCTGTTGCTCTTGGCGAGGCCGCCTTTGATCGTCCAATGATACATATCGCACATGAGCGGGCGTCTCCATGGCATGGTGCTGGGAGACACTGAACGGGTCGGCCCGCACCCTTGGCAAAGTCTTTCTCTCAGCGTTGTAGGTCGCCGCACCGGACACCAAAGTGAGCGCAAAACAGCAAGCTTTGCAGAGTCGGGGCCGCCATCCGGCTTCGCTTGCGTGTCCCCGCAACCTTCACTGTCAGTAAGAAGGTACGGATCGGCACTTCCACCTCGATCGTGATTGCCGACTGGGGTGCTGGAACAAGCGACATCGACGCCGCCTTCCAGGCCGGCGCCGCGCTCGCCGCGCTCGATACCCTCGCCCGGGCGCAACCTCCCTGGTCTGGCGCCTGGCGCCAGCGGCTGGCGCTCAAATGCGCCGCCGCCAGCATGCGGCTCGCTGGCCGCGCCGAGGATGCGGTCGCCCTGCGTGATGCCTGGCACCTGCGCCCGGCCGGCGCCGATCCTGGGCCCGCTGGCGCCATCCCTGGCGCCTGGCGGCAGTTGGCCGTGCAGCCGCCCGCCGCCAGCGCTGATTGGCTGGCCAAAACCCTCAAGCAGCTTGGCCTGCGCTGGGACGGTGGGGCGCTCGCCGACCTTTGCACAGCGTCGAAGAACTCGCGGCTTCGCAGCGGCCGGCGCCGTTCGCCGCTCGCGTCGTCGACATGGGGCCTGACTGCGAGCTCTTCGCCTGGTGGCTCGCCGACCTGGTGTTGGCGCAAAGCCTGCGCTGGCCGCGGCCGCTGCCACTGCCACTGCTGATGGCGCAGGACTTTGGCCCATCCTTCCGCGCCGGGGCCGGTGGCGGCAAGCGCATCCGACCCGGGCGAGAAGGATTTGAGCGCGCGGTTTGCCTGGCGCTGGTTCAAGCGGCGGTGGGGGCCTGCCGGCTGGCCGGCGAGCTGTCGCGCCGCACCGAAAGACTCCTGGCGGTGGCGCCAAAACTGCGCGCCAAGGGTGCCGGCGAGGTGATTTTCCTGCTGCTTAATGACGACGCCCTCTCCGGCTCGTTGACGACGAAAAACCTGTCGCGTTTTGCGGCGCGGCGGCTGTTCGACCGGCTGCAACAATTGGATGCCGTGCGCGAGCTCTCCGGCCGTCTCAGCTTCCGGCTGTTTGGGCTGTAGCGATGGCCGAGTCCGCGAGATCCGAACGTCCGAGCGACAGGGATGTCCAGCGAATGCTGGTCGACAGCGAGCTCGATCACTTGCCGCCAGAACTGCGCTGGCGCGAATGGATGGGCCGTGTCGACGGTGATCTTTGCGGCAAGCGAGCCGGTGCCGCGCGAGGTGCTGGCGCGTGTCGTCGGCAAAAGCTCCAAACTCGAGCTGATCAGGACATCCGCGCCGAGCTCGCCGGTCGACCCTACGAGCTGGTGTCCGTCGCCGGCGGGTGGCAGCACCGGACCAAGAAAGCCTTTGGAGACCATCATCCGCTCTGCATTGGCGCCGCCGCAGGTGAGGGGACAAAGAGCTTTCGCAGGCGGAGGCGCTTGTCTTGATGTGCATTGCCTATTTCCAGCCGATCACGCGTGGCGAGCTGTCTTCCTTCTTCGGCAAGGAGGTGACGCGCGACCTGATCGGCGTGCTGCGCGCGCAGGACCTCATCGCCTCGGGGCCGCGCAGTCCGCAAGGCAAGACGACGGATTGAAATCAGGGTGAGGCAGCGCTCTCGCGAAACGGACCTCGCGCCGGCACAGGGATCGAAGTCATGAGTGGGAAAGGATGCTGGTGACCTAAGCGCTCCAGCATTGAGTTGGGGGACTCAAGGGGATGGGAATTTACGTTCGCAAATCGATCAGCGCGGGACCGTTCCGCTTCTACTTCTCCTCGGGCGGGGTTGGCGTCTCCGTTGGCGTGAAGGGCCTTCGGATCGGGACGGGCCCACGAGGCCACTATATCCACGCTGGCGTCGTGGACCTTGCTTGAACGTGCCTCTTTCCTGTTTGCTGCCGCCTGGTCCCGCATGTGCCCCCGAACCGTTCGACGCCCCCGGTGCGAGGGCGGTCGGATCGCCGCGACGTTGGACTGCGACAGCTTGCCAGTCAACGCTCCACCGCGATGCCGGCCCAGCCGCAATGGGCGAAAAGAGCCTGTATGCGGGTAAAGCCCCAAGCAATTGAAATGGCCTAGTCGCCGAGTGCGCTTCGATCGGGGCGATTGCTGATCGAATTTTCAATCTTGGTCCCGTCTAGTGTGTGCGGCCGCTCAGCTAGATCTATGGGATGGCTTCCAACTGCAGGCTACTACGTCATTCTCAAAGAGCGCCATCATCTCTCCTACTTATGCGTCTGATCTTCTGTAGTCGGCCCATCTCGGCCGTTCCGTGGGTGAGCACAGGGTCCTGTCATGACTCGAAGCCGCATTACGATATTGTGACGGTACTTTTCGAGAGGCGGGATTGTAAGCGGCTGGCGTTCTTTGAAGGATCGGAACGCCCGATTCGTCCCGATAGTACGCGAAACCTCAAAAAAATTTTTGTCGAAAATTTCCCCTTAAAATCAACACCATAAGATTTTGGCGGCCTCCTTGGGGGTTCCTCCAGCCGATATCAAGAAAAAATCCAGCGAGATCAATATTTTAGGAGGGTTGAAAACAATTGAGTGGGACTTGGCGTCGCCCTTCAGGACAATTTCCTTTTCCGCGGTTCGATCAGGGACAACATCATCGCCGGGCGCGCCGGCCTGACGCTTTCCGATGCCATGCGTGCCGCTCACCTCGCCGGTGCCGCCGAATTCATCGAACGCATGCCGAACGGCTGCGACACCTATATCGAGGAAGGTTCGCCCAACCTTTCGGGCGGCCAGAGACAGCGCTTGGCGATCGCGCGGGCGCTCATTCACGATCCGACCATCCTGATACTCGACGAAGCGACAAGCGCGCTCGACCCCGAGAGCGAGGCGGTGGTCAGCGCCAATCTGATGCGCATCGCCAGCGGCCGCACTATGATCATCGTGTCGCACCGGCTCGCTTCTCTGACAGAGTGCGACCAAATCCTCGTCATGGATCAGGGCAAGGTTCTCGACGTCGCGCCTCATTTCGTCCTGCTCGAGCGGTGCGACATTTACCGGCAGCTTTGGTTCCAGCAGAATCGCCATCTTGACGGGCGACATGGCCATTTGGCGGCCGTACCGCCTCGGCTGGCTTGAGATCGGCTGGCCATGAGCAGCACCACCTATACCGCCCTTCCTGTCCGCCGGCGCCTGACAGACGCTCGCGATCCGACGGCGCCTGTCATCCTCGAATTCCAGTGGCCGTCGACGGCGGTCGCCAATGCGCCCATTCCGCGCGTGGCGCGCGGTATCGTCTGGATCATCTTCAGTCTGGTCGTCGCGTTGATCATGATTGCGGCTCTGATACCGGTCGACCAGGTTGTCACGACGAGGGGCCTCGTCGTCTCGCAATCGCCCAACATGATCGTCCAGCCGCTGGAGACAGCTATCGTCCGCTCAATCGAGGTGCGCGAAGGGCAGCATGTGAAGGCCGGTCAAGTGCTGGCTCGCCTTGACGCTACTTTCGCCTCGGCTGACCTAACGGCGTTGGCCACCCAGGTCACGACGCTCGAAGCCGAAGTGGCGCGCCTGAAGGCGGAGGCCGATGACAAGCCTTTCAGCTATGACGGACTGGATCCTAGCTGGACACTGCAAGCTTCCATCTTCGAACGCCGCAAGGCTGTCTATGACGCCAAATTGGAAAGCTTCGACCGGCAACGCGACGAGCTTAGTTCCGTGATCTCACGCTCGCAGTCCGATGCCGAGGGCTACCGGCAGCGGCTGGCAGTGGCGGCCTCGATCGAAAAGATGCGCCAGCAACTCGAAGAACGACAAGTCGGAAGCCGTCTCAATACGCTCCTTGCCGAGGACAACTCCGCGGAAATGTCGCGCTCGCTCAGCAACGCCGAACAGACGAATGAGGCCGCCAAGCGCCAGCAGGCAGCAGTTGCGGCCGAGCGTGACGGCTACATTCAAAGCTGGCGTGCCGAGGTATCGCAGAGCCTGTCGGAAGCTAATTCCCGCATGTCCGACGCCCGCGAGTTGCTCAACAAGGCGAAGCTTCGCAAACAGCTGGTGGAGTTGAGGACCGAAGCCGACGCTACTGTCCAGTCGGTGGCCAAGGTCTCGGTCGGCTCGGTCCTGCAGTCCGGAGAGCGGTTGATCACGCTGGTTCCGGCCGACGCCGTGCTTGAGATCGAGACGAACATTGTCGGGCGCAGCAGCGGCTTCGTCCATGTCGGCGATCCCGTAGCCATCAAGTTCGATACCTTCCCCTATTCGCAATATGGCTTGGCTCACGGAACGGTTCGCACGGTCAGCCCGGACTCTTTTTCGGCCGGGGAACAGGCACGCGATCCGAACAGCTCGTTGGCGATGCTGCCGTCAGATGCTGACCAGTTCTATCGCACGCAGATCTCCATCGACGACGTCGCCCTCCATGGCGTGCCCGCGGGCTTCGCGATCAGTCCCGGCATGCCCGTGACGGCGGACGTGAAGGTAGGTCGCCGCACGGTCCTCAAATACATTCTCGGTGCGATACTGCCACTAGGTCAGGAAGCGATGCGGGAGCCGTAGAATGGCGATCCTGGATCGGCTGAGCGGCTTGCACCCTGCACTGGCTCTGCGAAGAGCTGTCCGGCTTAACGCAGGTGGCAAGCCCGCCGAAGCCTTTCACCTCATGGCGATCGCCGCTCGTGCGGGCATTCCAGAGGTCGAGTACCGCGTCGCTCGTTGCTATCTCGAAGGCTTGGGCGTGCCGCCAAGCGGGTCGGAAGGCGCGCGCTGGCTGCGACGGGCCGCCGATCATGGAAGCGCCGATGCGCAGGCGCTTCTCGCCGCGCTTTGCGTCGCTGGACTGGCAGGACACGAAAACAGCGATGGTGGCCACAATTCGGAAACCCTGTTCAAATCGGAATTCGCACGAGACCCCGATTTCGAGACAGCGCTCCAGTTCGCTCGCGAAGCCGCGCAGGCCGGCTCCCCAACCGGGCAGGCAATACTCGGATACATCCTGAGCAGAGGTCCGAAGGCAATGCGCGATCTCGATGCGCGCACGACTGGTATGAGAAATCCGCGGCAGCCGGTTGTCCGGAAGGATGCCTTGGCCTTGCCCTTTCCCTTTCCCGACTGGGAGAGGCGGAGCACAAAACCAGAATTGCCGCAGAGGTACGGCGCGCCGCGGATGCCGGCCTGCCGACCGCGATTTATCTCCTTGCAATCCTCATCGAGCACGGAATGGGCGTACCGGTGGATTTGGAGGCGGCTGCGCGGTTGTATCAGCTTGCAGCGGAAAAGGGCCTAGCCTCGGCTCAGTTTCGGCTGGGACTCGCTCTGATCGGGGGCAGCCTGACGGATCAAGATCCCGTCGCCGGCGAGGCATGGATGCGCCGCGCTGCACTCGCCGGAAATCTCGACGCCGCCTATCGTCTCGGCAAGCGGCATGTGAGGGGTCCTCGACCAGACTATGCGGAAGCCGCGACATGGTATCGGCGAGCTGCAGAGGGTGGTCACCAGCCGGCGGCCCGCGCCTTGGCTTCGCTCTATCTCTCGGTAAATGGAGTGGCCCAGTACCCGGAAGAAGGAACGCGCTGGCTGCGCGCCGCCGCAAACAGCGGCAATCGCGAATCCCAAGTCGACCTCGCCAATCTGGTCCTCGAAGGCGCAGGCGATCCCGATGACAGTCTCAGCATCGCAGGATGGTTCGGGGCGACTGCTTCGTCGGGTGACCTGACCGCGGCCTTCAATCTCGGCCTTTGTTTCGCCGAGGGAGTTGGAGTGCGCAAGGATCAGGAGCGCGCGGCACATTGGATGAGGCGCGCGGCCGAAGGTGTGGCTGAGGCGCTTGGCTTTCGAACCGAAATCCAAGGGTCACGATGCACAGGCCCAATGAGCCGGGTTACAGTCGCGCCGGCGTCTTCGTGCTCGACGACTGGCGCTAGACATGCAGTCTAACGCTTGGTGCCACGCCTAACGGCAGCGATGATTTCATTCGGATCAGCCGTGCAGGTGAAAGGCTTGGGACGCGCATTGGTTTCAGCGACGTACCGGTTGATGGCCTCCTGAAGATCGACCACCGAACGGAAGACGCCGCGCTTGAGCCGCTGGCGGGTCAGCTTGGCGAAGAAGCCTTCAACGGCATTGAGCCACGAGCAGGATGTCGGGACGAAGTGGAAGGTGAAAGCGCTTGTGGCGGTCGAGCCAAGCGCGGACCTTCGAGTGCTTGTGAGCCGCATAGTTGTCGAGGATGACGTGCACGGCTTTATCATGGCGCGATCACGTAAGCCCTTGGCAAGCGATCGGCGATCAGGAATATAATCCTCCCCAGGTGCGGTAACCCCATTCCTCGAGGATCGCCAATGACAGAAGTTCCCATTCACCGAAAACACGCTCGGCAAGTAGCTAGAGGCCGAGCACGGGTCTGTCGGTCGATTGTCTGACATGCAAGCGCAAGGCCACCCTGGATGTTGCCGAACTGCTGCGGCGGTTCGGACCAGACCAGCCATGCTTGCACTGGGATCTTCTCAAATCATCTATTGCCACGAGTGCCGCGCCGCCGGCAGGGATGACCGGAACCTACGGTTCACGAACCATGCGATGACGCCGGAGCAGCGCAAAGGCTGGACGCCTTGCCCTTAAACCCTACTCATCCGCAGCTTTCTCAAGTCCGGTTGTTAGCCCTGCCAAGAGCATGGAAGACAGTTCACGGGACCGCTCGATGAGCCGGCGGTTCTTCTCGATAAGTTCCCGCGTTTCCTTAATGCGGATCAGGCTTTGCCGCTCCCTTTCATCGAGGTGCTTAGCCAGCTTTTTCGTGTCGTCGGTCTGTTGCATAATAATGGCCGCCTTCAAATCGGGACGCGTCCGCCTGCGTTAGAAACCCACGAGGACTGGAAACTGTTCCCTAGTGGCAGGCGCCAGAGCGTGCCGGAGACTTCGGCGGCGTAGGAGAGCGGCGAGGGCAAACGCGCGCCGGCGGCCTTCCTTGTGGCGCATGTCGAATGCCTCTTGTTACGGGAGCGGCCCGGCAGCCTTTGTTGAATTTTCGAGGACGAGGATCACGATGGCCACCGGGCCTGACCGGTGGGAGCGCTTGGGACTTCGCTAACGAGAAGCACCGGCTGACGATAGATATACGCTCCTGCTAATATGATCGGAACACATCCATAAGGACGAAGCAGGGGTAGCGGTCAAGCCTTCCGCAGCCTCACTCCGGCGCCACCGCCGTTCTCGGGGATGAACTCGACCCCAGCGGCTTCCAGTGCGCGCTGAATAGCATCCTTCGTGACCTCTCGGGGCTCCCGCGCATACTGGACGGCTCGCAACGAGAGCAGAGCAGCCCCCATGCCCGGCAGGAAGGTTGGGATGATCAACCGCAAGGGCGGCTTGACCGCTGCAGAACTGGCCTATGAAGCCTGCTTCGACGAGCTATGGGAGATCGGGGAGAGCATCTTTGCCACGCCGGCCAACACGCTTGACGGAATGATGGCCAAGATCCGCGCCTTCGACAGGCTGGAACTGGAAAAACTCGACGGGGAGAACCGGGCCTTCGCGTCGATCGCGGCCGACATCAGGCGGATGACGGAAGGCGGTGCAGCATGAGCAAGATCATCGACCCGGAAGAATTGGAAATCCTCGGGCTGTTTCGCCGGCTCTCGCTAGAGCAGCGGCGCGTGTTCCTTCTGATCGTTCATATGCTCATGCCGGTGCAGCCATGAACGCGCACATCAGAAGTCTGAAGCCCTACGGCATCCCGGAGGGATGGACCCGCGCACATGGCGGCAGGCCATCGAGGCACAGCTTAACGACCTCTTTGACCGCGCCACGGCTCTCATCACCGCGCTCGACCTCATGGAAGCTGACAGCAAAGACCTGGAAGATGGCGCCGACCATGAGCCCTATCTGGTGGGCTGGTCGGGCTACAACGACGACCGGGAAGCGACAACTGCGACCACGAAGACGACGGCGCGGCAGAACCGAGCCTTGGCGCTCAACCGCGTCTGTCAGCTTCATTGGGCAGTCGGCTCTCGCAGCGACCGCGAGAAAGACGCCGGCGACATGGCGGAGGTTCCGGCCTATGGCGACTGACATCCTTCGACAAGATGGCTGCCGAGGCCACGACGAAGGCCAAGGCGAAGCTCGCCGAAATCGAGCTTGCTGCCAAATACGTTGCACACTTGATGGAAGGCCTTCACGGTGGCGACTGGCGCGTGAAGATCGATCACCGGCCCGGGTTTGTGTTGATGGTGGGAAAATGAAGGCCTCTGAGCTTCTGAGAATCCTCGCTGCCATGTCTGCCCGAGGAAAGCGGGCGGTGATCGCGGAGTTCAAGCGGCGCTATCGCTAACCGGGAATCGGTCCATGAAACACGGCCCGCTGCCTCACGGTGGCGGGCCTTAGCTTTGCCGGAACTATCTTCTAAGGTCGGCCGTTGAGCGACCGACGTAAGGAGAAAGCCGATGCCGGATGCAAGCGACGAATCAACGCCGAGCATGAATCAGCGCAGAGCTCAGGAGGCGCTAGAGAAGCAGGTTGCGCAGTTGAAACGCGAGATCAACAAGATCAATCGGACGCTGGCCGAGCGCGCCGAAGAGGCTGGAGAGGAGGTAGCAGGCTGGTATGAAAGCGCTGCCGATGGCGCCGGCCGGACTGCTCAGGCGCTCCGGACCGGGGCTCAGTCGGTTTCGGGAGCCGTCCAAAATAATCCCGGAACGGTTTCAACGGCCTTCTTTCTCGGCGCCGCGCTGGGGTTGCTGCTGGGGCTTACCCTCAGTGATCCTAGTGGAGCTGGCCGGGATCATTGGTTCTATAACCGAGCGAACAGTTAAAAGCCCGGCTGCTCGGGTGGTCTGGATTGTTTTGTGGCAGAAAAGTCACGCGGTCTTAATATGCAGCGCTTCAACTAGGGCGCGCTTATTATCCGTCTTACCGAGGCGTACGGTCTTGCCGGCGAGGGACAAAGACGGGCCACTGGAGCGCTCGCTGCGGCAACGTAGCGGGCGCTTCCGATTCGCGCGATGGCGATCGATCCCCGCCGAAGCCAGTAGGGATCCAGCGCCTTTTAGTGTCTCGGCTACCCCTACGGCTACCCACGTCAGGTCTTTCCAGGGTAGCCATCTCCTTGCCTTGGAAGCGAATTGCCAAGGAATTTCAATGTGGTGCGGACGACGGGAATCGAACCCGTGCGATCAGAGATCGAGGATTTTTAGTCACTGGGTCAGGTGAAGCGCCTCTTCCTGCCCAAACCGCTCTTGAGAGGGTGACCCTGGATCAACTGGTTCCGGCCGATCATCTGCTACGCACGACCGGCCGCTTCGGAGCGGTGCCGCGCCGCCTCTCACCCCGGTCCATGAAGATGATTTTGTCGGCGACCTGACGCGCAAATCCCATCTCGACGCACAGCATGGTCATGCCCTCATCTGCCAGCGAGACATGGTGTCGAGCACTTCCATCACCATTTCCAGGTCGAGCGCTGAGGTCGGCTCATCAAACAGCATGATCTTCGGGCGCATGCAAAGCGAACGCGCGATCGCCACGCGTTGGTATCGATCTGCCTCCCGAATACCTATGACGGCTTGCCGACGCGATCAGATGTTGACAGTCCAGGCGGGTTCGACGAACCAGCCTCCCGCTTGATTAGATCCGCCGCCTTCTCAGCAAGGCAATAGGTCGCCGCGACGGTGTTGGCCGAAACGATGGCCGGCATGATCGAGGCGTCGATCACCCTCAGCCCGCCGACTCCGTGAACGCGCAGCGTTCGCGGATCGACCACCGCTTCCGCCCCAAGACCCATCGCGCAGGTGCCGACCGGGTGGAACAGCGTGCCGACGCGTTCCCGGATGAAGGCGTCGATGGCGCCGTCGCTCTCCACGTCGGGACCGGGATCGACCTCCGCGTCGAGATGTGGCGCGAAGGGTTGCTGTGCCATGATCTTTCGAGCCAGCCGCAGGCCGGCGCGCATCACGTCCATGCCGCTTTCACCGCGAAAGAAATTGTAGAGGATCGACGGCTGGTCGGCGGAATCCGCGCTTTTCAGTGTGACGCGGCCAATGCTGCCCGGCCTGAGCTGACAGACATGCATCAGGAACCCGTGCCCGGTGAAGCCCGAGGCGGACTGTGTGTTGGCCCGGCCCGTGCAAAAGAAAAGCTGGATGTCAGGTCGCTCGCTGTTCGGATCGGTCGACAGAAACCCTCCACCGTCGGCGGTTGTCGAGGCGAGAAGCCCGCGCTTGCGCAACAGCCAGTCGAACAGATGGAGGATGTTTCGCGGCAACGCTTTCCACGAGATGCCGTATGGTGTGATGGATTTGGCGCGGTATTCCAGCGTGATGTCCAGATGGTCCTGCAAATTTTCGCCGACGCCAGGTAGGTCCTGCACGAGCGGAATACCGTGCCTGGCGAGTTCGCGCGCCTTTCCGATGCCCGACAGCATCAAAAGCTGGGGCGAAGCGAAAGTGCCGGCCGAGAGGATGATCTCCCGTGCGGCGATTACACCAGTCTCGGCGCCGCGTTTCCACTCGACCCCGGTAGCCCTCTTTCCGTCGAACACCACTTTGGTAACTTTCGTGTTGCCTATTATGGTGAGATTCGGCCGGTGCCGCACCGGATCGACATATGCGCTCTCCGCGGTGACGCGCTCCCCGTTCTTCTGGGTGAAAGTGTAGAGCCCTATACCGTTCTGCCGTGGTCCGTTGAAGTCGGGATTGAGCTCGTAGCCGGCGAGTTGCGCTGCTTCGATATAGGCGTAGGCGAGCTTGTTGACGCTGCGCATCGGCGCGATATTGACCGGACCGTCCGTGCCGTGCAGAGCCGGATCGACTTGATCGGCCAGTGGCCGTGGCCCCAGTCTAACATGCCGGCTGGATCGGGGGGCAGCGAGCGGTTCGAAGCGCTCGAGCTTGCGGAAATAGGGCAGCAGATCGTCAAAGCCCCAGCCCGGATTGCCGCGATCCCTCCAGCCGTCGAAATCCTCGCGCTGACCTCGGATGAAGACTTGTCCGTTGATGTTGGTGCACCCCCCGGTGCCCTTGCCGCGCGGCAACATCATCGACCTGCCTTGGAGCCCGGGTTCCGGTTCGCTCGTGAACCACGTCATGAATTTCGGGCCGCCCAGAAACGCCAGCGCCGGCGCCATAAAGGTGACCATGGCGAGCGGAATGCGCACGATTGCCTTGCGGGCATTGTGATCCGGCCCGGCTTCGATCAGCGCGACGCGGGCGGCGGGATCTTCCGTCAGCCGGTTGGCAAGCACGCAGCCTGCCGGCCCGGCGCCGACAATGACGTAGTCGAACGAATCCATCACCTAAATGTCCTGGTTCTGCGGCAAGATCACCAGGTCGCGGATCGTGACGTTGGCCGGCCGGGTCAACATGTAAACGACCGCATCGGCGACGTCTTCCGATCTTAGCCCTTCGCGGCTCTCCACCTTGGCGTCGATCGCGGCCGCGTCGGTGTAGCCCCACAATTCGTTGAGGACAACGCCAGGCGCGACCGCGCCGACGCGAACATTGTGCGCTGCCACCTGACGGCGCAGCCCATGAACGAAGGATTGGATCGCGTGCTTGGAGGCCGAGTAGACGGGCTCCCATTGGATGGCCTGATGGCCGGAGACCGATGACGTGATGACGATGTGGCCGGCCTTGCGCTCGATCATCTGCGGGAGTACCGCGCGCACCAAGCGGAATACGCTGTTGACGTTGATCGTAAGCAATTCGTCCCAGGCATCGGGATCGCCGTCAGCGACGTCACCGGCAACGTAGAGTCCCGCGTTCGGCAGCAGGATGTCGATCCGTCCGAACCGGCTGCCGGCTTCGGAGACGACCCGTTCGACTTCACCTGGCTTCGTCAGATCCGCGGCAATTGCAGCAGCGCCGTTGCCGATCCGGTCGGCGATCGCGCCGAGACGCTCGGCGGACCGACCGACCAGAGCCAGGTTCGTTCCCTGCGCCGCCAGGGCCATCGCCATGGCGCGCCCGATGCCGGAACTGGCCCCGGTCACTAACACCACCTTGTCGGAAAGGTCCTGCTGCATTTTCGTTTCCTCCTATGTCACCATCCCGCAGCCACTCCACACCTTTTGACTTGAAGCCGGTTGGATTTGCTGACCAGACCGGCGTCACATCCAGATGACTGCGGCAATTCCGGAGCGTTCAGAAATGACCGGCCAGTAAATACTGGCGAGAGAGATAGAGCCTCTATTTGACGCTGAAACCGCCATCAGCCATCAGCACCGCACCGTTGATGACTGCTGCTTCGTCTGATGCGAGATAGCGTGCGGCCGCTGCGATTTCGGAAGGCTTGGCGAAGCGTCCGATGGGAATATCCTTTCTGGCCTTTTCTCCCTTTTCTCCCGACCAGCCGATAAGCGCCATCGGCGTTTCGACCACCGTTGGAGCAATCGCATTGGCGGTGATGCCAAACCTGGCCCACTCGATCGCCATCACCTTCGTCAAATTGATCAGGCCTGCCTTGCTGGCGCCATAGGCCGCATGCTCATCGAGGGCGATGACGCCGGCCTGGGAGGAGATATTGATGACGCGTCCGCGGCCTGAGGCCTTAAGATAGGGCAGGGCTGCGGCGGCCATAAGCCAGGGGCCGCGCAGATTGATCCGCATCGTCTTGTCCCAGGCCTCGAAATTTGGTTCCCCGACAGGGAAAATAATGCCGAGCCCGGCATTGTTGATCAGTATATCGATGCCCATCGTCACGCCGATGTGCTCGACGACAGAAGCTATGGCGCCGGGGTCTTCAAGATCGAGCACGAAGCTCCTATGACAAGCACCCAAGCGCGATGCCAGCTCCGAGGAATCGTTGAGATCAAGAAGGGCCAACCGCGCACCGGTCGCAGCAAAGCCTTCCGCCATGGCTTTGCCGATCCCGCCGGCAGCGCCGGTGATTAGTACTGTTCGACCTGCCAAATCGTTCATCGGGACGCTCGCTCCTACACAATGAGGGAAGGCTTTTGGCTGCTCGGTTTCGGTTCAGATGTCGAAATTGGTCGGCAGGACGATCATGTCACGGATCGTCACATTGCGCGCCCGGGTCAGCATGAAGATCACTGCATCGGCGACCTCTTTCGGTTCGATCAGACTGCCGTTTTCCTTCGCCTTGCGAAGATTTTCTTCCGGCCAATCGGCAAGAAGGGCGGAGATGACCGGGCCCGGCGAAACCTGTCCGACGCGGATCCCGTGCTTGTTCAGCTGGCGGCGCATCGTCTGCACGAAGCATGTCATTGCCCATTTGGATGCCGAATAGACCGGCTCCCACGGCACGGGGAAATGACCGGCAACCGAACTGGTTACGATGATGTCGCCGCTGCCGCGTTCGATCATATGGGGAATGACGGTGCGGACGTTTTTCATCACCGCGTTCACGTTGAGGTTCAGCATCCGGTCAATCGCATCGAGATCCGTCTCGGTCAGGTCGCCGCCGATATATGAACCGGCGTTGGCATGGAGGATGTCGAGATGCCCCGCCTTCTCGATGATCCCATCCAGGATCGTTGCGCAGCTTGCCGGATCGAGAAGGTCGACCTTCAGCGGGATCACCTTGTTGCCCAATCTCTCGCACAGGGTTTCCATAGCCTTTTGGTCGCGATCGACCATGACCACGGTTGCGCCTTCGCCAAGCATGGCTTCCACGCTCGCCAATCCGATCCCCGAGGCTCCTCCGGTTACTGCTGCAATCTTGCCTTCGAGTTTCCCAACCATGATATCGATCCTATGTTGAGGCACGCCTCGGCGTGCGGTTTGTTCGTTTAGTGGGTGGTGTAGCCGCCATCAGCCGTGAGGACACTGCCGGTGACGTAGCTTGCGGCGTCCGAACATAAAAACAGCGCGCAGGTGGCCATTTCCTCGGGCCGACCGAAGCGGCCCATGGGCGTGTTCTCTGTCCAAATCCGGTTCCAGTCCTCGTTTGCTATCCCGCCCTGCGTCATGTCGCTGACGACATATCCAGGAGCGAGTGCATTCACCCGGATGCCGCGGGAAGCATATTCGAAGGCCATGACGCGGGTCATCTGATGCACAGCCGCCTTCGATGCATTGTAGGCCACCTGCAACTGCGGCTTGTTGGCCACTTCACCCGAGATCGAGCCGATGTTGAGGATCGCTCCAGCTCCCTTCTCCAGCATTGGCATCACAGCCGAACGCGCGATGCGGAAGGGAGCGATGAAATTGGTGTCTGTGATCGCGGCGAAGCGGTCGTCGCCGAATTCATGAAAGTTGCCGTGGTCGGCGATGCCAGCATTGTTCACCAGAATGTCTAGTGCACCGAACCGATCGAGCGTCGCCTGCACGATCCGCGCTGGTGTTGCCGGGTCGGTCACATCGCCCTGCACCCAGCCGTAGCTTTCGCTCTTGCACAGGTCTTCGGCAGCATCAGTGAGCGTTCGGCCGCTCATCATCACCTTCGCTCCAGCCTCTCCAAAGAGTTTGGCGATGGCCAGGCCGATGCCACGGTTGCCGCCGGTGACCAGCGCGACTTTGCCGTCCAGCCGGAATTGTTCAAGTGCCATGATGCTCTCCAGTCTTTCGCTCATCCGTTGCAGGCGGCGTGATAGGCTTGCAGGCTTTGCGTCACGCGCCAGATCAAAAAGGTCTCGGGCTCGAGCGGCGCATCTGCGAAGTCTGTAGCGGCGGGCAGGTATTGCCACATCAGGGGAAGCGGGATGTTCCGACCTGTGAGCGCTGCGATCAGACGAGCGACCGCCTTTTCGGCGGCCTCGGTTGCCCAGTAATAGCGGATACGATCGGACAGCGAATAATGCCGCAGCACGGCTTGGGTCGCTGCGTCTCCGTAATAATGCCGGTTCCAGTTTCCAGGATCGGCCAGCATCAGCCGTTCCATTTCCTGCTTGAGCGGCTGCTCGCCATAACCCGGCACCAGATCGGACGCGATCAGGTCCAGCGCGTAGAGCGCCTCGCGCAGGACGAAGGTCAGTTCCGGGCCGACCTTGAGAATGGCAAAGCCGTCTTCGACCAGTCCGGCCAAAGGCTTGGCGCCCTGGTAGTCGGTGGAATGTGCCTCGAAGACGAGCCCCGGCTCGCCATCCAGCACCCGCACCAGCGACTGAGCCTTCTTTCGGTCATAGAAAATGACGTTGCGGTTGCCGAATTCCACGCCGGGCTGCACCACGATGCCAATGACACGGTTAAAAGCATCCGCAAGCCCGGCTTGCGCGAAGGCCTCCCGATGCACGGCAAGGGTCTGGCGTACGGCTTCGGGCGCGGTGGGTGTGATGGTGTCGAGCGCATGGTCGGCGCCGCCCGGGGGCGGCACTTCAGTACCGATGATGTAGCAGGGCATGTCCCCGCCGACGTCTTTCGCGGTTTTCTCGGCAACGGCAGCCAGTCGAACGGCGCGCGCGGCGGTCACGGCGTCGTCGAGCGCCACCGGTTCGTCCTTGCACCCCATCGAGGCGTCTAAATGAATCTTGCGGAAACCCGCCGCGACATAGGCTGCAACCATTTTTCCTGCCTCGGCCATGGCGGCTTCCGCATCACGGTCGCGCCAGGGGTTCGGACCCAGGTGATCACCGCCCAGTACGATCTGCTCGACCGGGCAGCCCTCCTCAGCGGCGATACGGCACACCAGAGCGACAAAATCGGCAGGCTTCATGCCCGTATAGCCGCCCAGATGATTGACTTGGTTGCATGTCGCCTCGATGAGCACCATCGCCCCGGACTGCAACCCGTGGCGGAGCGCGGCGCGCAGGATAATCGGATGCGCGGAGCAGACCGAACAAATGCCGCGCGGCGTTCCGGACGCCCGGTAAGCGGCCAGTTGTTCAAGTTTCACCTGCATTACGTCAGTCTCTTCGTCGTTCTGATGAAATCGTCCAGCTCCGCCCGCGTGCCAGCACCTTCCATTGGGCCGCGCACCGTCACATTGCGTGCGCCGGCGGCACAGCCGTAGAGCAGCGCCTGCTCGACGGGCATGCCGAGTCGGCGGCAGGCGATATAGGCGCCACCGAAGCAATCGCCGGCCCCGGTCGGATCAATCTCTTTGACATCGAAGGCCGCAGCGTCTACGCGCGTTCCATCCCGCAGGAAGCAGCTTGCTCCGTCCCGTCCGCGCTTGAGAACGATCTCGCCGACGCCAAGCTCGAAAAGCCGGGCGATACTGGCAGCCTCTCCCTCGACGCCCGCAGCACGCTCGAGCTCGTCGCCCGAGGGCAGCAAAAGGTTGGACATCGCAACCAACTGGGCGAAGCGCGCTTCGGTCTGGTCGTCGTATTTCAACTCCTTGCGCAGGTTGGGATCCAGCGACAGCGTGCCGCCTCGGGCCTTAATAACCTGCGCGGCCTTCTCGATGACTGTCCAGGCGCTGGGCATCGATAAGGCCGACCCCATGACGTGCAGATGGCCCGAACGGGTTACCAGCGCCTCCACCTTCTCCGTCCAGCTGAAACGGGCAGCGGCAGAGGTGCCAATGTTATAGACGAAGTCGCGCGAGCCATCGGTGCGGTATCGTACGAACGCGCTGCCAGTCGGGTAATCCGGCGAAACCGCAATAGCGGAAACGTCGACCCCGTCCCTCTTTAGACGTTCGATGTTGACGAAGCCGAAATCATCGCTGCCGACGGCCCCGATCAAAGCCGCGCTGCCACCGATGCGTCCGCACTGGTCGACGAAGATCGCAGGCGCGCCGCTGGGGAAGGGGCCCAAGAGCTCGACAGGCTCCCTGAACCCGACGCCGATTTTCGTAGCGACGATCTCCACCAGTATTTCTCCGACCGTTACCGTCGGCCCTAGTGAATCCGGTGCCAGTGTTTTGGAGGGTTCATCCATCAGCCTCAAAATCCCGTATGTGATGCCGATTCACATTTTCAGGCGGCGGAATTGCCTGGATCGGAAACCGCGTCCTTATTCAGCAGCTGGTTGTCGAGCGACACGAAGCGTTGGTGCATCATGCAAGCAGCTCCGAAGGCGGATCCGTAGGCGGCGTTCTCGTCGAAAATGATCTCGGGGATGGGAAAGGTCGCAGCCTGAAGATCGCGGATGTGGGCGTCCACGCGAGCGGCAACCATGGGGTAGAGTTCCGCAACAGACCCGCCGAGAACAATGCGGTTCGGGTCGATCAGTCTCGAGATCTGGACAACGGCAAAAGCCAACAGGCTGGACCATTCTTCGGCAAACTGCACGGCCTCGGGAACACGATCTCGGACATCGCTAAGGAACGCGTCCAAGTCGGCGTCCGGATCAAATTGGCGATAGGAAGAAAGGATTCGGTCACGGCCGAAAGCCTGCTCCAGATTTCTGTATTCGGAGTTTCGTGTCTTCAGGTGGCCCACCTCACCTGCCAAGCCGTTGCCGCCGCGAAACAGTTTGCCGTCGATCACGATTCCGCCGCCAACACCGGTTTCGATGACCATGAAAAAGGTCACGCCGTTCGCCGCTTCGTGCTGACTATAGGTGGTGCCGATGCCAAATGCGTTGGCGTCGTTCTCCGCTGAGACGGGGACTTCGGCCGGGAGAAAGGTGCGAGTAAGGGCCGGGAGATCAAGGTTGCGCCATCCGAGGATCGGTGCGACATGGATGAAGCCATTCCGGTCCATCTGCCCCGGCACGGTAATGCCCAGGCCTTGGCATCTCGTCAGGTCGTGCTTCCCGATCTCGGAAAATGCCTGGTCGATGGCGGTGCGAACCGCTTCTTCCGGGCCGCTGTTGCGGCCTTCGAAACGTCTCGTGCTGCTGCGGACAATCTTACCGGCAAGATCGATCTCGACGCACGTTATGTGCTCGACGCCAATTTCGATGCCGACAAAAAAGACAGCGTCGGGCACGAGCTCGACAAGTATTCCCGGCCGTCCGGCTCTGGGCTGGGCGGCCGAATTTGCGGCCTCGTTCTCAGGCACTTCGCGAACGAGCCCTGCCTCGACCAATTCCAAAACGATATTGCCGGCGGACGAGCGGTTGACCCCCATATGCCTGGCGAGTTCTGCCCGGCTTAACGGACCGAAGCGGTGAAGCGCGTTCAATGTCGCTACCGCGTTACTCTGACGGATCCTGCGTGGCGAGCTGTTGGGAAAGGTCACGCGAGTCATGGCGGGCTCCTGCAAATTCGTTCCCCGGCTATACTTCGCCCGAGCGCCGTTTTCCTCCTGGCGACGCGGAATCTCGGAACTTTTCATTTCGAAGACCTTTTTTGTATGCGCGGCAAGCAGGTCATTGTCGTTCCTTATGTAGCCTCAACTGCCCCGCACATGCGAAGTACGGCCAAATCCCTGCGAGGTGTCATCGAACATTTCATCCACATGGAATTGCCTACGGCTTACTCATCGAACATTCCATGGGGAGTTGCCATTGACGTCACAGACGGCGGCGCGCGGCTTGTCGTTGTCGCCTACGAGCTTATGCAGGACGAGGTCGATTGCGCCCTGTGCCTGGCCGTGGGCATCCTGCGGGCTGGACATCACCTGCTCACCGCGCTTTACGGCTTCAGGCGCACCCAACATCTCCCCGGCTTCGACATCGTTGGAGTTGATGTAGGCGTCGTGGAGGGCAGTGTTTGAGACCATCGCATTGGAGCCGGACACGGGAATGCCGGCTGCCTTTGCGCGCTCAATTGGCTCGTTGCCTGCATCGATGTCGAGCGGGATGAAGAAGATCGCGTCATATCCGTCAGTGATCGCGGTGTCGAACAAGTTGGGCCGCGTCAGCATATCTTGGCGACCGCTGGCGTCGCTTTCATCAGCAATGCCCAAGGCCTGCCTCATCTTCCCGTCCTCCTCGGGCATCAGATGGTGCGGGCCAAGATGAGCCCGCGGCTTTCCGGTCCTTTCATGCAGCCTCGTTGATCTCGGCCCGGCGCACGGCCTCCGACCAATGGCTTTCGATGAAGGCTCTGGCATGCGCGGCGAGCGGATTGTTGTCGTCCCATGTGTCGCGCCAAATGCCGCAGGCGCGCGACAAAGCCTCATCGACGATGGCGCTGGAGAAGCTTTCGAAGACGACGTCTCGATTGTGGAAACCGATATCGACCAAGGCTGAGAAAATGCTCGGAAAGTCGATCGTTCCGGTACCGAGATAGCCACGGTAGTTTTCGTTGAAGTGAAAATAGCCCAGCTTGTCTCCCGCCATACGGATGGCGTGAGCCGGACTGGCTTCCTCGACGTTCATGTGGAAAGTGTCGAGATGCAGAAGGACGTCATCGCGACCGGTATCCTTGATAAACTTCATGCCTTGGGCGGTCGTATTCAACAGGTTGGATTCGAAGCGGTTCACCACCTCAAGGACGATCTCCACACCGCAATCCTTGGCAACCTCGGCGGTCGCGGCGACAGTCTCGGCGCTGTTCATCCAGCCGATGCGTGTTGGCATCCGCTCATACTTGCCGTGCATCGAATAAAGGATGCCGCCCAGCCGGATGCCGCCGATGTCGCGGACAGCCTTGACCGCGTCGGACAAGAGCGCTCTGCCTTTGGCGACCACGGCCTTGTCCTCGCTCGACACGTCCGCATCCGCGCTCAGGCCCATCGTGACCACAATCTCGATATCCAGCTCCTTGGCCTTTTTTGCCAGGCGGTCGAGATCGAATTTCTCGGGGCGCAAATACGCAAACTCGATCAGGCGGTAGCCATGCTCCGCCGATTTTTCCAAAGCCATTTCCAACCCCTCTTGGGACTGGCCGTTTGTCCAGACAAACGAATGGATACCAAGACGCCGCATTCGCATTCCCTCCTAGCAATTTTGCATGCTAAACATACAAACGTCGCCCTTCAATGCTCCAATTTTGACGTGTGCGCAAGGGCCCCTCTCCGTCGCCAACGGCAGCCAACAAATTCAGATCAAAAATTATTCAGTTTAATCAATACAATAGCTGATGTCGTTGAGCGACTGAGAAATTCCGCCTTCGCAGCCGCAAAAAGATAATATGCATCTTTACGCAACAAAACCTTGCAAGGTATCCCCTTTTGCCTTATCAGGGCAGGACGGCAATGAGCCGTTCGTTTTAACAGGGAGGAGCAGATGAACGTTCGAATGAAACTCGGCGTGGCTGCCATTGCGGTCGGGCTGATGTCCGGGACCGCGCTTGCGGACAGCAATGACGACTTCTGGGCAAAGGCCGCCGAACCCTACAAGGGCGTCGTCCTGCATGGCGTGACGGAAAGCACGCCTCCGTCCAACTACATCAAGGATGTTCTGGCGCCCGAGTTCGAGAAGAAGACGGGCATCAAGGTCGAGATCGAGACCACCTCGTGGGACCAGATGTACGACAAGGCCATCAAGGACATGGAAGCCGGTACGGGCATCTACGACATGGTCTATATCGAGCAGGACATCATCTATTCGTACCTGGCGCGGAACTTCCTGGTCGACATAACCAAGGAGCTGAAGGACAACCCGTCGCTGAAAGCGCCGACCTACGACGACGCGAATTTCACCTCCTTCGCAGACTACTTCAAACAGAAAGATGATCTTTATGGAGTGCCCATGGAGGCGTTCATCAAGATCTATCTCTACCGCAAGGACCTGTTCGACGATCCCGAGATCAAGGCGGCGTTCAAGAAACAGACGGGCCACGACCTGGCGCCGGCGGCGACCCACGAGCAATATACCGAGATCGCTGACTTTTTCACCAAGTGGGGTAAGGATCATGACATGCAGCTCTGGGGCTCGACCGCCCAGGCGCATACGGGACACCCTGCCTCGTGGTACGAATTCTTCGAGTCGGTCGCGCCGACGTTCGGGGTCTACAACTGGGGCATCAACGCTTCTGACAACTACGGTGCCACGGTCGAGCATGGCGGCCAGATGAACTCGGACAAGGCAAAGGCTGCTCTGAAGTGGTGGCTGCATTTGCGCGACGTCGCTCCGCCGGAATCGGTGCAGTCGACCTGGAGCGAGGTTGCAACGACCTTCGCCGCCGGCCGCGCTGCTCAGGGCTTGGTGTACGGCGAGAACGCCGCCTGGATCCAGGCCGACGAATCCAAGTCCAAAGTCGTCGGCAAGGTCGGCTTCGCGCTGCCGCCGCTGTCGCCCGGCGTCAAGGAAGATGCCGAATCCCGCAAGGGCTATATCGGCTACTACGACGGCGGCGCCTTCGGCATCCCGGTCAGCTCGAAGAACAAGGAAGCATCAGCACTGTTCCTTGAATACATCGGCCAGGACTCGGTGCAACCCGGCTGGGCCATCGCCGCGCCGCGGATCACCAACAAGGCGACCTACGACGACCCACAGGTCAAGGACATGGACAAGAAACTGGGCGGCTACTACACGATGCTGAAGGACGACGGGCATCTGTTCGCCGGCGCCCCGCCCTATCCGTTCCACGCGCAGGTGCGTGAGGCCACCGCGCCGATCTTCTACAAGATCCTCACTGGCGAGCTTGGCGCCGACGAGGGGCTCGATCAAATGGCGGCCAAGGCGGAAGAAGAGCTGACCACTCTGGGCTACCGCAAGTAGTCTTCGCCTCCCTGAAGACTGCCGCCGGGGGGGGTCGTCACCTGAGTTTGTGGCGACCCCACCCTCATACGCCCTATGATACGGGCCGGGAGTTTCGCATTGCTACCGGGGAGGATGACCGATGCAATCCAAGACACTGGGCTGGATACTGCTGGCCCCGACGATGATCATATTGTTCTTCTTCGGCGTACTGCCCTTCATTTACGTGGTGTGGGTATCATTCCATCAGTGGAACCCGTTCGCTGCTGACCCGAGCATGATCTTCAACGGCGCGGACAACTACCGTCACGTTGTGTTCGATCCGGCCTTCCTCGCCTCGCTCGGCGTGACCGTCCTGTTTGTATTCTTTGCCGTGCTCACCGAAGTGATCCTCGGCTACGCTTTGGCGCAGGCGTTCATAAAGGACTTCCCCGGCAAGGCGATATTCCGCACTATCCACACGCTGCCGCTGATTATGGCGCCGATCATCGTGGGATCGGTCTGGAAGCTTATGACGACGCCCTCGATCGGGATCATTCCGCATTTCCTCAAGGCTTGGATCGGCTACGACCTGAACATCGGCCAGAGCGCTCTGGCAGCTTTCGTCGTCACCGTCGTCATGGATGTCTGGCACTGGACGCCTCTGGTCACACTAACCCTGATCGCCGCGCTGGTCTCGCTTCCAGCCGACCCGTTCGAGCAGGCGCAGATCGACGGGGCGGGCAAGCGCCAGATCTTCTGGCACATCACTTTGCCAATGATCGCGCCGGCGCTGATCGCCACAGTCTTCATCCGTCTGATGGATGCGCTGCGCATCGTCGACGAGGTCCTGATGCTGACCGGGGGCGGCCCCGGATCGGCCACCCGCTATGTTGGCGTGCATATCTTCAGGGAGGTGTTCCCGCGCACCAACTATGGTTATGGATCAGCCATCTCCGTCGTCGTCCTCTACCTCACCATCGTGGTCTGCTGGCTGCTCTACACGGGCTTGCTTGCACCGCGGAAGCCGAAGAAGGGGTGAAGCCCATGAAGAAGCGAAACCCTTGGATACGGACGCTGTTCTGGGTCTTGATCAGCTTTGTGACGCTGTTTCCGATCTATTGGCTGTTCGTGATCTCGGCAACGCCGGCGATGGAGCTGTTTTCGACACCCGATGTCGTCCTGGGCCACGTCTATTGGCAAAACTATATCGACGTCCTGAACAATCCGACGCTGCGCGGTTACATGCTGAACTCGCTTGTCATCTCGTCGGGCAATGCGCTTGTGTGCACCACGTTTGGCTTCTTCGCCTGCTACGCGCTGTCGCGCTTCAATATGAGCGGCAAGGAAAGCATCTTCTTTTGGACAATCACCAACCGGATGGCGCCGCCAGCCGTGTTCCTGCTGCCGCTGTTCCTGTTGATGACTCAAGTCTATAAGGTCGGCAGTTTCACGCTGCTGGACACACGCATCGGCATGATCATGGTGTATTGCACCTTCAATCTGCCTTTTGCGATCTGGACATTGCGGCCGACGGTCGATGGCATTCCCCGCGAGCTTGACGAGGCGGCCTATGTCGACGGCGCAAGTCCTTGGAAGGTGATCACCGAGGTCGTGTTCCCGCTTTGCCGACCGGGATTGGCCGTGACGCTCATCCTCACCTGGGTGTTTGCCTGGAACGAATACCTGCTTGCGGCGACGCTTACCAATTTCAACGCCCGCACGCTGACGACCGGGCTGTCGGAATATGTCACGACGACCGGCACGGCATGGGGCATCATGGCAACGATTTCGGTTTTCACGCTGATCCCGGCCCTGATCGTTTTTAGCATCGTCCAACGTCACATCGTCGCCGGTCTCACGTTCGGCGCAGTTAAGGGCTGATGGCATGGCCAGCAAGATGGAAAGTATCGAAAAGCCGATCGACATCCTTGATGACGGGAATGCTCGACCGATCCTGCAAAAGAGAGGCTTTCTACCTATAGAAACGAACTGGTTCGACCGCCTTTTCATCTCCGTGGTCATTTGGGTCGCGCTGTCGCTTCTATGGTTCCGCCTGATGGAGCCCATGGGGCTATCGATCTGGATCTCCAACCTCATCGCGCTTGCTCTGGCAGCGTTGATCATAGCGAAAGGCTGAATCACATGGAGGCGCTTGTTCTCGAAAAAAAACTCGATCTCTCGCTCCGCGATTTCCCGATTGAGCGTCAAGAGGAAAAGCTCGGTCCGCGCGACGTGCGCATCAAGCTGCATACGGTCGGCATCTGCGGTTCGGACGTCCATTACTATACCCATGGGAAAATCGGTCCCTTTATCGTCAATGCGCCGATGATCCTCGGCCACGAAGCCTCTGGCACAATCATCGAGACGGGCTCCGAGGTGACCACGCTGAAAGAAGGCGACCGCGTCTGTATGGAGCCCGGGATACCGGATCCGAACTCAAAGGCGACACGGCTTGGAATGTACAATGTGGATCCGGCCGTGCGCTTCTGGGCAACGCCACCTGTGCATGGAATTCTGCGCCCGACCTGCGTGCATCCCGAAGCGTTCACTTTCAAGCTGCCCGACAGCGTTTCCTTTGCCGAGGCGGCGATGGTCGAACCGCTCGCGGTCGGGGTCCATGCGGCTACGAAAGCCCGCATCAAGCCAGGCGACATAGCGATCGTGCTTGGCGCGGGCCCAATCGGGCTGGTCACCGCGCTCTCCGCGCTGGCAGGCGGTTGCGCGCGGGTCTATGTGAGCGATCTTGCCAAAAAGAAGCTCGACATCGCCGAGGGCCTGAACCGCGCCATCACCGGAGTGCAAGCGGGCAACGACGACATCGTCGAACGCGTGAAGCGCGATACCGATGGCTGGGGCGCGGACGTGCTGTTTGAGGCAACTGGCTCGCCCAAGGCCGCCGCGAGGGTCTTCGAACCGCTGGCGCCCGGCGGATGCGTTGTGATGATTGGCGGCCAGCCCGAGCCGATTTCCTACGATGCGGGCGCGGCGATGATCCGCGAGGCGCGGGTGGAAAACATATTTCGCTACGCGCATGTCTTCCCGCGCTGCGTGGCGATGTTGTCGTCGGGGGCGATCGACGTCCGTCCGCTGATCACGCGCAAATTCGAATTCAAGGACAGTGTGCATGCCTTCGAGATCGCCGCCTCGGCACCCCCAGCGGACGTGAAAATGCAGATCGAACTGCCGCAATAACGAAAAAGGGAGACCGGCTCGTGGCTGATGTCAAAATCGAAAAAGTCTTCAAGCGCTACAGCAACTTGGAGGTCATGCACGGTGTCGGTGTCGATATCGAGGATGGCGAGTTCGTAGTGCTCGTCGGGCCCTCGGGCTGCGGAAAGTCCACGCTGCTACGCATGATTGCCGGTCTCGAAGAGATCAGCGAGGGCACGATCAGGATCGGCGGCCGCATCGTCAATGACATGCCGCCGAAGGATCGCGATATTGCCATGGTGTTCCAGTCATATGCGCTCTACCCGCACAAGACTGTTTTCGACAATATTGGGTTCCCGCTGAAGATGGCCAAGCGACCCCAGGCGGAGATCAAGGAAAAGGTCCACAAGGCGGCCGATATTCTCGATCTGTCGAAGCTGCTTGACCGCTATCCCAAGCAACTTTCGGGCGGTCAGCGCCAGCGTGTCGCCATGGGCCGAGCCATCGTTCGCGATCCTCAGGTCTTTCTGTTTGACGAACCGTTGTCGAACCTCGACGCGAAACTGCGCGTGACGATGCGTGTCGAGATCAAGGAGCTTCATCAGCGGCTGAAGACCACGATCGTCTATGTAACTCATGATCAGATCGAGGCCATGACAATGGCAGACAAGATTGTCGTCATGCGCGACGGCCGGGTTGAGCAAATCGGCGCCCCGCTCGATCTTTACGACCATCCTCGAAACGTTTTCGTCGCCGGCTTCATCGGGTCTCCGGCAATGAACTTCATTCACGGCACGATCAAGGGCATGAGCGCGAACAAACAGTTCGTGTCCGACAGCGGGCTGACGCTCCCGATTCCACCGACGGATGCCGCGGACGGCCAGACGGTCATTTACGGCGTCCGGCCTGAACACATTCTGGTCGGCGCCGGCGGTATTCCGGTCAAAGTTGTCGTAACGGAACCGACCGGATCGGAGACGCAGATCTTTGCAAGGGCTGGTAAGGACATGATCGACGCCATCGTCAAGCAACGCATCTCTGCCGCCCCGGGCGAGGAGATCGGCTTCATCATCGATCCGGCTAACGTGCATTTGTTCGATCGCAAGACCGAACAGCGCATATTAGAGAACAAGTTTGCATGAGTAAGTCCGCGATCAGGGCGGTCATTTTCGATATGGATGGCTGCCTGGTGGACAGCGAACCGCTTTCGCTCGAAGCGGTGGCGGCCGAAATACGCGCATCAGGACTGTCCAGGATGACTGCGGACCATGTTCGGGAGAAATATCTCGGCATCTCTATTTCTACGATCTGCCAGGATATCGGGGAAACGTTGGGCCAGGCCTGCCCAGAGGGTTTCGCCGAGCGCGTGGAAGATCGCCTGTTCGAAGCTTACAAGACAGGGCTACGGCTAATCGACGGCGTTCTCGGGCTTTTGGAAGCGCTGGATCGTGCCGGCATCGCTGTGGCGATTGCGACTGGCAGTTCGGTGCGGCGGCTGGAAAAGACGCTTGAGATGTCGGGCCTCGCTCCGCATTTCGATGGTAGAGGGTTAAGTTCCGATCAAGTCAAGCACGGCAAACCAGCCCCCGATCTGTTCCTGTTTGCAGCGGAGAGGCTTGGCGTCCCTCCTAGCCGCTGCGCCGTGCTGGAGGATTCACCTCACGGCATAAAAGGCGCCGCCGCGGCTGGCATGCGCCCCATTGGGTTCGTGGGCGGAAGTCATCTGAAAGGATGCGAGGCGGCCCAAACGAGCGTCTTGCGAAGTGCCGGAGCGGTTGAGGTGATCGACCATCTTTCCACAGCATACCGAGCGCTGGCACCTTTTCGGACGTAAAGTGCCCAACGACCCTCGTTCGCCGTTACTTCTGCGACCTCGGCCGAGAAGGCTCTTTCATTGCATCGTCTGGCCGCTTGCCTCGAGTATCGACCCGATGCCTATAAAGGGATGGCAAATCCTGATCTCAACAGATGAATGGGGGCGGACTGCCGCTCCGCAGCATGCGGCCGGAGAACGAACCCGCTGCGCGGGAGGGCGCGAGCGTTTGAGGTAGAGATCAAGAACCGGTCGTTGCGTCTGCGTTGAGTGCGGTTCGGCAGGGGCAGAGCATCACAGGCTTCTTCAACAAGGAGCCTGACCATGCCTCCTCCAGTTCTCGAAGCTCCGATCACCCTGTTGCGCCAGCGGCTGATCGACGACATGAACATGCGGCGTTTCTCACGGGAGACGCAGCGCAACTATCTCCGCGACATCGGACGCCTGACGACGTTCCTCGGCCGTTTACCACACACAGGGACCACCGACGACCCGCGCCGGTTCCAGATAGAGCAGCAGGGCGACGGTGTTCCCGTGCCGACGATGAACAGCATCGTGTCGGCGCTGCGCTTCTTCTTCACGCATACGGTCGATCGTCCCGATCTGGCGCGCAAGCTCGTTCGTCTGGCGCACCCGTGCAAGCTGCCGGTGGTGCTCAGCCGCGACGAGGTCGCCCGACTGCTCAACGCCACCACCGGCCTCAAGCGCCAGGCCGCGCTGTCGGTATGGCGCAGGCCTGCGCGTGGCAGAGGTGCCGATGCTGAAGGTCGCCGACTGTGCAATCGATGCGACACCAGTCAGATCTCGACTTTGACAACACGAGAGTAAGATCGGTCGAGGTCACAGCATGGCCGTTTGCGGCGCTACCAAGACTTCCAGCTGGTCAATGCGATATCCTTCCGCGAAGGAGACCTCTTTGCGACCTAGTCCTGGTTCTGGATGTTAACCAACCCTTGTGGGATTCATAAGAAAAATCGAGGCAGCCCAGCCGGCTCTTTATCAATACTTCACCATAGAGATGGCGGTTCCGGAACCTTTCCAACTGTTGCGGACTTCTGGGGTTCACTGTGAATTCGAATGAAGAGGTACCCGCATGAAAGTCACCGCAGCAGGCATCGACCGCATCAAGATCGGCAATGCGGACGCGAGCGGCCACGGCGCGCATTTCGTCGTTTGGCTTTATCTTCAGGTCGACGAAGGCGGCACACAGACCGGTCAGGAACTGGTGGTGTCGGTGCCATATGACGCGCAGATGACCTTCGACGATCTCGCTACCCAGGCTTTCGAGAAGGCGCATGCCATGCTTCGCGCCTGCTGCGAGATAGATGAGCCCATGTGGTGGAAGCAGTTCAACCGCAGCCTTGCGCCACTGCCCGAATGGGCGCCCGGCGCGCAATAACTGGGAGGCGCCGGAACAGACCCCAGGGATGATTTACACGGCCGAGAGAAACGCTTCTCAGCCAGCACTCTTTGGACCAGAAGAGGAAGTTCGACCGGACGCACTCTGATCCAACGCACCTGCGCCCAGAGCAGAACTAGTCTTTGCCGACGCGCCCGAAGAGTTGGGGTGGTGAGTCAGGAGAATGTCTCGAATGATTTGACGTTTCGCGTGAGCAATCGAATCTTCAGGATATCGCGGCATGCTAGCCCGCGACCGACCAATGGATGGCTCGGATCGATGTTCAGGAGAAGGCAGTTTCAGGGTCCGTCGATGGTGTCAGATCAAAAGCGCCTCGGTGCGCAGGATGATCCAGCCATTACCGCGGAAGTGGAGCAACTTCTGGCGCGCCGCACGCGCGACATTCGTTTCAGCGGCGAGATCGAACGCCTGTTTCGTGCTCGTGTGTGGTCGCAAACGGCGAAGATCATTCGCGCCTGGATGATGTGGGTAGCCGTCTTGGATGTGCTCACCCTGGCGCTCTACATGGTCATACTTCCGAGGGCGATCGCCGTATCGATGCTCCTGCCTGGGGCTATCATTCCGCCGGTCGTTATCGCGGTCGTTCTCGCGTGGCGAAAGCCGCGCCCCTCCTGGCTCCAGGGGCCCACGTTGATCGCAGGCATGTTCCTCATCTTATTCTCGGTTGCATTGGTCGGTGTAAGCGCTGGTGGCGAGTTCTATGAACGGCATTTGAACATCATGCTGTTCGTGGCCATCACAGCCATCATCATCTTCGGCATCCCATTGGCCTGGACGATGACCATTGCCGCCTTGGCGCTCGGTCTCTATCTCATTTTTCAACTTCAGAATCCGGCGATCGAACTTGGCAGCGCGGTGGCTGCGACGCTGTTCTTCGCCAGCGGCGTCCTCGCAACGATAGCCGCGCGGCGCATCATGACAATTCTCGCTCAGAAGACTTTCCTGTTTGAGCTTCGCGACCGGCGCAGGGTCGCCGAACTGGCTAAAGCGAACGCTCGACTGGAACTCCTGGCGAGGACCGATCCGCTCACCGGCATCGCCAACCGGCGCTGGATGACGGAAACGCTCGACCACCTATGGGGAAATGACAAACGTTGCCTCGACGGTGCCGCGATGCTGATGTGCGACATTGACCACTTCAAGAAGCTGAACGATCACCTCGGCCATGCCGAGGGCGATCGCTGTCTGGTGGAGGTCGCCAGGATTATCCAGGAAAACGTCAGGCGCGATCATGATCACGTGGCCCGCTACGGCGGCGAGGAGTTCCTGGTGATCCTGCCCGGGGTGAATGAGGAAGAGGCCGTGTTTGTGGCTGAGCGAATCCGCAAGAGCGTTGAGGCCGCCGGTTTTCCCAACCCTGGATCCCGCGTGTCTCGCCGTGTTACCCTGAGCATCGGTGTCGCGGTTCAGACGTCTGAAGAGGCCATCTCGCCGGAGCAGTTACAGCGTCAAGCGGATGCGGCACTCTATCTGGCCAAGCAAACGGGCCGCAACCAGGTGCTGCTCCACCGACCAGACTCAGCCGAGCGCAAACATAGTCAGTCGACGCGGTCCGCGGCGCGACGGTAAGTTTTCGCTCGCCACGCCGCAGTCGTTCAGCGCAGGCGCATCCTCCATTACGCCTGGCAGATTGGGCCGCTTCCGGACCGGCAGGATTTGAGCTCTCCAGGGTAGCCTTGTCTAAGGAGCGAGAAGGCTCCCAAGGAGCGCCTGGTCGGGGTTGGGGAAATTCACGCCTATCGTCGTCCGGCCGCCGGGCAAAGAAGCGATGAACAGACCCACTCCGCGATGTCCACGAAACCTTAATGTTACTGGTGATGTCTCCGGAACACACCTGTGATGAAGACGGGCAACGCACAGTTCTATTGCTTGCTAAACAGACGTCTTGGACATAAGCCTGAAATTCTGCGTTCCTCTGGCGGGTCGGATTCGGGCAAGGGTCATCGCAGGG
Organism: Mesorhizobium shonense; assembly: GCF_040545255.1. Lineage (NCBI taxonomy): Bacteria > Pseudomonadati > Pseudomonadota > Alphaproteobacteria > Hyphomicrobiales > Phyllobacteriaceae > Mesorhizobium > Mesorhizobium shonense. The sequence continues at coordinate 116,417 of NZ_JBEPLM010000007.1, forward strand.
AGGGGGCTTGGTGCTGACGCAAAAACAGTTCGCAAGGAATGCCAGGTGCGCAGCGTTGCGCCTGAGCGTGGCAATCCTCGCCATGCCGATCGCGAATGCGCTTGCCGACCAGGTCGTAGCGGACGATCAGATCGTGCAAGGCAGCCTTTGTGTGGGCTTCGATTGCGTCAATAATGAAAGCTTCGGTTTCAACACGATTGTCGTCAAGGAAAACAACACACGCATCTATTTCGACGACACGAGCACGACGGCCGGACTTCCTGCCAACGACTGGGCGCTCATAGCGAACGACTCCGCATCGGGTGGTGCTAGCTACTTCGGTATTCAGGACGCGACGTCTGGCAAGATGGTGTTTCGCGTGAATGCGGGCGCTCCGGAGAATGCGGTCTACGTCAACAGCTCGGGAAACCTGGGCCTTGGCACCTCCAATCCGGCTCTTGGACTGCAGATCACGCGAAGCGATACGCCCGCGATCCGCCTGGAGCAGACCAATGCCGGCGGCTTCACGGCGCAGACCTGGGATATCGGAGCCAACGAGGCGAATTTCTTCGTGCGCGACACGACAGGAGGCAGCCGGCTTCCTTTGCGTATCCGGCCGGGCGCACCGACGAGCAGCCTCGATATCGCCGCGAACGGCAACGTCGGTCTCGGCACCGCTTCCCCCGACAGCAAGCTGCATGTCTACGGAAGCTCCTCGGATGACACCTTCGAGACGATCGGCGTGTCCTCGGCGGCCAACAGCGATGGATTGACGGTCGGCTATGGCGGCGCGAGTTTCGGCGTCGGAACGTCACTGATCAATGCCCATTCGGCCACCGGGTCCGGCGGTCGCCTTCTCCTTGCCACCGATGGCGTGACGCGCATGGCCATCGATGGAAATGGAAACGTGGGCATCGGCACGGATACTCCGGCCGCGGGCCTCGACGTCGTGGGCACTGTTCGTTTTGCATCGCTTGCGGGCTGTTCCTCCGGCATAGGCACCAATGCCTTGGGCGACCTGACCTGCATCACCGGCGGCGGAAGCGGAAATCCCCCATATTACGATACGACTTCCACCGGCCCGCAGCCGAACGCCAGCGGAACCAATTCCACTGCCGCGGGCTCCGGCAGCAATGCCAGCGGCACGAATGCGCTGGCGGATGGCACCAACAACCATTCGCAGGGCAACAACACCACCGTCGTCGGCTCCAACAACAGTGTCACGGGCGACGATAGCGGCGCTTTCGGCGTGGGCAACACGGTCAACGGCAATGGCAGCTACGCGGTCGGCGACCCCAATGTCGTGAACGGCGACAAATCCTTCGTCTATGGCGACGACAATGCCGTCAACGCCCCGAACGTTGCCGGCAACGGCAACGGCATCCAGGTCTTCGGGTCGAACAACAGCGTCGCAAGCATGGCCAATTCATCCGGATCGCTGGTGATCGGATCGGGCAATAAGATCAACGCCACCAACGCCGTCGCGCTCGGCAATGGAACGACCGTGACCGGCGCCAACGGCATCGCCATGGGATCGGGCGCATCGTCGGCCGGCCTGAACGCGGTTGCGATCGGCACCGGCGCAAGCGCCGGCTATGCGGGTTCGGCGGCCTACGGCTCGGGTGCGGTCGCGACGAGGCAGAACGAGCAGGTCTTCGGAACGGCGAGCAACACCTATGCGATGCCGGGCTTGACGTCGGCGGCGAGTTCGTCGGCCCAAAACGGCGCAATCCAAATCCTCACCACCGATTCCAGCGGCAATCTCGCTTCGGTGACCCCGGGTGCGCTCGGCTTTTCCGATCCCGCGCAATTCAACAGTCTCAGCTCCCGCATCGACACTGTCGGCAGCCGCGCCTATTCCGGCGTCGCCATGGCGATGGCGCTGGCCGGCGCCCCGACCGTGCTTCCGGACGAGAGATTCGTCACTACCTTGAACTGGGGCACGTTCGAGGGCGCCAACGCCTTTGCGCTCAGCGCGGGCGCCCGGCTCGGCTCGCAGCTCCAGCTGAATGGCGGCGTCGCGTTCGATCCCGGCCAGCATATGGCCGGCGGACGGCTGGGCCTGAGGATGAGCTGGTAGGAAGCGGTCCCGCCGGCGCGATATGATGATCCCGATGCGAATAGTCACAACCATCCTGGCGGGGACGCTGGTCGTGTGCGCCGCCGGACCTGGCCTTGCCCAGGCGCAGGCGCCGGCGTCGGGCAAGAAAAAGGCGGCGCCGACCGCACCGGCCTCACCCGACTGGCCGGCAAATGCCGCGCAGTCGATCTATCTCGCCCGCAGCACGATGACGGCTCTCCAGCAGGCGGTGGAGACTGGCAACTTCACGGTGCTGAGGGATTTGGGTTCTCCAAGGTTTCGCGCGGAGAACACCGCAGGCGATCTTGCGATCAAGTTCCAGGCGCTGCGCCTGACCGGCGCGGATCTCACGGCGGTTGCCGTCATCACACCGCAACTGTCCACGCCGCCCTTTCTCGATCCCCAGAAGCAGTTGCACCTCGTCGGCCTGTTCCCCACGCAGCCGCTGGAAATCGACTTCGATCTGTCCTTCGAAAACGTCGACAACCGTTGGAAGATTTCTTCCATAGCTGTGACGACAGCTCCCGCGCCGACGCGGCAGAATTCAGACATCGGCGACAAGGATAAGCCGGCGAAATAGTATGTTGGCGCCTTGGTCGAAGCGACCGTGAGCGGACCCACGGTCAACGAAGGTAAGGGCTGTTCCGGCAGCACCTTTCGCGCTTGACCGTGAGGGGCGATGTTCGGAGCGGCTGCTTGGCAAGCTGAAGTCCTCGCCAAAACTCTTCGCCGACGAGACGACCGCTCCGGTACTTCGATCCGGGCCGCAGCAAGACGAAGACAAGGCCAACTCTGAGCCCATGCCCGCGATGATCGACCATGGCAGGGAGCGACCCGCCGGCCTACGGTGGCGCCGAGCACTGGGCAGTCATCGCATCGCTGACTGAAAGTGCAAACTCAGCGGTGTCGAGCCGCTCGGCTACCTTGCCGATGTCCTCACCAGGAACACCCCAACAGCCAGATCGATGACCTGCTGCCTTGGGCCTGCATCGGGCTCCCGAGCTTAAGGCCGTGTCTGAGTTCGGGTGATACGCGGCCTCGCCAACTCATTCGGCTAGCTCAAGACGCTCCTGAACTCGCTCCTCGATCGCCTTCAGCAAATGGTCGGACGTCGATGTCCATCCAAAGAGTATCTGCACGAGCGTGATCGAGGCATCATGATTGCTCCTTGAGGCGTCCCAAGCAATGGGCTCGCTGGTGCAATCCGTCAGCAGTATGCAGTGATAGTCCCTGAAGAAGGCATCCCGAATTGTCGATTCCACACACACGCTGGTCGTGCATCCTGTCACGATGAGGTGTTTGACGCCTGCGGTCTTTAGAACAGAATCGAGTTCGGTCTCGTAGAAGCCGCTGAACCGTGTTTTGTAGAGAACGACATCTCCTGTTTGTGGCTTGAGGTCGTCAACGATGTCTGTTCCCCAGGTGTCGCGGATCAGAATCCGGCTCTCGTTGCCATCCGGCGTTATCATGCTCTCACCGACCCCAAAGACCTGGAGGTGTCGGATACGGTTGGGGGCGTCCGACCTCCCAAGGTCCGAGAGGTCTGACAAATACCCCATCTTCAGATAGACGACGGGCACTCTCAAGTTGCGAGCGGCAGCGATTACTCTGGCAGTAGGGCCGACAGCCCTCTGGATCCCGGAGATATCGATTCCGGCTCTGTCGAACATTCCACCTTTGGAGCCGAAGTCATTTTGCATGTCCACGACGAGAACTGCAGCGTTAGCAGGATCAATTGAAATAGGTTGAGGCTTCGCGTCGATGACAAATGGATGCATCATTGCCCTCCCACCAGCATGAGGTGTCGCTCTTTGCGCCGCTGGCTATCATGATCCGCCACCTACACCGCGTCAACAAAGGGGAAGCTACGTCCCTGCTTGGCGGCCCAAGAACAGTGGTTACCAACGAAGTGGGTGGCTCAGCGTTGCATCGACCGCAGCGGGGCAGGGCGGCGCCACAACTGGTCCCAGATTTCGTCGTGCTTGTAGTTCTCGTCGAGGAGCGCCTGCAATCGACCGCGCGTCTCCGCGCAGCGCCGCATGGCCTGCAAATATATCCTTCCAATGCGGTTGGATTTTTGTCGATCACGACCTGCTGGGCTTGGGCCCGCACGTCACTCTCAGGCGGATCAGCAAGGAATCGGAGCGACACCCTAAGCTGCCATCGAGGCCGGTCATCGAGGCCGGCCGAATAGCACAGCAAAGAAGACGAGCATCGCCAAAGCGAGCTTCAACGGTGTCCAGCATCCCGGGATCCAAATGATGAGAAACACCGATGGCAAGTCGAGCGCTAGGCAAACGCCTCGCGCAAAAGATGGGAAGCGCATCGAAGGCCTCTATATCAGCAGCCATGGATGCATCGACCGACAACTCGCTGAAGGCACTTTTCTCAGACATTCAGCGCCTGTCCTTCGACTATTTCCTCAAAGAGGCCAACCCGGCAAATGGCCTGATCGCCGATCGCAACACCAAATCGTCGCCTGCCAGCATAGCCGCCGTGGGGCTCGCTTTGTCGGCCTATCCCGTCGGTGTCGAGCGTGGTTTCATGACACGCGCTGCGGCCGTTGGACGGACGCTCGCCACGCTTCGCTTCTTCTGGAACGCACCGCACGGGCCAGAACCCGACGCCACTGGCTACAAGGGCTTCTATTACCATTTCCTGGATATGCAGACTGGACGCCGCGTCTGGAACACGGCGCTCTTGCTTGCCGGTGCGCTGGCCGCCGGAGCCTATTTCGGCCAAGACGATGAATCCGAGCTGGAAATTCGTCGGCTTGCCGACGGGCTCTACCGCCGCGCCGACTGGCGCTGGGCGCAGAATGGAGGCGCCACCATCACCCATGGCTGGCAGCCGGAAAAAGGGTTCCTGCGATACCGTTGGTTAGGCTACGACGAGGCGCTCATCCTCTACATGCTGGGTCTCGGCTCGCGGACTTTCCCGCTCCCGCCAGAGAGCTATGCAGCCTGGCTCTCCAGCTACAAGTGGAAAAGGATCTATGGACGGAAACTGGTTTATGCCGGTCCGCTCTTCATCCACCAAATGTCGCACATCTGGATCGATTTCCGCGGCATCCGCGATGCCTTCATGCGCAACCATGGCAGCGACTATTTCGAGAATAGCCGCCAGGCGACCTACCTGCAGCGCGACTACGCCATCCGCAATCCCAAGGGCTTCAGCGGTTATGGGGAAAACTGCTGGGGCTTCACCGCCAGCGACGGCCCAGGCCCGACAAAACGTCACATGACGATCGGTGACCGCCGCTTTTTCGGGTATCTGGCCCGCGCCGCGCCTTTCGGTCCCGATGACGGCACGGTCTCGCCGTGGGCGGCGATTACCTCGTTGCCCTTTGCGCCCGAGATCGTTCTGCCGGCGCTCAGCCACTTCCACGAGATCGACTTGCAGGCGGGCAACCCTTACGGCTTCACCGCAAGTTTCAATCCAACGATCGCCGCCGCCGATGGCCGGGCCTGCGGCTGGGTATCGCCGGACCATATCGGCATCAATCAGGGGCCGATCGCCCTGATGATCGAGAATTACCGGTCGGACTTCCTGTGGCGACTAATGCGCGGCGTGCCGGCCATCGCCACCGGACTGCACCGAGCCGGTTTCTCGGGCGGTTGGTTGTAAGAAACAGCGATTGCCAGCTTCGCGACATTTGCCACGAACGCTATTTGGCTGCACGACCTAATGCCGCGTGCAGCACCGCGTGCCGTCTGCTTTCTTAGATTTCGATGCAAAGAGCACCGCTCCCGACGGGAGGAACCTTACCAGCTCCGGTCTTGTTAAGACGATACCCATCGGAGGGATCACAATGACCGAACCTAACAATCAAGAAGCCGCCGCGCGGAAACTGGAACCGCACAAACCCGGCAAGAAACAGCACCATTCAGGCAGCAGCGACGCCGACCCGACGCCAAAACACGTCGACCCTCCTCCTCGTGATGTCCGGGAAGCACCGGCTCCGAACCCAAACGGAAATGGCGACCGGACCGTCGATTCCGACGGGTAGTCGAGCACCAGCTTTTTTGACGTGTCGCCGGTTTGTTGGCTTCGGGTTCGACCAATCAGCCTACGGCGCGCGCTCCAGGCGGCCGCAAGCTTCCCGCCTCGTCACTCCTGGTTCTTATCGGACCTCGAATTTCCCAAGCGTTCGGAAGGCCTTCTTTTGGCGGGCTTCGGCACCGCTGAAACCTTTCTTGTGCTCGGCTGCGCTTGGCATCGCGCTATAATGGCCAACCTGCCTTCTGTGTGGGCGAGGGTCGCATACGTTGCCAGGAGCCCAGGTGAGGCGCCACGGAACGTTTATGTCACCTCGAAGTTGAATTCTCAGGTCCGCGCTTTCGAAGAGTCATGCCCTCCACCTCGATAAGCAAAACAGCCTATGATCCGGAGAGCAGGATCTTGTCCGTGTGGTTTGTGACAAGCGGCAAACACTACGAGTTTGAGTCTGTGCCACCGGAGACTTTTGCGGCATTCCGAGCGGCTTTCGCCAAGGGTCGCTTTTTCAACGACCACATTCGCAATCACTTCCGATATCGTCGGATTTCTGGTGATGGCGATCCCTCATAGGGAAGGGCCTTGGCCCCACTTTCGGGTCCATGTCCAACGGTTCGTGGGCCGGCTATTTATGCAAGATCACTTGGCATAGGTCGCCACGTAGAGGTGATCTTGCTTCCTTGCTTGTTCGCCACTATGCCGCTTTCCATCAATCGGTCGGACCAAGTCTGAAAATGTTGGTCATCCTCGAAGCTTCTCGGCCTCGCGTTCCAGCGTCTTCCGGTCGTTACCGTGCTGCTTGATGAGATCGCGGACCTGTTGGACCGTCAGGCCAACCTTGTTGGCGAAATGACGGACTTCGTAATCCTCGTCCGCCGACACGCGGTTACGGTCGCGGAAGTCACGCTTGGTCTTGTCGTCTACCATGGCCGTTCCTCCTGATCAGAGAACCGCGGCCATGCCGGAATGTTCCAGCACGCTTTTTTCAGCGAGTGCGAACCGGACGCTTACAGCTATGCGATATTGAATTAAATTCGAGTGTCGCGTTTTGGGTTCGTATGCATAAGCCTGCCGGCGGGGTCCGGCAGCGGCCACGGTCACAGAACGATCCAGACCAAGACGCTTTCAGATTAGATCGCCTTGCCCGCAAATGAGCGATGCTCCGATCATTCGCAGGCCTGACGAGAACAACGGGATCATGCTGCGCGCCATCTACCGTTCTTTCTTGTCACCGGGGAGGACACGAAACACACGAGCATGTTCGACTGGATGATCCCGGCCGGGTTCGCCACCGTCCTCCGCGCAGGAGGAACCCTACTACGTGCTTAATGGCGAATGCGTCTGGCACGTCAGTGAAAGACGATCCGTGCGACCCCGCGCACGCCTCGCGCGCTAGCCAAGAGAAATGGGCTTATCGGATCCTACGAGCAGGCCGGTAAACTGTTGCGGGGTCACAAGCGGTCGCCTCGCTTCGACAGTGTTACCTGAGGATTTGCGTAGGCGGGGCCGTTGCCACGTCCAAAGCCGACAAGCGGCAGGCCTTATGGGATTTCGTCCACGGCATGGCCGGCGCTCCTGCGCCGAAGGAGCTTGGACGAACGGCAGAAACCCGGCCTGGTGAAGACACTGAAAGGCGAGGAGATGCTCCGCCACGCCTCGCTAAAGGATTTCTGGCTACTCGCTGAGCGGTACCGCTGTTGAGCCGCTTCGCGGCAAGGCGCCGAGGCAACCCTGTTTCTATGCCAGCCTGCCCTCTCAGCGGTTTCGATCAACTCATCGAGGCGCCGCCGATGAGCACGGAAATTATGCTCCGAAATTTTGATGCAGCCGAAATCTTGACGCTCAAAAATGACAAACCCATATCGCCGTCAGGCTCGAACCGCTGTCGGTTCTCGCCTGTCCCAAAGCTGAGTTGTTCGTTCGATTTGGAGGATCTTATGAACGATCGTATCTTCGACAGCCCCGTCTATGTGAAGAATGGAAACAGCCTCATTCAGGAGGTCGCCTGCCTCGAGGACGCTCTGGAATTCCTCTATGAATGGCCGAAACACAAACGTGGTCCAGGTTATGACACGGCATTGCGTGCTTGCCAGCGCGCCTTCGACAGCGGCTACCCGCTGACCGCGGCGCAGAAAGCCTTTTCGGGCTTTGCGAAATCGGCCCGCATCCTTGAAGAGGTGAGCGCCCCGCCACCCTGGATGACCGGCACGAACAGCAGAGGCGGCGGATTGACCGCCTGAAATCGTCGCGAAACGATGGAGGTGGCCATGGTTTCCAAGCCTTTTGAAAAGCCGATCCGTGTCTGGGTGGGTTTGGGTTTCCCGCGGCAGCTCAACACGGTCACCGATGCCTATCAGTTTTCGGTCGACTGGTGCGGCAACAGCCCCGAGCAAAAGGCTGCCATCCGCGCCTGCAAAGCGGCCCTGGTGGGAGATATCGACGCCGAGACGGCGAGAGGAGTTTTCGTCGCATTCGCGCGCAGGAAGGACATACTCGTCGAAGATGGCGAATTTCCGCATGTTGCGGGAAAGAGCCATGCTACTTACGCCTGAGACCGCTTGGAGCGCCCGGACGCGCCCGGGCGCTCCAATCCCTCTTCCCACGAGAAGATAAGATGATGACAACCGAAACGCCGATCAGATCGCCGGCACACGAGGTCAATGCGGCTCAATACGCTGCCGTTAAGATTGACCTGTTGCCGAGACCTGCTGGCCAATTCCTAAAATTGGAACCAATCGCAAGCCATGGCGCGGTTGCAGGATCCTTGCGCCTCGCTTCCAACGGGTGAGGTAAATGGCTCGGCCACAATCTTAAAATCTACCTACATGTGCGGCCGGGCCGCGGGGCCTTCCCGTCTGAGGCAGCCGGCGGGTTCGTCAAGCACAGGCTAATGTGGCAATCGGGAACTTTTCTTCGAAGCCGCTGTTGAACCAATTGGACGGCGCATCTTTCTCCAACCTTAAGAAGAGCGCGCCGCGTCGAGATGGATTGTCGCCTCCCTGCGGAGCTTCGGGAGATGCCGGCTTTCCTTTAGGAGGTCTCGACCAAGAGCCCGCCCGCCATAGACGCCAGGGAGCGGGCTCTTTCATTGACCTAAGCCTCGACAACCTCACAGATCGCGATCACTCCCGAAAGGTGGCCCGGAAACAACGCTCTGATGTCCGCTGTCAAGGGTTGTAACGCAGGATATCGTCCGATCCGAGGAACGGCTGCTCATTCTGATGATCGCGCATGGGTGGAGGCGGAACTGAAGGACGTCGGTGATCAAGCTCTGATGCGCGGGTTGGCTACCGCATTCCCGATTGTGCGTCCGGGGCTGTTCCTATCTTACTGCGGGCGTCGGCCAGGTTGCCGGCCACAAAGCGTCTGACGGGCATTCCCCTGCCGTGGTCCCGCCTCCGCCCATGCGCGAGATGAAGCCGTCGCAGCGGTCTACGACCTGATCGCCTGCGCCTCCCTTGCAACGGCCCACATGAAGCCGGCCAGTTCACGGGCGATCGCTGTGCAGACCACCGTTGTCTTCTTGCCTCGTCCGCTCAACATTCGATAGCGGGCCGTCAGCCGTGTTTGAGCCTTCCATGCGATGTCTCGCACCTTCGGTGGTGCTTGTTCCAGTCGGTATAGCTTCATCTTGCCAATCTTCGGCGGATGCCGATAGGTCCAGGCGCTCGTTCCCCGCCTTGGTGATGCCGCCCCGTCTGACTGTCTCGCCGGTTGATCGTTCTCCAGGAACGAGGCCGAGATACCCCATGAGCTGACGCGGGCTCTCGAACCGCTGCACGTCGCCAACTTCGGTGGCGAATGTTACGGCGACGATCAGCTCTACGCCGCGCAATGTCTGAAGCGCCCGCACGACGGGCGCCAGCGACCAGGCCGGAACGAACTCCTCGATCACACGCTCAAGTCGCTCGACCCGCTCTTTTGAGACGCGGACCGCTTCGACCATTTCCTGAAGCGCGATCTGATGTGCCGGGTGATCGAACGGTTGCTCCTGCAGCCAGCGCAGATAGCGCATCGTCCAGCCCTTCTTGCGGGGATAGATACGCCCGTGCTTGAGCATGAAGGCGCTCACATGCTGCCGGTGGACGCGAAGCGTCTCGACCGCGGCCGCCCGGGCGCGGACGATATCCCGCATGGCCTCGTGACCTTCATCGGGAACCCACACCGCCGTCAGTTCGCCGGCGCGCAGCAGTCGAGCCAACGCAAGAGCATCCCGGCGGTTCGTCTTCACCCGATCGCCAGGCTTCCTTGGGATCAGCGACGGGGCGACCACCATGCATTCATAGCCGAGCGATCGGATCAGCCGATAGAGACCATAGCCGGTCGGGCCGGCCTCGTAGCAGAAATGCACCCGATCGAACTTGGCAGCGATCCGCTGGATAACTCGGCGCATGCTCGTATCCGACGCGTCGACCTCGCCGAAGAAGCGAACCTCTCCCTCCCGGCCAGCGTCCGCAATCGCGATGGCGTTCCTCAGCTTCGCGACATCGATTCCGACAAATGCTCGCCTATAATCTGCCACGGCTCGTCCTCCTGTGATGAGGATCGGCTCGGCCCGCCCGAGCAACCCTCGGACGCGCAGTGTAGGGCGAGCCACCTCACCGACAGAGGCGGACATACGGTCTTACGATCGATGCGGCCGGGCTGGACAAAGACCGGCTTACGAAAGCGCTCTAACCGCATACGGCCCTCCCACGTTTCGGACAGCAGATGATGGGCGACCGTAGAGCAGGGACAACAAACCATGTTAGTGCGAGTCACCCAATAGGGTCCAATTTTCTTTGTGATAGTCCGGGATAGGCGGCACCTTCGGCCAACGCGACGAAACGCGAAATAAGGATTCGAATTGGGGACCGCCATATCGCCGCCGAGATACATCAGCACGCCGGAACCGACGAAGATCTTGACCACGCCACGGAACAAAAACTCGCCTCGCAAGTAAGGTTTCCATGTCATCGGGACATTGTTTGTGCGGCGGTGTGCGCTACCAAATCGCGGGCGAACTCGCAGACCCTATAGCCTGTCACTGCACGCAGTGCGCGCGCACAAGCGGCAACTTCGCAGCCATGGCGGCTTGCCGATCGGAGAATCTTAGGCTTCTGACCTCGTCGACGCTGAGCTGGTATCAGTCCTCGGACAACGTCGAGCGCGGCTTCTGCTCACGCTGTGGCGGCAACCTGTTTTGGAGAGAGGCTGCCAGCACGCAAACGTTCGTCGCGGCTGGCACTCTCGACCAGCCGACGGGTCTTCGTCTCAGCAAGCACATTTTCATCGGCTCGAAATCCGATTTTTACGACCTCACTGACGGCCTACCACAGGAGAAGGAGGGTTAAAGTGTGTCGAACTGATATCTTCGAGTAGGTGCAGGAAGCCGCTGGCTTTGCCGACCGGCAATTCGTGGCTCCACCTAGCTAAGAAATTGTGCTCGTGGACACGCTGCCGCGCGCCTTCGCGGATGTGGTGTTGCGCCATGCCGATTTCGTCAGCGAAGCGCATTTAATAACGCAACTGCGGCAATGCCGGCACTCGCGGTCAGCCGGGAAGAGGCGGCCGAAGTGGATCGTGACAGGTATGCAACAGCTACGCAGTCTTCATGCCGCAGGGTTGTCAGCGCGCGTGCCGAGATGCTTTCAAGTCGATTTGTTCTTAACAGACGGCTCGGTATCGGAGAGTTTTCGGCGCACCGCCTCATCGGTTGTGTCGGCGGCGGACTTGACGACATCACCGACTTTATCGGCCAGCGTGCCTTCGCTCGAGGCTTGCCGCCCGGCTTCTTCGCTGGCTGTCTGATAGACTTCGGCTGCAACCTGCTTTGCCTGATCGACGCCCTCTTCAAGTGCGTCTTCGGCCTTGTCCCGAAGCTGTTCGCGGTAGCCACCCAATTGCTCGTCCTCGATTTGCGTGCGAGGCAGCATCGCGCCGATCGCGGCACCGACTGCGAGGCCGACAGCCGCCACCGCGAGGGGTTGATCCTCCAGCAACTGTTGCGTGGAACGGCTGGCTCTCGTTACCATGTCGGCCGTGGCTGCCGCCGAGTTCGTGAGCGTCTCCGCTGCGCCGCGTGCCATGTCGGACACCGTATCGGTTGCGCCGCTGGCCATGGCCGAGACACTTCCTGCTGCCCCGCCGGCCATCTCAGCGACCGAGGCCGCTGTGTCCGAAGTCATGGCAGCGAATTCAGTGCCGGTCGCGTCATCATCGCGACGGGCCACGTGGCGGGGAGCAGCGGTTGCCGCGGTAGCGCCGCTGCCCAGCATGAGCCATGCAATGCCGGCCCCGATCACGGTCAGCGGCAAGGGGTTTTCCCGCACCTGGGTCTTCAGGTTGTGAAGCATCTCGGAGCCCGCACCACCACTGAAAAGGCCGGTGAACTCATCGAACAACTGGCCAGGGGTCATCTTGCCTCGGATGGAATCGGCCGTTGCGATCACCCTTGCCCGCGTGGCCTCGGCCTCGCGTTCGAGTTCGGCTGCGGATTTGTCAGTCATCTCGCTTGTTCCTTGATCACGTTCGCGTCGCGTTTCAGCTGCTCCTGCGTGCGGTCCGGCGCCAGTTCCGAAGGCGCCATGCTTGCCATGCCCGTACGCAACAGGACGACGCCCAGCACGGCCACGACCACTCCGACTAGCAAAGCGGACCATCCGGCGCCCAGCCCCAAGCGCGCCAAGGCAATGACGAGTGCCTGCAGCAGAACCAGCAGTGCGGCGAGCAGGCATATCGCACCGCCCAGAACCTCGACTGCGCCGGCTTCGGCCTTGGTCACGCTCTCCGATATCTCCGCCCGCAGGAGCCTGGCCTCCGTCTGAACCAACGTACTCACCTGCTGCGCCAGATCAGCTAACAGAGTGCCTAGGCTTGGGTTGTCCTGAGTATTCATCTTTCCAGCTCCGCTGCCTGTCCGGGAACGCCGCCGTCGGAGCCCCAATTGGGCGCCGCGTTGTCCCGGGACTCGCTTGTTCTCACACCGGTTTGTCGGCCCGATCCGGCCGCAGCCTGCCCTGCCGGCGGGGAAGCCTTCATGAACCTTCCGAGCGCGAGTCCCGCCAAGACTGAACCGGCAACCAGTGTGCCCGGATGCTGGCGACCGAAGGACTGAACGTCCTCAAGTACCTGCCCGAACGGTTTCTGCTTCAGCGAGGACGACAGCCTTTCCAGGCCGCCCGCCGCATCCAGCATGAATTTCGACGCCGCGTTTTGATCGGTGTTGGCCAGATGGTCGCTTGCAGCGCGCAAGGCGCCGCCGAGTGCCGCCAGGCTCGATCCGATGTCGCGCTGCGTTTCCTCAGCTCTTTCGGACAGGGCCTCCTGTGCTTCCGACGCATAATCACCCGCCCTTTGCGCAATTTCGTCGCGCGCATCGTGGAGCGCCTCGGCGGCACTTTGTGCCTCTTGCCGAACCCGATCGGAAACCTCGCTCTTGGCCTTGCTGAAGTCGGCGGGCCTGCGGCCCTGATCATTCTCGCGCTGCATGGCGCCCTCCTAATGAAAGCCGAGGAAGGAGAGAACCGCGAGCACAATCACGATGAGACCGATGAGATAGATGACAGTGTTCATGGCGTAGGATCCTCCTTACCAGTCCCGAACTTCGCGCCGGCTGGGATGTTCCCTTGGATGAGCAGCTTTTTAGTAAGTGGCTATTTACCTTTCGGCTGCGCCCTCAAAGCCGCAAGCGCTTCATCCGGGCAAAGCAGCCTCGGGCGTGCCGGATCGGAAATATCGAGCGTGTCCCATGGTATGCGGTAGAGGCCGTCGCGGCGGCGCAGCGCGAAGAAATCAAGCAGCGCAGCGCCTATGGTCGAGGCGGACAGGCGTTCAAAAGCGGCAAAGATACCGACATGGAATTCAGTGACGACGAGGTCGTCGCCGTCCTGCTCGGCTATGATCTCCTCGACATAGCCGATGCTCTTGCCGCGCTCCGAGAACACGCGCCGGCCAGTCAGATGCTCGAGATTCACATTTGCCATCGTCAGGCTCCCGGGATCCAGCCGACAACGTGATCGCGCAGCCAATCCTGCCAGGCCAAGATTTTGGTCCGCCGCACGTCCAAATCGAATTCGATGTCGACACCGATGTCGCGCACCTTGTTCCACGCGATGCGATGTGGCCGGGCCTGCCGGTTTCCACGCAGCCGGGCCGTGAGCCTTGCCGTCCACCGCCCGGGACGCTGACCCAGGCGGCGTGCGAGCGCGATCGAGCCAAGTTCGACGGCAACGACCCTCGGCGGCTTGCCCTGCCTCAGCTCGGCGACTAAGCCGTCCACCCTGCCGATCTTGACCTGCTCGCGGTCGACGACCTGCTTGTCCAGGATATCCCGCAGCAACTGCATCACGTGCCTCCAAATATCTGCAGGGGAACGGTCACCACCGCCAGCACGAAGCCGAGCGCGATGATGAAGATCACGGCGGCGTTCGAAGCGACGCCATTGCGGTGCTCACCGACATAACGATCGTCATTGAGCAGGAAGAGAAACGGGACGACGGTCAGCGGCAGACTGGCCGCGGTCAGCGCCATCGAAAAGATGGTGAGCTTTAACGGATCGAGGCCAAGCGCTATCGGAATTGCAGCAAGAAATAGCGTTACGGTGTAGACGAGGCTGAAACCGGGATCATCGCGCGGACTGAGATTTTCGCCCCACGTCCAGCCGAATCCCTGCGCCACGAGATACGCCTGCTGCAGCGCTATCTCGAGCGCAGCGCCGAAGCAGGCAATGGCCAGCGAAGCAGTGAAAAGGACAAAACCCCAAAACCCGAATATGGCGATCAGCATCAGCGGGAGTTGATTGTAGTCATTCACCTGATTCACGCCATGCGCGCCGAGCACAACCGCCGCCACGATCAGAACAGCGACGGAGATCGTTCCACCGAAAGTCATTCCTAGACCGGCAATGACCCGATTGGCGCCGAGATAGCTCTTGTCCCACTGATCCTCGATCGCTCCTGAGGAATAGAACATGAAAAGGTAGGGGGATATGGAAGCGCCGAGAATGCTGACGGCCATGAACCAGTAGTTTGCCGGATCGTGGTGCGGCAAGGTGGGAGCAGCACCGAAGGCAACCTGTTTCCAGTCCGGCTGAAGCATCACCGCCCCGACCACGAAACAGAGCGTGACCAGGCCCAGCATCGATACCCCCTTCTCGATGAGGCCGAATGTGCCTCTCCACAACAGCAGCCAGGCGAGGAAGGCCACCGGCAGCGCCCACCACTGATAGCTGATCCCCGTGGCAAGCTCGGCGGCGATGGCAGCCCCACCTATCTCGGCGGAAAGCACCATGAAGTTGATCAACAAGACTGCCAGCAGTGGCCAAAGGAATGCATTGAAGCCAAACCGTTCCCGGATACCGTCGGTGATGGTGTGGTGGCTCACGGCGGCGAAGCGACCGGCCATCTCGACCAGGAAGATGATGCAGATGGTGCCGAGCACGATCGCCCAGATGAGCTGGAAACCGAACAATGCGCCGGCCTGCGCCGCCGTCGCCATCGAACCGACCTCCAGGAAGCCGCCAACGCTGGTCACCACGCCCAAGGAAATTTCCAGCAGCTTCTTCATCGTTGCGGCGCGAAATAGTCGCGATAGGCCGTGGCGAGATCCGCTTGAGCGGCGCTAAGCTCGTCGCGCGCCTGGCTGGCCTGCGCGTGCTCCGCGGCCTCGACCGCGCTCTTGGCGCGCCTTGCCGCGTTCGACAGTCGGCTGACCGCCGCCTTTAGCCTATCTCGGTTCGCAGGATTGGACGGGGAGGCCGACTTCACCCGCCGGCCGGCATCGGCGATCGTCTCGGCGAAGGATTGCAAGGCAGCCGATGCGTAGTGGGATGGCGCAGCATCGGAAAGCCAGGCATCGGTCACCAGCACTGCCGCCTTCCCGGTCGAGGCCGCAAGTTTCGATTGCTGTTCGACGGTTTCCGACGAGGAGCAGGAGGCAAGCGCCAGCGCAAGCACCTGCAGGAAAAGGCGACTCCGCCAAACAACGCTGCGCAATATCTTCCCCTCGCGACCGCTTCGAACATCAAGATAAAGCGGCGCCGGTCGGAAGGTTCCGCACCGGGCCAGCACGGCAGTATGAGTTAACCATTCTTGGCGCGCGGCCGCTTATCGGCCGCTCAACCTCGCGTCGCCGACGCTCGAAAGAGCGGCGATCTTGTCGATCATGGCAATCACCGCCTGTGGGGCTGTCTGATGCACCATATGCCCGGCATCGGGGACGATATCGACCATCGAGTTCAGAAGCTCCGCGTGAAGCCGTAACGCCTCGGCCGGCGCGTCGAAGAGCTGATCGCTGGCGCCTGCGATGATCCCAACAGGAACGCAAATGTCAGCGTGCCGAGACCTCGCAAACGCCGCTGCGACCCACATCAGGAACGACTCCGCCGCGATGGACCGCAATTGCGATGGCCGGCACGCCAACTCCCGCGTCGCTGCCGCGAATGCCGAAGAGATCGCGGCGGGGCCAAATATCTTTCGCATTGACCAGCCCCAGCCAAGTCTGACCAGCGGCGGCAGCAAGGTATGGCGGACCACGGTTCCGATCAAAGGCAAGGCTGGCAATGCCGACAGCGCGAGTTCGAACCTCGGCGACGGATAGTGGTAGCCTGAAACGAGCACGATACCGGCAACGGATCCGGGGCAACGGCGCGCCATCTCGAGCGCTACCGTGGCTCCCCATGAGTGGCCAAGAGCGATGTAGCATCCCAGCCCGAGTTTCGCGGCGGCGGCATCGATCAGGTCGGCCTGGGCGGCGGCCGACCAGACCCTGCCGATCGGGCGCGAGCTCCTGCCGAAGCCTGGTCTGTCAAAAGCCAGAACACGATAATGCGGAGCCGTCTTGTCAAAGATGCCGCTCGTCATGAAGTCTTCGGCCGAAGCGCCGTTGCCATGCAACAGCAATAGCGGCATGCCCTCGCCCCCCTCGATAACGTGCAGCCGCACTCCCCGGACTTCAACGAACCGTCCGAACCGGCACCCGCGCAAAGCCCAGCGCGCCTGCAGTCCATTGTAGAGGGCGAGCCCTGCCGTTCCCGCAGCCAGGAGGAGGATTACGCCGTTGAGCGTTGCGATGTCGGGCATGATCCAAGCTGACCCATGGCCTTTGACCGAAACGGAATTGGACCGAGACGGTGGCTGCCCAAAGCACGACTCCTTCAGGCCGAATCTTTCTGAGGCAGCTTTGTCTCTTCGTCGACGTGTTCGCGAAGCGCTTTGACTATTGCCGTCTGGTCGAGGCGATGCCTCAGAATGTATCACGCCAGACGTCTTCGTCCGCATGCGAAATTTCAGAAAGATCGAAACTCCTCGCGCAAGCCAGGAACGATCGAGTCCGGGTGCCGTTACCCACAAAAGCGCAGGGGTAAGCGATGACTGGACGCAAAACCCACGATCAGCAAACGCGCGTCATCGAAGAGCGTGAGAACACGAAGAACGCGCCGAAACAATTCGATGCCAAGGCGGAGCTGAAGCGCTCGATTGCCGAACGTGAGGCTCGGCGGAAGGGCTCGAATCTGAGGAGCGAGGCCCCTAACCTCGTCGACCCAGACGACCGCAACATCCTTCGCGGCAAAAATCAGGAAAGTGAGCACAACAAGCATCGGGGTTCCAAGTAGGACCGCCTCTCACTCTAGGCGCGTGCGGTCGTGCCTTCGCTGGCGGCCTTGGCTTTCGCACACTTATCTCTGAATTCTTGAACCTCACCGTCCGTGAGATGTTCGATACCGATGAAGGCGTTTTTCGCGCGGCCTGAGCGGATGAGCTCATCGAGCTTGGCCTGTATGGCCGCACCGTCGCGATTCTGGGTATTTTGAATCAGGAAAACCATTAGGAAGGTAACGATGGTGGTTCCCGTGTTGATGACCAGCTGCCAGGTCTGGGAGTACTTGAAAATCGGGCCAGCAATGGCCCAGAGGAGCACCGAAATCAGGCACAAAGCGAACGCCCATGCATGTCCTGCGGCGTGGGCGACAATTTCCGCGAGCCGATTGAATGCTTTTTCCATGTTGAACTCCGATCAGGGCTTGCCTTTTTGCGAAAGGCATTGAGGCGGCAAAGAGATGAACGCCGCGCCGGCGGGCGAGTTTCTGCGCCCCAAATGAGCAATGGGAACTTTCGTCTCTGGCAGGGCTTAGGAGGGCGACACTGGGCCAGAGTGGACGATGCCGGATTACGAGAAGCTGCCAACGATGAATGGCGAACATATAAGGGTCGTCGTGGAGACACCGCGCGGAGCTGCGGCCAAGTTCTCCTACCATCCCGAAACCGGCGTCTTCGAATTCACCCGGCCGCTGCCGATTGGAAATACTTATCCCTACGATTGGGGCTTCATACCGTCCACACGCGGCGAAGACGGTGACCCGTTGGATGGCCTCGTCATCCATCAGGCGGTGTCCTCGCCAGGCATCGTCATCAACTGCGACCTGCTTGGCGCGCTGCGCGTCAAGCAAAAGGATGCCGAAGGTTCGGAGTTCTACAACGACCGTTATATCTTTAGTCCTCATAAGCAAGATTCACCCGACAAGCCGGGTTTGATGGATCGCGTGCCCGATGAACTGCGCCGCGAGATCGAGCAGTTCTTTCTGTCGTCGGTGCTGGGCACCAGCAAGAAGATCAAGCTGAAAGGCTGGCGCGACGCCAGGAGGGCGGCCGCTCTGCTGAAGAAGGGAATGGAGCGGTTCGTGAGGACACAAAAGCCGGCACGCTGATCGCAGTCTTGCCGGGCGATAGATGGCTACCAGTTGATTGCGGCCTCGGTCGGGAGACCGGGGCCGCATCGTCAAGCTAGCATTTCGGCTTATGAACCGAGGGTATGTCAGGCGCCTCACGCGGCCGCCTGCAAAGCCCGCTCGTTCGCACCGCTTTCACCGAGTTTGGTAAGTGTCTCGTCGGTGGCGGATTCTTCCTTGAGCGTTTCGCGCAGCAAGGGCAGGGCGTCTTTCAGGCCCAGTTGCTCCGCCCAGGCGATCAGCGTGCCGTAACGAGCTATCTCATAGTGCTCGACCGACTGGGCGGCGGCCACAAGGCCCGCATCGAGCGCGGGCTCGTCCTTGTATTCCTCAAGGATTTCCGAACCTTCTTCGATGATGCCGTCGATCGCGGGACACGTCTTGCCTCGTGCCGGCTTACCCAACATTTCGAAAACCTGTTCAAGCCGGTCGACCTGGCCTTCCGTCTCCATGCGATGCTTTTCGAAAGCCGCGCTCACCTCCTCCGACTGCGCCGCCTTGGCCATCTTCGGCAGCGTCTTCAGAATTTTCTTCTCCGCGTAGTAGATGTCCTTCAGGCCATCCACAAACAGGCTTTCCAGCCCGTTCGCCGCGCCGGACGAACTTTTCTTCGCCATCAATATCTCCTTCGGTTGTGTCTGCTGTTCCAGCGGAACGGCGCCGACCCATTGCTCCAACAAGATGCTAGGAAGCGCTCAGCTTCCCTGAGCAAGCACAACTGGCAACGTCAACCGATGTTCCTGGCGAAACAATTTGTGACCTGACGCGGGTGTCACTTCGGCCGACCCTTACCGTCGCCGGACCAGAGCTGGTCGAGCATGCTGAGCGCGGTACTTGGACCGGCAGGCTCCAGCAGACCTTGTTCAGCAGCCGCCTTCTTGAAGGCAGCAAAGGCAATCGCCGGACGGCAGATACCCGCCACGGCGTCGTCCACCAGTCGTGCGGCTCTGGCAAAGGACGGGACGTCCTTGCTCTTCCTTCTTCCGCCGAGCGCCTTCTTGGCGTCGATGATCGAAGCGACCACCATCGTGCCGCCGCCGACGAATGAATGGTGAGCGGCAGGAACCGGCTCATGCGTTTTCACCATCGGAGCCATTCGGCCGTGCGGCCGTAGTGAAAAGGGGATTGATCGTCCGTAGGGATTTCATGGCTGCCACCAGCTTTGGATCGCGATCAATGTAGTTGCCGCCGGCTGGTTGCATGCCGGCTGAACCAAGAGGAGTTATGCCGCCAAGGCGGCCGGTCGTTGGCCGGTCCGTAGGTTTGTGCGCGATCTTTCGCCGACGCCAGCGGCCAGGCGGGGACTGGTCGCCCGAGAGCGTTCGCGAGAAGACGGCCAAACCTTTTTTGCCGGCGTGCGTTGACCTTCCAAAATGAAGGAGAAAACGATGCCGACAAGACTCGCCACCCGAACGAAATCCGACGCTGAGCAGGCCGCCAGCAAGCAGCGCAGCGTGCAGCGCAAGGTCGATGCTAAGGATCAAGCCAAGCCGAAGGCAAAATCATCGACGGCCATGCAGGCCGGCGCGCGCCAATATCCGGTGCCGCCATTTCCGAAGCAGCACCATCCAAAGCCGGGCGAGGAATGGGCGATCGAGCCGGCGCCGCTCTACGACGCGCCGTTCTGGCAGGGCTCGGGCAAGCTGGCCGGCAAGGTGGCGCTGATCACCGGCGGCGATTCCGGCATCGGCCGCGCCGTCGCTGTGCTCTTCGCACGCGAAGGCGCCGATGTAGCCATCGTCTATCTCAGCGAGGATCGCGACGCCAAAGCGACGAAAGCAGCGGTAGAGGCTGAAGGCAGGCGCTGCGTCACGCTTCGCGGCGATGTTTCCAAACGGACCTTCTGCCGCAAGGCAGTGGAACAGACAGTGAAGGGGTTGGGCAAGCTGGACGTGCTTGTCAACAACGCCGCCTTCCAGGTGCATTCAGCCGATTTCGTCGACCTCACCGAGCAGCATTTCGATACCACGCTGAAGACCAACCTTTATGGCTATTTCCATATGGCGCAGGAAGCGGTGCCGCACATGAAGCCGGGCTCGGCGATCATCAACACGGGCTCCGTCACCGGCATAGAGGGCTCGAAGGACCTGGTCGATTATTCGATGACCAAAGGCGGCATCCACGCCTTGACCCGGGCGCTTTCCGGCAACCTCATAGGCAGGGGCATCCGCGTCAACGCGGTGGCGCCGGGCCCGGTCTGGACGCCGCTCAACCCGTCGGAGAAGAAGGCCGAGGACGTCGCGCAGTTCGGCGCCAAGACGCCGATGAAGCGGCCCGCCCAGCCAGAGGAGGTCGCGCCGGCCTATGTGTTTTTAGCCTCGCCGCAATGCTCCAGCTACATCACCGGCGAGATCCTGCCGATCATCGGGGGCTATTGAGCGCCAGCCCGGCCGTACTTGGAAATTTCAAGAGCACGCGTGTTTGCGCACTGTAGTCGCGGCGGTCCGTCTCAGGCTTCATGCATCGTGCAAGGTTTTTCCACTCCCCCGCTCCTGCTGTTGATGCTTCTAATGACGAGCGACCGCAGGATCATGGGCGACAGGGTCAATAGCCGGAGCACGAACATCCTCGGAGGCATCACGACGGCCGTAATCTTTGCGGCCTCGGCTGGCCTTGTGGCGAGTTGGTTACTGTAGCCCGAACGGCGCCGTCGACGTTGGCCGGAGGGCGTTCGAGCAAGTTCGATTCGAACAGGAACGATCGTCATCGTCACGCATTCTCCCTGATCGATGTTCTTCAACTCTCTCTGCTGGGGTCGAGCCGTGTTACCCAATGGTCATGCCGCGCCAGATTGTGCACCGGGTGAAATCTCCGTCGTCGACCTGATCCCCGCCTTGCGCGCTTTTGCGCGCACCTTTTGCCGTGTTCCTGATGACGCCGACGATTTGGTCCAGGAGACCTTGACCAAAGGGCTTGCCAATTTGGACAAGTTCGAGCCGGGGACGCGACTGAAGTCCTGGCTTTTCACCATTATGCGCAACACGCACTACACGCGGGTGAAGGCTGCGGCGAGGGAAGCGCCGGGGCTGCTTGATTGTGCCTCCAGCCGACCGATTTCGGAAGCCTCCCAGGAATGGTTCCTTCGGAGCAAGGAGGTCTATCGAGCTATCCAGAAGCTTCCAGAACATCAGCGCGAAGTATTAATGCTGATCGGCGTGCTGGGCGTCAGCTACGAAGAAACGGCTGAGATATGCGATTGTGCCGTCGGAACCGTGAAAAGCCGGCTCAACCGGGCGCGCGCGCACGTTCTGGAACTCCTGAATGAGAGCTCCTCGCAGACGCTGGTCGAAAGACATGACCATCTTTTGAAAGATTGCTGGGATCGAGGGACTGATGAACCCAGATAAGCGCCTGTGTCAGGTCTCCGGCTTGCACCGACGCTTCTGGATCAGCGCATTCTGCAACTGGATCGCCAGCTTAGTCAGGCGATCAGGAATTTTCTCCTGCTCGATGGCTGTCAACAATGACGCAATCTCTTGGTCTACACTCAGGTTTTCCTGAGGGTCGAAATCGCGTTGGCTCGGACGACACATGGCATTCTCTTAGCAAACAGGGTCCCTTAAATTCACTTGAGACCATAGACGGCCGGAGTTTGCAAGGCGCCTTCAACCGTCGGTCAGCCCGGCTCCACACAGGGTTCTGGCAGAGCGCAACACCGTGCCTGAATTCGATACCTGATCCGTTGCGTGCCCGCCGGGCCTTAAGAGCTACCCGCAAGCTCAGTCTTTAGGAAGCCGGTTTGCCGCATTATCTTGATACTGATCGGATTTGATCCGACTGCTGTCGAGACCGCGTTGCTTTGTGTGCTGCTTCTTGTCTCGATTCTTCAGGACCTCATTTTCGCCAACCATGTCCTTCGGAAGCTCTGTCTTCGCTCCGGTCCCGGAACCCTTGCCCTGACTGCCGCGGCCCATATGTTTCTTGCCACCGGTCGCCATTTTTTCTCCTGAATATGCCAGCTTCTGCGGAAGTGGTTTGGCGCCCCAACTTCGGTCTGTCCGTTATGTTCCGCCAATACGACGAATTAGAAACGCGGTGCCGTCCCAGCGACGGAAAGGCATGTCACCGTCGATGACGACGTCCATGCCGAAAGCACCGGCGAGACCGCGAATGTCGGAGGAATCGACGCCAGACGGCACCCGATATGAATAGTTGAGAATTGCGGCCATTCCGCCTGGGCGCAACACGCGCGCCACTTCGCTGAAGTGCCGCTCGGCGACGCCGGCGAGTACCAGGTAAGGGAAACTGTCTACCGCCAGCACGCCATCAAGGCCTGCATCGGTGAATTCGTCAAGATCGAGCCCTGAGGTGTGGCGGAACTCCACATTGGTCAGACCGGCGCACCGTCGACGCGCGATGGCAAGCATTTTGGCGGATATATCGATCCCGACAATATGCCTTGCCCTCGCGTGGAGCGCATATTCGAAGCGGCCGATGCCACAACCGACGTCGAGTATCGTCTTGCCTGCGCCCGTAAAGCCTTGTCGCTCCAGCCAGGAAGTGATCTCGGCTGTTGCAGCCGAAAGCTTCTCCTCATCGCCAAGGGACGAAAGCTGGACGCTGGCGACCGCAGAAATGTCGGCCGCCTGGTCGAAGCCGATGGCCAGTCGGCTGATGGTCATCTCACGCGTTTCGCCAGCCAGGCGGTTATGAAGTACGGAAGCCGCCGTCGTCCGGAGTTCGTCAAAGGTGTCGATCTTGCGGGAGAGAAGCACGGCCACCTCGTCGAGCCAGTCCCCTCGGTGGGTGGCATTTGCACGCATATCCAATGCGATCTTCGCAAGTTCTGCAGCGTTGATGCCCGTCTTGAGATAGACGGCCAATCTGGCGATCGCGACGTCCGCGGATAGGCCGTTCGCCATGCAATTTTCGAGAATGCGTCTCGCAGTAGTCTTTGCCTGTTCTGCTGCGGTCATGGCGGCGCGCCTCGGGTCCAGACCCTCTGCGCAGTCCAACGGTCGACGGCGCCCCAGCCATACTTGTAGCTTTCCCGGCCGCGCAGAAAATCGAACTCGCGTGCCCCCTCCCGAGCGGCTTCGACAATGGCCTTGCCGATCAGGATCGCGCCCGGGCTCTCCTCGGCATAGGCCGGGTCGAAACCACCGAGATAGGCATAGGCGCGATCACGGTGATGAAAGCCATAATACGCACCGACGACAGCTTCGCCGATTTCGATCAGCCAACACCTCGCCAAACCGTTTGCAGCGAGGCGGGGCAACGCATTGCGGTGGAATTCGATAGCGCTACCCACCAGCACGCCGCCGCCCCGTCCGGCCCACCGGGCATCGTGCAGTCGGACCAGCTGATCGACGAACGTCTCCGGATCGGCCTCGTATCGCGCAATGGCTACCCGTCCCCGTCGTTGCGCGGCTCTTTGGGCGCGGCGCAGTTGACGTCTTCGTCGGGCGGGTATCAAGCTTACAAGCGTCTCATTGCCCGCAGGCGGAAGCACTGGACAGGCGGCATGGTGCGCGCACCGGCTCTCCTTGACCTGCGGTAGCGCAAGGCTCAAGGAGGCAGCTCTGGCTGGCAGGTCTGGAAGGATCCATTGCGACCATTCGAGCGAGAGCGCTGCCTCGGCGATAGCAGCGCTCACCGCTGCTTCTTGACCGGGGGTGCACAGAATATCGAGGTAGTCGCTCAGCGAGATTCCGACCGGCAGCAGTTTCCAGCCGGAAGCGTGCGGTTCGAGGTACAGTGGCGCCAGGCCGACGAGATCTTTCCCGCGCCACACGGCGATCGCGGAGAGATCACCCGGCGAGAATGTCCGCCACCACGGCAACAGCCAGGCGGGTGACTGGAAAGGCGTGGCAGAGGTGCTTTGCGACCAGAGCGGCCACCAATGCGACTCGAGATCATCGAACGCGCCCTGATCTCGGATGACCTCGGCGCGCAGGGCGCTCACCGAGCGGCCCTCAACTCTGCTCGGGAAGTGCCGAGCTTTGCCAATGCCTGGTAGGTATCCATATAGGCCGAGATCATGCGATCGAGCGAAAAGCGGCGTCGCGCCGCGCTTAGGCACGCTTCGTTGCTCAACTCGGCCGAAGCAAGGATCGCTGTCGCCATCTCGTCGACGTCGTTGACGAGAAATCCGGTCTCGCCATGTTCGACGACATTGGGCAGGGCGCCATTCGGGAAGGCTACGACGGGCGTGCCGCACGCAAGCGCTTCCATGGCAACCAGCGAACTTGTTTCCGCTGCCAGGCTCGGAATGACCAAACAGCGGGCGACATTGAGAAGTCGCCGCTTGGCGGAAAAGCCAAGCGGCCCCAGAAAGCGCCGCCGCCTGTCGAGGCGGGGGCGCACCTCGTTGGCGAAGTACTCCACATGTGTCTGGTAAGGATAGATCTGTCCGCCGATCGCCAGCGGCACCGAGGCGCGTTTGGCGGCTTCGATCGCCAGATGGATGCCTTTTTCCGGGCAGATTCGGCTGAGCACGAGCGCGAAATCGCGCCGCGACCGCGGCTGGTTCAGCCCATCGACGTCGACACCGTTTGGAATAGGCGCTACCAGCCTCGATCCGGCGGGCGCGGTTTTATGCTGCGCGTCCGAAACCGCATGCAGCCATAGGTCCTCACGGGCCGGTCGCAAGGCTTCGGGCGCATACCAGCTGAGCGGCAGGTGAAGTGTCACGAGCGTCGGACCGTCGCCGGGAAGGTAAGTGTCGAAATCGATGCCATGTAGATGCACGATGTCGATCGGCCAACGCGCCCGCGCGGTTGCGATCGCCCCGCGGTGTGCCTGCTGCGCGCGCTTCTTGGCAGTTTCGTCGAGGACACCTGTCTCGGCAGGCGTCTCCACCAGAGTACCGGCCGCGCTGGAACCCCGGCAGGCGACGACAATAGAACGATGGCCGTCCCGCACCAGGGCGCGGTCAAGCATCGACAGCACCTGCTCGGCGCCGCCGACCGCATCCGGTCCGACAGGCGCGAGAGAATAGGCGACGTTGAGCACCGTGAGGGTCATGGCCGGTCTAGCCGAAGCTCCTCATGCGCGGCTGCCGCCACGCCGAGTTGCGGGCTCGAAACCAAGCGGCAGGGATTGATAATAAAGTCTGCCGTTATTCGGCAGCGCACGGAAATCGTAAGCGGGTGCCAGTCGAAAGCGCTCGGTCGAACTGAAGAACGGCGCCAGCGTCCGCTGCTGTGTCTTATGGCTGGCCAACATGGCTTGCTTGAGCCGAAAGGCCGGTCCGGTCAGGCAAACCTCGATGCGGTCCGCCTCGGGGCTATCGACGAAATCCTGGAAGATGGGGCCTTCCGGCCCCGCGGCATAGAACGCCATTTCGATAATAGACGGCGCTGGGTGCCGGTCGCGGCGCAGCAAATGGCAGGCCGCATGAACGGCAAAGGCGGTGGTATCGTGGTCGGGATGGCCTCCTTCGAAAGGATGCGTGCAAACAAACCGGATCTCGCGTGCGGCCAAAAGGCAGGCCAACTGCTGCGCGAGTGCGCCGAGATGCATGACCGCTTCCGTGTCAGGGTAGTCGAGGCTGGTCAGATTTGCAGACGATAGCCCTGCCGCCGCTAACGCAGCCCATAGTTCCATACGGCGAGCATGGGCATAGTCTTGCCATGTCTGGAAGCTGTGACTCCGCGCGTCGGCAAGATCGCGCGGCGCTCCGTCCGTGACATGAACGATCCGGCAGCCCGGCAGCCCGGCAAGATGGCCGCCGATGCCGATCGTTTCGTCATCCGGATGCGCCACGACAATCATGAGACCGGCGCCTGGGCCGATATTCCTGCCGGTCAGCAGTGCAGCGAATTCGGCCAGCACATTTGACGATTGATCGGCGGACGACATGGCAGCCTCATGCAGCCGAGGCCCGCTGCGCCGGCATGGCCGCATTGTGCACTCCAGGCGCGTAACGACGGATCATTGTCGCGCAGAATTCGGCGAACTCCTCAGGCACTTCCGGTGGGCTGGTGTGATGAGGCTGCAGGCCGCGATGTTCAGGCGTGAAGCAAAAGGTGATGGTGACGTCGAAGTCGGCGAGCGCTTCCATCTGGCGGTCGAACCAGTCGAGGGCATTTGGCCTGAAACTGTCGGCCCAAGAAAGGCCCGTGCGCAAATTTGTAACGCCCAGACGCTTCATCCAGGCGACGGCGTCGTCCAGCCGGTGGTCCTCGAAATGGAACCACTGGACCAGTCCCATTTGCGGAGTGTAGCGCAGGAAGTCCTCGAGAGCCGGCTTGGGCGTGCCATCTTCGCGCAGCAGGCCCATGTAGAAATGGCGATAATAAGAGGAGCCTTCCACCTCGCGATGCCGCGTGGTCGCGCCCCATGCGTGAGGCAAATCATAGAGGCTGTACCATTGCACGCGGGGCGCGTTGCCAAGCAGCAACTCCGCTGTCCGGCGCAGGCCCCAGACCTGGATCTCCTCGGCGCCGAAACTCGACACGCCGGCTTCGCTGATCCAGATCGGTAGATCGGTGATGTCGGCGATCTCGCCGAGCTTTTGCGGCCATTCATGCATCTGCCAAAGGTTCCAGTCGAGCGGGAAGCCATGTACGGCGACGGCATCGACGTGATCGAGTACCCCGAACCCCTTCATAAGCGACATGAAGCCGGCATCGATTGGCGAAATGCCGCCAAGGACTCGCGTGATCGCCGGGTTTTGGAGACCGATTGCATCGGCTGCCAGGATCGCCATGTTGGCAAAGCGGCTCCAATCCGGATCGAGCTCGGGATCCCAATGCGACTTGTTGTTGGGCTCGTTCCAGATCATGGTTGCTTCAATCATCGTTTCTTCCTTTCGCAGGGTAGACCGCACCTTCGCCCGCCGGCTCACCGAAGGCCCGGCAGAAATAAACCTCCTCTTCCGGTTGAAGCAGGATCTCGAATCCGGCGCTGCGCAGCATTGCCTCGATGCAGCCACGGTTCGGGATCCACCAGTTGGTCGGGTCGTCGGCATACCGGTGCTCGACGAAGTGCAGCTTCGGGAATTCGGGCCGATCGAACAGGTCGTGCGTCCAGAAATGGTAGTTTTGCTCGAGCGCGGCGACCTCGCTGCTCCCGCGTTGCATAGACTGGAAAACCATCAAGTCCGGTGCGACGTGCTCGCGGATAAGGTCCAGCGCCAGCAACGGGTGGCGCAGGTGGTAAAAGACCCCCATGAAGAGCACGATGTCGAAAGTCTCGCCGAGAGCGGCGACGTCGTATACCGACAGCTCGCGGAATTCGATATCGAAATCGGCGATTTCGGCGGCGAAGCGCGCCTGCGTCAGGTAGCCCACATCGAAGTCGATGCCGAGCACGCGATCGGCGCCTCGCCGCTTCATTTCGATGGAGTAGAAGCCGGCATTGCAGCCGATGTCGAGCACGGACTTGCCCGAGAGATCGGCCGGGATCGCATCCGCGAACTTCTGCCATTTGATCAGGGGATAGTTGCCAAGGAAGTGGTTGGGAGCCGTCTGCACACCTGCCAGTTCCATGTTGTGGAACCACGGACCCAGCGCATCGATGCGACGGCGTATTTCCGCTGCGGAATGCAGCATGGTCATCCTCCTTCGCCTGGCAAGGATGGTACTTGCGAGTGGCTCGACGGCACGAATATCGGCGTGCCTTGGTTGTCCGACGCGTCGTTGTTTTCAAGCAGCCGGAGCGCCGTGCGGTAGCCATTGAACGTTCCGACATCGACGTAAGCCGAGCCCGCCTTGACACCCAAGGCTTCACCGCCGGCAGCCAGATAGGCATTGACCAGGGTTCCGAAAAACTCATCGCAGCCGTTTCGTTCGCGCCAGAGCGCATGAAGCCGGTGGAAGATGCTGGCCGGCATTTTGAATGCGCCCCAGACCCAATTGGTCGGTGCTTCGCGCTGTTTGACCTGGATCTGCTCGACCCGGCCATCCCGATCGATGACCACGGCGTCAAAAAGCTCCGGCCGCTCTACGGGGAACAGCAGGAAAGACAGCCGGTCGTCCGGAAGATGGCAGAAGCCGTCTTCGGGAAACCAGATGGTGTCAGGTAGCCCGATCAGGACCGTCTCTTGCGGCGTGACGAGAGGCGCGGCGCGGAAGATCGCGTCGCAGAGGCCAACCGGAGAGGGCTGCACCACGAAGATGGCGGCCGCGCTGTCATAGCCGGCGGCGTAATATTCGAGGATATCGGACTTGCCCGAGCCGATGATGAAGCAGATCCTGTCGACGCCATTGCTCACCATTCGGCGGACCAGATATTCGCTGACCGCGCAGGGGCGCTCAGTTTGCCCGTCCATCCTGCTGCCCACCGGCAGCAGCTCCTTGGAAAAACCCAGCGGTTGAATGCGGCTGCCGCGCCCCGCGGCCGGGACGATACCCAACATCAGACGGCTTCCTTATTCGGTTCGCTTGCTTGCGCCCGAACGGCCTCGTTCAGGATCCCGTCCAGTTCCGCGGCGCGGCGCGTCGATGTGTGTTCGTCGAGGACGCGCTCGCGGGCTTGGCGGCGCAATGCCTCGAGTTCCGCATCCGACAAACCGAGCGCGGCGACCACGTCGTCGGTGGAATGCGCAATCACGATTTCGCTGCCGGGTTTGAAGAATCTATCGATGCCCGGCCAGTCATCGGAAATGAGCGCTGCGCCGCAAGCTGCCGCTTCGAACAGTCGGCCGGAGGGACACCAGCCCTTGCGTGCCATTGCTTCGCGGGTGACGTTCAGGGTCAGGCGGGACGAGCAGAAGAAGGCCGGGTGGTCGGCAGGCGGCAGATGCCTGACAAAGAAGATATTGTCGCTCCACGGAAAATCCTGCGGGTATTGCGCGCCGCCAATAACGAAGCGGCGATCCGGCATCCGGACAGCTGGCGCGACCAGCAATTTCTCGACGCCCGCCTGGCGATCTTCGGCATAGGTTCCGAGATAGGACAGATCGCCAGCGAACTCGGGCCTGGGCTGCGCCGGTCTATGGCTGTCGGGGTCAACGTGGCCGTAGAGTGGCACGACAAGGCGCGCGCCCAGCATTGTCTTGAGTGCATCGAGCGCCGGGCCGCCGGTGTAGCTCATCACCAGGTCGAAATCGCGAAGTCCTTCTGGACCGAAATAGGATGGTTGGTCGCCCCGCTCGATACGCGCGAGCGTCACCGCGGTGTCGAGATCGTAGAAAACCTTCAGGCCGAGGCAGCACTCCTGCGCGAGGCGCGAGGCTTCAACAGCATCCGGGCAGTAGGAGGTAACGATAACGACATCAGCCTGCCGGACCGCGACCGCCGCTGCCTGAATGATGTTATCCCACACGGGATATAGCACCACTTCGCCGCCCTCGAGGTGGTCGATATCTCTTGTGCCGGCGTAGTAGGGCGTGTCTCGTTCGAAGAAGCTGATTGACCAGCCGAGTGCTGCCAGCGCGCGTATCAGCCCGCGCCAGAGCGTGGCATGCCCGTTTCCCCATGAGGAGGTGACGGTGAGACCGAAGATGACCATCCGCATCGGACAGCTCCCGTCAGATGATTTCGTTCAGGCGAATGAGCTTTGAACCCCAGTCGCCATGGACGATGGTGGTGATCGAGGCAGGCTCAATATCGAAACGGAAACAGTCACCGAGTTGAAGGCCAAGGACCTTGCACACCGCCGCCTTGATAACGTCCGCGTGGCTGATCAGCGCAACATAGCAGTTTGGGGTTTGTTGGCGCAGCGCATCCATCAGGCCGACGACCCGTTGCTGCGTATCCTGCATGGTCTCGCCGTTCGGTGTGCGGGCATTCTGCCGCTGGTCGTTCCACATTCGCCAGGCGGCATCGCGGTTCAGCTCTTCAAACGTTTTGCCGGACCAGGCGCCGTAGTCGATTTCATCCAATTCCTGACGGATCGAGATCTGCTCGAGTTCACAGGCGACGGCGATGGATTTGGCGGTTTCCAATGTGCGCTTGCGAGGGCTGCTCAGGATGGCGGCAATCGGTTCCCTGGCCATGCGACGTGCCAGACGCAGCGCCTGTTCTTGGCCGGCGCGACAGAGCTTGACGTCCTCCAGGCGCCCAGCCAGATACCGGTCGACGTCGTCATAGGCGGCATGCCGGATGAGAAAGAAGGTCGTGGTCATTCCGCGGCATCGAGCATCGGCTCGTCCCTGCCGGCGATGAAGGCGAGCGTGCGCAGGCGGGCCTCAGCGTCGGTGAACTGCTCCGGCGGCGATTTCATGAAGTAGCTGCAAGGCCCGGTGAGCGCCCCTGCAATGCCGCGATCGAGAGCAAGCTTGGCGCAGCGCACGGCATCGATCACCACGCCGGCGGAATTGGGCGAATCCCAGACTTCCAGCTTGAGCTCGGCGTTCAGCGGCACACCGCCAAAAGTCGTGCCTTCGACGCGGATATAGGCCCATTTGCGATCGGTAAGCCAAGGCACATGGTCGCTGGGCCCGACATGGATATTGCCAGGTTCGAGCGGAACATCAATCTGGCTGGTGACGGATTGCGTCTTGGAGATCTTCTTGGATTCCAGTCGCTCCCGCTCCAGCATGTTGAGGAAGTCCGTGTTGCCGCCGAAATTGAGCTGGTATGTGCGGTCGATGCGGACCCCGCGTTCCCGGAAAAGATTGGCAAGCAGCCGGTGAACAATGGTCGCTCCGACCTGGCTCTTGATGTCGTCGCCTACTAAAGGCAGGCCACGCTCCTCGAAACGCCGCCGCCATTCCGGTCGCGAGGCAATGAAGACGGGTATGCAATTGACGAAAGCGCATCCGGCTGCCAATGCGCATTCGGCATAGAAATGGGTGGCCGCTTCCGAGCCCACCGGAAGATAGGACACCAGTACCTCGGCTCCGCTTTTTTGAAGACTCGCGGCGACGTCGGCGACCGGTTCATCCGCTTCCTCGATCTCGTCGCGCAGGTATTTGCCGATGCCGTCGAGCGTCGGCCCGCGTTCCAGGCGGACGCCGACCGGCGCCACATCTGCAAAACGGAATGTGTTGTTCGGGGCGCTGTAGATCGCTTCGGCCAAATCGCGCCCGACCTTGCTCCTGGCGACATCGAAGGCGCAGACGACCTCGATGTCTTCGACATGATAGCCGCCGAGATCGGCATGCATCAGCCCGGGAATGGGCTCGTTGCTCTTTGCCTGGCGATAGTAGGTGAGGCCTTGCACAAGGGAGGATGCGCAATTGCCGACGCCGACGATGCCGATGCGGACTTTTTTTGATGTCACGAGACCGTCACCTCTGCTGTTGGGGGTAAGTTCCTCGTCGCCGAACCAGGAGCAACCAGGAATGTTCCTTGGACCGCGCAAAAATTGCTGAGCTCGATTGCCTAATCGACCTTTCGCTTTTGCTTCGCCGCCGAGCACGCAAGGCGAGGGCGCGACCTGAAATGGAACCTCGCCTATCCTCCCAAGTTAAAGCGCGGGAGCGATTGTCATGTCCGCAAACGTCGGCCTCTCCGCTATAGTGGGCTGCGCATTTTGGTTTCTGGCCAACAGCAGCTGGGCCGCGGCAGAGGAACTCGAACATCAGCGTGCGAAGGTGGTCGAACCTCCGATGGCGCCGGCAACCCTGACCGCACAGCAGCTCGAGAATCCAATCGCCCCTCAAGGCCCGCTGGATAGCGGGCTATCGCTTTTTGTGCGCAACGGTTGCGGCGCATGCCACAGCCTAAGGGGCACCGAGGCACACGGAACGATAGGCCCGGATCTGTCCCATCTCGGGTCCCGAAAGGCAATCGGTGCCGGCATCCTGCCGAATACCGAGGAGGCCATTGCGCTTTTCATCGCTCGGCCCGATCTCTTGAAACCAGGCGTGAAAATGCCCGCATTCGATATGCTTCCGCAGGCCGAAATCCAGACCATCGCGCGATATTTGAAAGCATTGCAGTGATGCCCGGCTCTCGAACCCATCTCTTGCCAGAGCCGTCCAATGCCACTTCCGAGATGGAGGATGACGTCAGCCGGATAAAAGACCAGCCGATAATGGTTCGCCTGAAGCATGTCGTCATCGGCGCGATTGGTTTGCCTGTCGTGATATTGCTTGGAGCCTGGATCGGTTTTTTCAATGTCGGCGCCAGCAGCGGCCATTGGAAGGTGACGGCTTGGTTCCTGCAACTCGCCATGCGCTCGGCCGTGCGAACTTATGCATTGGCCGTAGATGCTCCGAAAGTTCTCGACAGGCGAGGGCTGCCGGCCGCAGCCGGGCATTTTGCGAGGGGCTGCGCGGTCTGCCACGGCGCACCCGGCGAGCTGCGCTCGCCGGCGGTGCTGCGCATGCTTCCGCAACCGCCGGATCTTGCGCTGACGGCCGGAGATTGGACCGACGCTCAACTGTTTCGGATCGTTAAGCATGGCATACGTTTCACGGGCATGCCCGCATGGCCGGCCCGCGACCGCGATGACGAGGTCTGGGCAATGGTTGCCTTCCTGCGCGAACTTCCGAAACTCGATGCGAAAGGATTTCGGCAACTTGCCTTCGGTGCCCGAGAGGCGACCGGCAACGAAGCGCAACCTTCCGCACCGGACACCCTTACAGACTGTACGCGGTGCCACGGAAGTGACGGCGAGGGCAGGGGCGGTCTCGTGCCTGTGCTGGCTGGGCAGAAAGAAGCCTACCTGTTCGCCAGTCTTCAGTCCTTTGCCAAAGGCGATCGCACCAGCGGCTTCATGGCTTTGCCGGTGACGGGCCTTGCTCGCGACGAAATGGCAGCGCTTGCCAGGCATTTTGCGGCGCAGCCGCCGATCCCGGTGGATCGCGATCAAATTCCGGCCGAAGTGGTCCAGAAGGGACAGCAAATCGCGGAAGCCGGAATTCCCGAGCGGAACGTACCCGCCTGTTCCGGCTGTCATATCGGTTCTGACAAGAATCCGGTCTATCCGCGCCTTGACGGTCAGCATGCCGCTTACCTCGAACAGCAACTGAAACTATTCCGGTCTGAGAGCCGAGGCGGCACGCCATTCTGGCGCATCATGGCGACCGCGGCGCAACGCCTTACAGACGAGGATATAAGAGCTTTGTCGGCCTATTTCTCGAAGCGAACTGAAAGTCCGCAATGAGCCGATCTGCATTCGCGGAAGCCTTGCGGGCAGGCGAGAGCGATGCTGCGCGGAAGGGTCAAGATCGGTCCAAGGAACTTTATTACTTCCAGTCAGTTCAAATTGGGGCACAGACAAGCCCCGTAAGCGGGCAGCCGACTGAAGCGTCCTCCTCGTAGTGAACCATGCTGAATGGATTTCTGGCCGGCTAACGAGACGCAGAATTTCGGGGTCGGCGATTACCCCGGACCGTTGTTGCACTTATGGCGCGTAGATGCTGCAAAACAGCAAAACGCCGCCAACCAGGGAGAAGGTGAGCAGCGTTGCGACATAAAACGCGGGTTCGCGAAAAATCCTGGTGTCGCGTCTGAGACTCACGGTTTGGCCTCCTCGGCACCGTATGATCCCAACAACACGAAACAGTATTGGGGAGTTCCGGACGCCGTATTGCCTGTGTGGCCGAAGGCTCGTCAACGAAGCGCGACGGCGCTGGCCAGCCTTCTGGGCGTTGTTGGTGGCTCTGCTCTCCTGTCGGCCTGCACCGGTGTGCAGTCGGCCCTCGATCCTCATGGCAAGCAGGCCGACGCGCTGGCTGTTCTGTTCTGGGCGTTTACGGCAGTGCTCGGTCTTGTCTGGCTCGTTACCATGGCCGGCCTGCTCCTCGCGCTGGCGCGTGGCCGAGACGGTGGCAGCGAGCCTGCGCAAGCCCGCCCAGCCGTCAAACGGCCGATGCTCATCGCCTTTGCCGCGATGCTGGCATCGAGCACCATTATTCTCGCCGGCCTGGCCGTGCTCAGCTTCGGCGCGCAAAGAGCGGTTTCCGCAGGTGGGGCCGGGGGCGTGCTGACGATCTCGGTCATAGGGCATCAGTGGTGGTGGCAGGTCCGCTATGAAGGAGATGACGGTTTCGAGACGGCAAACGAGATTCGCATCCCGGTCGGCAGTCCGGTCGACATCAAGCTGGCCACGGCGGATGTCATCCATTCGTTTTGGATACCGAGTCTCGCCGGCAAGCTCGATCTCATTCCCGGCAAGAGAAATGAACTCCGTATCGAGGCGGACAAGCCCGGCGTATATCGTGGCCAGTGTGCCGAATTCTGCGGTCAGCAGCATGCGCACATGGCGATCTTCGTCGTGGCACTGGAGCCGCGCGAATTTGAAACCTGGCGCGCCGGTCAAGCCTCACCGGCAAAGCCGACGACGTATCCTTCGGCGCAACGCGCCTTGGCGGGAACTGCCCGATTCACCGTCATGTCCGAGAGTCCGCAATGAGCGTTGCATTCGACGAGCATCGCGCGACCCGCGACACCGACCTGGGCGACGAGGAGCTGCGCGCACGATTGAGTAAGACCTGGGGCACAATGCGCGGCCTGGTCGATGCGCTTTCGACGGTCGATCATAAGATTATTGGAATTCGCTATCTCGTGACCGCCTTCGCCTTCCTGCTCGCCGGCGGCGTCATGGCGATCATCATGCGGCTGCAGCTTGCCAGACCAGATAACCATCTTGTCGACGCCGAGCTCTACAATCAGCTTTTCACGATGCATGGCACGACTATGATGTTCCTGTTCGGCGTGCCGGTCGGCGAAGCGTTCGCCGTCTATCTGGTGCCGCTCATGGTCGGCACACGCAACATCGCTTTTCCGCGCCTGAACGCCTTCTCCTACTACGTCTACCTATTTGGCGGCCTGATGCTGTGGGGCGGCTTCGCGCTGAGCATTCGCCCGGATGTCGGCTGGTTTTCCTATGTGCCGCTCGCAAACCTGGACTTCACCCCAGGTAAAGGTCCCGACTATTGGGCGCAGATGATCACGTTTACCGAAGTCGCGGCGCTCGCAGTATCGGTGGAGATCGTCGTCACAGTCCTGAAGCAGCGCGCGCCGGGCATGACGCTTGACCGCATTCCGCTCTTCGTGTGGACCATGCTTGTCCATTCCTTCATCATTATCTTCGCCATGCCGGCGGTCATGCTCGCGTCCTCGATGCTGATCATGGACCGGCTGGTAAGCACCCGGTTTTTCAATGCCGAGGCAGGCGGCGATCCTTTGCTCTGGCAGCACCTTTTCTGGTTCTTCGGCCACCCCGAGGTCTACATCATCTTCCTGCCCGGAACCGCTTTCGTCTCGGCGATCGTTGCGACCTTCTCCAGGCGGCCGGTCTTCGGCTATCTGCCGATGGTGCTATCGCTGATCGCGATCGGGTTCCTATCCTTTGGCCTGTGGGTGCACCACATGTTCGTCACAGGGTTGCCGCAGGTGGGAGCGGCATTTTTCACTGCCTCCAGCATGGCGATCGCCATCCCAAACGGCGTGCAGATATTCTGCTGGATCGCCACACTGTGGGACGGCAAGCCCGTGCTCAAGACGCCGCTGATTTTCGTGCTCGGCTTCTTCTTCATCTTTGTCGCCGGCGGGCTTTCGGGAGTCATGCTGGCGTCGGTTCCTATCGATACGCAGGTGCACGACACCTATTTCGTCGTCGCTCATTTCCATTACGTGCTGATTGGCGGCACCCTTTTTCCGCTCATCGCAGCTGTTTACTACTGGTTCCCGAAGGTGACGGGGCGCCTGATGAGCGAGCGGCTGGGCAAATGGCAGTTCGCTCTCGCCTTTATCGGCTTCAATACCACCTTCTTTCCGATGCACATGCTCGGCCTGCTTGGCATGCCGCGCAGGGTCTACACGTACCCCGCGCAGATGGGCTGGGGCGGGCTCAACCTTCTCGCCAGCACCGGTGCGCTGCTGTTCTTCGCAAGTTTCCTGCTCATGCTTTACAACATGGTCGTCAGCGCCCGCTCAGGTTCTCCCGGCGGCGACAACCCCTGGGGTGCGGACACGCTGGACTGGGCGACCACCTCGCCGCCCCAGCCGCAGAACTTCGACCGCATTGCGTATGTCACAAGCGGCTCGCCGCTATGGAGCCAGGGTGACGACAAGCCTGTGGTGGGCGGCCTCAAGGTCGATGAGCGTGAATTGCTCGTGACAACCGTCACCGAGGCCCTGCCTGATATTCGCGAGGAGTCACCGGCGCCTTCGATCTGGCCCTTTATGGCGGCGTTTGCCACCGCGGTCATCTTCATTGGTTCGATCTACACGCCATGGGCGATTACCTTGGGCTCCCCGGTCGTCGCCGTTGTGCTCGTCGCCTGGTTCTGGCCGAAAACCATGGGGGAAAACGTCTAGATGGCTCGCATCGTCATGGATGTCTCCGGCTTGCCGACCTATGCCTTCGGCTCGTGTGTCACTCCCTGGTGGGGAACCTTCTCGTTTTGTCTGCTTGAGGGAACCGGCTTCGCCCTCGGCATTGGCGGCTATCTCTACCTGGCAGTCACCAACGATCATTGGACGAAGGATGCTGTTCCCCTAAACCTGGTCTGGTCCGCGCTCTTCACGCTCATCCTGGTTGTCAGTGCGCTCCCGAATTTGCTGATAAAGCGGGCAGCGATGCGAGAGAGCCTGCGCTCGGTCCGCCTGCTGCTGCTGGTCATGAGCTTGGTCGGTCTGGTGCTTATCGGGCT
Source organism: Mesorhizobium shonense (assembly GCF_040545255.1). Lineage (NCBI taxonomy): Bacteria > Pseudomonadati > Pseudomonadota > Alphaproteobacteria > Hyphomicrobiales > Phyllobacteriaceae > Mesorhizobium > Mesorhizobium shonense. Next base: position 153,617 of record NZ_JBEPLM010000007.1, read on the forward strand.
GCGCATCATGGAATTTTCAACATTGCCGGTAGGCTGGAGCGACAACGCGTATGGCTCCTTTGTCTGGCTGCTGCTCGGCCTGCACGGCGTCCATGTGTTGACAGATGTTGCCGACACGCTCGTCCTGGCCGTGCTGATGTTCACGCGACACGGGACGGGCAAGCGCTTCAGCGATGCAGAGGACAATGCGTTCTACTGGTATTTTGTCGTGTTCTCCTGGCTGCCGCTGTACGCGGTGCTCTATTGGTTGCCGAGGTTCTGATGCCGTCCTTCATCCGTAAGGCGTTATCGATCGGAGGTCCTGTTTCGGCGTTGTCTGTAGTGCTCGCGCCCACCGTTCAATTCGCGCATGGCTGGGATCAAGAACCTGATGGCTGGTCGCTCTCTGCCGTGACAATCATACCGCTTGGCATTGCGTTGCTCCTCTATGCCGTCGGCGTTGCGCGGCTTTGGCGGCGGGCGGGAATGGGACGGGGCGTGACTTGGTGGCGCCTGGCCTGTTTCGCGACAGGATGGGCACTGCTTGTCGTTGCGCTCATGTCGCCGCTGCATGAATTGGGCGAGCGGCTATTTACGGCGCATATGATCGAGCATGAGGTGCTGATGGTCGTGGCGGCGCCCTCGCTCGTGTTGTCCCGACCGCTGGGCGTCATGCTATGGGCATTTCCATCCGCCGTGCGACGAAGCCTTGCGAGCGCACGATGGTGGCCTCTGCGAAGGGCATGGCGAGGGCTGACCGAGCCGGCTTCAGCGACGATCCTGCACGGCCTCGCCCTGTGGCTATGGCATATGCCGATCCTGTTCGATGCAGCTCTGACAAGCGAGCCGGTCCACTGGCTGCAGCATTTCAGCTTCCTGGCAAGCGCGCTGCTCTTCTGGTGGGCCTTGCTCAATGGCCATAGCCGCCGCAGGGGCTACGGCGCGTCGGTGTTTTATCTGTTCTTCACGTCCATGCATTGCGGACTGCTCGGCGCGGTTCTGGCCATGTCGGGAAGCGACATATTCGCCGCCAACAGCTCGGCGGCGGCGCAATGGGGCCTGACGGCGCTTGAAGACCAGCAACTCGGGGGCTTGATCATGTGGGTGGGCGCCGCTGCATTCTATTTGGCAGCTGCGCTGATCTTGGCAGCGCTTTGGATCGGAAGCGGATCGGCCGAGCAGAAGAAAGCCGGCGGCAGCGCGCGTTTCATTCGAAATTGATTGCGAACTGATTGTTGCTGTCCAACCGGCTTAGCGCGCTCCGCGCACCCAAGAGGCCGTCTTGCCGACTGCAGGTCAGCACAGGCCATCAAGGGTCAAATCCGGCCCATGAGCGCCATGATCACGAAGATGATAACAATCACGCCGAGCAAGCCCGAAGGCCCATAGCCCCAACTCGAGGAATAAGGCCAGGCCGGGATCGCGCCGATCAGCACCAGGATGAGAATGATAATAATGATTGTGCCCACACTCATATCGGTTGCCCTTCATTGACAGGGTGATGCTCGGACCGGCGACTGAGTTGCACGTATATGTTTGTTTTGATCCTCATTTCATCGTGGGCCTCAGGCCTCTAGTCCAGGTTGCGCAGCATGTCAGCTTCCTGCTCGAGGATGGCGGCTACTTCCTCGCGTGGAAGATGTGTCATCATCAGGCTGACGCAACATTCGAGATACGTGATGGAGGCTCGGCGCAGGAAGGCGGCGGTTTCCGCGGCCGCCATCTGTTCTATGTCCTTGGTTGGTCGCTTCGACTGCACGACTGTGTTCTCCGTGCCCGTTATTGTGCCCAACCAGAATCTCGGTCGGATGTTCCGCTTCCGCGAAAAGAACACGGGACGCGTCCGGTTTCTCGGGGCCGCCGGTTTCAAATCCACCTGCGCCGGACCTATCTGTCGCAGACGTTGGCGGCACCGCTAGGGTGTCGTCAAGGCCGGCGAAGTAACCGACCGTCTGCAGCAAACCTTGTCTTAAAGGCACCTTGGGCGACCAGCCAAGAAGTGCCTTCGCACGCGCTATATCGGGGCGTCGCCGGCGAGGATCATCTTGCGGCAAAGGCAGGAATTTTAAGGGCGACCTGGTGCCTGTGAGGTCTCTCACTAGGGCCGCGAGATCGAGGATCGTGAATTCTCCGGGGTTGCCAAGATTGATCGGCTGGCGGGGATTGGGATCGATATCCATGAGGCGCCGCAGCCCTTCCACTAGGTCGGTGACGTAGCAGAAGGATCGCGTCTGTCGGCCATTGCCGAATATCGTCAGCGGCCGTTTCTCGAGTGCCTGCATGACCAGGGTCGAGACGATGCGGCCGTCGGCAGGATCCATCCTCGGACCATAAGTGTTGAAGATGCGGGCGACGCGGATGTCGGCCATCTCGGCTCGCAGATAATCGAAACAAAGCGTCTCCGCGGCGCGCTTGCCTTCGTCGTAGCAGGCGCGGGGGCCGGTGCAGTTCACGTGGCCTAGATAGTCCTCGTGCTGCGGATGCTGTTCCGGATCACCGTAGATTTCGCTCGTTGAAGCTTGCACGAAACGTGCACCGTCGCCGACGGCAAGCTCGAGCAGATTGAGCGTTCCGATCACGCAGGTGCGCGTCGTATGAACCGGATCGGCTTGGTAGCGGGGCGGCGACGCAGCGCATGCCAGGTTGAAAATATGGTCGACCGGCTCACCGAGCTCGAGTGGAGCGCAGATGTCCTGCTCGATCAGCCGAAACCGCGATTGGCCGATAAGCGACGTGATGTTTTCCATACGTCCGGTCAGGAAGTTGTCGACACAGATTACGCGATAACCGTCACCGAACAGAGCCTCGCATAGGTGCGAACCGAGGAAACCGGCACCACCGGCGACGAGCGCCGTCCGTGTCCGTTGGGCCTTTCTTGAACGCCGCATCTGTATGTTCTCCTACCTGCCTGTCATGCTGCACTTTCGATATTCAGATCGAGCACCGGACGCATCTGCCTTGGCTGCCTCAGCACTGACGTGAACTCGCGTGCCCGAGCGGCTCCGGTGTGTCTTGTCAGGACCAGCGAATGAGCCTGCTTGGCCATGCTAAGCCTGGCCCGATCCGACTGCCGCAGAAGGATTCCTGTCACATCATCGGCGCTGCTGGCCGTCCGTATCGCCGAGGCTGGGAAGAAACTGTCGAGGCCAGGCCAGCAATCGCTGATGATCGGCGTCCTGCACGCCGCGGCTTCGAAAAGCCGTACGCTGGGCGACCATCCGGCTGCGATCATCGAGGTGCGCGTTACGTTGAGCGTGTAGCGTTGCCGGCTGTAGAAATCGGCATGCTCGGCCGGCGGCAGATGCTCTATCCGTATGACATTGTTGGGCCAGGCGATATCGCCTGGGTATTGAGAGCCCGCGACGACAAAACGTCGATCCGGGAGTCGCCGTGCGGGCTCAAGCAACAATGCTTCCAGAGTTTGCTGCCGATCGGGGCTGTAGGTGCCGAGATATCCCAGATCCCACTTGATCGTGCTTCCAGTCCAATGGTGCCGCTCGGGATCGACGGAGCAGTAGAGCGGTTCCGCCGAACGCGCGCCGAATTCGGACTTCAGGCGTTCGAGCGTCGCTCCACCCGTGAAGGAGAAATAGACGTCGAAATAGGGAATCTGGCGGCGGGCCAGGTAGTCGCAATCATCTTCGGCAACTCTTGCCAGCGTCACCGGCGTGTCGATGTCATAAAAGCAGAATTGCCCCGTGCACAATGATGCGAGGTCGTCGATGATCGCTCTGCCTTCGGGTACGAAGGAACCGACGACCACGACATCGGCCCGCCGGAGGTCTCTTTGATGGTTACGGCGAAGTTCGTCGACCGTGTCGTAGTAGCGCAACTCGCAGAAATCGGGGTCGCGCAGGTCGCGGTGGTGTGCGTACCAGGGCACGTCGCGTTCGAGGAACGTGATGCGATGGCCGAGCTTGTGCAGCGCCCTCAGCAGCCCCCGGAAAGTCGTCGCATGGCCATTGCCCCAGGAAGAGGACAACGACAGGCCGAGGAAAACGATGTCGAGCGCCTTCGTCATTCTGCGGCCTCCGCGGTCCGGCGCTCAAAATGCGCCTTGAAGATGGCGTCGACCAGTTCGGCCCTCAATGTGTATGTATGTTCGGCAAGAACGCGCCGAAGCGCCGCCGCGCCGATCGCCTTGGCTTGCGGGAGCGTGAGCGTGCGCATGATCTCGACGACGTCGGCGCCGTCCCGTGCGACCAGGATTTCCTCGCCGGGCCTCAGGAACATGTCGATACCGGCCCAGGCGTCGGTGATAAGGCAGGCGCCGGCGCCGGCCGCCTCGAATACCCGAGTCGCCGGCGAGAAGCCGTTGCTGGCCATGCTGTCGCGGCTGATGTTCAGCACCGCCTTCGGCGTGACATTGAAGGCGTTGTGATCGCCCGTGCCGACATGGCCGAGCCAGGAGACATTCGCCGGCAGCGGCTTGTCGCCCCAGCCTGATCCGCCGAGCAGGAATTTCTGGCTCTCCAGCGCACTGGCGGGCTCAAGGAAAAATCCCTCCACGCGCGCCTCGCGGTCTGGCAGGCGATTGCCGAGAAAAGCCAGGTCGCAGGCGAAGCGGGGATCCCCGGCGACGGGGAAATGCGTCTCGGGGTCAAGGGCGTTGTAGACCGGCACGCATTCGGCCGCGCAAAGCGCGCGATAGTCCCATACCACTGGATCGCCGCCGCCATAGGTCAGCACGAGCCCGATCCTTTTGAGTTCCTGGTGGAGAGGATGGTCGGGATCCTTGCGCAGTTCGCTGAGCGTCGCCGGAGCATCCACATCCCAGAACACTGGCAGCGCGTTGGTGCGGGCTTGGTCGAGCACTGCGCGCAACAGGGCATCGTCTTCGAAGCCGACGCCGCTTGCCTTGACGACGATGTCAGCCTCCGCGGCGCGGGACGCGACCTGCATCAGCGCATCCGGCGCCGCCTCATAGACGACGACCTTGCACCAGTCGGGAGCCTCGATGTCGCGGTGCTTCTGCCGGTCGAAGGCGTCTGGTTCATAGAAGACGATGTCGTAACCGCGTCGGGAAAGTGCCTTCAGCAGCCCCCGATAATACGTGGCGGCCCCATTCCAGTATGACGATAACAGGCTGGATCCGTAAAAGGCGATTTTCATGCGGCGGCCTCCCTTGCTGGCGTGGTTTCGAGCGCATGGCGATCGCCGCATGCGACGAGTATCTCGAACAACTCATTGGCGCGGTGCCGGCACGTGTGCCGCGCGAGAATGGTTTCCAATCCCGCCGCCGCGAGCGCCTTCGCAAGCTCGGCGTCGTGCAGCACATCACGCAGGTGCTGCCGCATCTCGGCGCCGCCACGGGCAAACAGAAAGTCCTTGCCGGGGCGGAACAACCCTTCGACATCCGACCACGGCGCCGAGATCAGGGGAATGCCGCAGGCCAATGCCTCGAACATGCGGATCGTGGGAATGCCTGGCAGATGTTCCCGATAAGGCCTGCGCGGGATGTGCACTGTGACGCGATGCTGCGCGAAAGCTTTCGGGACGTCGGCATTAGCGATCCAACCCTCGTAACGCAGCCCGGCCTCGGCGAGCGCCGACAGGGCCTCGGCTGGATAGCGTACGCCGTGAACGGCTCCGGACAGGTCGAGGTCGCGAGCCGGCTCGATCAGGAACTGGTGGATTTCGGCGCTGCGTTCATCATCGCCCCAGTTGCCGACCCACACCAGGTCGGACACGGGATCGATATCGGGGCGAGGCCTGAACAGACGATCGTCTGCTGCCTCATGCCAGGTGAAGGCGCGGGTGCCCCAGCCGGTGCGAAGATAGCTCTCCCGGAGGGCTTCGCCGAAGACGAGCACACCGTCGTAGTGCTGGAGGTCGAGTGTAGAGATCGACTGCGTCGCCGAGACGGCTCGATGATGCGTGTCGTGGAACAGCAGCGTGAAATTGCCACCATCGAGCTTGGCCCGCCCGATGCGCGCCACTAGACCTGGATCGGTCCATTCATGGACGATCACCACATCCGCGTCCGCAATCCACGCCTCGTGATCGAAGGAAGCATCGTAGGTCACCGGAATCAGCTCGGGAAAATCTTTCCTGAAGCGCTCGACGGCGAAGGAGCCTTGCTCGGCCAGAAGGTTCGAACGGCTCCAACCGTCCGTGGGTTCGAGCGCAATCGCGTGGTGGCCGCGTGCGATGAGCTCGCGCATGATGCCGCGCTGGAAATGCGCGTTGCCATGGTTCCAGTCGGATACCACGGAATGGGTGTAGAACACGAAATGCATGGTCAGAGCCTCGCTACGGCCATCGCCGCCCGATCGTAGATTTCGTCCATCGCCGCAGCCTGCGCCCGCAGCGAAAACTTGCGCGCGCGCCGAGCGGCGCGCCGGCCGAGCTGGCGCCGAAAGCCTTCGTCGCGGCAGAGGTGAGCAATGCATCCTGCAAGAGCATGCGGATCGCGCATATCGAAAAACAGAGCCGCGCCGTCCCAGATCTCGCGATAGGTCGCAATGTCGGCGAGCACCAGAGGCGTCCCCGAGAGCGCGGCCTCCAGCGCAGCAAGCCCGAAAGGCTCGTAGATCGATGTCGAAACGAAGATGCCGGCCCTAGTCATCAGCCGACGCACCTCGGCGTGGCTGAGGGGGCCAAGCGGGAAGCAGTGATCGAGACGGGCCCCTTGTCCATCCGCCCCAAGGCAGGAGCCCGCGGCATAGACCGGCCATTCGGTGATCGCGGCCGCGGCATCCAGCACCGCCGCGTTCTTGCCCTCGTCCCACCAGCGGGCGGCGGCAAGCACGAACGGCTCGCGGCGCGACCCCGGCGGGCCGGGCAGGGCGCCGTTGTGGACGACGTTCAGACGCGCGATCGGCCCATAGCAGGTCTCAAGCATCATCGCGTGGCTTCGGCTCGGCGCCACGACCATTCCGGCGCGATCGAATCCTGCCCTGTTGCGATCCTTTTGCCAGGCCCAGTCGCCTGCCGCGACTTGCTCGCGCACCGCATGCAGCCACGTCACCACGCAGGAATGCGAAACCGCCACGACGGGGCAGAGCAGATCGAGGCCGGCCGCCTGCGCCGGTGCATTGAGATGAACCAGATCGACGCCATAGGCCGCTATAAGGGCTTTCAACTCGTCGGGGAATCGGTCGAGATCGCTTTCGTCGCGTGTCATCCAGTCCGGCGGGGTCTCAAGCCATGTAAGCGTTGCGAAGGATTGCGCTTCCTGAGCCTGCTCGCGCGAAGGCTCGGGCCCCAGCCCGGCAAGCACGATGGTATCCCCTCGGGCAGCAAGCTCGCGTGCCAGGTCCAGCGAATAGCGCCAGACCCCGCCGACGGCGTCGGTGGTCATCAGTACGCGCCGTGGGCGATGGATCAATGATTGCAGCATGAGGACTCCAACTCAGCTAGCGCGCGCGGACGCTGGTCCTGGATGTCGCTGAATGTCCGGAACGAGGCGAGGTAGTGCTCGTGCGCACGCTCCCAGGCAAAATCGTCGGGCTCGCCCCACAGCTCTCGGTAACTGGGGGAACTCGGATAGGGGTAGAGCGGCACCGGCTCGTTGGCCCACACGCCGTGGTCGATGAGATGCTTGCGCCAATAATCCACCAGCGCCGGATCGTCCTCGACCACGCCGATCAGATTGGCCTGAACGAAGGGAACGTGGCGGCGGGCGTCGACCAGCAGCGCCGCCAGTTCCTCGGTGCCAAGCCGGCAGCGTTTTGCCAGCATCTCACGGCCTTCGACCGTCAGGCTCTCCAGGCCAGCTTCGATCGAGACGCAGCCGGCCGCGCCCAACAATTCCAGCAACTCCGGCTTCCACAAATCAATGCGTGTCTGGACGCCGAATTGAACGTCGCGGTCGATCAATGCCTGGAGCAGCGCCTTCTGGGGCAGGAAAATCTCGTCGATGAAGTAGATATAGCCGACGCCCTGCGCGATCAGGCCATCGATCTCGGCAACGACGGCGTCGTGGTTCCTGCGCCGGTATGCATCACGAAAATCAATCTTGGCGCAGAAGCTGCAATTGTAGGGACAGCCCCGGGAGGCCTCCACTTCCGCGCCGGTGCCCTTCTGGTCCGCGTCGAAGCGATGATGGTGATGCGCGTGGGCCGCGATCCAGTCGGCCGGCCAACGGAGCGCCGGGTGGTCGACGAAGCGGCTGACACCCACGCCGCCGTTGCAGGCCAGCTCGTCGCCCTCGATACGGCAGGTGTGAGCAACGGTGCTCCAGTCTCTCTGGCCGGCGAGCTCCGCGACCACTTCCTCGCATTCGCCGCGCACAACGACGTCGACGCCAAGCTTGCGCAAGGTGGGGGCCGGCGTCGCCGAGCCATGCGGCCCGACGGCGACGGTGCGGCCTCCGCGGCCGCCGAGATGCTTCAGGAACTCTGCAGGCACCCGCAACTCCGGCGGGGCACAACGCCAGAAGAGGTAGGTCGGCGCGGTCGTCACCACGGTCATGTCGGACCCGAACGACGCCGCGCGCTCGGCAAGCGCTTTATTGTCCAGATCCTGCAGCTGTCCATCCAGCATCAGCACCTCGTGGCGGTTGGCTTCCAGCAGCGCTTTGCAATAGCCAAGCTCCAGCGGCAGATGCGGCTGGCGGCAGCCGAAATAGATGCTGTGTTCATAGGTCCAGTGCGGGTTGACCAGTGCGACTTTCATGCGACGTACCTCGCGGTTTCAGAACGCGGCTGGAGACGGTGCTGCAGCAGCCAGCTGGCGAGATCGCACACACCCTCGCGCCACGACACATGCGCCCGCCAATCGAGAGCGGCCTCTGCTTTGCGGGTGTCGGCGACGAAGAAGGGCTGGTCCCCGGTGCGTTGCGTATCGTGGCGCAGCACGATGTCTCGACCAGTCATCGCGGCGATCTCCGACAGCAGCGCGCGCAGGCTGACGGCATTGCGTGGCCCGCCGCCGAGGTTGAAGGCCTGCCCCTTGAGGTCGTCGATCCTGGCCAGCACGCTGCGATAGGCGGCCACGGCATCGGAGACATGCAGAATGTCGCGCACCTGCTTGCCGTCGCCATAAATCGTGATAGGCCGGTTGCTGAGCGCGCTCAGCAGAAAATGCGCGACCCAGCCCTGGTCTTCGGTACCGAACTGGCGCGGACCGTAGATGCAGCTCATGCGCAGCACTGCCGTCGGCAGGCCGTAGGACTTGGCGTAGTCGAGGACATACTGGTCCGCCGCCCCCTTGGAACAGCCATACGGCGTGCAGAAATCGAGACCGATCGTCTCGTCCACGCCATTGGCACGGATGGTTTCGTCATCGGGTTCGTAACGGTCGTCGGCTTCACGCACCCCGATTTGAGGCAAGCTGCCATAGACCTTGTTGGTACTGGCGAAGATCACCGGCATGCCTGCCCGCCGCGCTGCTTCGAGCACGTTGAACGTGCCTTTGAGGTTGACGTCGAGGTCTTCCGCGGGATCGGCCAGGCTCGTGGTCACGGCGGTCTGGGCGGCCAGATGGAAGATCGCCTTGGCAGGCGCCAACGCGCAAGCCAAGCTGGCTTGGTCGCGTATGTCCACGGTTTCCACGCCGAGATGGCTGCCGTGCTTTTGCGCCAGCCATTCGAGGTTCTGCTCGACGCCGGGACGGCTGAAATTGTCGATGACCAGCACCGGCTCGCCGTCCGACAACAGGCTGTCGGCAAGATTGGATCCGATGAAGCCGCTGCCGCCGACAATCGCCACCGGCGCCTCGCGAAAGTTGCGATGCCGTTGGCTCATGACACCAGTCCTCGCTCTTCAAGCTCTCGCTTCATGTCGGCGCCACGGTCGACGGCGACGCTGTTGCGAACCCAGGCCGCGAATTCACCGAGCGAATTCTCCAGCCGGAGGCCGGGCTCGAAGCCGAGCAACTCGCGCGCCTTGCCGATATCGGCGAAGCAGTTGCGGATATCGCCGGAGCGCGCCTTCCCGAGAATCTCGGGCTGCCGTTTCGGAACGCCCATGGCCTCGGCAAGCAGGCGGGCGACCTCGCTGATCGTGTAAGACCGTCCGCTGCCGACATTGATAGCGTGGCCGGCTGCCTGACGTTGCTCCAACGCCAACCGGAAAGCACGCGCAACGTCTCGTACATGGACAAAGTCGCGCTTTTGCCTGCCGTCTTCGAAGATCATCGGGCGCTTGCCGTTGGCAAGGCGCGAAGCGAAGTTGGCGAGCACGCCGGTGTAGGGATTGGCGAGCGCCTGTCCGGCGCCGAAGACGTTGAACAGGCGCAATGCCACCGCACCCATGTCGTAGGCTTGCCCGAAGATCAGAACAGCCCGCTCCTGCGCATATTTGGTCAGCGCGTAAATCGAGGCCAGGTCAGGTCGCTTCTCCTCGTCGGTCGGGATCGGCAACAGCATTTCGCCGGCAGCCGACAGCAGGTCCCACCGACCAGCCCTGACGTCGACCGGCCTGCGGCGAGCGTCATCGATGCGCTGTCCGCCCGGGGTCTCGTAAAGGCCTTCGCCGTAGATGCTCATCGAGGATGCGACGACAATCCGTTCGACCGGCTTCTTGACGAGGGTCTCGAGCAGGGTTGCGGTGCCGAGATCGTTCGTGCCTACATAGCGGGTGATCTCATACATGGATTGGCCCACGCCGACCTCGGCGGCGAGGTGGATGATGGCGTCGATGTCCGAAACAGCCTGGGCCACTGCCTCGCGATCACGCACATCGCCCTTAATGAGCTCGGCGCCCGCAGGCACGCTGATGGTTTCGCTGCCATGCACCTGGTCCAGGAGTACGTCCAGGATACGCACTTGATAGCCATTTGCGGTAAGCTCCTGGGCGACATGCCGGCCGATGAAACCGCAGCCCCCCGTAACCAGTACACGTTTCACGAGAACTCCTTGCCGATTTGGCGTTGGGCTCCCGAACTGCAGGACAGAAGGTTTGTTCCCTGCTTCAACAAAGTTCGCTCTGCGGTGCCGGAGGCGACGGGTTGGAGGCTGAGCTGCCGCATAACTTGGAACATTGCGCTTTGCGCGTTGTTAGGGCTGCCCGCGGCGAGAAAGGGAAAAGCCATGTCAGAGGCAAAGACGACCACCAACCACGACGAAATACGCAACTGGGTTGAGGAGAGAGACGGCCGCCCCGCCGTGATCCGCACGAAAGGCGAGGGCGGCATCCTGCGAATCGACTTCGGCGAGCCGGAGCAGGCGCTGGAACCGGTAGACTGGGATGAGTTCTTCCGAATCTTCGACGAAAACGACCTCGCCTTTCTTCATCAGGATGAAGCCGGGAGCGGAGAAAAGAGCCGCTTCAACAAATTCGTGGAGCGAGGCCGGAACGCTTGATCTCGCCCGAACCCCGCTGTCTATCGCAGCGCACCGGCCGCTGGCGACTGGTGCGCCACGGAACCATTTTCAGGTCCGGCGGTTCCGGCATCGGCATGGAGTGATCGCCATGGGATTCTTTTCCGACCTGAATAAGAAGCTGATCGAAAATATCTATGCGCACAGCAGTTACCTGACCGATCCGAGTGCCGATCTGCCACGGCGGGTCAAGGAGATCGTCGATCTGCTCATGCCGTTCATCCAGCCGGAGGCGCGCGAGGAGGTGAGGCTGGAAATTCTGGGGATCATCCACGAGCACATGTATGACGAGGTCGAGATTGAAGATTCAGCGGCCGAGAAATGAGTGCTTCGTTCTCGTGAGTCTTGTTCGTATTTGTCTGATCCGGCGCGGTATTGCTGCGCCTTCCTCAACCACTCGGCATCTTTATCCAGCTATGCAGCGTTGGTAGCGGCTGATCCTGGTGATCATCGCACCGAGGCGGCTGCCGACAGCCAGCGGCCGTTCGCAACAAGGCGCAGGCAACGCCTGGAACGGTGACGGGCAGGCCATCGCGTGTACATTCGGGCTATGTTCAGCTGGAAACGAGGCATGGGCGAGACTGCGCCGACCGCCGATCGGCGGCGGAGCCGCCGCGGTAGGTTCGACCGGGCGGGAAAGGCGTTATCCTTTGCCGCCGCGCAAATCCTTATCCCTCGTTTCACGCAGTAGCCGCACGATTGCGTCCACCGGAGATGGATCGACCGTCGGTTGGACATTTCGGCCCCACAGATGATGAAGAAGCCCCTTTAAGCTTAGCATCGAAATCACCTCCTTCGGTTGCAAACTTGGTGAGGAAGGGTGTTGCTTTGCACGACTCCCAAAATTACCCCAACAGCGCGGCAAGGAGGAACGCAACGGCCGCCAGGGCCACGAGCGCGGCGATCACCAGCACCGGCCCTGGCCTGCTCGGCTGAAGGCCGGGCGCGTTGTCGGGCCGCCGCATTGCGTTGGCGAAGCTCGCCTGATTGGTGAATTTTGCTTCGTGCCGCGCCACGGGACGAGAGGAAATTGCCGCATCACCTGCTTCAGCGTCCGTTTCCTGGGGCGCGGCGGCCGGATCGAATCCGGGCGTCTTGTCTTGAGTCATGCCCGCCTGGATTTCGCCTCGGTCCTCGGCAGGTGTTCGCTCGCTAGATGAGGTCATAGGACACCTCCTTCACAACCAAACCTCTGTGCGGCCCTGCTGTTCCAACCGGATATTTTGAAGAGCGCTGCCGCGCGAGCTCATGCCCGGCATCGCGGGTCGCTGTCTTGACTGCGCCCGGAACTTTTCCAGTTGGACGACTTTAATCTTCATCAAGCCAAGTTCACGAGGCGGCGATGCAGGTACTCGAAAACCGAAATGCATGCCGGACTCACAGAGTGCGGCGCGAAAAGGCGGCGGCGGAATGAGGATCGCGGGCTGCATGGCCAAAGAAAGGGCATTCTGATGCATCCCTTCCTATCGTTAGATATGCTGGCGGCACCCAGAGGCGAGGGACTGCACCCCAAGCTTGCCCGCCTGCTCAGATCACGCATCGCTTTGAGCACCCCTGACGTGATTTCACTCCGTCACGCCCGAGATGACGGCCTGGTCCAGGCCGGTCCCAATCCGGTCGGCAATGCCGATGAAGCGCCGCAAAAGGAAGTGCTTCGTTTTCCCGACGGGCAATGCCGCAAAGTCTGGCGTCGGAAGGGGTAACTGAGCGCCGTGCCATTTGCCGGCCCTCCTGTGCCGAGAGCCAGCTCGCTCCCGTCTTGCCTATGGAACCAGCCGGCAGGTGTTTTGTTGGGCTCGCAGGAAACATTCAAATCTAGGGAGGCCCGTATGAGGGCGCCCTTGGCACGATCCTGAGACGAGAATCTGATCGCTTCGGACGTGGTGAATGGACTGATGGCAAGCGGGTTCGACGTAGCCTGCGTGGCCTCTGAGCGAGCAGCCGAAACTGGGTTGGAAGACAGGCCGGATGTCGCCATCATCGACATCCAACTCCTAGACGGGCAGCGTGGTGTCGCCGCCAGCCGTCACGAGTGGGGCTAAGATCCCGCGTCCAAGCTCCTCGTCTTTCACGATGCGCCGTACCTTTCGAAGCCGGCGGCGATCCAGGACCTGGTCAAGCTCGCGAGTCAATCATCGAGAAACGCGCTGCATCGTAGTCGGGCTTGAGATCCGCAATTGGATTGTGCGTAGGCCGTTATCAGTCGGTGCCGCTCGATATCCCGCGATCCACCGCCGATGCCGGTCAGAGCACGAATTCCATCTTCCTCCGGAACATTAAGGACGATTGCCAGTTCGATGTTGTGCAGGCGCCGCTGCTTGGCGTCTGCCGAAGATCGGTGGGCAACCTGATCGGCCCGCGCCCCCTAGTCCCTCGGACGCGGGCCTGCCCGCCCTGCGTCAGGACGAACCGGTCAAGGATGGACGGGAGCCAGTCATGAAACACCAAACGCTCGACCAACTGCAGGCACTCGCGGACGTCAACCCGCTCGTGCCGCTCACGACAAAGACTGAGAAGATAGAAAGGTGGGCAGAATTGCTCGACCGGGATCCGTTGCGCTGTCTCGCTGCGCTCACCGGCACCGAATATCTCTATCCGGGCATGCGGGAAGAAGCGCGCGCAGCAGGATCCCCGCTCACGGTTGCGTTCGAGGACCCGCTACTCAGGGCGTCGGGCTTGCAATCGGATACCTATGGTGAAGCCAGGCGCTTCTTTGAACTCTCCGATTGGGAACTGCACGAAATCGTCTGCAGCTGTCATGCCGGCGCAACCATGCAGGCCAGTTGGGCTGCTCAACGTGTCCGCAAGATCCTCACCGGCAATCGTATTTTTGCCTGGCTGAGAAGTCGTTTTGTGCGCTGACTGAAACCCATGATGCCGATAGGCAGCTGTTGCGACAGCCGCAGGCGATGTTTTCAACGTCAATGCAGCAAACTTGGTCCCGCATGAACGGGCAATCTTGTTCATGATGCCGCTCAGCCAATCGGCGGTTGTTTGTTTGGCCGGCTTCGTCTCGATTTCCTCGATGGCCCTTTTACAGCGTGCGTTCGACCAGCTCCGTTGCACCTATTTTCGAAAGGGGGACTGCTGCTGCAAGGCCTTGTCACTTGGTTGGCCGTGGGCAGGCTCTCAGAGGGCGTGCCAACGAATACGTGGTCAGGGAGAAGTCGCTCCAGTGCAGTTGCCGTGCGCATCGCGGTTGCACCGTTCGGAACCATTTGCCTGGCGCGCAGTTCGACCCGACGGGTCGGCACGGGTGGGAGCTCGCGTGAGTACCTCATGGAGCAGCACGACTAGGTCAAGGCTGGAGCGTCGATAAATGCTGAACGATCCGATGGTGCTGATACTGATGTATTTCGTTTTGCCGGTCTGGCTGATCGCCGGATTTGCCGACTGGCTCTGTCATCGCGCGACCCATATCGAATCCACGACTGGAGCAAAGGAATCGCTGATCCATCTGCTGATGTTCGCCGAAGTCGGCATTCCGCTGCTCGCGGCAATGTTCATGGAGATCAATTCCCTGGTGATCGCCGTGATGATGATCGTGTTTGTCGTCCATGAAGCGACCGCGATATGGGACGTACGCTATGCGACCACCGCGCGTACCGTGAGCCCGATCGAACAGCATGTGCACAGTTTCCTGGAAATGATCCCGCTGATGGGGCTTGTCAGCGTGATCTCGTTGCATTGGGGCCAGTTCCTGGCGCTGTTCGGAGTTGGGCCTGAGGAGGCTCGCTTCGACCTCATCTGGAAACAGCAACAGCTGCCGGTGGCCTACATCGTGACGGTTATGGCCGTGATCTTGCTGTTCGAACTGCTGCCCTATCTGGAGGAGTTCTTCAGAGGCTTGCGGGCCAACTCCGGCCGGCTGATTCCTCCCAAGGCCCGGCGAAACAAGGCTGGTGAGACGGCAATGCGCTGAGGAGGCCGCCGGGTCACGTTGAGGCCACTCAGCCGCTCTGTTGGGAATTTCCGGAAAACAACCCCGAATTATGCGCGCCGCTCCGGTGACATATTGGCGGCGCGCTTCTTTCCGCCCCTCGATCCAAGCTCTTTCGCGGCGGCGTTCTTGCGGTCGTCCTGCACGTCTTCGGTTTCCTCGCCGGTGGCAATGCGCATGACCTTAACGGCGTTGTCGATCACGTCGGCTGGTCGCTTCTGGCCTTTAGGTGCGGTCGGCATCGGCACGTTTCTCCTGTGCGCTCTTACAGAGATTATCGAATTTGTTGCGAATCCGATCGTTATCAAGCAGTAGCTTGGCGCGCGGGAAACCTTTGCTACGAAGCTCCCGTTCGATGGCTTGCCACCCTTCAAAGTCGCCCGATGCGGCAAGTTTCCCAGCCTCGCGCCACATGCGCACGTCCATGGCCGTTTCCTCCTGATCCTCCGTTTATTCGCGCCCAATTGGGTAGTTGGATTTGTTCCATCAGACTTGATCGGGCGGCCGCATGATTGCCCGCGTCGGAACGCTCTCCCCATGGTGTTGCTATCCCTCAGATCAATCGGAGGGATTATGGGCAAAGAAGAGAGAACCGCCGCGAGACCGGCGCCAGAAAGTACCCGGCCAACCCCGATTCGGATCCGTCAGATCGGTTTTCGCAGGCTGCGGCCGACAACGAAAAACCTCGCGGCCGATTTGGGCTCACCCGCATCGATCGCCGAGCGGTCGAAGGATGCAAAGGCGCCAGAAGTTAGCCGCTTCGCCGGTGCCCGTGTAAAGAAGTCGTAGTGTCATTCGCCCCTGGAATTACTTGTTGGTCCGCACCTTCTGCCGCGGATTGATCCCCCCAGCATCAGTGGTGTCGTTCTCGATATCGCCTTCGATCGTGCTGTCGCCCTGTTCAAGTTCGTCGCCTTCCTTGACGGTGCCCTTGGACGTTCCAATGCCAGGGTTGGTGCCCATATCGGCGTCGCTTGGCTTTTTCGATTTTCGATGTCGGTTTCCGGTCATGGCCAATCCTCGCTATATACTGCACGAACCGGGAGACGCGCCGAAGGTTCCGGATCGGGCTTAATGCCGGATACATCCGCTCTGTGTTGCCTAGATACCGAAGGGGTGATTTCCCGGATGCTGCCCGCGCCGAAACGCCCTTTGTCCGAGCGGCGTTACGGCGGTCGTTTCATCAAAGCAGACCAAGGTATCGGTTCGCCGCGGCTGGTCAGGAAGGTGGAAGCGCAAGCGCTTGCGGCAGCGTCATCCTTCGGCTTCCATCATCGTCTTTGCCGGCTCCCGCGCGACGTTTTGCTCGATCAGTTCATGCCCCGGAGTCTGCGGGAGCGCCTTTCGGAAATTCTTGGCGTAATCGGGCGGCATCTTGGGCGGCATCATTGGTTCGTAGGCATCGACGAGCGCCTGAACGACGACCGGCCCTTCGGCGGCGAAGGCTTGGTCGAGAACGCGCTCGACCTCGTCGGCTCGCTCGATGCTGAAGCCTTTGCCGCCCATCGCCTCGGCGGCCTTGGCAAAATCGATCGGCTGCAATTCGCAGCCGAATTGCGGATTGCCAAGGAACATCATCTGCTCCCAGGCGATCTGGTTCAGCATGTTGTTCTTGATGACAAGCAGCTTCAATGGAATGCCGTAGCGCACGGCTGTGGAGAACTCGCCGAGCTGCATGGCAAACCCGCCGTCACCCACAATTGCAGCGATCGGCCGGCCGGGAAACGCAATGCCTGCGGCGATCGCATAGCTCAGCCCGCAGGCCATGGAGG
Organism: Mesorhizobium shonense; assembly: GCF_040545255.1. NCBI lineage: Bacteria > Pseudomonadati > Pseudomonadota > Alphaproteobacteria > Hyphomicrobiales > Phyllobacteriaceae > Mesorhizobium > Mesorhizobium shonense. The sequence continues at coordinate 170,574 of NZ_JBEPLM010000007.1, forward strand.
CGAGCGCGCCAGAGACGCCGAAGGCCTGCCCGTCGCGAAGGTCGACATGGCGTGCGGCAAGTTCCGTATTCTGACCGGAATCCGCAGCCAATATCGAATTGTCGGCCAGCCGTTCGCCGAATGCGCGGGCGATCAGTTGCGGTTTGAGCGGATGGCCTTCGCTGTCCTCCGACTGCCGCATCATCTCTCGCCATCGGTGCATGGCGGACCGCGCCGCGGCGAGGAACATGCCGTCAGCCTTCGGCTTGAGCCTCCGGTTAAGCGCATGAAGCGTTTCCGCTGCATCGCCAACCAGGCCGGCCTCGACCGGGAACCGCAAACCGATGCGCTGCGCGTCACAATCAATCTGAACGCCGCGCGCCTGCCCCGGCTTCGGATAATATTCGATGTAGGGAAAGGTCGAGCCGACAATGAGAACGGCGTCGCAAGTTTCCATCGCCTGCTGCGACGCCAAGGTCCCCAAGATGCCGATGCCGCCCGTGGTGTAGGGATGGTCGTCCGGGAGCACGGCCTTGCCGAGCAGCGCCTTGATGATCGGCGCCTGAAGCAGTCCAGCGGTTTCCTCGAGCTCGGCCGCGGCACCGATCGCGCCGCGCCCCGCCAGGATCGCCACGCGCTTAGCGGCGTTCAGGATAGCTGCCGCCTTTTCCAATTCCTCGTTATCGGCGACGCAATGAGGAACGAACATGTTTTGTGGCATATGCGCGGGACGGTTGCGCTTTGAACGCTTGGCGGCATCGGAGGGCTGCTCCTGGATGTCGCTGGCGACCGAAAGATGGGCGACGCCCTTGCGGGCGAGCGCGGTTCGGCAGGCAAGGCTTGCCACGTTCTCCATATGCGCAGCGTCCGAGACCTGCACGTTGTAGACGGCGACGTCGTTGAAGACACGCGTCAGATCGACGTCCTGCTGGGTGAATGTCTCGATGAGATCGTGGAATTGCATCCCGGTAATTGCAAGCACGGGAGCCTGATCGAGCTTGGCGTCATAGAGCCCGGTCAGAAGGTGGGCGCCGCCTGGGCCGGACGTGGCAAGACATACGCCGAGCCTTCCGGTCCACTTGGCATAGGCGCAGGCCATGAAGGCGGCGGACTCCTCATGACGCACCTGGACAAAAGAGATTTCGTGCTGCCTTTTCCGCAGCGCCTCCATGATGCCATTGATCCCGTCGCCGGGCATGCCGAATACGACCTCGACGTTCCAGGCAATCAAAGTGTCGACGAGAATTTCCGCTGCATTTGGCATAGGTGAGGCTCCGCTGAATGGCTTCCGAACCAACAGGGCGGCGGTTGGTTCCATTTGGCCGGATAGTCACAAGGCTGGGGAACAATCCCCTCCGCATCGGGTTGGATCGCTTCGAGCTAACAAAGCCCGAGAGAATAGGCGTCCCGGATCTTACCAAGGGCGAATTTTGTGGGAACGAGCGAGCCGGACGGCTCGAATCCGCAGATGAGGAAAGCAGCAGGAATAGAGGTTCAGAGCCGGAAAGGTTCACAATGAGCGAGCCGCTGAAAACCACAAATCACGAGGTGATCCGTGCGTGGATAGAAGCCCGCGAAGGCAGGCCTGCGATCGCGCGAAATGCAGGGAAGGGCGCGGTGCTACGTGTGGACTTCGGCGAGCACGAAAACGATTTGGAGCCCGTCGAATGGGAAGAGTTCTTCACCATATTCGACGACAACGAGCTTGCGTTCTGGCACCAGGACATAACCTCTGAGGGTTTGCCCAGCCGGTTCAACAAATTCGTCGAGCGCGGGTGAGCCGCCAGACGGATCAGGCGAACGCAACTCGCTCGCTTATGCTTATTGATTGCCCGGCATTTTGTTGCTGTCTTGCGGATTCTTTTTTAGCCGGCCGCCGAAGACGTATCCTGGGGTGCGTTGCCGCCCTGGTTCTGCTCGGGAGTCCGCTTCAGCGGCGCCGTTGGCCAGCCACTCTGGACGTAGACGAAATGCCCAGTAGCACGCCAACAGCACAATTACCGTCAGCGGCAACGGCACTCGTCTCACGCCAACTCCTTATTTGCTGTGCTGGCGGTAATTTGCGGCCGCAGGATCGAATCCGGTCCAGCCACCTGCCTCGTATTCGTTCCGCCGCTCGGCGACGTCCACGGATCTGGAGTCGCGAAGGATCGCCTGGACTTGCGGAGCGAGATCATCCTCGACGCGAGCGGTGACCAGCGTGCCGCCCCGGCGGACGCCTTCGGCATAGACATGCGCATCACTTTCCGACACATCGGCACCATCCGTCAGGCTGCCAATGATGCCGCCCGCCGCGCCACCCACGACCGCGCCGGCAACTGCGCCCGCGGCCGTCGCCGCCAGCCAACCGGCCGCCACGACCGGGCCGACACCAGGTATCGCCATGGCGCCGAGCCCGGTCGCCAAGCCTCCCACGCCGCCCACGACCGCCCCGATCCCGGCGCCGCTGGCTGCATCCTCGGCCGCCGGGGAGGAATGCCGACCATCGGCATTATTGGCGATGATGCTGAGGTCCGATGTCGGCACACCCATGGACTCCAGTTCGCCTACGGCGTCGGCGGCATCGTCATAGTCGTCGAATAGCGCGGTGATCGTTTGCATCTTGAATGTCTCCTTTGGTGATTATTGTTGGCCGGCAAAGACATTTCCCTGGTAATCGAGCGCGACGGAGATTGGCTTGCCGTCTTTCTTCGCCTGGCCGCGCCAGACGCCCTTGTCATCCTTGGCGAGCGGCGAGATGTCGATATAGCCAGCGTCCTGGATTCGGTTTTTTGCCTGTGCTTCGGTGAAGCTGTTGGCGCCCGGAACCGGGGCAGGTGGCTTGGGTGTCGATGCCGACTTGACTGCCGGCATGCCTGCGTTGGCCGCGGCGATCTTCTCGATCATGTCCTGATGCATCTTCAGTGTCGGCAGGGTTTGCGCCGCGAATGCCTTCAGACTGGGGTTGTCGCCGTCGTTGGCGTAGGATTGGAAGAGGTTCACCGCATCGGCATGCGCACTGCGCTGTATGTCGACATAAGGCTGGTCAAACCCTTTCGTCGTGTTCTGCAGCTTTTCCAGGTCGCTCTTATGCGCAGCATCGGGTTGAGCCGGCACCTGCAGCTTCTGCTCGGTGGCGATCTTTTTCAGCTTCTCGTTCGCCGCGCCGTGATCGGCAATCATTCTCTCGGCGAAATTCTTGACCTGTTGGTCCTTGGCTCTGTCCTGGGCGAGCTTGCTGGATTCCACCTCGAACATTCCGCCGATGGCGGCCTTGTCGACAAAGGTCTGCGCGGCGTCGGCGGCGACTGCCGGGAAGGCAAACGACGCCATGGCGAAGGCCAGCGGTGCAAAAAGCGTGCGCGCGTTCATGTTCAACTCCTTTGCTCGATGGAGCCGAACAACGGTCCTACGGGCTTTGTTCCAGTCGCAGCAGTCCAATTTTTCAGCGCCCAGGACCGTTGCCAGCACGCAGACATCCGTCTCGCCGCCTGTGACCACCAGCGGCCCTGATGACCGTCTATCATCAGCGGTTCGCGCAACAGGTCGAGACCGTCGAGATGGAACCCGTCCTCTCCGCTTGGACCTGATTGCGCTATGAGATCAGCCGCACCGGCACCGACTTCGCCGCGGGCACGTGGGCCTTATGGGCGCGATGCCAGAGCGGTACCAACGGGTTGAGTTCCGGATAGTAACCCGCGCAATTGCCGATCGGAATGGAGTACGGCGTGACACGCAATCCTCTTACCCGTCGCTCAACTCCGTCATCGGCGTGCGTCTCAAGATCGACTTCCTGTCCCTCGCTGAGCCCCATCCGCCGGATGTCTTCCTCATTCATCAGCAGCACCATTCGCGTTCCGATGATACCGCGCAGCCGGTCGCGATAACCGTAGACTGTCGTATTGAACTGGTCGTTGGACCGGACGGTGGTAAGGGTCAGCACATTTTTGCCGGAAATATCGATATCCGGATCGGCTTCCAGCGTCGTGGGCAGTTTGAAGTTCGCCTTCTTGTTTGGGGTTTGCCAGACGCGCTTGGACGCCTTGATGTCGCGATGGAAACCGCCCGGCGTGAGAAAGCGCTTGTTGAAGTCCTTGAAATGCGCCGGGAAGCAGCGCTCGATCTCGTCGCGGATGCGAGAGTAGTCCGCAACCCAGTCGTCCCAAGGGACCGAGCTCTTGCCGGCGACCGTCGCCTTCGCCAGTTCCGCGACGATGCTCGGCTCCGATAAAAGGTGTTCGCTTGGTTTTGGCCGTGAGCCGAACGAGCCATGAATGCAGGCTGTTGAATCCTCGATCGAGAGCCACTGCGGACCGCTGGCCTGGACGTCCTTCTCCAGCCGCGAAAGGCATGGCAGCAGATATGTCACCTTCCCAGGAATGAGATGGCTGCGGTTGAGCTTGGTCGCGACCTCGACGTGCAGGTCGAGGTTCCGCCAGGCCTTCTCGACCAGCCCGGTTTCAGGCACGGCTCGCACGAAATTGCCGCCGAGCCCGACGAAACCATGAACCCGCCCGTCGATCACGCCCTCGCAGGTCTCGACCGTGTCGAGGCCTTTTTCCCGCGGCGGCTCGAACCCATAGAATTCCTGGAATTTGTCGAGCGGGACGAGCTCCGGTTTTTCGGAAATGCCGACAGTGCGCTGTCCCTGGACGTTGGAGTGCCCGCGCAACGGCGACACGCCGGCGCCAGGCTTGCCGACATTGCCGCGCATGAGCAGGAGATTGCACAGCATCTGGACGTTTTCGGTCCCATGGCGATGCTGGGTAAGGCCCATGCCGTAGTTGCCGATCACTGCATTGGCCAGGCTGTAGATCTCTGCGACATGTTCCAGATCAGCTCGGGAGATGCCTGAGCGTCGAACGATGCTTTCCCAGTCGGTGGCCCTCAGATAGGCCTCAAATTCGACAAAGCCCGCCGTATGCTCCGCGATGAAGGCGGTGTCGAGGACACGGTTTGCGCCGCGTTCCCTGGCCGCGTCGTCGAGCGCCAGTACCGCCTTGGCGATGCCTGTCATGGCTGCGATGTCGCCGCCGGCCCGGACCTGGAAGAAGTCGCTCGACATTTTCGTCCCCGGGCCCGGCGACAGCATCTCGACCGGGTTCTGCGGGTTCTTGAATCTCACCAGACCGCGCTCGCGCAGAGGATTGAAGGTGATGATCGGCACGCCGCGCTGACGGGCGTCCTCGATGGGATGCAGCAGCCGCGGCGCGGTGACTCCGGTGTTGTGGCCGAAGAAGAACATCATGTCAGCTTTGGCGAAGTCCTCCAGTTGCACCGTGCCGACAGGAGAGCCGATCGATTCCGGCAGGCCGACCGACGTCGATTCGTGGCACATGTTCGAGGAATCGGGGAGGTTCGAAGAACCGTAGATCCGGGCGAAGAGCTGATACATGAACGAGGCCTCGAGCGAGGCGCGTCCGGAGGTGTAGAAGACCACGGAGTTTGGTTCCAGGCGCCTGAGTTGCGCGCCTATATCGCCGAACGCATCTGGCCAAGCCACCGGTTCGTATTTGTCGGTGGTGCTGTTGTACCGCATTGGCTCTGTCAGCCGTCCCTGTTCCTCCAGATCGTGATCCGGCCAGTCCAGGAGTTCGGTCAGGCTGTGGGCCGCGAAGAAGGACGGTTCGCAGCGTTTCCTGGTCTGCTCCCACATTGTGGCCTTGGCGCCGTTCTCGCAGAACTCGAAAGGCCGCGGCTTGGCCGGCTTTGCCCATGAGCAGGAGACGCACATATAGCCGTCCGCCTTGTTCTGCTTCAGTAATGTGCTCCATATGTCCGACAGCAGCAGCCCCTGGTCGCGAGCGTTGCGGATCAGGGATTTGAGCGACCCCCATCCTCCGGTCGGATGATTGTATTTCTTGATTTCCACGTGATCGGTAACAGCCGGTTCCATGCGATTTGTCCAAGAAGGGAAGCAGAAGGAAAACCGGAATGGGACGCAGTTGTTCCGCTTCCCCTTTGTCAAAACGCTACAACGCCGCCGGCGTTCAGGCCTCCACGCCGATCAATGCGGATATGCCTGCTCCGGCACCGCAGGCGAACTCTGCGTCCGAGATCAGGCGCTTTCCAGACAGGCGGCCCGCGCGAGTTTAATGGGCATTTAGGCACTTCAGGAGAGGAGAGAGTTTGTCCTGTTTTAGCATGGTGACGGCTTGGATGAGACTGTCGCACTCGCTTGGCGAGAGCATGTCACCGGCCAGATCACGAAACTTCGTTTCGATGGCTGATTGATCCATGGGATTGTTGGCATCACCAAGGGGCAGGGGCACATCCGCCATCGCCTGGCGCTGACCCAACATCATTGTCACTCGCGCGGGGGTACTGTTCGGGAAATGACCCGCGAGGTCGGTTGGGTAGCGAACTTCGACTTTCTCGGCCAGCGCAATGACCGTTTCGTCCGCCAGGGATTCAGGACGCAAGGGACGGAACGCTTCGGCCCCCCTGACCGCCGCGAGCGCCGCGGCGAAAGGAACCGAAAACTGTGCGCCCTCGAGGGATTTCGGTGCCGTCTCGTTGGGCAGCTTGCGGGCTTCGGGAAAGACATCGATCTGGATCCGGCTAATCGGTTCGTCGTCGGATCGGTCGGCAACCAGTTTCAACACAGCGTCTATGACTGGGTGAGTGTATCGGCAGGCAGCATACGGCTTCAGATACGTCTCGGTAATCAGCCAGCGGTCGCCGAGCCCTGCGATGATTGCCGCAATGTCGTAGGCGTGATCGCGGTCCAGCATGTCGATCGACCCGGTCATTCCATATTGTGCCCGGTCGAGCGCGAACATTGCCGCGACGGTTGACCAAGGGCTGCTACCCTTGACGGAACTCGCCTGGCAGTCACCTTGCGGCAGGTTTTGCGGGGCTTCGGCGCCAGCGATCGCCATAGCATGCGCGAGTTGCGGGATTGGAAGGTGGCGAAGCCATCCGACTGCGGCCGCGGCTCCAAACCCCGTCCATTGACCGCTTGCGAAACTCATTGCATCGGTAAATCGCCTCGCCGCTGCAATCCGCAGGGCGACGTCGTAGCCAATCGCGATCGCGGCAAGAAGGTCCCTGCCGTCGCGGCCGAGGCGGGCGGCCTCGGCCAGGGCCGCCGGCACGATGGCCGCTCCCGGATGACCTGCTGCGCGGCAGTGGCCGTCATCAATGTCGAGCGAGCTGGCGGCCGCGCAATTCGCAAACAGCGCTCCCAATGGATGAAGCTTGTGATCGGTGAACCATACCGCAGCCCGACCGGGCCCGAAGCACCCTTTTGCCGCCAAGGCCGAAAGTCTGGCGTTGTCAGTCGGGACCCCTGCAACGAGCGCGGCCACTGTATCGAGCACGGCCCGTTGCGCCTTGTCGATCACCTCGTCCGTCAGTTGCTGCGCCCGCATGTTGCCGGCGAAATCAGCCAAGCGTTCCATCACAAAAGCCATCGCATTCTCCTCCATTAAGAATACCTAGTATACCTGTCCTGACAGGAGGAAAAGCGAATTCAGGCGCCACGACCCGAAACATCGATGGAAAGGACGTGCTGATCCCCGATCGGACCGGCAACGCGCATGCCGGTGTCGACAAAACCGTAGCGCAAATAGGCTGTTCTAGCCTGGACATTACGTGCATTGACGGCGAGCATCATGCGTCTGACGAGAGGACGGTTCTTGCCGATCCAGGAGATTGCCAAACCGACTGCAGCGCGGCCGAGGCCTTTTCCCTGGCAGGCCAGCGAGATTCTGAAGCTGTGCAGTGTCATGACATCTGGTGGTGACCAGTCTGGCACGCTTTCTCTTTCCCGCAGGACGAAGAAGCCGACGGTCACGCCGCAGGAAACGACGGCGAAAGGGTGCTGGTTGGCAGGATGACCGCTCTTTGCAAGATCATCGAACACCGCATCGATCGAACCGGCATACTGCTCCTGGTCCTCGGGAAGCCAGACTCTCCTGACGATCTCCCTGTCCGAAACCGCCACGTCTTGTAGCTCCACGTGCACGGGACTCTCCTAGATGAGTTTGCTCAACGCCGCGGCTGGCGCGGCGTAGACGTTGCTGCGGCTCTCAACTGACCGCGCTCCAGCGAAACGACCGCGATGGCAGCACAAGCAAACAGACCGGAAAGGCCGAGGAATGTGTGCCTTGCTCCCAAATTGCTGAAGCTCGCGATGAGGTAGACGGCGATCGCGGCCAAACCGATCCCTGCCTCGATATTGCTGCGAACACGTCCAACCATGCGGTTAGGCACGGCTTTCAACACCGCCACGTCGCCGGCGACGCGGATCATCATGAACGACAGGCCGATCAGACCTTGCCACAGCATGGCCTCGGCAAAGGTGTGGGCGGTGGACAGGAGTGCAGTGGCGAGTGAGACCAGAACGGAACCGACCGTCATGAAAACGCTCGCATCGAGCTTGTCGATGAACCTTGCAAGAACAGCGCTGCCCAGCAGGCCGCCGCCCGAGTACATCGCGGCGATCCAGCCGTAGAGCTCGCCCGTGAGTTTCAAATCGTCGCGAGCGAAACCGGCAAGCAGTGCGTTGGAGGCGTGGGCCGACGCATAGGCGAGCATCAGCGCGCATAAAGACGCTCTCAGTCTGGGATTGCCGACCGTAGAGACCACGCCTGCCAGCAAAAGCAGGCCATGGTTGGCGCGTGGCATCCGCACGCAGCGATCGTTGTCGAGCTTGAGAAGCCAGGTGGACGCAACCGCCACAAAGGACCAGACGGCGCAGATTGTCAGTCCGCCGCCGACCCCTGTGAGCGGAAGACAGAGCCCCGCAAGCGCCGCGCCGACAATGTTGCCTAGCTGGATGCAAAGGAGGCTGAAGGCGACGGCCCGGGCCAGCATGTCCTTGCCCGTCCGCTGCAGCAGGGCCTGACTGCATGGATAGGAGAGAAGCGAACCCAGCGATATCAGGCAGGCGCAGACGTAGAGCGCAGCTATGGGAATGTCGATTGGTGAAAGGCAGACCGCGACCAGCGACAGCAGCAGAACGCCGACGGCGTGCAGCGTTTCGCCAAAGACAAACAGATGACGTCGCGGGAGGCGATCGAGATGTGGTCCAAGGAAAGGGCCAACGGTGAATGCGAGCAATTGCCAGCAGATCAGTACCTTGCCGACCGACGTGACGTTTCCGGTAATCTCCAATGTGAACCAGGAAATGAGAACGATGAACATGCTGCGCGCGCACTGCATCGCAAACAGCATGGAATAAAGGGGCAGGTAGCCCAGGCGCTGCATAGACCCTTGCCCGGCCTTGCCGGTTAAAGACACCACGGCCGTCCTCGTCTGTTGCGATTATTCGCGGCAATGCCGCAGTCTGAATCAGCGCTTCACCGGTGTGGTGTTAGGCCGTCGCAAAGGTTGTTGCGGCTGCGCTATTGGCGCCCGCTAGCCCGGCTAGGCCGGCGTTTGTCCTGTATCTCCCAGTACTTGCCCGAGCGATCGGCGCTCCCACCCGAACCGTGACCAGCCGCGCATCGGATCGTTCGGCGTCGCGACGGTTACAGGATCCTCGCGGACCCGGCCTGGTCGGCTTGTGGCGGATTGAAGCCATTGCGGATCGTAGACGGTCTCGACATATCGATGGCCCTCGTCGGGAAACAGTGTGACGACGGTCTTTCCGGGGTTGCGCCTTGCCCACCACTGGCCGACCCTGAAGGCCGCGCCGCTGGTCGGTCCCATGAACAGACCATGGCTGCGATGAAGGTCGTGCGTGGCGGCATAGGTCTCTGCCGGAGTCAGCCAATGAATTTCGTTGAACTGACTGTGATCGACATTCCTCGGCAGGATGTTCCCGCCAAGACCGCTGAGATTGAGCCTGCCGCTCGGTTGTCCGAACAGGACGCTGTTCGGGGTATCGACGCCGATTGTATAGAGGTGGGGAAAGAGCGGGCGAAGATATCTCGACGTGCCGCACATCGATCCGCCGGAGCCTACAGGGCCGACCAGACAGTCGATCCTGCCGACGCGGTCTATCAGGAGTGCTGCGACCTTGCCGTAGGAAAGCGGATTGTCGGCATTGTCGTATTGGCAGGGCCAGTAGCTGCCCGGATGCTCCCGCAAATAGCCGTGAACCCGGTCGAGCCGAGCTCGTTGCAGACCACCCGAGACGGCAGGCGTGTCGACGATCGTAACCTGCGCGCCGAGCTCGTTCAGACGACGATGCAGATGGCGGTCGAGAGCCCAGTCGCTGACAAGAACCAGCCTATGCCTATGCTGGAGCGCAAGCATGGCCAGCGCCAGTCCAAAGGTGCCGGAGGAGGATTCGCAGATGGTTGCGCCAGGTTTCAAATCACCGCGCTCGGCGGCATTTTCCAACATGAAGCGCGCCGGCAGAAGCTTCATCAGGAAGAAGCTTGCACCGTACATGGCACCATCGAGCGGGACGATGCGGGGGTTCTCGAAATCTTCCAGCTTGCGCATAAGCTCACGCTTCGACATGACGACCCCTCCGCCAATCAGCTGTGAAAAATAGTCGGCTCGAACGCCGATCGCTTCAGCATGTCTGCCGCCTGCTCGATGTTGCGCGGGGCATCGGCATCGTGCTTGTCGAACAGCAGCCCGACGACAGTGCCGCTGTGAGCGACCTGGATGCCGACGGCACCGAAGCGGGCGCCAATGGCTTCGATCTCGTCCAATCGCGGTTTTGGCAAGAACCTTTCGTTTAGATGTGCGCTTGCCGTCGCGACCTTGCCGAGCAGGTGGGGGTCTGCCTCATTGACGGCGGTCCGCAGCAGGCTGCGCAGGGGTCGAAATGCCTCGACCTCGGCCGCGTCGTAGCGCGCTGGCTCGAACTCGAGCGTGTTGACGGTCGCTTCGGGCATGGTGTCCACGCTGATGATATCGAAGGCCGGCAAGGGCTTGCGGAAAGCCTCCATGACCAACCCTTCGCGATGCGCAAACAACACCGCCTGCTGCCTGAACAAGGTGGAATCGCAAGCGATTTCGGCGCCAACCGCAATGCGCATGACTTGTTCGGATGATGCTTCGATCCGCAAGCAATCCATCACCGCCAGGATGCTCGCCAGCACGTCGGCGGTCGAGGATCCCATCCCTCTGCCAATCGGGATATTGCTGTCGACCGAGAGGACACCGCCCAGGCCTTCCGGACCGAAGGCGCCCAGGGTCATTTGCGCCGCCCGAAGCGCCTTTTGACAATGAGGCTGGGACACGGTGACGGGTTGATCGACCTGCGCTCTGAACGAGGCCCGCGTCTTAAGATGACGGCAGGGCAAGGAAACCAGGGCGCGTCGGAAATGCACGCCTGTGTCCTCAAACAGGCCCTGTACCAATTCGCCGTGATGCCCGATGGCCTCGGCGTATCCAATGAGCTTCGACATCTGGCGGCCCCCGCAAAATACACCCATCATTGATGGTATTTCTGCAGGCCATAAGGGTCATCATCAACTATTAATTTGCAAATTCTCCAAGAAGAAAGTTTTCTTTCCAGTAACCATTTATATGCCCGCTGACTCAAAAGCTCATAATCATAAAATAACGTTGCGTCGTCTTAACGCACAACAAACAAACCTTGAAAACGGATCATCTGCCGCCGGCCAGCCGCCGCCCTGGATGCTCGCCCCGCCTTTTGCGCAGCGCATAACCGGCCAGCCTGACGGTGAGGATAAAGGCGCTTGCACAGTTCTGGTGCAGCAGCTTTCGCAATTGACTTATGTGAACATCGACGGTCCGCGCGCTGACGTTGTCCTTTGAAGGCCAGCCTGCCGCGATCAACTCATTCCGGCCGATCACCTTTTCGGGATGTTCAAGCATGTGCCGCAGCAACTTGAACTCGATCGGACCCAACGACACTTGCCTGCCACCGCAGCGAACCCGGTATGTGTCGATATTCATTTCGACGTCGCCGTAGGCGAGAGATTTGGCTTTGACGGATCCCGGTGAACGGTTAATCGCAAGGCTCGAGTGTAAGTAGTCTATCAGCCTTGCTGGCGCGAATGGTGTGGCAAGGCATTCATCGATGCCGGACTTCAGGAGCGCAATATGGTGCTGGCCTGCGCCAGGCGGCACCAAGGCGATGCAGGCGAGCGTGCTGGTGCGCGGGTCTTGCTTGAAGCGCGCTGCCTCCTCCACCAGCAGGTTTCCTGGCCTGCAGTCGAGCACGAGGGCGCGGATCGACTTCTCCGCGGCGAGGTCGAACGTTTCCTCCACGCTTGCCGCCAGCGACACCGAGAACCCGTCCACCTCCAATATATGGCCGAGCATCAGATAGAACTGCGGGTCTTGCGTGTAGATCGCGACGAGTGGCTTCATGAACTTGGCGGCGTGGCTTTGGAAGGCAGACCCGGCCGACGGAAGAATGGCGTGAAGATCACCCTTTCTGGCTCCTGCGCGACGACTGGATCGGCAAACCGCAAACGAGAAAAACCATCCTTCCTCAACAAGCTCTCAGAGTTCGCCTACAGGCACAAGGAAGGAGCGCTGGAACAGTTGTTTTGCGGTGAGAACTTTGTCTCTCGGCAGAACCCGGAAAGGCCAGGCACTGCGCAGTTAGAGGCATATTCGATTTTCGGCGAGAGTACTTGGGATCGGTGACCTTGATGTGGGGGTCGATAGATTGGCGCATAGTCGTATCGTCGGGTCGAGCAACAGAGGCAGACGATCGTCTTCGCCATGTGGGCGCGACAAGGCCAAACTTCTGGAACAACAGCTTTTGGCACCAGAATAAGCGGCCCGGGCATTCAGGGCCGGTAGTGGGTCAGTTTGAAAGTCCTGGGTCGATGATAACCGGAATGCCGGACACAGATGTGACCTTCATAACCTCGTGTCCGCCGATATCGCGGACTGTGCAGACTATATCGCGGGTCTCTCCGCGGGTCGTCGGCGCGGCCACGAACCTGCGCACGATTTCGATGGCGCGATCCTGCGCCGCCAGTGGGGTTGGAAGGTTGGTTCCGCCGGCATCGTGGTAAACCTCCCCGCTATGGGAGAGATCGAAGTAGAATCGAGGCATGGGCTAATAAGTGCGGAGTGGCGCAAAAGGTTCACCCGACTTATGAGTTTTCCTAATGCCGGGCCAGCTTCCCGTTCGCTACGCGCTCAAGCTCTGTTGATAGCTGCTCGGCGTCTTCAATGCCTCGCCTGAAAAGGCTCATCACCATGATGGCGATCTGTTCCCGGTCGCGCTCATCCTGGCACTCGGCGGGATGTTTTGCACAGTAGTCGTTCAAAGCTTTTGTGAGAATGTCGAGCTGGGCGGAATCCGCCATTCCATGGGATAACATACCGGCCTCCCTCCCTCATCGATATTGGAAGACGATACACCCAAAAAAAGTCAGCTTCGAGTCAATTAGGGTCGGACCGAGGTCCGGGGCTAACGTCTGGGTTTGTCAAATATACAATCGCCCTTTGGATACTTGTCGGTCATGGCTTGAAGATGCCATGCGCTTCCAGACGGCGCGTGGGCGAAACCGTATATTGTGATCGGGTCGGATTTCAAACTGCCCCACCACCTTCAGACCTGATGGGTCGTTGAGCGGCCTGCGATGTGCTATGATTTCGGCCGATGGGAAAGAAGGCAAAGGCCAAGCAGGCGATTGAACCCCCATTGGATCGCGAACGGACGCGAGAGGCTGACTACTATGCCCGCAAGGTCGGCATGACCAGAGATGAAGCTCTCAGGATAATCCGGGAAGCCGACCCGGCGAAGCTCTCGACAGTTCGAAATGGCAATGCAAAGCGCAAATAGGCGATCTAGCGCGACCCGGCCCCAAACCGCCGGATGAAGGCGGCATCCTTCCAGGTGATTTTCCCGCACCGACTTCAACAGCGCTTCAGGCAAGTCCTGCATTACCCGCGGTCCGCTGGTTGCTTCCAGCATGCCGCTTTGCAATAATCTGGCCTCGCAATATTCCGTGACTGACCGTCGCGGGCGCATGCTAGCCAGGGACGACACGACGCAAGTCTGGGCGCATCGCGCCTTGATCGTGGCTCACTGCACGTGGGTTTCAACGTCCGGCCGGCAGCACAACGCCGCCCTCGCTGGACCATCCCGCGGGAGCTGTTGTCATGGCCGAAATCAAGTCCAACCCACTGAACGTGTGCACGTCGGATGACGGCAAAGCCAGTTTTTGGGCCATCGCCGATCCAGTAACGGCGGCCAACGCCGCGCGCGCGGTTTACGGCTCGCATGCCGCTACCGCCGCCGCACATTGCGCCTTGACGGCACATTTCGACGGACGCAATGGCGACTACCGCTTCTGGTGCACGGTCTTCCACGAACTGGCGGGCGGACAAGGCCAGCTCCCCGGCTCCGCGGCCGCCTCGTAACGGATACCTCAAACTCGGCGGGTTTGTTTGGGCACCGTGGTCTGGATTCGATCACCAGCTGGTCGGGGTCGGGCACTCACCATGGCGGGCATGGTTTAGAGTGCCAGCGCCCGTGTGAGATCACCATGCTCGAAGGCGCTGGCCATGCGGTTAATCTCGGCGGAGCGGGCGCCCACCGCCTTGGCGGTATCGCGCCACGTTGCGGTCACCGTCGCGACTTCCTTGATGATCGTTCGCGCCTTATCCAGCGTGAGCGCAAAGAACTCCGACGCCGCCTCCAACAGATCGAGCGAACAGGTACCGTCGACCACATCGATATTGGTCGTCAGGACTCGTGGCTTGAGGTCGGTCGGAACTGGATTGAGATCGTAAGCAGGCGAAAGCGACCATCCGGTCTTTCCCAGCCAAAGGAAGCCGTGGTTGCGCAGGTGGTCGTCGACATTGGAAACCAGCACGTTGAAGACGACGCGGCGGTAGAGGGCATGGGCATCGCTTTTTCCCTGGGCACCATGTTGGGCAAGGGCATCGACCATTTCTGGATAGCTGCCGTGCTCACCGTCCTTTACGCCCATCATCGCCATTGCGGACAGGAACGGAATACGGACTCCGCCGTCGCGGTCGAAACGTCTTGACAGCATGACCGGCTTGCCTGCGACCTTGATCAGCTCGTGCTTCGGCGTGGCGATGCCGGCTTGTCCGGCCAGACGGAACGCTATTTCCTCCCACACTTCTATGCTGTAGTCGTCGGTCTCCTTAGGAAACTTGGCAATAGCCAGGTTGCCATGTTGGTCGATGACCGACGCCTTCGGTCTCGCCCCCCAAGGGAAGAGCCGGGCGCGAAGATCAGTCGGAGGTCTTCGTCCGTCTCTTCGTCCCGGAGGATCCGCTCGGTAATTTGCAGAAGTCGGCCGAGTTCGATTAGGGTAGGGACCCTGTCACGGGTCGGTGCCTGGTAGACGTCTTCGCCTACCCACCGGAAGCGGAAAGCGCCAAGCCGCGTCTCATCCGCGACGCCGAGAAGGTAATCGCTTTCCATAAGTGTGCGAACAGGACGTCCTTCGCGTTCCGCCAGGATCGTCTCCGCGCCGCGCCCGCGATTGGCCCTCGCCAGGCCGACCGCGCGCGTGCGGCCATCAAGGTCAACATGGACTTCGAAGTCAGCCATCGCGGAGCGTCCGCGCTGGTCGCTTTAGGTGAGCGTGTTTGGGCAACTGGGCTGCGGCCAACGCCTGGCCAACCTCGTCGTTGCCGATGTCGGCTAGCTGGCTCAGGCCATCGAGCAGGCCGAGCGCTTGCAGGACGCCTGCATAGATGCCGATGCTTACATTGGTGTCGCCGGCTTCGACCCGTTGCAAGGTCGAGCGCGAGGTGAAAGCACGCTCGGCCACCACAGCCATCGGCAGCCGGCGCCGCCGGCGGGCGTCGTGGATATCGGCTCCTAGCTTGCGCAGCGCCCGCTTGACCGCGGCTGGAGGAGTATGGGGTGTTGGCATTTTTTGAAGCCTTCGTCCTACAAACCACGTTGATTTGTAGCATGAAGCTTACAATTTCTCTAGAGCGCCAATAAGGCCGGTGATTTTCGATCCACCGGAGACGTCATGCGACGCGCACAGATGCCTGGGCAGCAGCTTGAAGGCGCGTTCAACACATGGTCTAGCTTGCGGTCGCTCACCGCTATCGGACCTTGTCAAATTGGCGCGGCCGCCAGCCGACCTCCTGCCAGCTTGAGCGCTGCGGCATGAGCTACAGGATCGCCTGCGGGCAATACCCTCGTCTGGCGCAGCTTTGTAATATATGTAATTGGTATTAAATAAACTTCGCAAATGCTTCATTTGTATTTTCGGGCAAACCAGGCAAAATGTGATGCAATTCTGCGCTATCTGACGGCCTGATAACATGCAGCGGACGTGCGGACTACTGCATTGGTTCGCCATCACAAGGCCGAGTCGCAGTGCTTGGAGTGCCATCTTGGAATTTCCGCTTAGAAATACGTATCCGAGATATCGAAAGTCTGGCGCGCAGAAGGTCCTGCGGGCGTTGACTGGAAACCACGCCACCAGCAATGTTATCTCAGACGAAGGCGATGAGATTTCTAACTTGTCCAGGTTTGGGCTCGCCTTACCGATGATCCGCCTAATCAACCGACATCATCGTCTGCTGGTCATCCGTGACAATCTGAGGCGACGGTCGGAACGCGGAAGCGTCTGGGCACCGCGCGCCCTCACAATGCGCGCAGCTCTATTGGCAGCACGGATTGCCGAGCGCTGGACGTGGCGGCGACTGGTCTGCCGTGGGGCGTCCAACGCATTCGAGGCCGAACAGAAGGCCCTTTATCTGATGGCTGCGGTCATTGCGCAGCGAAAAAGCATCAAACGGCAAGAGATTGCCATGGCCGCCCGTGCCGTCAGGCAATTCAGACACCAGTTGGCCGACCTTTTGGGGATTGTCGGAACGCACGACCCACTGTGAATATCTGCGATATCCGGGCTTCATTTCGCTGGGCTGTGGGTAGCGGGTCGGTTTGATCGCCGACATCGTGGCCCTGATCGAAGCCAAGGAAGCCGAAAAGCCGACCGTGCGCGGCCCTTATAAAAAGCGAGCCTAATTAGGAATTGAATGAACCTTTCCGCCACTTTGCGGTTGAGGCGTGCGCGAGGGGTCATCCTTAACAACGTGGGTGACGCCAAACACAGCGTGGTTCGAAGGTGGGAAAAAATCCGCCGCACAGCATGACGCGGAGCGGCGCGCCGAGATCGCGAAAATAGGCGGCGGAAGAAAGTATCGCCCACGACTCGTGGCCGATACATGGATTGAAATTCTTCCCCAGTAAGATTGAGAAGATTGACGAGATCGTTGACGGAGTTACCCAGTTCGTAAAATTGACCGTGCGGAGACGCATTGGCTTGCATCTCATCTTTCTCGCGTTAGCCAAGTTATCAGCGCTCGCGCGGCGATCCAATTTCAAACTGGAGACACCACTAAACCCTGCGCGGAACACTTCTCGAATCTGAATTGTCCGGACCGGTATCTTGCTCGCGGTAACCGGGCACAAGTCACAAAAGATCCTTCAGCCACCTGAGCGGGAGGAAGAAGTTGTAACCGGCGTCGCGCTGCTGGCCGGCGAGGTAGTTGCGGCCCTCCGGTGCTCGGCATTGATGTGGCCGATGACGTCGGCGGGGCGCTTCTGGCCTTTAGGTCCGGTTGGTATCGGCGCGTTGTTCCTTTGCCCTCTTACAGATATCATCCAATTTTTTGCGGACCCGGTCGTTATCAAACAGCAGCTTGGCGCGTGGGAATCCTCTGCTACGAAGCTCCCATTCGATGGCAAGCCATCCTTCATAGTCGCCAGAGACCGCAAGTTTCCCGGCCTCGCGCCACATACGCACGTCACGCTCTCGGGACACACCCTTTCCCCCGCGCTTTTACGCTAAGCATATAGGAGGTCGGGCCGCGCTGAAATCGCTGCGCCACAGCCTTTTCCGCGAGGGACATCCGATACTTTTTACATTTTGTGATTCGCACCATACCTCTAATGGGCTCTGATTGTGGGTGTAACGGGGCTTTGGTGGGTGCAGGCCTTTCTGACTTCAGGCATTTGGACGAAAAGGGGTGGGGGTGTGAAAGGTGGCCAAGCATGGCCTATACCAACACCATTGTCTTGAGCGGCGACCCTGCCTGAGGAGTTTCATATGACACCAGAACAACCCATCGAGCGTCATCAAAAGACAATCGAGTTCATCAAGGAGAATGTCGCTTGGTTGAAAGCATCCGGCTTTTCTATCGGTTCTGGAAAGCGAATCGAGGAGGGTAGCAATGCGGCCCTTGTCGAACGCCAAGAGGAGAATCTTCGCATGTATGAGGGCTTCATTGCGAAGCTCAAGGAATAGATCGAATAGTCGCCGATGTACGTCTCAATGCTCATCCGCAAGTTCGTCATCGAGGCGATCTACTCCGCCCTGTTTCTGATTGCATTTCATTGGGTGGCCGCCACACCGTTCGAGATGTTCGTGATCTTCGGGCTGTTCACCATCTTCCTGAGGCTTCGCACGGGCAACGATTCCGCCGAGCTTCGGGCGCAGAATAATCTGCTCATGCGCATGATATTCGACGGGAAGGATCTGCTTTCCCGCTTCTCGGACGAACAGAAGGATTCGGTCGGCGGCGAATACAGCGGCCAGATATTCTCCCGCATCATCTCTTGGGTCACCCAGGCCTGGATGCTGTTCTGGATCGTGAGGAGCATCTTTTAGATCGATCGGGTACGCCAATTGTTGACAACCCCACAACCGATTGAATCCAAGTTCCCCAGCCACACCATCTTTTGCTTATATATCAATTTCTTAGGTAACTTTAGAAGCTTCTAAGTATTACAGCCTAGTGGATGATCCACATGGCAGTCCGGCCTGCCCCTCGCCTCGTTCAATCAGTGCGGGTGCATTTGCCCACTGCGCGTCAGGGATGAAAGTTCACGCTCGGTTCGGTCTTAGCGCAGAATTTTCTTCTAACCCCAATCCAGCGCGTTGATCCGATCGATGAACGCAAGGATCGGCGCATCTTTTGCGGCGCTATCGAGAGACTGCAGGTCAGGCGGCTCAATCACCCTTCCTTTGAGTCAGATTCCCTCCTCTGGCGGAATCCCCTTTGCGTTGCGAGAGGTAATTTCGCTAGACTCTTTAATCCAAATTTTGTAAAGTTATTTGCAGTAAATCTTTCCGAAGGCGCAGTTGCGATCTGGACGCACGGTGGTGTATGAGATGCGCTAGTTATCTCGGCGATGCTGAGTAAAAAGGATGCCTACGGCGCAGTGATAATCACCAGACGGTGTGTTTGGTCTGGAGTGTTGTTCTTATTGCAATGAAGCCATGTCGTTCGTAGGGGTCGACATGGATTTGTTAGAGCATTCTACTGGTCTGGTTATTAGCGATCTATCCCGCAGTTATCTGAACAGCCGGTTCAGACGATCGCTGGATACGTTGGTAGCTGTACTCTTGTTGGTTGCCCTGATCCCGGTGATAGGGCTCATAGCCGTCGGTGTTTCAATAACATCTCCTGGACCAATCCTTTTCCGGCAACGACGGAGCGGAATAGGCATGAAGCCATTTATGCTCCTCAAGTTCCGTACGATGTATTGGGCGGAGGAACGGGCGGGAACGGTCGAGCAAGCGATCCGGGAGGATGCACGAGTCACCCCATTGGGCCGGCTCCTCCGGGCGACGAGCCTCGATGAGCTTCCACAGCTCTTCAACGTGGTGCGTGGTGAGATGTCACTCATCGGCCCGCGGCCACATGCCGTTGAGCATGACCGATTCTACATGACGCGCATCCCACATTATGTGCGGCGATTTGAAGTTCGCCCAGGCTTGACTGGGCTTGCGCAAATCAGCGGCGCGCGCGGGGGCACCCCGCGAATACAGGACATGCAGCGGCGTGTGGACATTGATTTGGAGTATATCGAGAACGCCAGTTTGCCAGTCGATTGCCTGATCTTCCTTCATACCGTCCGTGAGGTGTTCGAATCAGATTCCGCCTACTGAGCCGGTCCGCGGCCCGTCCCCCAATCGTGCATACGATTGAGTGATTCGGAAGTTGTTTGGAGTCTGACCATGACGACCGAAGCAGTTCCGTTCTACCGCACGCACATTTGTGTTATCGCCAGTGGACAATCCGCCGAACAAGGGTGCGGATGACGGCGCGACGTTCGGAGGCAAGGCGAGGAAACAAGGAATCATCATCATTGATCGCCGTGCGCTCGCCCGCGACTGTCTCGTTTCGGCGATTAGGACCATCAAGACCAACCGCAGGATCGAACATTTTTCAACTGTGCATGAGTTGTTGCAGCAGGATTGGCGGCGGCTTGCGCCCTCCCTGTTGGTGTATTGCTATCACGAGACGGGTGACAACCCGGAAGGCTTGGAAGAAGAGGTTTCAGCGCTCAATGGAGCTCCAGAGCGGGTGCCATTCGTGCTGGTAGCCGATGTCGACGATATTGAGATCATTGATCGCGCTTTCCGGGTTGGGATGTGCGGGTTCGTTCCGTCTACCCAATCGTTGCAAGTCTTGATGCAAGCTGTGGCTCCGCTTGTTGGGACAGCGCCCCGCGGAATTTCTACTCGGCTTGCGGCCTGGTCCGGCACACGCGCGCCAATCTTGCCTCGATCACAGGAACTCTGACACCCCTCCAACGCGACGTGCTGCGGGAACACCAGCCGGGCAATGCTAACAAAGTGATCGCGCCGAACCTCTCAGTCCGCGAAGTGAATGACGTGCGCGACACGCTTTCGCCCGGTCGGAAATAGCCGCATTTTTGGCATCAGCTGACAATAATAAGCACGAAGCAGTGCGCTTAGTCTTGCACGACAATCCAGGCAACCCTGCCGCCGCAGTGTTGGTGACAAAGACACCTGTCAGCGAAATAACTCGCGTGAAAGATACGAGCCTCGCGGGCATGACCTGCCCAACGGGCACCTGCCAGGCTTGGCTGCGCTGGCGGGTGCCGTTGAGCTGGTTCGGGGAATTCCGGCCTCTAGGAAATCCGCTATCGCGCTTATGTGGACGAGCCGGATGGCAACCGCATGATTTCCGCTCTCAATTTCTAGACTTACATCAATAATGGAAAACCGCAGGATGACGTCACCCGCATGCCTTATCTGCGCGCCAAAGGATCGTACACAGGTGCAGGCTATTGCGAAGCGAGCCTGCGCCAGCCGGTGCCGGACTCCCTTGTTACGACGCTTTATTCGCCGGAGGTTGCAATGGTGGACCATGGAGAAGCCGGCGACCTTCCGGTGACCCATTCGATCGTCCTGCCCGATGCTGATTTCCACAACGGGATTGCTGGCGTCACGATTGTAGAGGCTGCGGGAAGCTTTGGCCGAGCAAGAGTTCCTGCGGGAGTGGGCGCTGCCTCTGGCGTACACCGGCTGATCGTCAACAGCGATTGCAATGCGCGGCTCCACCAATTCCGGCTTGCTGGTGTTTCCCTTCACGATCAATTGAGGACGGCGCCGTATGGGACGGCTACCAAGTGCTCAAGGTTTGATCGTTCGCCAGAAACATATGAAATAGGTGATGTTGGCAGCGATTAGCGTAGCTGCGGTCGCAACGGCGGCGCCATCGGCACCGTAAAGTGCCGAAAGGATGAAGGTTGCTACGAAATTGAATGCCGCGAAGCCCAGCGCCAGCTTGCTGTAGGTCCGCTCCTTGTCAACCATCATCAGTGCCGTGGCGCAAGGGCCTGCGGCGGCAGAGATCAGATAGCCGAGGCCAAGGAGACGGAGGATAGCGGCCGCTCCAACAAACTCGTTGCCGAACCAGCCGAGCACAAGAGTTGGCACCGCCCAGAACGCTACGGCAAGCGGCAGTGCACCAGCGAGCGACAACAGACAAAGGCGCAGATATGACGTCCTCAGTTCCTCGAGGCGGCCATCGTTGAACATCACGCTAATCCACGGCGCGGCAACCGGCGTAATGATCCGCAGCATGAAGACGTTCATCAGCGCGAGCCGCGACGCGGCTTGATAAAGTCCCGCACCATGGTTGTCGCCGGTAAAGCCCA
This sequence comes from Mesorhizobium shonense, assembly GCF_040545255.1. Lineage (NCBI taxonomy): Bacteria > Pseudomonadati > Pseudomonadota > Alphaproteobacteria > Hyphomicrobiales > Phyllobacteriaceae > Mesorhizobium > Mesorhizobium shonense. The sequence continues at coordinate 192,349 of NZ_JBEPLM010000007.1, forward strand.
AGATCAGCACGGCGGTGCGTGATACGAGCTCGTCACTAAGACTGCCGACCAGCATGGCGGCGGCCGCAAAAGCCCATTCGCCCACACGCCATTCAGCTGCTGTCTTCCAGGTGGCGGGCGGCGTAAACTTCGCGACTGCAACCGCTGAAATCGCAAGGAGCGGAACGCAGATGGCGCCGTAATAGACCACCGCACGGCCTGGATCGTGGAGCCCCAGTGCCAACACCAAGCCAATGACGCCCACTGGCAGCATCAGGGTAGGCAAAGCCTCACCGAGGTCGCCCGCGTGGAAGCCGCGCAATAAGTAACGATGCAGTTCAAGCAGTGTCACTGCTGTGGCAAGTAATGCCATATAGGCCGGAACTATGTTGTCCGGGGTTCCTGGCCACATGAAGCGTGCGAAGCCCAGCGCTCCGAGGAATACGGCGAGCCCGGCGATAGTCGTCGCATAAGCCTGCAGCAGCACCCCCTTGATGAGACCGAACTGTTGTGCGTTGGTGTAAGCGCTCAGCAGCCGCGTCGAAGCGTTGAGCCAGCCCATCGGAGCAAGCCGCGCTGCGACTGTGGCGATCGCCAAGGCGACATTGAACGCGCCGTAATCCGCTGCGCCAAGTGACCGGGCCAAAACGATTTCGAGCGCGAACAGGGCAGCAACGCCGGCGCTGCGCACGAAGAGTACCCGCAGGATGCGCCCACTCAGCTTGCGGCGCGAAGCGGCGCTAGCATCGGAGCTCTCCAGCCACGCCGACGGGAGGAAGGTCATGACCGGAGACTCTGCCGAATCGGGGACTGCAGCGCCACCCTCCGGGCGGGTTGCAAGCTGGCTGCGAGAAACTCGCTGTAGGCAATGAAGAGGAAAATCAGTATGGAGGCGATCGCGGGTGCGTCAATATCCTCGAACGCGAGCCACGCCCACAAAGTGATCTGAAGCGTCAACAACAGCCGGAGCTGCGTTCTGGCAACGACTGGCAGCCTCTTGGCGGCCGCTGCGAGACCGAGCCAGCGTATGGCCGGAAGAACCAGTAGGTAGGCCGCCACCAGCGACAGACCGAGAACGCCTCCCTTTGTAAAGGCGGAGATGAAAGTCGAGTGCGAACCCACCGCGATATGGCTGATTTCTTCGCGCGGCTTGATGCCGAGGCCGAAGACGGGGTTGTTGTCGAGCGTTTCGACGACGGCTCGGACGTAGTTGTCAGTGCGGCTGTCGGTGCTGTATTGCCGGTAAGTCGTGAGCGACGATAAGTCCGCGACTAGCGACAGGAGAAGGACCGCGGCAACCGCCGCAATGCTTGCCAAGCGTCGAAATGGCGAACCGAAAGCTATTCCCGCCACCGCGAGCCCCGCCAACCAGCCTGCAAGAACTGAACGGCTTAACGAAATGGCGAGTGTTGCCGTGATGAGGCCCTCAAGCAATGGCGCGAGCAGGGCTCGCCGGCCTCCACGGTTATGCAGGTGCAGAAGCGCCAGGACACCGAGGATGGCGATGATGATGGCAGTGGCGTTTGGATAGGGGCCATAGATGCCGATGCGTGGCGTCGGAGTTCCGTGCAAGCCCCAGTCGGCAATAGTGAGGGTGATTGTTGTGGACTGGCGGATGAGAGCAGCCGAATCTGGAATCCTGTTACCGGCGATGGCGCCAAAGAGACTTGGGAATTGCAAGTCGAATCGCCTGACTGCATAGGCGAACACGAAGGCGCCCCAGGTCAGGGGGATGAGAACTACAAAGCTCCAGAAGGCACGATGAAGAATGCGGCGGCGCCCATCGCCGGCATCTTGGAGGAGCGCGCGAAACTGCTGGACGATGATGAGGGCGCTCGCCCAGATTGCCACGTTATAGATGGCCGCGGCGAATCTCAGCGGTTCCTGCGCGATGATGAGGCCATTGACGAATGCGGATCCGGTGAGCGCAACGATGATGAAGGCGAGCAGACAGTCCCCCAAAGTGAAATGCAGGTTTGCCGAAGGGCGCATGATCAACAAGATGAGGGCGAGTAACATCGGCATCAGGAAGCCGATGCCCAAGGCCCACCAAATGGGTAGCCCGAGCAGAAGAATCGAAAAAGCTGCTTCGGTAAAGTGAGCATAGCCCTTCTCCCGCCTGCGGCTGGCGGCAACAAGGCGCGATGGGGCAGCACTCATGGACATGTTCAGGAGTCGATCCTTCCGCAACTCCGCCAGTTGCCTGGGCTTCCGCGCATTACACAGAACCACGCCGCCGCGGCACCTGGAGTAGGTGCATCGTTGTCGATGCGGAGGCCCGCAGGGTGCCAACCCTGTGACGGTGGAGCGTTTGCAAACTGAAAACTGTTGCCGGTGAAGCGGGGCCGGACCGCTGTTTCGTCCCAAGGCCGCAAGAAGGGAGTAGCGGTTCCCGGGGCGGAGTTTCCAATAACTAGCGCTTCAAATTCGCCGCCCCCCGCCTTTCCGAAATCGAATGTGGAAAAGGCATGGGTAGCATCGCCCCGCCTGACAATCGTGTTGCCGATGACGACGGCGCGCGCTGTGGGCATCGATCCGGCCCGCAGGCTGATTGCCACATAATCATTTCCGGCAGTGGCCGCCACAGAGCGGCAGGCGATACGATTGGATGAGATAATGAGCGAGCCATCGGCGCCGTCGCCGAGCGCGACGATGGAGTTGCACGATATGGCTGAGAGAACCCCGTCGCGCTCTCCAGCGCCGACGCCCCAACCATCAATGTAGCAACCGGAAATTTCCGTCTGGAAGGCATGCTCGAAGACCATGCCATTACGCCCCGCGCCGTTTAAGTGGCAACCGGTGGCGCGCCATCCTGCGGATTGGGTGATGTGAATGCCATTGCCACGGCAACCCAGAAGTGCTTCGGGGCCGACGGCGACGGTGCAATAGTCCAAAATGCCGTCAGTCGCCAATGGCGGCTCAGTTGCGCCTCTGGGGTCTCGGGCTCCCGGCAAAGCGCCGACCAGGATGCCGCCGAAATTCATCTCGCCATGTGGTCCTGTGAAACTGGCTCCGCCAACCCCCGCGCCCTTGACCCATACGCGACGCAGTAGGTTGTCGACGAGCGCAGCCATAAAGGTACCGTCGGGGCGCTGGGTATTAATCCACAGGCCAAAGCCGGTGGCGCTCCGGATCCAAATGTTATGAATGTCGAGTTGTTGATTGGCGAGCATAAGCCCGTGGACTGGAACACCGCCGCGCGCTGTTATGGCATCGACGTCGAAGTACAAGTCGCGCATGTGAAGGCGTCTTGCAAAATCTTTCCCCTCCACCCATTCACGGCTGACCAGCAATGCGGCAAGCGGCAGTGGAGCCACACCTTCAACGCTTGAATAGTGTAGGACATATGGCGTCTCAAATCCCTTCAGGGCCCGAAAACCGCTCAGCGGAGAATTGCCGTCCCCCGGCACTTCGCCAGCAAGCTCGATCGACTGCGGAACGGCGATTGGGCGGGCGAGGCCGAACATGCGAGGCGGTACACGCAGCCGCGTGCCGGGCCTTTGCCCTGCCCAGTCAAGTGCTGTCTGCAGAGCCTCAGAGTCGTCGGTGACGCCATCGCCGCGCGCACCGAAATCGTCTAGCGACGGCAATTCCCGCAGTTTATCTTCAATGCGGCGCTTAAGACTTCCCGGTGCCGCAAGACTGAATTCCGCCCCGGCGTGGGACGTATTGGCACTCACCCCCGCCGGCAGCGCAGCACCTGCTCCAGCAAGACCTGCAAGGAGGAAGCGCCGCCGGTTGGATGGCGCGGCACCTTGATCTTCATCCCTCATAGAGTCTCCGGAAACGCTTTGGCGTGAGCAGGCCTGACGACTGGAGTAGTTGCCCCCGGATTTCGACGCCGGTCATGACGGCAAAGACGAAACGGGTGGTCAGCCGCCGCAACACTCCGGCACCAGCCTCGGCGTCGGAGCGCTCGGTCCTGCCCCATTCCAGGGCGATGAGGACGCAATCGCCATGGCTTGCGAGGACGTGGCAGTCGCTTACCCCCAGCAGCGGCGGCGCATTGATGACGATATACTTGTAGCGCTTGGCCAGCATCTTGATCAGCGTGACGATGTTGTTGTGGGGGGCAGAAACATGGGCGTCACTTTGGGGCTCGCCGTCGAGGGGCAAGATGTCGAGTCCCGTTGCCTGATCGAGGATCAGCGCCAGATCGATCGAGGTGTCGGAAGTCAGATTTGAGGTCAACAGCTTGGTTGCTTCGGCCGGCACTTGCAGGCCGAAATCTCGCATCAGTACCGGTTGGTACTTGTCGAAATTCACCAGTAACGTGCGCTTGCCGGCCAGGGCGCAATAGACTGCGAGATCGACAGCGAGCCGCGCCTTTTCGCAGCTCGGCAGGGGTGAGGTGATCACAATGGTCCTGGCCCGCGGTGAGGCAACGGCCAGTCGCGCCTCCAGAGCGCCAACCGCGTGGGCATAGAGGGAGTTCGCCTTCCGGCCGAGGGCCGAGAGTTGGCGGATCTGACCGGCGACGCGATCAGGCTTGGGCAACAGAGCCAGGCAGGGCACCCCTAGCGCTTCCTCGACCTCGCGTGAACCGACGAGCCGCTTGTCCAAGGATTCGCGCGCAAGTGCGATCGCGGCCCCGAGCAGAGTCGATAGCACCGCAGCAGCAGCGGCGATGATGAAGACACTGAGGCTCGATGGCTTGATAGGAATCTCGGCCGGCGACATGACCCAAGCGCCCGCATCCTCAGAACCGAGCACAGCGTCGGCTTGTTGTTCGGAACGCAGCAGATCCTCATAGACTGAGCGCTTTGCTACGGCGTCGCGCTCAGCTCCCTGCAATTGCACGGAGTAGAGCTCGGCGCGTCCGTTTTGGTCTGCGGCTCCCTTTAACTGCTGTTCGAACGCTGCCGACCGCGCTGTGACCGCGGCGAGTTCGTTGCGAATGCCCGTGACGATGCGGTCAATCTCTTGGGAAATGCGCTGCCTGACATCGGCAAGGTGGCCGTTCAGCATTGCAGTACGCGGATTGTGGTCGTTATAGATCGCTGAATTCTCGGCAATCTGGCGCACCAGATCCAGTTCCAGCGTGCGCAATTGCGACACGGCTTGGGAGGCGAGAACCGCATTGATCGCGTTGGTAGGACCGCCGGACAACTTGATCTGATCGATGGCTGATAGTTTCGATCGGAGATTGGCTTCGTCAGCCCTCGACTCGATCAGCAGCTTGTTTAGTTCTTGCATATCGGAATTTGCAAGCGTGACATTGCTGCTTGCCAATATCTGGCCCTTTGCACGCAGGTCAGCGACCCTGTCTTCGGCTTCCATTACCTGGCGCTTCTGAGCATCAAGCCACTTCAGGGCGCGTGCGCGCCAAGCACTGACCTTGGCATTTTTGCGGTCGAGAAGATTGGCCACGTAGAAGTTGGCCAGCCGATTTGCAATTGCTGCCGCCTTGCCGGAATCGATGGAAGTGAACGAAATTTGAATTACGCGTGAGTCCGGGGGATTGGTGACGGCGAGGTTCCGCTCAAATATGTAAAGTGCATATCCGCGCAACTCTTCGGTGGCGTTCGCTTCCTGGCCTTTGCTTGAGAACCGCGCAAGGAACCGGCCACGTGCGCTGATCTGGAATTCTGGATCATTGAGGAGTTCCAGTGCATCGATCGTCTGGTTGGCAAGAGGATTACCCAGCAGAGTCTTGACCTGGGTCTGCATGAGTGAGGGGTCCGTGGTGGGACTCTGTGTCTCAACAGGGGCGCCGGTGAGACTCGTTTTTGGGTCGACGACGACCAGCACCGTCGCCGTGTAGCTGGGGCCGCGCCAGATGGCAAAGGCGGTAGATGCCATGGTGACGACGAGTATGGTGGTGATGACGGTCCGAGTGCGCTTGCGCAAAATGGCCAAGAGATCGCTGAATGAGGCTTCGCGACTTGTTTCGGCGATCGAGTTCTCATCGATCATGATGCTTGAAATCTCTCGTTCTTCCCTGTCGTGATCGTTATCTGACGATCCGTTTCAAAGGCGCCTCCGGCCGCGCCAAAATGAAGGCAGGCCGCGAGGGCGGTCGCGAAATCATTGCAGTTGCTCTCTTCACGGCCGGCAAGCCTGGACTCAACAAACCACAAAAGTGAGCACAGCAGACTGATCGCCGCGAGCGGCTGCGCATTGTCCGGATCGAAGCCCTTGCTTTGCAAGGCATCGCGGCCCACGTGGATGACGCGCGGCATCAACGGCAGCTTGGTCAAACGGCGCATTTCAATGAACATCACGAACTGCATGATGTCGAGGCCCAGTGGAACTCCGATTTTGCCACGCTCCCAGTCCCACACGTTGAAACGGCCACCTCTAAGAACCCGGATATTCGGCGGGATCCAGTCACCATGGCTTACACCAAGCGGGAAGACGATCCCGCCCCAGCGCGCTTCCACTGTCCTCCAACCGTGTTCGACAGCGGCGGCGACACTGGCAGACAGCAGAGGACCTGATTGGCTGGCCAAGGTGCGAATCTCCTGCCAGAAGCCGGTCTCAGCCAGGGCTTTGGGTGGTGACGGCGCGAGGCTGGCGATGGCAGCAGCGGCCGGCAACATCGTGTGCACAATGGGGGACCACCCGCGGCCGGGAAGCTGGTGGACGATCAGCGCCTCAAGACCGCGCCAGGGTCCGCTGCCGAGCACCGTCGGAATGGCCACGGCGCTCTGGCGGCAGAGCGGAGCGAGTTCTCTGAGAAATTGCGCTTCATGGCGCACCAGGCGCCGAGTCAACTCATCCCAGCCGAATTTCGCATAGGCCAGAACCTGGCCTCGCGGTGATACCGCTTGAACGACGGGCTTGCTATTGGGCCGGCCCGGGGCAAGCCTAAGACTCATCACGAAGTCCCCCGTGCCGAGCACATCCGCAAGAAAGCCGTGGACCGGCGTGTCTTTGGCTGCAAACGAATCTGTGACGACGGAGACGCGATTGCCCCAGGACAACAGCGGCAGACCGAGACGGCTTTCGAATGACAACACCTGGGCGGCCAGGCGCGACACGCGCGAACCAGCTCCCGTCCCATACTGCGCAAGGACCGCAGTGCGGGCCTTAGCACCACCGGTGAGTGGGATAAGCACACGGGGATCATCGAGCCCGGGGAATACCGCATAGCGCTCAAGGATTTTGTGGCCGTTCTCCATGCCTGCGGGGCTTATTTGGAGCATGCCAAACTGGCCGCCGGAGAGCACCTGCAACGCGGAATCGAGGTGCCGCAGACAGAGCATTGGGTCCTGTGTGTTGCCGTACCGTAGATCGTGCACCAAGGATCCAACCCTCCTTTTTCACAAGACCGCCCAAACCGCATTGACCGCCTGTCTGGCCGTCTCTTCCAGAGGTGCGGTTGTGTCGATGGTGACGACAGGCGTCGATCCGAAATCCGTCTTACGTTCGAGTTCCCAATGCCGCCGCACCGCGGCCTCGTCCGGTCCTCCTGCCTTGTCGCGTGTGGCATCGCGCGCGATGGCGATAGCGATCGGCGCTGTGAGTTTTATTACGAGATTGGGACGGGGTATCGCGGAGTAGCAGTAGCGTTCGTATTGCATCAACTTGCGCTTCAGCCATGAATCGCAACCGGCAAGGGCCAGACTGTCGAAGCTGCTGCTGTCGATGGTGCCGGGCTGCAACGAGGGATATCGGTCAGATATGACAATTGCGCCGGCTGCCGCTTTGCGCAGAGCGCGCTGCAGCAGACGGCGGCGGTCGTGTGCGAGCAATGCCATCCGTGCGACATGGAAGAGGGAGAAATCGCGACGCTCGCGGCGCGCGGCGTCTTCATAGACCGCCCACCGTTCATGCGGCAGGAGGCGGCGGGCCAGGGGAACGAACCAGCTCGGAATCCAGGAAATCAACGTTGGCGGCGGTTTTCCAGCGTGGATGCGGCAAACGTTTAGGTGCCGGCCGAGGCAGCGGGCGAGTTCATTCGCAGTCGTTGATTTGCCAGTCGCCTTGGGGCCTACCAGTGCCACAATGGCGCCGCCGCTCACGAGGTGCAAACTCTTCGCGCCACTCAGCTTGCCCCTGACGAAATCGCCAAAGCGCCAGAGCCGCGAGGCAGCAGCTGCAAATGCTGAAAGCCGCCGCATGCCGCGCAGCCGCCATGCAACCTTCCAGCCAAGCCGAATACGGAGCAAAATTGCATCCTGTCTGGCGACAGCATTGACGAGATCGGAAAAGAGGCCAGGACCGATAACGGGAAACAGCCTGTCGCAAATGGCCGGGGGCGGCACGATGCTTCGACTGGCCGCCTGTTGCAGCCAGGCAAGTTCGTCGGCGTTGTTGCTGCGATGACGGTTTGATTTCAGTAATTCGATGGGACTCAGATGTTTCAGTGCGATCCTCAGCACAAAATAGACCAACTCGCAGGCCGCGTCCGGCACCTTCACCCCCAAGAGTTCACGGGTGTTGGCAAGGAGCTCGCCCTCGATCGGCATGCGGTAGTTCTTCACCAGGCTGTCGCCGCTATAGACTTCATGGCAGACGTGGAGGTCGACAAGCTCGCCCGTGTGACCGTCAAGGCCAATCGCGTGAAATGTGCTGGGGTGGCCGGCTCCAAGAGCGGATTGCGCCAGTTTGAACCCCGAGACGCTCAGCGCCCCTTGGAGATTCGCGGCCTGTCGGCGGTCCACAAGAATGTCAATGTCTTCGTCGCCGGCAAGGGTCGCTTCAAGACGGCAGTTGCTCTTCCAATGGCAATAGGAAATCCTTGCCGCATCCAGTTCCCTGACAAGCTTGCGGATTACGGCTTTCTCATTCTGACCTTTGCTGTCGAGGCTCAAGGCCCCTGGCACGGGAACCTGATTCATAGCCAACCACACACTACAACTGAGTCTAAGACATCAAACCGGCGATGGCGGTTCTGCAGTCTACCCCTGGCCCCCGCTGCTAGCATGGATCTGACAGCAGCGTTATTGGGCCTTGCGGGTTAGTCGTGCGTACCTCTTTTGGATCGTGCCCACTGTGTAGCTGACGGCATTGGTCGCCGTGCTCTCCGGCAAGGGCCGGAATGATCAGCGCGCCACGGCTGGCAGGCTGATGAGTGGATCATCAGCCCATCTGGCTGATGGTCTCAAGTGTCATGTAGCGCCCGCTGCATGGCCCATTCATCGTTCTGCTCGAGCAGCAGGGGCCGACGAGGCGGAGGATGGCGTTGTCGTTCGGGAAGATGCCGACCACGTCGGTTCGGCGCTTGATTTCGCCGTTGAGACGCCGATCGGATTCGTGCTGGGTGCTCCTTCCGGAAGGTCATGTAGGCGAGCACGTCAGGTTCGGCGTTGTCGAGGATGGCGGCCAGCTTCGGCACCTTCGGCCTGATCTGGTCGGCGACGGCCCGGCACTGGGAACTGGCGGCTTCGGGCGTCTCCTGCGCGAAAGCGATGGCGATGAAGGCCGTCGACGCGGCGGCCGCTCTTGCCTGCGTGCGCAGCACGTTCCTCATGAAGTGGACGCGGCAGCGCTGCCAAGTGGCTGAGAGAACCTTGGTCACCGCGGCCTTGAGGCCCTCATGCCCATCGGAGACGACGAGCTTGACCCCGCCCAGGCCACGCCGGGTAAGCTTGCGCAGGAACTCCGTCCAGATCGGCTCGGCCTCCGAGGTGCCGATCTCCATGCCGAGCACCTCGCGCCGGCCGTCGGTGTTGACGCCGACGGCGATGATGACAGCGACCGAAACGATGCGGCCGCCGCGGCGCACCTTGAGATAAGTCGCATCGATCCAAACGTACGGCCAGCCACCTTCGAACGGCCGTTCGAGGAAGGCCTTCACTTTGCCGTCGATCTCTTCGCATAGCCGCGACACCTGGCTCTTGGAGATGCCGCTCATGCCCATCGCCTTAACCAGGTCGTTGACCGAGCGGGTCGAGATACCTTGGACGTCAGGCCTCCTGGATGACGGCCGTCAGCGCCTTCTCGGCCATGCGGCGCGGCTCCTGGAAGCTGGGGAAGTAGGAGCCCTTCCTCAGCTTGGGGATGCGCAGCTCCACCGTGCCGGCCCGCGTCTCCCAGTCGCGCTCGCGATAACCGTTGCGCTGGGCGGTCCGCAGCGCGCTCTTCTCGCCATAGCCGGCCGGGTGGCGGCGCCCACCTCCAGCTCCATCAGCCGCTCAGCGGCAAAGCCGACCTTACTGCGCCCGCCGAAGCGAGCTTTGCGAGGCGGGTCATCTCGCGCAAGATATCGGCGTCGGGGGTCTTCTCCACGAGCGTGCGCAGGTTCGTCATGTCTTCGGTCATCGGTGGTTCCTTCGAATCAGGTTCGTGTCAGCGACCCGACCCTTACCGGAGAACATCGATGACCGCCGCTACGCCGCTCGCTCGCTTCAGCGCCGTTGAGGGGCGCGCTCGCGAGCGGATTGGTCACCGCCGAGCTACACCACTCGGCGGTGCACGATCCCTCTTTTGACTGAGACCCGTCGACCTTCTGCGTTTCCGCGCACTCCCTGTGCGCTGGTACAATTCCGCCAACTGCGCCGCGCACCAGCCGGCAAAGGGGTTCGATGATGAGTGCGGACACCGTCAATACGTCGTCACGAGTGCTGCGTGGGCGCACCGCCTCCCAGGCGCTACCCACGGAGATCATTGGTGGCGTGAGCATTGCCACTCTCAGCCGTGTTGAGACCGCAAGACTCATGGTTGACATGGCCCTCAGGGCCAGAGGCAGCGGACTCGCCCCCTGTATCTGTTCGTCAGTCAACGGACAGGTGTTGGCTGACCTCTATGTTGGCCGGAACCGTCATCGCACACAGCAGCTCCTTGCGTGCACGCATGTTCTGAGCGCCGATGGCCAGCCGCTTGTCTTCGCTTCCCGGTTGCTGGGAAACGGCGCGCTGCGAGATCGCTCCGCGACCACGGATCTGTTCCACGATGTGGCGAAGCTCGCTGCCGCGGAAGGCGCGAGCTTCTACATGCTCGGCGCTTCGGAAGATGAGAATCGATCCGCTGTTGGCAATGTCCGCGCCCGCTATCCCGGCCTTCGAATTGTGGGACGGAGGAACGGCTACTTTGCGTCCACGGATGAAGAGCTGCTGGCTGTGCAGGAGATCAATGCCTTGCGGCCAGATATACTGTGGGTAGCGATGGGTTTTCCGCGCGAGCTCGAGTTCTGCCATCGCTGGCGACAAGAGCTGACCAATGTTGGCGTGATGAAGACCAGCGGCGGGTTGTTCAACTTTCTGTCCGGCGCCCACAGGCGGGCACCGCAATGGATGCAGTCGGCCGGTCTCGAGTGGGCGCACCGGCTGTATCTCGAACCAAGGCGCCTGTCGGTCCGCTACGCCACGACCAACGTGATCGCCACTTGGGCTCTGCTCAGCAAGACCAAGCACACCCCGCAGTAGGCGCTCTTCCCGTCTCGAGCCCCTCGGCGCGCGCTCGCGATAACGGGACCTTTTGGCGGCTTCCGTCCAACGTAAGCGCTTAGCCGATAGCGTCTGGCTTGAAGTTCCAAGGCTTGAGCGCGTCGATTTCGGATGCGGCCAGCCTTGCGCGATGCGGGTCAAGGTCTGGGAGAGCCAGGCGAGCGGATCGACCCTATTCATTTTGGCCGTTTGCAGCAGGGTGGCCACCGTCGCCCAGGTTCGTCCACCAGCCTCGGAAGCAGCGTCATAATGCCGGGAATCCAGGCTTCGACGTGGTCGTCACCCATCCATTCCATCCGTTGGTCGGGCAGACCGTTGCCGTGGTCGGTGAGCATGATCATGACGGCATCCGCCACCTTTTGAATCGGCAGCCGCACGGCGGGACCTTCCATCTTCCGGACTGGATGGCCGCCCCACAGGCCGGTTCGGTTGCGATCATTGCTGCGCCCCGACTTCCGCTCACACACCTCCTCGAACTTCGCGCACTTGTCGATCATCTCGTAGCCTCTCTTCCGAGGGACCCGATCTTTGTAGGAGGACATGCCGATGAAGAATCCGCTGCGCACCCAACTGGATTTGTTCGCGCCCGCCGTACCGCCGGCCAAGATGTCGAGCGAGGAACGGGTAAAGGCAGTAATGCTGTTGCAGTCTCTACTCGTCGAAGCAGCGTCCGCGCCGGGCGCGGACTGTCGAGTCGGAGCCGGAAGCAGGCGGGCGATGAGCAAGATCACCGCTGAGCATCTTTGCCGCAGCCCCATCATCTACATCCGGCAGTCGACGACGTACCAGGTCGCGAACAACCTCGAGAGCCAGCGTCGCCAGGATGGCCTGACCGAGCGGACTCGGCAGTTGGGTTGGGACGATGTGCAAATCGTCGATGACGATCTCGGCCGATCCGGCGCCGGCACGGCTCGGCCCGGCTTTGGGAAGCTGTGGGCGGCCATGTGCGAGGGCCGCGTTGGAGCGGTCATCTCGCTGGAGGCGTCGCGGCTGGCGCGCTGGCCGTGACTGGCATACCTTGCTTGAGTTCTGCGGGTCGGTCGCAACATTGATCGTAGATGAAGATGGCGTCTACGATCCACGCCTGATCAACGATCGCCTGCTACCTGGCATGAAGGACACGATGAGAGAGATGGAGCTTTCGGTGTTCCGGCAACGCTCCATCGAGGCGCTGAGGCAGAAGGCACGCCGTGGGGAACTTCTGCTGACTGTAGCTATCGGCCATGTCAAAGCGGAAGATGGGCAGCTCGACAAGGATCCGGATCGTCGTGTCCGGGACGGCATTGCTCTGGTGTTCCGCAAATTCGCCGAGTTGCATTCGATCCGGCAGGTTCTGCTCTGGTTCCGCCAGGAGCAAGTTCTCGTTCCGTCGTTCAGAGCCGCGGCAAGCAGGCGATTGAATGGAAGGTGCCGGTCTATCACACGCTGCAACACATGCTGACCAACCCGGTCTATGCAGGCGCCTATGCTTTTGGCCGGCGCGGAACGCGCGTTGTAATCCAAGGCGGCCGCAAGCGCGTTATGCGCGATAGCATTCGCCACAACTGGAAGGACTGCGAGGTTTTGATCCGCGGCCACCATGAGGCATATATTTCCTGGGAGGAGTTCGTGAGGAATCAGCGCCAGATTGCCGACAACGCCAACGGCAAGAGCTACCTTGGGCGCGGGGCGATCCGCCGCGGCGAAGCCTTGCTGCCCGGTCTTTTCCGCTGCGCACGCTGCGGCCGTCGATTGCATGTCGCTTACAGCGGCAAAGGCGGAAACACCCTACGTCTGTCGCGGGACCTTCGGCGACAAGGCCGTCGACAACTGCATCCGCTTCAGCGGTATGCGGGTTGACCGGGCCTTTGCCCAAGAGGTTCTCGGTCAACTGCAACCGGCATCGAGGCGGCGCTGGCTGCCATGGAGGCGCAAGGCCAGGAGCATAGTGACAAGCGACAGCAAGTCGAAAATGCTAGCCGGCAGGCCCGGTACGAGGTGGAGCGTGCACGCCGCCAATACGACGCGGTTGATCCCGAGAACCGGCTTGGCGTCGGTGAACTCGAGCGACGCTGGAACGAGAAGCTGACCCACCTGGGCGAGCTTGAGGAGGAGCTTGACGGCGCGGCCGCTCTGCAAGCGCCAACGGTCTCCGCCGGCGATCGTGCAAGACTGATGGCTCTCGGGAAGGATCTCGCCCAGGCATGGGACAGCCCGGGTGCTTCGACCGAGACGCGCAAGAAGATCATTCGCTTGTTAGTCAAGGAGATTATCGCCGATGTCGTGGACGACAGTCTGGCGCTCATCATCCATTGGCAAGGCGGCGATCACACGCGTCTCATCGTGAGGAAGAACAAGGTCGGGCAAACCCGCTGGACCCGCCAGATGTCGGATCTGTCGATCCCCGCCCGGAAGGTTTGCGGCGGCGTCTGGCGTTATCAGGAATTGCTGGCCATCCTGGCCGATCCCGGTCATCCCCAACACGCCGAACGCGTCGAAGAGTTCGGCGACGAGTTCGATCCGGACGAATTCGCCCTTGACGTCACAAATGCCGCACTTACCTCCCGGTTCAGGATGAAAATAGCCGCAGCCCGACAAGCCACTCTGCCGCCAAACCTCAGAAAGGGAGTAATTACCCCGGGCAGTGAATTCTTTGTAAAAGTCGTTTGGGTCATTACTCCGTCATGGGTATCTGGTATACTCCGTCGTGGGTATCTGTTGCAAAGGCAGGGATACGAGAGTTAACATGCGTTCCTCACATGCATTCAAGGGGATAGCCATTGGGCTCTTGCTGTCGATCCTATTGTGGATGGCAATCGCTTACGGCTATTTCCATATGTTGAGCCGCGATAATACAGTTCAGGTAATACGCCTCCACAATCTGGCGACAGATCAAGTCGGAAAAATCGCGATTAAACCGGACGACGGCAAAGGAGTGAGGCCGTCTACAGCGGCGCAGCCCTAGAGCAGCAAGGCTAGACATAATTCAATTGGCTGATTATGCGCCTCACAATACTTCGAAAGAAGTAGACCGGTTTAATCCGATGCGCACTACCTCACCCGCAGCTGGTGTTGATAAACTCACCCTCAAGTAATCTCGCCGCCGCAATCAGGCATTGACGCTGTGGCCGGTCGTTCGTTCTGATTGTTTGGAGTTGCCCTGTTGGAAACGGGTGAGTTCATGCATCGTAATGTTCCGCTTTATATTTCACTGACCGCCGCTGTGGCTTTGACTGTGGCGGCGGCGCGGGCCGAGGATGGCCTCAACTATACGATAAGCCCGCAGGATAAGCTGAGCGTTCGCGTCTACGACTGGCAGCAGGCGGATGGGACATTGCGCGAGTGGCCTGCGTTCAATGGACAGTTCGTTGTCGGAAGCGATGGGCGGGTGGAGTTGCCGCTGATCGGGCTCGTCGATGCGGTGTCGCGCAATGCGCCGGAAATCGCCGTCGATGTTGCGAACAGACTGCAGGCCCAAGTCGGCCTCATCGCCAAGCCCAGTGTCATCGTCGATATTGCAGAGTACCGGCCCTATTACGTGATGGGCGATGTCGATCACCCCGGTGAATTTGCGTTCAAACCGGGGCTCACGGCATTGAAGGCCTACAGTATCGCCGGCGGGTTACGGTTGATACAGGCAACGGCGTGGCAGCCGGCGCACGACCTCCTTTCGGCGGCGGGCGATATGCGGACGCTGTCGCAAAGAATCGACGAACTCAAGGCAAAACGTGCGCGGCTTGGCGCTGAACTTGCGGGTGAGTCCGCGGTCTCCTTTCCACCCGAACTTGGTGCAAACTCGAAATCTCTCGTGGAAAGAGAGCGCCAGCTTTTTGAAGTGCGGCGCAACGCATTGCGCCAGGGTCTCAACTCACTTGCCAGCCAGAAGGCGCTGAACGAAGAGGAGGTAAAGGCACTTCAAGGGCGCATTGCCGTGAAGGCAGATCAGTCTCAAAGGATTGAGGCCCAAATCGAACGCACGAAGGGCTTGGTCCAAAATGGCCTGATCACGACGGCACAGATCTTGACTCTCCAGCAAGCACTCTCTGACTTGCAGTCGCAGCAGCTTGATATCAATGGCCGCATCTTCATTGTCCGCGAACAGATCTCCAAAACCGAGAAGGACATGCTCGACTTACAATCCTCCCGGCAGCAGGAAGTCCTCGCAGATATGCAGGCGACAGAGGCAAGCCTGCAGGAGGCTGTGAACCGCATCCAGACGCTCAGCGACATTATGGGCCAAGCGCAGGCAGCTATTGGGACTCTTTCACTCGCTAACCCATTGCACACGGCAAGCGATATTCGATTCACGATCAGACGCAGGCACAGTATCCTCACGTTTGATGACGGCCGCGACCCTCCAATCGAACCGGGCGACATTGTCACAGTCGAGCGGACCGGCAGCCAGGCGGCCGGCGGCCCGCAGTCGGCGGCACAGACTGCGATCGTCCGGGCGGATGGGAAAAGCCCGGCTGGCGTGCAATGAGTGAGAAGACCAAGGTGGCCCCCGACCGGGGGAACTGGAGCCATTCGGATGATCAAAGCACGAGAGCCGAAGCTTGGCAGGCCTGTGTGGCTATCTGGTACCCTGCCCCTGCTGGTGGCAGGCGGGCGGCTGCACAGGCTGCCTGGGGTGTTACGCTTTACGTCAACAATCAGGTCGACTGCTCGGATGCCCAGGGCATGCCCTATTGCACGATCGGAGCGGCCGTGGCCGTTGCCAATCCCGGCGACACGGAAAGCGACGGTCTGGACAGGGCGGCACAAGCTCAGGCACGTCGAGACTTTCTTAAGAAGGGCGCTTCGCGGCGGTGACGCCCGCAGCCATTACACTTCTGCTCGGCACAAGTTTGAACTCGGTCCGGGCGTCTTTGCCAACGCCCACTGGCCCCCTTCATGTCGACGGCGGTGATCTGTCGCCGTGGTGCGCCTGAAGTAACCCTCCTAGGCGAGCAGTAAACTGCTCACGAAGTTGTCATCCTGGAACTGATCGACATGGACGCCGGTGAATGTGATGTGGTCGCCGCCGCCCAGCGTAGCCACGACGTTCGAGCCCTGGTTCGTGGCCACCTGCTGGAACTGGCTGGCGTTGTTGATGCCGAAATCCCTGAGATCGAGGACATCGCCGGTGCCGGTGCCCGCCACGAAATTCATGACGGTGTCCTGCCCGTCTCCCTTGTGGAACACGAACAAATTTTGCTGGTTGCCGGCGACGAGCAGATCGTTGCCTTTGCCGCCGATCAGCGTGTCGTTGCCGCCAAGGCCCCACAGATAGTCCGCGCCCGTCGTGCCGTTCAGGACATAACCGCCGTTGACGATCGTCGGCGTGCGCCCGGCGGGCGTCGGGACAAAGTAGGAATCCACCAAAACGGGAGTTGCGGTTGTCCCGCTGAAGCTGCTCACCTTGTAGAACTCGATCAGCATGCCCTGGTCGGTGACCGTCACCAGGTTGGCGCCGACATTGGGGACGGTCTTGCCGGCGCCGCCGAGGCCGGTGGTCGTGTAGGGAAGGTAGACGCCGTCGCCATTGTCGTCCCGGTTCTCCCGGTAATAATTGTGCTCGTGCCCGGCAAAGACCGCGTTCACACCCCATTGCTCGAAGGGCCACCGCATGGTGGCAGTGTAGGCGCTCGGATTGTACGGCGTGTGATGGAAGTAGGCGACGTTGAAGGTCGCGTCGGAGCTCGCAAGAAGGTTTTGCATCCATTGGCCTTGCACTGAAGTATAGCTGCGGCTATCCGGTTCCTGCATGTTGCTGTTGAGGGCAAAGACGGAGGGATTATCATTCCTTTCGTAAACTATTGAAATAAATGAATAAGTTAATACAACTCTTCCGATACCCTACTAGCAACCCTAGTCTGATCTTCTCTCCATGGCAGCGCTGACGCCCAGGTTAATCATGCACTGACATTCAAACCGGAACATCTCTTGGGGGGGGGTCAGCGCAGATACTAACACGCCCTACCACTTCTCAGTTCACAGCACGGCTGCTAGATGGCAGTAAAGGTAGGCCAAGCTCCTTCAATGACTCATTGTGCCTCGCCGTCGCCTCCGCGATCTCCCTCATCGACACGCGCCGAGTCTTCAGGTTCGCTGCTGAGAGGACAGACTTCTACGAGCACTACTTCAGATCGAGCGGATGGCACTCGTACTTGAGAAGCGTCGCGGGTACCGGTGCAAGACACGATCGAATGAGCATAACGCCGGGAGCCTTCATGAGGATGCCGGTGCCGATCCCTAACTCGGCGTGCCAACTCCAGGACATACCGCCCTCTATCGAGCGCTGCATTTATACACGACCCACCCCCACCATTCTCGGCTTCCTGGGTCCAGCCGTCAGGCCAGCAGCCAGTCCGAGCCCAGATGGATTTCGAACAACCGGCCATCAGCGACCTGGTCGACGCCGTAGTCGGCGACGTAGAGGCTCATTTGCTGTCCGTCGTTCGGGTCGGAACTTGGTGCCAGCTCCAGACCCTTGGGCCTCACCGCCACCCCGGTAATCGGGTTTGTGTAGGCCGGCGAGTTGAGGACGCTGATTGTCGAGATGATGTCGCCGTCGTGATCCATCTCCCAGATATTCGGGCTCAATCCGGAGGCGACGAAGAAGATGCCGTGAGTTGGATCGTAGGCCAGCGCCTCCGCGTCATGCATCACCGAGGGGAGATTTATGGTTCTCACCAGTGCCCCATCGCCAGTCAGTTCGTACATCAGTTTCTGGTGGCCACCGAGCTCGAAGATGTGGCCGGTCGTCGGATCGAACCGCAAGTCCTCGCTGTCGTCCTGCCCCAGGGATGCCGTGTCGAATGATCCAAGCTTGACCGATGGATTGGCCGGGTCGACCCAGAACACCTCCAGCTGATCGTCATCGGAGATATACATATGGCCGTTGGACGGATTGATCCCGAGGCCGGTGGGCTCGAAGGTGAATGACTCCACGCTGTATCCCTGAATAGCACCGGTGGGACCGATCGAGAACAGGTTGGTCTGGCTGAACCACGGTCTCTCATCATGTTCCGAGTCGGCAATGAACAGCTTGTGAGAGACCGGATCATAGGCCAGGCCGGAGGGATCGCCGATACCAACCCCTGCCGCATCGACATCGCGGAAAGGGGCCGTGGCGAGGTCGGTCACGGCGACGACACTGGCTTGAATGACGGGGTTTGGATCGTTGTCGTAAATCGTACCAGTCGCCGTAGTGTCTGCGATGAAGGCACCGTTTGCGGAGTTCAACTTGAGGCTAAAGGATTCCGTGTTCTCGGTGAACGTGTCGTCCTTGAGCGTGAGCGCAAGGTCCAAGGAACTCTGGCCGTCAGAAATGGTCACTGTACCCGTCGCCGGGCCGAGCAGGTCATTGGCGGCGGTGGCGGTGCCGTCAATGATCGAGTAGCTGATCAGAATGTCTTGAGACGCAGCATGGTCGAGACTGAGGTGGAAGGTAATATTGGCGCCCGGGCCTTCGGTTTGCGCGGCATCGGAAATGCCCAGGGCCGGCATGGAACTGGTGCCGATCACGTAGGTTACGGCGAGCTTCGGGTGCACTGAACCCTCGGAGGAGTCTAACCTCCAGGCGTCGGTAGAACCTGTGCTGATCAGCCAGCCCTGGTTTGCAGCATTGAGTTCAGCAGCAGTCGTACCCGCTGTTGCCCAGGCGCGCAGGCTTGCGGTGACATCAACCGTGGTTGGTCCGAGAGCGGTCTGCCCCACAGTCACGTCCGCCACGGACAGGGCCTCGACGCCATTGGCCTGGACGCCTCCAACCATCGAGTTCCAAGTCGCGCTTTCGGTCCAGTCGACCAGCATGCGATAGAACGCACCATTGGCCGCCGACGCAGATTCGTTGTTCGTCTGTAAGGTGAGGATTGCCGAGGTGATGGTGGCACCCACTGGGATCTGCCCCGGGCCCGAACCAAACAAATTGTCGAAACCGAGCAGCGCTTGCTTGGCATTGGCGACGCCGGCATCGGCTTTGTCGACGCTCACTGCGACGTCGGAGCCGAACGACGTCGTGGGCTTTGCCTGATCCAAGGTGGTGTCCAGGGTGGCCGCATAGCCGTTCAACCCATCCTGGAATACTACCGTCGTGGGGGCGGGAATGGCGTTCACCGTCAGTTCGGCCGATGCCGCTGCGCTGTAGTCGTGGCCATCGAATGCCCGGTAGGTAAAGCTGTCGGTCCCGATGAAGCCGGCAATGGGCGTGTAGGTGAATGAGCCGTCCGCGTTGAGCGCCAACGTACCCTTGCTGGGGCCGATGAGCAGCACCGCCTGCAGCACGTCGTTATCGGCATCACTGTCATTGGCGAGGACGCCATTGGCAGCGCTCTTCGTCAGGGTCGAGCCGGCATTCAAGCTGTAGACATCGTCAGTGGCTACTGGAATGGCGTTGGGCGAACTGACCACCAGACTGACAGTTGCCGTGTTGCTATAGGCTGTCCCGTCGAAGGCCTTGTAAGTAAAGCTGTCGGTTCCGGTGAAGCCGGCAACTGCCGTGTAGATGAACGAACCATCACTATCGAGGGTCAGGCTGCCATTGGCAGGCCCCGTCTGCAGGACGGCCTCGAGCGGGTTGCTGTCGGCGTCGCTGTCATTGGCGAGGACGCCCCCCGCCCTGACGACGCTAAAATCCGTCCCGGCCGTGACATTGTAGCTGTCATTGGCGGCAACAGGTGGCGTGTTGTCGGAGGTAACCGAGAGCGTGACGGCGGTAGCGGCGCTGTACGCGGCCCCATCGAAAGCCTCGTAAGTAAAGCTGTCCGGGCCAGTGTAACCGGCGGCGGCAGTGTAGTCGAAGGACCCGTCGTCCAGCAGATGGAGCGTCCCGTGCGACGGGCCTGAAATCAACACGGGTTGGAGGGCGCTGCCCTCTGCGTCGTGATCATTGGCTAGGACGCCTTGCGCCACCGACACATTGAGTTGCACGCCGGCTTTGGCTGCATAGGCGTCTGCGCTAGCAACCGGCGCGTCGTTGGTGCCGGTGATGGCGACATTGATTTGCTGGGTGGCCGACCCGCCATGACCGTCCGACACCGAAATCGTGTAGGCGATGGTCAAGACCTGGCCCTGTCCTAGGAAGTCAAAGGCTTGCGATCCGGAGTCGAATTGCCAGCCGAGGTTATGCGAGTCGCCGGCGTTGGCAGCAAGCCCCGTGGCCGGAGTGAGCTTCAACAGTCCTTTGACATCGGCTTCGACGAGGCCGCCGGTCGCGCCAGTCAGAACCGCCTTGGTCACAGTTGAACTGACGGTCTCGGAGGTATCGACATCGGTCACCGTAAAGTTGCCGGCAGCCGTAAGCGTGGCATTGGTTTCGGTCAGGTTGGCGCCTGCACTGTCGCCGCTGCCGATCGAGATCACCGGATTATCGTTAACGCCAGTGATGGTAAAGGTAAGCGTGCTGCTGCTGGTATTTCCGAGTTGATCGTTCGCCGTATAGCCGAATTTCTCGGTTACGACCGCTCCCGCGGCCAAGGCCTCAGCCTTCGCCAAGTCGGCTGTGTAGCTGTAGCTTCCATCGGCATAGACCGTAAGGGTCCCGTAGAGGCCCTCAATGGTAGTCGTCGAGCCCACCAGCTTGGAGGTGCTGCCATACTTGATCCACTTTAGCGCGAAGGTTTCCGTGTCGTTGGCAAGCAAGTTACCAGTGACCGTGGTATCTTCGAGAAGACTTGCGGTGTCCGCCTTGGCTTTTATTGTCATTTTACCCTCGCCGTCGCGATTGAAGCCACGCGGTGGGTAAGTTTAGTCCTTATCCGAGCCGGTTTAAAGGCAGCGTGCATCCACCAAAGGAGGTATGGCAACTGGACTGGGGTTTCCGAAACTGTCACCAGCCGACCAAGTCATTATTGCAGCTGTAATTTTTGAACCTCTGCAAACTCCATAGGCCCTGCAACTGCCTTTAGCAGCGTTTGTGCAGCCCCGATGCTCTGTCCTGCACAGTCGGGAAAACCCTGCACAAGCAATTGTCGGGGCATGCCGCAACGCCTCGCGACTTGATCAGGCAGTTGGCCTCTACGAATGCTGGGTGTCCGTACCCGGCAAAACCCCCATGCGCAGCCAATCCCTGATCCGGCCCTCGATGCCCTAGGCCTCGGTATTGAGACGTTGATCTTGAAGCGCGACGGTCTGGAGGTGGCGGGATGCCAGCTCAGTGAGATCAATCTTGACGAGATGATCGAAAAATGCCGGCACTTCGGTTCCTAACAACTCCTTCTTCTCGTCACCTACCGCTTCAATCAACGCAGCATAGTAGGCATGATCGCTCTTGAGGTCGGTATCGACAACAGAAAACCGTCTCTCTTGCGGCCTGAAGGCACGATCGATTTCAACTGCGAGTGGATGCCGGCCATCTGGCTCGGGTCTACGCCGGACTCGATGATCGACGACGAGCTGGAAGAAAAACACCCACTGCTTGGTGCCGGAGCGAGTCACCTGAAGATAGAGATTGCCGCCATCTGATAATACGCGAGATAACGGAAACATATTAACATTGTTAATCGAATGGAAGGCCGTGCGAGACAGCTTCGCGCAGCGTCCTTGAGCGTGCATGCTGGAGGATTAGCTACAAAATCCTACGACCATTATCTCCATAATGAGCCAGCTTCGCTTCCGCGTTACCCGTCGCTCACTGCGCTCGCTCGGGACGGCGCGAGCGCCGGCGACGATGTCGAGCCGAAGAACTCCGGCGCGATGTCGACCAATGTCTCAGACCTGGAGCTGGGTTATGATGGCAGCACCGCGCAGACTGACGGTCTTCGTTTCACTGGGATCAACATTCCTCAAGGCGCCATCATCACCAGGGCCTACATCCAATTTCAGGCCAACGAGGTGAAGACCGGCGCGGCGTCACTGCTGATCCAGGGCGCTAATGTCGACGACGCGAGCGCCTTCACCAGCAAAGTCTTCAACGTGTCGTCGCTTCCCAGAACGACGGCGTCCACCGCCCTGGACGGAAGCGGGGTCAAGCATCGATTGATGGACCAGTAGCTGAATTGCCATCCCGGGCAGGGTGGCCGCGTGGAGATGAGATCACCGATCTTGGCAGCGGCTTGGTCCGCGCCGTTGCTGTTGCCGCGGACGCTGGTTTCGACAGCCGGGCTGCCGCCATCTTCCGGGCTCGCTTCTCCTGTCGCCGAAGCCCTTAGCGTGCTGTCACCGTGGTGTTCACCTGCGTCCGGAGCGCTGGTTCCGGACAATGGTATCGGCCCGTCATCAATTGTCTGAAGGCCTTTGGAGGAAGACCAGGAGCCAAGCCAAGTCATGGCCTGTTCAACAACATCCCCACCGCCCGCAATTCCGGAAATCTGAACAGATTTGGACATATCGGATCTCCTTCACTGCTGACGGCACGCACCGCCCAGACTCAGCCTGGTCGGGCAGCGAGCGTCTCAGCAACCTCCAACCGATCGTGCTCAATTGGGCGCCGTCGCCATGACCGATAACCTGACACGACCGACGCGCAAGAACCTTCCCAATTCGGAGCGACGAGCGCGACCTTTGAGATTCGAAGACGGCAGCCGGGTCTCACCTGGCGCGCATCCAATGCCACCTTGCAGCATGCTCACGACGCGCCGATGGCCCACGCGACCGTCTTCGCGCGCAGCCCTAGGCGAAGAACCCGCATGGGCAAAAGTGACAAAAGTCATGAGGCTCGATCCTACTCCGTCCCGCTAGTAGGCCAGCTTGAACCTGATTCATTCCAAATTGCCGCACCGAGATCTGGAATCAATTCATCTCAAGTGCGCCCACGCGATATATAAACTGCCACGACCTCAGTCACGACGCCTCATGAATTCTAGTGTTATTTCAGGCTACTTTGCCGCCATCCGAATGAGTAATCGATCAGACAAAAGGTTTAGCAAGCGTGGACCTGCTCTACGCGGACGAACTCCGGCAGGATTGCCGAAACAGAGCAGAGGCCGCATAGGACCGAGGTTCTCGAGGACTTTGTGTCGAGGATCGAAGTTCTCTTCGCTTGGTCGATTCGACGTCCATCAGGTCATCGAAATTCCGGACGCGGTCCGCGTCGAGATGGAAGCTATAAAATGGTAGGATGAGTTTCCTTCGTGAGCGGCCTTCGATGTGGCGCATTTGCGGCACCCGCCCCCGCTCACCCATCACAGTTTCTTTGGGCCGCCGCTTCTACTAGGCCGCGTGTGCCTGATCCGGCGAGGCTTGGGAGTTCGCGGGCATTGTTGCTTCGTCGAAGCCAAGGAAGCTGAACGGCCGATGTGCGCGGGCCTTATAAAAAGTGAGCCTGATTCATAAATAAGCTAAGCTTTTCCGCATTGTGCTATTATAAGCTGCCATGCCTAGATTTTTCTTCGACCTTTCCGATACCGGAGATGTCTATCACGACGCACGCGGAGCCCTCCTACTGGGCACTGAGTCGGCGAAGGAAAGGGCCCTCGAAATGGTCCGCAAACTGGTGGCCGGGCCGCCCCCCATTGAATACCGCGATCTGGTGTGTACGGTCCGCGACTTCAACGGCAGTCAGATCATGCAGATCAGAATTGAATTCGGAACGCCGGTGGTTATCTCGGAAACTTCAAACTAGCCCGCGGCCGAAGTCTGGCTTTGTACCAGACTGCACAAACGCCAAGCTCGGTCACTTTGGCTGGCTGGCCACGCTATAGGTGCCGGACCAATTAGGCACATAGCGTAGGTAGATTGCTGCGGCGGGGAGCAAGTTCGTCTGCGCCCCGCGCTCTATCACCCAGCAGAAAATCGAAGTGTGATTGCGAAGCGTCCTCTCTAGGCAGCAGGCGGCTCGGCGCCGCAATCCTACCAGCCAGCATCGCGCGCGAGCAGTCATTCGGCTGAAGTTCGAAAGCAGGCGGCGGCGAACGGAACTCCTTGTCCGCAGAGGGGCGTCCCCGCCCCTTGTGAAGCCGCTCTGAAGCCACGCCAACGATCGCCCGGCGACGCGCGCCGGCTGGCCAGCATGGATAGCTGCCGGTAAAGTCCGGCCTGCGGATCGGCGTCTCTGGACGGAAAGGAGCGCGCGAGCTCCCGGAACGGCGTAGAGGCACCCATCTCGGCCGTAAAGTTCAGTTCCTGGCCGCCCGAAATCTAGCGGCCATGTTAAGGGTTGCAGTTGCGGCAAAAGCGCATGAAGGCGCCGCGATACGGCCGGCAGCCATTGGCGGCGAGAACACCTCAATAGCGAACCGACCAGGCCGACTAAAAGTAAATCCGTTTTGGGTCAGGTTAAGATATGGCGCGCAATCTCGCCGCGCGACCGCAACGGGTTGCAGTGCCGCCTACCTAGGAAATTGGAACTTCGGCTTTTGATCCAACACTAACCTCAAGGCCTCCGTTCCAGCCTATCGCGCAAAATGCTCCATGCGAGCAAGACGTTCGGCGCATAGCGGACCACGTTGTGGAACGAGATCGGCGATGGCGGAGCGAAGGGAAGCGGCAAGTCGCCGACATTCATTCCCCCGGCCCAATCGGCGAGCGCCTTGCCCATGGCCGTGGTCATGGCGATGCCACGGCCGTTGCAGGCAAAGCCCGCGATCAGTCCCGGACCGAGATCTACGAGGCGCGGCAGGAAGTCAGGCTCGACGGCCGCCATGCCGGACCAGGAATATTGCAGCGGCGGGATATCCGGCAGCTCGAGATGCGTGGCGAGGCGCCGCCAGATCGCTTGCGGCACCCGTGTTTCGGCGCCGGCGCCGACAACATGCATGCCGCCGCTGATCAGCCTGTTTTCGCTGTCGAAGCGAAAGGTCAAAAGGTTGCGTCTCGTGTCGCCGACACCTTGTCCGCCAGGCAGCAGCCTGCTGCGCATGCCCCGCGGCAGCGGCGCCGTCGCGATCTGGAATACCCTGAGCGGGAAGTAAGTTTGCCCGAGAACCGGATTGAGTTCCTCGCCATAGGCGTTTGTGGCAACCAGAACCTTTCCCGCCCGCACCGATCCCGACGGCATCTTCAGCGCCCAGCCTTGCGCAGTCCGGTCGATTGCTGTGACGCGGCTGTGCTCGAAAATGCGGGCGCCAGCCTTTTCGGCGGCGGTCGCCAAGCCACGGGCGTAGGCGACCGGATCGAGCACGCCGCCGGAGCGATCCATCCAGCCGCCGAGATAGCCGCGCACGCCTGTAAGCTCCTGGACAGAACGGCTGCCGAGCGTGACAGCGGGCCTGCCGCGCGCAGCCCATTGACCGGCGCGGGATTTCACCTTTTCCAGAGCCGCCGCCGAGTGCGCCGGCTGGATCCAGCCGTTCTGCACCGCGTCGCAATTGATCCGGTGCCGCTTGATGAGGTCGAATACCAGGTCGGCGCTGCCGCCGGCGAAGTCGATCAGCCGCTCGCCGCGCTCCGGCCCGAGATGCGCGATGATGGCGGACGGATCCATCTTGGCGAAATTGGGCACTACGAAGCCGGCATTGCGGCCCGTTGCCCCCCAGGCGATGATCTCGGCTTCGAGTACAGCGACCGAGATGCCTCTCTCGGCTACGTGAAGCGCGGTCGAGAGGCCGGCGAAGCCGCCGCCGACGATCGCGAGGTCGACATCGATCCGGCCTTCGATCGGCGGTCGGTCATGGTGATCGCGAGCAACGGCGTGCCAAAGGGAGAGGTTTTGCGATTCCTTTAAGGCCGTCCGGCTCATGGGCCGCTGCTCTCAGGCGCGGCGGGGCTCGGAGCCTTGGCGGTCCGGAGGCGTCGCGGCCTGTCGCCGAACAGGCCGCTCGGCCTGACCAGCAGGATGACGCACAGCATCACGCCGATGGCGACGATCTGCAGGGCGGCTGCCCGTGCCTGCTGCTCCGCCGAGAACAGCACGCTGGTGAGCGCGCCGGAGCCGGCCCATATCGCCCAGACCAGTACGCTGCCGGCGACGGCACCTAAATTGCTGCCGGAGCCGCCGAGAATCAGCATGACCCAGACCTGGAATGTCAGGATCGGCAGGTAGTTGTCGGGCGCGATGAAGCCGATGAAATGCGCCTGCAGCGCGCCGGCAAGCGCCATGATGGCGCCGCCCACCGCGAATGCCTGCACGCGGTAGAAGCGGGCGCTCTTACCGAGCGAAATCGCAGCACGCTCATCCTCGCGCAGCGCCTTCAGGACGCGGCCCCACGGGCTGCGGGAGAGATGTTCGAGCGCGATGTATGCGGCGAGCGTCACCATCGAGACGATGGCAAGGTTCGACAGGTTGAAGAGCAGCGGCGTTTCAGCCAAGCCCCCAAAGGGGCGCGGAATGAAGCCGATACCGAAAGGGCCTCCGGTCAGTTTCTGGGCATTGAGCGCGACCAGTTGCACGACCACCGCGACGCCAAAGGTGGTGATCGCCAGATAATCCGATCTCAGCCGCAGCGTGGCGATGCCGGTCAGTGCCGCGGCAAGCCCGCCGACGACCATCGCGCCCAGCCAGCCGATGAGGATCGGTAGCTCGAAACCGCCAAGCCGCGCGGGATCGGCCGGCGTGGTGAGCAGCGCCGAGGTGTAGGCGCCAATCGCGACAAAGCCGGCGAGCCCTACATTGAACAGGCCGGTCAGTCCCCATTGCAGGTTCAGCCCCAGCGTGATCAGCGAAAAGATCAACGCCGTGGTCAGGAAGAAGGCGCCGTAGCCGACGAGATCGATCATCTTTCGCGAACCCCGAAGAGGCCGATGGGCCGCACGAACAGCACTGCCATCAGGATGATGAAGGAAACTGCCGCGCGCCATTCGGCGCCGATCAGTTGCACGGCGCCGGCCTCGGCCAAGCCGATGATCAGTCCGCCGAGCACGGCGCCCGGCACGCTGCCTATGCCGCCCAGGATGGCGGCGGCAAACATCGGCAGCAGCATGTCGAAGCCCATGAAAGGTCGGATCTGGATGAGGATGCCGATCATGACGCCGGCCACGCAGGCCAGTCCGCCGCCGATGATCCAGGTGACACGCACGACCTTGGCGACGTCGATACCGACGACGCGGGCGAGCGCGGCGTTCTGGCTGAGCGCCTGCATGGTGCGGCCTGTCTGCGTGCGCGTGATCAGGAGATGGACGCCGGTCACCAGGAGGGCGGTCAGCAGGAGCAGGGCGATCTGGTCCGGGGTGATGCGGATGCCGAGTCCGACCGGCATGGCGATCTGTATGGCCCGGCTGAAATAGGTCGGCCGTGACGTGAACGTGAATTCGAGCAGGCTTCTCAGCGCCATCGAGGCGCCGAAGCTCGCCATCACCACGATGATCGCTTGGCCCTGCTTGCGCAGCCGGGAAAACAGCACCAGGTCGAGCAGCAGCGCGAGCAGCGCCGTGAACGCCATGCCGATGACGAGCGCGACGATGAGCGGCCAGCCGAAGGAGAGCGAGCCGATCGGCGCGAGCTTGCCGAACATCGCGCCGATGGCGCCGACGACGGCGAGCGTCGCGTAAGAGCCCCAGGCCATGAAGTCGCCATGCGCGAAGTTCGAGAAGCGAAGGATCGAATAGGTCAGCGTCACACCGATGGCGCCGAGGCCGATCATCGAGCCGGTCAGCAGCCCGTCGACGATGAATTGCAGGCTCATGCGGCGCTCCCCTTGCCGGAGGGCATGGCCTTGCCGTCGCTTTTCGGGCGCTGGCCAAGGTAGAGCTCCGCGACCACCGGATCATTCCACAGTTCAGCGGCGACGCCTTCATGCCGGTCCTTGCCTTCGACCAGCACATAAGCGCGGTCGCCTATGGCAAGCGCCGCCTTGGCATTCTGTTCGACCAGAAGGATTGTGACGCCGGACTTGCGGATGGCGCAGAGCATCTCGAACACCAAGGCGACGAATTTTGGCGACAGGCCCGCCGACGGCTCGTCGAGCACCAGCACCTTCGGACGCACGATCAGCGCCCGCGCCACCGCCAGCATCTGCCGCTGTCCGCCAGACAGGTTCCCGGCGGCCGCCTTTCGCTGCCGCAAGAGATCGGGGAAGGCGGCGTACATTTCCGCGATGCGCGCCGGGATTTCGCGTGGCTTCAGGATGCCGCAAGCGACTTTCAGATTGTCTTCCACCGACATCAGCGGAAAGACGTTCTCGGTCTGCGGCACGAAGGCGAGCCCGAGGCGGACCATGGTATGGGCGGGAGCCGAAGTGATGTCCTTGCCGTCGAGCAGTACGGTGCCGCGGCTGATCGGGACAAGGCCGGCAACTGCCTTGATCAGGCTCGACTTGCCGGCACCGTTCGGGCCGAGAACGACGACGATCTCGCCCTTGTTGACGGTGATCGAAGCGCCGCGCACGATCGGCACGCCGGGCTCGTAGCCGGCTTCGAGATCGCGGACGGCAAGCACGGTCTCGCTCATGCCGCGCCTCCGAGATAGGCCTCGATAACGCGCGGGTCGCGCGCCACCTCGTCGGCGGTGCCTTCGCACAGGAGCGCGCCGCTCGCCATGACCAGCACGCGATGGCAAAGCCGCGTCACCATGTCGATATTGTGCTCGATCAAAAGGAAGGTGATGCCGCTTTTGTTGATGTCGCGGATGCGGTCGATGAGCACTTCGAGCAGCGTGGCGTTGACGCCGGCCGCCGGCTCGTCGAGCAGGATGATCGCCGGATCGGCCATCATCACGCGGGCAAGCTCGAGGAGCTTGCGCTGCCCTCCGGAAAGCACGCGAGCCGGCTCATGCGCCAGTCGGGTCAGCGAGACAAGTTCGAGAAGCTCGGCAGCTTTCCTTGCGGCGGCCCTTTCCTCGGCGGCGACACGCCAAGACATGACGAAGTTGGCGAGCAGCCGCTCCCCGGTCTGTCCCTGCGCGGCGAGCATGACGTTTTCGATCAGCGTCAGGTTGGGCAGGGGCCGGGGGATCTGGAACGTACGACCGAGGCCGCGGCCGATACGGCGGTGCGCCGCCTCACCGGAAACGGGCACGCCGCCGAGATAGATCTCGCCGCTGGAGGGCAGGATGCTGCCGGCGAGCAGGTCGAACATTGTCGTCTTGCCGGCACCGTTGGGGCCGATCAGGCCGAGGATCTCGCCGGGATGAACCTCGAAAGAGACGTTGTTGACGGCAACGAGCCCGCCAAACCGCCTGACGACGTTCTTCGCCGCCAGCACGGGCTCCTGGGCCTTTACCCCATGCCGCTTCTCCGTCTCTCCCATCATTTCCTCAGGCCGGAAACGCCGCTTCTCTGATTTGATATGTGATCACACTTGCTTTGATCACGCTATTCGGCTTTAATTTTCTCTGCAAGCCGAAAACGGGCCAGCCCGCCAAAGGGCCCCGCCAAAAAAAGGGCTGGAGTCGGGAACGCCATGCAAAAGGCAGCCGTGGAGCGCAACAACGAGGCTCTCGCCGCGCAACTCGCGCCGGTCGGCCGCGAGACCGTTCAGGACCGCGTCTATTCGGAGCTGCGCAGGGCGTTGATCGGCGGCCTCTTCGAGCCGAGCCAGGTGCTCACTATCCGCGGCCTTGCCGATGCGCTGGTTACGTCCACGATGCCCGTGCGCGAGGCGCTCGGCCGGCTCATCACCGAAAAGGCGCTCGAGGCGCTCCCCAATCGCTCGGTGCGCGTGCCGCCGATCACGCTGGAGCGGATCGATGATCTGCTGCGCGCCCGCATCCTCATCGAGGGCGAGGCGATTTCGCTCGCCGCCTCGCGCATGGGGCCGCGCCAGATCGCGACCGTCGAGGCCCTGCTGCGCGAGTGGGACGAGATCCGTGCCCTGAAGCACAAGAAGGATGTCGACCGTGAGGTGACGCTCAATCAGAGCTTTCATTTCGAGATCTACCGTGCCTGCGGCTCAGCGGTGCTGATCCCGATGATCGAAAGCCTCTGGCTGCAGTCAGGACCATGCATCCGCGTCGCCATCTACGCCTTTTCCGAAGCCGGCGAGGTGGACACCGCACATTATCACCGCAGCATCGTCGCGGCGCTTGCGGCTCAGGACGCGCAAGCCGCGCGCGAGGCGCTGGTGGCCGACATCAGCCGCCCCTTCGCCTTCCTGCGCGACAAGCTGCAATCCAGGACCAGAACGGAGTGACATGACAGGACGCGCCATAAAGATCACCGAGCCGCGTTCCGGCCTATCGGCAACAGCGCTTCTGCTGCCGGAGAAGGCGCCCGACAACGCGGCCTTCCTGTGGGCCTATCTGGAGGAGCCGCGCGTCGTCGCCGGTATCCATGCCATGTGGACTGGCCCTGAAATTTCCTGCCCGGTTCCGCCGTCGCATTTGGAGAACCAGGCTTACGCTCAGCCTTTGCCGGCGGAGAATGCGACGCTGACGCCGCAACCCGGCGACATCGTGCTCTCCTACGTGCCACCGCGCATGTGGAGCGGCAACCCGAACGCGATCTTCGACATCGGTCTGTTCTACGGGCAGGGCGCGCGACTTTTGTTTCCGATCGGGTGGCTTGCCGGGAGTGTAGTCGCCCAAGTGCTGCCCGAGCAGCGGGAACAGATTGCGGCGGCCTGCGGCGTCATTCGCCGCAACGGCGCCTGCGACGTAACCTTCACACGGGCGGAGGCGTGAATGGCTAAGCGCGACGACAGTTTCGAACTCTTCGACCTGCGCGTCGAGGCCGTCATCCCCGAAGGCAAGCCGATCTACTGCGGCGCCAAGCCAGGCGACTATTTCGAACTCAGGGGCGAAATGCTGTCCATGCCGGCGGGGCAGGGCTTCTCGATCTACTCCATCGCCGCCGTCCTGCCCTTGCTCGCGGCAAAGCAGCGGCCGACGCACCCGAACGACTGGATGACGTCGGATGCGGAGATCGCTTGCCCCGATCCCAACTGTGCAAGCCGGCTAAGGATCGTAAGAACGGGCAAGCGGCGCTTCAGCCATGCGGAGACCACGGCCGTGCCGCTGCCGCCCGACAGTGAGGACAAATGATGGCAAAAACGTTCGAGCTCGGCTCCGGCTACACGATCTCGCGGGTCATCCGCGGCGGCTGGCAGCTTGCCGGCGGGCATGGCACGATCGACCGGCAGCAGGCGGTGACCGACCTGATCGCCACCTTCGACGCCGGCATCTTCACCTATGACTGCGCCGACATCTACACCGGCGTGGAGGAACTGATCGGCGCCGCCCGGCTGCGGCTTGCCAACGAACGCGGCCTCGACGTCGCCGCGCGGATGAAGGTGCACACCAAGCTGGTGCCCGACCTTGAGCGGCTCGCCAGCATCAGCCGCGATTACATCAGGAGCATCGTCGATCAGTCGATGCGGCGGCTGAAGACGGAACGGCTCGATCTCGTGCAATTCCATTGGTGGGACTATTCGCAGCCCCGCTACATCGACGCGATGGGCTGGCTGAATGAGATGCGCGCCGAGGGCAAGGTGCGCAATGTCGGCACGACCAATTTCGACACACAACGCCTGTCCGAAATCCTGTCAGCCGGCGTGCCCGTGGTCAGCCAGCAGCTGCAATATTCCGTCCTCGACCAGCGTCCGGCGAAGGGCCTTGCAGGTCTCGCCGCGGACAACGGTGTCAGCTTCCTTTGCTACGGCTCGGTGGCGGGCGGATTTCTCAGCGAGAAATGGCTGGGTGCCGCCGAACCATCGATGCCGCTCGAGAACCGCTCACTGGTCAAGTACAAGCTGATCATTGACGATTTCGGCGGCTGGGATCTGTTCCAGCATCTGCTGGGAACGTTGAAAGCGGCAAGCGACCGCCACAGCGTCGACATCGCCACTGTCGCCAGCGCCTGGGTACTGGGGCAGCCACAGGTGGCCGCCGTCATCGTCGGTGCCCGCAACCAGGCGCATGCGCTCGCCAACGCCCGCATTATGGAGATCGCGCTGTCCGCGCAGGACCGGGCGGCGATCGGAACAGTGATCGCCGAGAGTTCTGGGCTCGAAGGCGATGTCTATACGCTTGAGCGTGACCGCCACGGCCGCCACGGCTCGATCATGCACTACAATCTGAACGCTGGCGGGAAGTGAGCCTGGACATGGACGCTTCGCTCCTTTCCCGCGCCAGCGCCGAGGTCGTCGATCTGCATCGCTTCTTCGTCGACTGGTTCGACAGGCGGCGCTGCGACAGAGCGGATTTCAGCCGCTTTGAAAGTGTGATGGGCGAGGGCTTCTCCATGGTCGTGCCTAGCGGCCAACTGCTCGACCGCGAAGCGGTGCTCAATCATGTCCGGGCCAGCCGCGCAACTTTCGACGGCGACTTCGCCATTTCGATCGAGGATATCCGGCCCGGATGGGGGACAGACGACTTGCTTGTCCTCACCTATGTCGAGGCGCAGCAGCGCGCCGGCAAGCAGAGCCGAAGGCGTTCGAGCGCCGTCTTCACCACCAATTCATCGGCACCGAACGGCGTCGAATGGCGACATCTGCATGAAACCTGGCTGCAGATGCCACAAGACTGAACAGGCAAAGTATGAAGTCGTGCAACGAAAGGGGAACAGCAATGACAAAGAAACTATTCCAGATCGGCACCGCGCTCGGTCTGCTGATGGCGGCCAGCGCGGCGAATGCGGCCAACTGCAAGATCACCGTGGGCCTGGTGATGGAACTGACGGGTCCGGCAGGCGAATACGGCCAGGCCGGCGCGAAGTCGGTCGAGATGGCGTTCCGCGACATCAACGATGCAGGCGGCGTCCGCGGCTGCGATCTCGCGACCGACACGCGCGACAGCCAGAGCCAGGGCAACATCGCGGTCGACGCCGCGACCCAGCTCGTGCAGGTCAAGAAAGTGCCGGCCATCATCGGCGGCATCATCTCGTCGGTGTCGATCCCGATCCTGACCTCGGTCACCGCGCCGGCCAAGGTCGTCCAGGTGTCGCCCGCCTCGTCCTCGCCGACGCTGACGGCGCTGGGGCGCGAAGGCAAGACCAGCGGCTTCTTCTTCCGCACCATCACCTCGGATGCGCTGCAGGGTGTCGCGGCCGCCAAATACGCCATCGACAAGGGTTTCAAGAAGCTGTCGGTCATCCATGTCAACAACGACTTCGGCGTCAACATGGTGGCCGAATTCTCGCGTGCCTATAAGGCGCTGGGCGGCACCATCGTTTCCGACACGCCCTACAATGAGAAACAGTCGAGCTACGCGTCGGAAGTCACGGCGGCCATGGCCGGCGAGCCGGACGGGCTTTATCTCGTCAGCACGCCCGTCGACGGCGCCACCATCGCCCGCACCTGGGTTTCGCAGGGCGGCGTGCAGAAATTCCTGCTCAATGACGGCATGAACAGCCCCGACTTCATCGACTCCGTCGGCGCGGACTATCTGAAGGATGCCTACGGTACGTCCTCCGGCACCAGCCCGACCGCTTCGACCGATTATTTCAACAAGAACTATAAGGCCTTCTCCGGCATCGAGCCGTCGAATCCGGCGGCCGACCGCTCCTACGATGCCGGCGCCATCGTCGGGCTTGCTATCGCCATTGCCGGCTCGGAGGAGCCAGCCAAGATCAGGGATGCGATCTACAAAGCGGTCGATCCGGCCGGCACGCCGATCCATGCCGGCAAGGACGAATTCGCCAAGGCGCTCGGCCTGATCAAGGAGGGCAAGCCGATCCGCTACGAGGGCGTGATCGGCCCAGTGTCCTTCGACAAATACGGCGACATCACCGGCCCGTTCCGACTTTGGAAGATCGTCGACGGCAAGGTGACCACCGACGGCGAGATGACGACAGACGACGTTAACGCCCTGCAGGCGAAGCTGAACAAATGAAGTGTTCGACACGCAGAACTGGGCCCCGGATCGCTGATCCGGGATCCAGCGACCGCGGATAAGTAAGTCAGTATATCTTGCGTTTCCGGGGTTGTCCGACGTCAGAATTTGAGTGCCCGAATGCGACGTTCGGCGCCCTTGGTGAGAAAGACCGTTTAGCGGCCAATCGCGGCCGTTGAGGGTGCCTTTTGCGCTTCCTGAAATCCGACATCCCAAGCGACCACACCGGCCGACCTGCTCACAGTTCCGGACCTTGGCCGCCAGGGCAAGCAAGGTCGGCACACGGACTGCGAGCGGACAACGGAGACCCCTTATGAATGGACCACGAACTCTGGTGGCCCCCTCCCGCCTTTGGGTTGTAGGTCCGCTTCGAAATGCCGATTTCGTATCAAATCGGTCGGCGATTAGCGCAATCGCCGGCTTCGCAAAGCACCTGTTGGGCCAATTGCAGGTCCGATGTGGCAGATCCCTCGGTAAACTTGCGGTAGAGCGCCGCGAGCAGGTCGTGAGCTTCACCGCCCCGATTCTCCTTGATCCACAGTCGGGCTAGGCTGGTCGTCGCGCGCAACTCCCACAAGTCAGCGGATTGCCGCCGCGCTATTGCGGCCGCGTGCTTGAACCGTGCCTCGACCTTGGCCTGATCAACAGTGGGCAGTTGCAGCATCAGTTCGCCTGTCAGCCGATGCAGCTCCGGCTCGAACCAGCGCTCGCCGGTTTCACGCACTCGGCCTAGCCCATCGGCGAGCAAGTCCAAGCCCTTTTTCGCCCCGCCGGCCTGGGTTTCGACGTGCGCGAGCAAGCTTAGAAAGAATGGAACAAGGAAACCGGCTCCCGTCGTCTGCCAGGACACTAAGCCTTCTCGAATCTGCGCAATGGCCGGCTGCAACTCGCCCGTCTCCCCCAGCGTCCAGCCTCGAACGACCATACCCGCCCCGACGAAGTGCGGAGACCCTTGTGCTCTCGCGAGCGTGATCAGTGAATTCGCCCGTTCCCGGGCTTCTCGCCAGTCGCCGCGAAGCTGCGACAGGATGCAGCCATAAAGTAAAGCATAACCCAGCGTGTTGCGGTGAGATAGCTCCCTAGCGTCCGCCAACGCCTCGTTGCTCCTCGTCTGCGCCTGCTCGGGATAGCCGAGAGTTAGCAGGGTCCAGGATAGGACCGACAGCCCTGCCACCCGAGGGTCTTGGGCGAACAGGAACGCGAGAGAGCGATGTCGCTGTGGATCGTAAAGGGCGAGCGATCGCTCCAGATTTTCACGGGCAACGGTCACCTCGCCGCGAAGGAAGGCATCGGTTCCGACGATGCGGTTGCCAACGACCTCGGCGGCCAGATCCTGTTCTTCCCGCGCGCGACGCAGCAGTTCCTCTCCTGCCTTCCGGCCCGCCTCCAGCTCCGCCCGCACGACATGGAATACCCAGTCCCCGTAGAGGACAGGGAAGAGCCGATTTGTGTCACCGAGCCGTTCGCATAATTCGCGCGCTCGCGCGTTGGCCCGCCCAACTTCTGGCGCTGCCCAGCCCTTGGCAGTCATCAGCGCGACGGCAAGGGCGACTTGCAGTTCGAGTTCCTGCCGCCATTGCGTGCCATCATCAGGTAGGGCTTCAAGCAGCTCCAGCCCTCTTGTCAGATGGGTAATTGCTTCCTCAGTTGCGGAGCGAGCAATCTCCGCTTGCCCTGCCTTGAGCCAGTAAGTGATCGCTGGTTCCGGCAGTCCCGCCTCCGTGAAGTGCTGGGCTAGAAGTTCGGGTTGCGTTTGGACCATTTCCGGGAATCGCTGCTCGATTGCATTGGCGATTCCCGCGTGCAACCGCTGTCGTTTCGAGCGCACAAGTGTCGCATAGGCCGCGTCGCGCACGAGCGCATGCTTGAAACTGTAGGTCGCCTGCGGCGAAATCCCGTGGCGGAACACCAATCCCGACGCAATAAGGTCGTCCAATGCTCGCTCCACCTCGCTGGTCGGCAACGGCACGGCCGCCATGAGCAACTCGTGCGAGAATTCTCGTCCGATTGCGGCCGCCACCTGCGCCACCTCCCTGGCGGGGGCAAGTCGGTCGAGCCGGGCCAATAACGACTCCTGAAGCGTGGTGGGGATCGCTATGGCCGACAGTGGACTGGCGAGAGCGTAGTGATCGCCCTCATCTCTTAGCAGGTTGGTCTCGATCACGGCCCGCGTCAGCTCTTCCACGAAAAGCGGCACGCCGTCGGTTTTGGCGACGATCTGGTTGAGCAATTCGGTCGGCAGAGCCCTGCCGCCGGTCAGCCGCTCGACCATCGCTGCGCCTTGCCGTCGGCTCAAACGACTAAGCGTCAGTGCGGTGACGTGAGGATAGTGCATCCACGGTTGCAGGAACTCGGAGCGGAATGTGATGAGCACCATCACCGGCGCGCCCTGCACGCGGTCAATCACAAGATCTAGCAACTCCAGGGAGGTCGGATCTGCCCAATGTACGTCTTCGTAGACAGCCAAGACGGGCTGGCGCGCTGCGAGCCCAATGAGCTGATCGACCAATACCTCCAGCGTCCGTTCCTTCTGTCGGTGCGGGCTAAGCTCCAACGGCGGATAGCGGTCGTCTGCTGGAAGCGACAACAGCGCCGCGAGCAGCGGGACCGCGGCGACATCTTCCGTCGAAAGCGCGACCAGTGCCTCGAGTTTATTCAGTCTCACTCCGGGAAGGTCGTCTGCGGCGAAACCAGCCGCCCGCTCCAGAAGACCGATCACCGGATGAAGCGGGCTGGCCTGATGGTACGGCGAGCAGTAGTGACTCACAATCGTATGCGGTTCGCTTTCTAGCCGCCGACGTAGGGCACGGACGAGGCGTGACTTGCCGATGCCAGGCTCACCGGCTAGCAGCACAACCTGGCCTTCGCCTTCTTTGACTGCTTCCCAGTGCTTGAGCAGCAGTCCAATCTCATGCTCGCGACCAATTAGCGGGATGAGGCCCGCCCCACGCATGGCTTCGAAACGGCTTTCCGCAGCGCTTTCACCAAGCACGCGCCAAGCACGTACGGAAGCAGGAAAACCCCTTAGCGGGGGAAGGCCGAGTTCGGCGAGATCGAACAAGCCACCGATCAACTGCCGCGTGCGAGCTCCAATAACCACAGTTCCAGGCTCGGCCAGACTTTGCAGACGCGCGGCGAGATTCGGCGTTTCACCGACTACCGTCCTCTCACGCGCTGCACCTTCACCGATCAGTTCACCGACAACTACGAGGCCTGTGGCGATTCCGACACGGGCTTGAAGCATCACGCCGTGCACCGGTTGCAGATCCCGCACTGCCTCGACGGCTGCAAGCCCCGCCCGCACCGCCCGTTCGGCCTCATCTTCGTGAGCGTGCGGATAGCCGAAGTAGGCTAGCACGCCATCGCCCATATATTTGGCGATATGTCCCTCGAACCGTGCAATCGCACCCGACACCGCGCCTTGATAGCCACGCAGCAGTTCGCCCATCTCCTCTGGATCGAGTCGTGATGAAAGCGCAGTCGAGCCAACTAGGTCAACAAACATCACAGTGAGCTGGCGGCGCTCCGCCGCCGGGAGCGACATGGATCTGGTTGCTGTAGATGTATCTCTACCTGGGCTGGTCGCTTGCCGATCGATCTCGCGCAGCGAAGCTATGGCAGCAAGCAGTTTGCGGCGGTGCCCGACTGAAGCGACGCCGAGTCCAATCAGGTCCTCGGCGGAAAGATCTCTGAGGACTTCATCATCGATATCGTTTTGGCGGAACGCTTCCTCGTACTGTCCCAGTCCTTGGTCGCGCAGCCAAGCACCGACGTCCATGGCTCCTTCTCCGTGTGTTCGGAGCGCAAGGTTCTGCAATATACTCCAAAAAGCCTCCGAACGGCACTAAGAAAACCCTCCTGCGGTGTCGGGACATGTGACGGCTACGACCGGATTGGGTATCTCGGCTTGCCGTAGTCCTTTTCAACGGGGAATGGCAGAGAAGGGTCAGCTCACGACGACGCACGCAGGATGCCTGAAGGTCCGTTTCTGACTATTCGAGCCTCGAAGCTGCCCGTCAGCTTCTGATGCGGTGGACGGCTCTCCTCCCGCCCAGCGATATGATTGTGGGGCCAGAGCTGGAGGAGATCTATGATGGGCAACGTTACTACGATTGGTCTGGATATTGCGAAGTCAGTGTTTCAAGTCCACGGGGTGGATGCGGCGAGTGAGGTTGTCGTTCGCAGGAAGCTGACGCGCGGGCGCGTGCTGGCATTGTTCGAGAGCCTGCCACCTTGCCTGGTCGGAATCGAAAGCCTGCAGCTCAAGCCTGCAGCTCATCGCACTATTGAGCGGCAAGAGGTTCGTGGCGATTCTGCTGGCGATACTGCCCTTGGGGAACGACGCATCCGGGCCACTGTTCGAGGATCAACCGCAAGGCTTGACAAAGTTTGCCTCTCAATGGATCGTAAAGCGGTTTACTAAAGCGCTTTACAAGACGCTGTAGCAAAGGAAGCTGCATGAGCGACAGAACCGCCAGCCTGAAGGACGTCGCCGGGGCAGCCGGCGTTTCCGTGGCGACTGTCTCGCGCCTGCTCAACGGCTCGCTCTCTCTTCCCGAAGAGACTCGCAAGCGCATTGAAGACGCAATCCGCGACCTCAACTACAGGCCCAACCCGCATGCGCGTCGCCTCAGCCGCGGCCGCTCGGACACAATCGGCCTGGTCGTGCCCGACATCGCCAATCCGTTCTTCGCCGCCTTCGTTGCCGCGGTCGAGGCGGAAGCCGACAGCCGCAACCTGGCAGTCTCGCTTTTTGCCACGCTCAACCGAACCGGCCGCGAGGTAGCTTATCTGGAGCTGATCGAGCGCAAGCATGTGGACGGGCTGATCTTCGTCACCAACCATGCCGACGACGGCCAGCTCGCAACTCACATCAACCAGGTCGGCAAGGTCGTCATCGCCGACGAGGATGTGCCGGGTGCGGATGTGCCTAAACTGTTCTGCGATAACGAACAGGGCGGTTACCTCGCTGGTCGCCACC
The DNA here is from genome assembly GCF_040545255.1 of Mesorhizobium shonense. Taxonomy (NCBI): domain Bacteria; kingdom Pseudomonadati; phylum Pseudomonadota; class Alphaproteobacteria; order Hyphomicrobiales; family Phyllobacteriaceae; genus Mesorhizobium; species Mesorhizobium shonense. Next base: position 231,182 of record NZ_JBEPLM010000007.1, read on the forward strand.
TCGCCGCGCACGGGCATCGCGAAGTGCTGTTCGTTGGCAGCGAGCAGCAGATGATCAGCGGCCGTCGTCGCTTCGACGGCTTACGCCGCGCGCTGCGCGAGCATTGGGGCGAGGACATCGTGCCGGCAAGCTATCGTGGAAACTACACGGTCGAGTTCGGCCGCGAGGCCGCCCGCCGCTTCATCGCCAATGGCATGCCGGGCACCGCGATCTTCGCCACATCGGACGAGATCACCATCGGCATGATCGAGGTCTTCCGGGCGGAGGGCATCTCGGTTCCCGGCAACGTCTCCATTGTTGGGTTCGACGACGTCGCGCCCTTCCACCTGTTCGCGCCGTCGGTGACAGCCGTGCGCCAGCCCGTGCGGGACATCGGCAGACGGTCGCTGGCGCTGCTTCTCGAAACGAATTGGCAGGATCTCGCGTCACCGGCGCCGCAGGAACTGATGCCAGTCGAGATCGTGGTGCGGGAATCCGTTGCCCCGCCCGCGAAACGTTAAGCCGGCAATGGAAGAAAACTTCACAGAGGAGAAACGAATATGACCTTGACCACAACTCGCAGAACCTTCGCTGCAGCTCTCGGCTTCACCGCACTCGGCATCTTTGCCGGCGCGGTTTCGCCTGCCGTCGCGCAAGACCAGAAGACCTACGCGCTGGTGCAGATCAACCAGCAGGCCCTGTTCTTCAACCAGATCAACCAAGGCGCACAGAAGGCTGCGGACGCCGCCGGCGCCAAGCTGGTAATCTTCAACGCCAACAACGACGCCGCCGCCCAAAACAGCGCCATCGAGACCTACATTCAGCAGAAGGTGAACGGCCTGATCGTCGTGGCCATCGACGTCAACGGCATCATGGCGGCGGTCAATCAGGCGGCGGACGCCAAGATCCCGGTGGTGGCGATCGACGCCATCCTGCCCAAGGGTCCGCAGAAGGCGCAGATCGGTGTCGACAACGCCAAGGCCGGTGCCGACATGGGCGCGCATTTCCTCGACTATGTTAAGGCCAACATGGGCGGCAAGGCCAAGATCGGCATCGTCGGCGCCCTCAACTCCTACATCCAGAACGTGCGCCAAAAAGGCTTCGAGGACGCCATCAAGGGCAAGGACGGCATCGAAACGATAGCTGTGGTCGATGGCCAGAACGTGCAGGACACCGCGCTTGCCGCCGCCGAAAATCTGATCACCGGCAATCCCGACATGAACGCGATTTACGCCACCGGCGAGCCGGCGCTGCTCGGTGCCATCGCTGCCGTGGAGAGCCAGGGCAAGCAGGACCAGATCAAGATCTTCGGCTGGGACCTGACCGCGCAGGCGATCTCGGGCATCGACAAGGGCTACGTCACGGCCGTCGTTCAGCAGGATCCTGCCGGCATGGGCGAGGCCGCCGTAAAAGCGCTCGACACCATTACCAGGGGCGGCAGCGTGGACAAGAACGTCGCGGTGCCGGTGACCATCGTCACCAAGGACAATGTCGAGCCGTACCGGGCAGTCTTCAAATGACCGAGCACCAGGCCGCAATGTCTGCCGTCGCCGGGGGGACTTCCCCCCGGCCTGCCGGCGGGCCCGCCGACGGCGCGGCGCCACGCGTTTCACTGCGCGGCATCGTCAAGACCTTCGGCTCGCACCAGGCGCTCCGCGGCGTCGATCTCGACATCTATCCGGGTGAGTGTCTCGGTCTTGTCGGCGACAACGCCGCGGGCAAGTCGACGCTGACCAAGATCATATCCGGCACCTACATTCCCGATGGCGGTACCATCACCATCGAAGGTCGGCCGGTGGTGCTCTCCGGCCCGGCAGACGCGCGTTCCCGCAACATCGAGATGGTGTTTCAGGACCTTTCCCTGTGCGATCATATCGACGTGATAGGCAATCTCTTCCTTGGGCGAGAGCGCACCAAGGGGCCATTCCTCGATCACCAGGCCATGCTCGAAGGCGCACGCCACATGCTGGAGGCTCTTGAGATCCGCATTCCCCGCCTCACCGCCAAGGTGGAGAAGCTGTCTGGCGGCCAGCGGCAGGCCATCGCCATCGCCCGCGCCGCAGCCTTCAACCCGAAGGTACTGATCATGGACGAGCCCACCTCGGCGCTCGCCGTGGCGGAAGTCGAAGCAGTGCTGGCACTGATCAAGCGCGTCAAGGCGCGCGGCGTTTCGGTTATCCTCATCACCCATCGCCTTCAGGACCTGTTTCGCGTCTGCGACCGCATCGCCGTCATGTACGAAGGCACCAAGGTTGCCGAGCGCCGGATCGGTGAAACGGACCTCGAAGACATCGTCAAGCTCATCGTCGGAGAAGGCGCACACCAATGACCGTCTACACCGAAAGGGCGAAAGGCTCGCCATGGGCCGACTTCCTGGCTGAGAACGCTCAGATACTCTCCATCGCGATCTTCTTCTTCGCATGCATCGCCTTCTTTGCCGTCGGCACGAACACCTTCCTCACCGTTGGCAACATTCTGAACATCCTGCGACAGGCGGCCCCCATACTGATCGTCGCTGTGGCGATGACCTTCGTCATCATCACAGCTGGTATTGACCTGTCAGTCGGCTCGCAGGTGGCGCTGGTCAACGCGCTGGCTGCCATCCTGATGGCTGCAGGCCTACCATGGCCTGCCACCGTTCTGGCCATGCTGGCCCTCGGCGTGCTGACGGGGCTTGGGCAAGGCTGGTTCGTGGCCTATCAGGACGTGCCAGCCTTTATCGTCACGCTCGCTGGCCTTTCCATCCTGCGCGGGCTGGCACTTTACCTCACCCAGGGCTATTCGATCCCGATTGAGAACGCTGCAGGCTTCCTCATGCTGGGCCGCGGTGAAATCGTCGGTATCCCAGTTCCCGCGCTCATCGCTGTGGTCGTAGCCGTCGTCGGCTATGTCACGATCCGCTCGACCCGCTACGGGCGGCAGGTGGTGGCGGTCGGCTCCAATATGGAGGCGGCGCGTCGCGTCGGCATGCCGGCGCGCTGGGTCATCGCCTCGGTCTACATGATCTCGGGCATTTCCTGCGCCGTCGCCGGCCTGCTTATCGCCGCTCGTCTTGGCTCGGGTTCGTCCAACGCGGCCGTCGGCTTCGAACTGCAAGTGATCGCAGCCGTTGTCCTTGGCGGCACCTCGCTGATGGGCGGGCGCGGGACCATCCTCGGTACCCTGCTCGGCACGCTCACCATCGCCGTGATAGGCAATGGCCTTATCCTCATGCACATTTCGCCCTTCTTCACCCAGATCGTCACCGGCGCCATCATCCTGATCGCCATCTGGCTGAACACCCGCATCTTCAATGCCAAGTTCCGGCTACCGAGCAGAGCGGGAGGCAAAGCGAAATGACGGCCACCCCGCTCTCCGAGGCGCATGTGCGCTCGGGCAAGGTGATGACGGTGGCCGGGCCGGTCGTCGCCTCCGACCTTGGCATGACGCTCATGCACGAGCATGTGCTGAACGATTGTTTGTGCTGGTGGCACAGGCCGAAGGAGCCTGAGCGGCAATATCTGGCTGGCGGCTTCGTGTGCATCGAGATCCTTTCGGAGCTGCGCCAGGACCCCTTCGTCAACCGCCACAACATCACTCTGGACGATGAGGCGCTGGCGGTGAAGGAACTGAAGCAGTTCGCAGCCGTCGGCGGGCGCACCCTGGTCGAGCCTACCTGCCAGGGCATCGGCCGCGATCCGCTGGCCATGCGCCGAATTTCGGCGGCGAGCGGGCTCAATATCGTCATGGGCGCCGGCTACTATCTCGCATCCTCCCACCCGGCCAAGGTGGCGTCGATGTCAGCCGACGACATCGCCGCCGAGATCGTGCGCGAGGCAGTGGACGGCGTTGAGGGCACCGGGGTAAGGATCGGGCTGATCGGCGAGATCGGCGTTTCCGCCGACTTCACAAAAAGCGAAGAGAAGTCCCTGCGCGGAGCCGCCCGCGCCCAGCAGCTGACGGGGCTGCCGCTTATGGTGCATCTGCCCGGCTGGTTCCGTTTCGGCCATAAGGTGCTCGACATCGTTGAGGAGGAGGGGGCGGAGCTGCGCCACACGGTGCTGTGCCACATGAACCCCTCGCACGACGATTTCGCCTATCAATTGTCGTTGGCCGCTCGCGGCGCCTTCATCGAATATGACATGGTCGGCATGGACTTCTTCTATGCCGACCAGCAGGTGCAGTGCCCGAGCGACGACGAGGCGGCGCGTGGCATCGTGCGCTTGATCGACGCCGGTTATCTGGATCGCATCCTGATCTCGCACGACGTGTTCCTGAAGATGATGCTCACTCATTATGGCGGCAACGGATATGCCTACGTGCCGAAGCACTTCCTGCCGCGCCTGGGGCGACATGGCGTGCCGGAGGCCGCGCTCACGCGGCTGATGCATGACAATCCGCGCTTGGTCTTCGACGCGACGGTCTGACGTTGGAAGGCCCCAATTTCCCATAGAAGAAAGCGAAAGACGACATGACAAAGAAGGTTCTCCTGGTCGGCGAAAGCTGGGTAAGTTCGGCCACCCACTATAAGGGCTTCGATCAGTTCGGTTCCGTCACCTTCCATCTCGGCGCCGAGCCGCTGGTAAAGGCGCTTGAAGGCTCAGAATATGAGCTGACTTACATGCCGGCCCACGAAGCAGTGGAGAAGCTGCCCTTCGAGATGGCGGGGCTAGACATCTACGATACCATCATCCTGTCCGACATCGGGGCGAATTCGCTGCTTCTGCCGCCGGAGGTGTGGCTGCATTCGCGCACCGTGCCGAACCGGCTGAAGTTGCTCAAGGCCTGGGTGGAAAAGGGCGGGGGCCTGCTCATGGTCGGCGGCTACTTCTCTTTCCAGGGCATCGACGGCAAGGCCCGCTGGCGCCGCACGCCAGTGGAAGACACACTGCCCGTCACCTGCCTGCCCTATGACGATCGCGTCGAGATACCCGAAGGCACCGTGGCCGAGATCGTCGCCGCGGATCATCCGGTCATGGCGGGACTGACCGGCCAGGCATGGCCGCCGCTGCTTGGCGTCAACGAGGTTGAACTTCGGCCAGGTACTAATGCTGAGCTGCTCGCGCGCCTGCCGCAGGACCAGGGTGGCTTTCCGCTGCTTGTGATTGGCAGCCATGGCAAGGGCCGCACGGCGGCCTGGACCTCTGACATCGGCCCGCACTGGCTATCGCCGGCCTTTTGTGCCTGGGAAGGCTACGGCAGGCTGTGGAAGAACATCCTCGGCTGGCTGACCGCCGAGCGCTGACCTCAAAGGTGCGCCAGGATCGCTCTCATTTCCTCGATGCTCGGAAAGGCGCCCAGCGTGCCTTTCCGCGACACGGTGAGTGCGCTCGCTCGGGTCGCATGGATGAGCGCCAGTTCGTCAAGGCGGGTGCCGCGCAGGAACGCGGAGGCCAGGGCCACGCCCATAAACGTGTCCCCCGCGCCGGTGGTGTCCACGACGTTAGCGGGCATCGCGGCCACCCGCAGCGGAGCACCGCCGCCGCTGAGCAGGGCGCCGTCCGCGCCGAGCGTCAGGACCACATCGCGTACGCCGCGCGCATGCAGCACGGCGGCGGCCGCGTCGCTCGACTCGCCCGTCAGTGCCATCGCCTCGCCTGCATTGAGGAAGGCAAGGTCTACCAGCGGCCACAGATCCTGAAAGGAAGGCCTGAGCGGCGACGGATTGAAGGCTGTGACGATGCTGCGCCGGCGCGCTTCGCGCAGCAGCGCCTCTGTCGTCACCTCGCTCAGATTGCCTTGGAAAACTGCAAGGTCGCCCGGTTGTGCTTCGCGGATAGCAAGCAGCGCATCCTCGGGCCGAAGGTTCTCGGCCGCGTCCGTCGTGGTGACGATGGCGTTCTCCCCGTCGGGAGTTGTGAATATGATGGAGAAGTCGCTGCTGCGGCCCTCCTGTCGCAGGAGTCGGCATTCGACTGGCTCGGCGGCGAGCCGTTCGGCGATGCTCTGGGCGCGGAACTCCACACCCACAGGCGCTACGAGGGTGGTGCTCAGGCCGCAGCGGGCCATGACCACCGCTTGGTTTGCGCCCTTGCCGCCGAGATCGCTGGAGCCGTGGCTGCCGAAGATCGAGGCACCGGCCAATGGCCACTGTTCGACCCGGATGGTCTCGTCAACCGCCACATTTCCTATGACATAAGCATGCATGAACACTCTTCCGAAGGACTTTTGAAATGCAGCAAATCTCGGACAATCCCGCCAGCGCCATAAGGGAAATATTCGGGCGCGACAAGGCGCTGATCGGCATGATTCATTGCCCCGCCTTCCCCGGTGCCCCCCGTTATCGCGGCGCCGATATGAAAACCATCTACGATACCTGCATGCGCGATGCCGAAGCCCTTATCGAAGGCGGGATGCATGGCCTGATCATCGAAAACCATGGCGACGTGCCCTTCTCGAAGCCTGACGACATCGGCTATGAGACGGCTGCCTTCATGTCGGTCGTCACCGACCGCATCGCGCGCGCGGTCGGCGTGCCGCTTGGCATCAATGTGCTGGCCAATGCGCCGATACCGGCCTTTGCCATCGCCGTGGCGGGAGGCGCGAAGTTCATCCGCGTGAACCAATGGGCGAACGCCTATGTCGCCAATGAGGGTTTCATGGAGGGCCGCGCGGCGGAGGCCATGCGTTATCGTTCGACTCTCAGGGCCGAGCACATCAAGGTCTTCGCCGACAGCCACGTCAAGCACGGCAGCCACGCCATCGTCGCCGATCGCAGCATTGCCGAGCTGACGCGCGATCTCGCCTTTTTTGATGCCGACGGCGTAATTGCCACCGGCCAGCGCACCGGCAACGCCGCTACCATCGAGGAGATCGAGGAGATCGCCGCCGCCACGCATCTGCCGCTGCTGGTCGGCTCGGGCGTGGACAAGACCAATGTCGTGGGGATCCTCAAGCGCACAAGCGGCGTCATCGTCGCCTCGTCGCTGAAGGCAGACGGCGCTTGGTGGAACCCGGTCGACATCGAGCGCGTGCGCGCCTTCCGCGCCGCTGCCGAGCCGGCTCTGGAAGCCTGACGGATGACGGGCGAAACGCTGTCGGAGCGCATTTTGCGCGAAAACGAGGCCGTCTTCGAAGCCATGGTTCGCCACCGCTTCACCACCGACATCGAGGGCGGTCATCTGGCGGGCGAGGTGTTCGACCGCTACCTTGTCTACGAGGGCGCCTTCGTGGATACGGCCATCTCGATCTTCGCGCTTGCCACCGCCAAGGCCGGCACGATCGAACAGAAGCGCTGGCTGATCGGTGTGCAGGATGATCTGGCCAACCAGCAGATCGCCTATTTTGAACGGACACTGGCGGCCCGCGTCATCGATCCCAGCAGCTTCAATCTCGGCGATCCGCGCGTGAAGGCATTCTGCGCCGGGATGCTGGACATAGCCGAAAAGGGAGCATTCCTCGACACCATCGTTGCGATGTTTGCGGCGGAATGGATGTACTGGACCTGGTCGAAGCGCGTCGCGGCCGCGGCCATTGCCGATCCGCTGCTCAAGGAGTGGGTGGCCATGCACGCCGGCGATACCTTCGCCAGGCAGGCTGGATGGCTGAGGCAGCAGATCGACGAGGCGGACGCCAGCCTCGATGATGCAGGGCAGGCCCGGCTCAGCGCCGTCTTCGGCCGCGTGCAGGCACTGGAGATTGCCTTCCATGATGCCGCCTATGGAAACATTGTATGAGCGAGCCTCGGATAGACGCCGAGCGTTTCTTTAATCGTCTCGATGCCTTGGCCAGGCCAAGGGAGGTGTCAACCGGCAGGCGCTTTCGCCGCAGGACCGGAGCGCGCGACGCCTTCTGACGCAGCTTAGTCGGGCACGAGGTTTCGGTGTTGCTCAGGACGCGATCGCCAACTTGTTCATTCGCGCGAAGGCAAGGTTCGCGTAGCCTTCAGACAACCTTTTGATTTACTTGCGGAAACGGTGGCGGCTGCGACGCTGGCGGTGCATCCGAATAGCGGAAGTGCGATCGGATCGGTCTGACGTTTATGAAAACACCGCCTAATTCATGGGGCGCCGATTTCACGAGTCAACGATCAGTCCGCGCAGGTAGCCTTCGAGCATCGTCGAACGGCGGAGAGGCTTCGCTTTCCCGTTCAGCCAGGAGGTTAAGGTCGGCGACGGGCAGTCGCGCCAGGGTCTTGTCCACGGCCTTGCCCCGCCACTCGTCGGCGTCGAGAACATACGTCGCCCACATGCCGTAGCGGGCAGCACGCGCTCTAGACTGCGCAGCGAGATATCGCGTCACCGATGATGAGCGAGGCCTCCGACGCCGCCGCGCGGCTTGTTCGAAAGCATCGACTTGATGGCGGCCCATGCGCAGTCTGTGAGTTCGTACCGCATGGTTCGAGGCTCCGTTTTGAGGAGCTGGAATCACACATCCGGAGTCGGTGTCAAAGCCGACAGGCATCGCGTCCCGCCTCGGCGCAAACTGCGGCTCTCATCGAGTAAGACCCAGACGGGTCCGGCAACCCATCTACTCCGACTATGGACGCCGGCGGGCGGGCTGAGGTTATCGGATCGGCATGACGAAGGACGATCCTCCACGCGCCTTCTTCCCGCCGGAATATGATGGTGACCCGAGCGCAATCGGTACCAGTTTGTCGCCACCACCGACTTTGGATCGCAACCGCTCGATCTCGATGGTGTATCCCAAGTCCGCCGTCGCGTACTCGGAGATGCGCTCAAAGCCGGTGGCCTCGCCGTCCCGGTAATTGGTGGCAGCCCGTTCCATGGTCGCGGCGGCCTTTTCCCACCCCTTCGCCGGCGTCCGAACGGATTAGCGATAATGACGTCATCCCGTTGCGAATAGAGATCTTTCAGAGGTTCAGGATCGCCCTTCACGAAAGCATCTAAAGCGAGATGATCCTGCTCGAGGAGAACTCTATACGAAAAGCCGCCCCCCGCCCGCGAGCTTCAATCAGTTGCGCTCTCCGTGGCAAAATGGTCCCTGGCGGCGTTTGTCCTGGCACTGTTGGCTCTAATATTTTCGACGCTGACCGGCAACAGGTTGGAAGGACCATGAACGACCGGCAGTTTGCCATGATGAAGTCCCTGCTCGAAACAAGGCAAGTCATCGCCGAAGACGAGCCAAGGGAGCATCTCGCCGACCATGATATGTGCTTGAGGCTTCACGAGCGTCAAATCTTCGAGCGTGCAGGCAAAGATCGAGAGCTCTCGTGGGTTTTCGTAGGAGATCGGTGACCCGCATCGCCCGCAATGCGTGCGCTCGACACCATCCGATGACTCGTACGATATCGGCCTTCCCCGGGTGTAACGGAAGTGCGCCTTATCGATATTGAAAAACGTCACGAAAGCGCTAGAACTCTGACGCCGGCAGCTCTCGCAGTGGCAATGGACTACGTCGAACATTGGCCCCGTGAGTTCATAGCGGACATTCCCGCACATGCATCGGCCTTTCGTCGTCTGCGTGCCTTCCATGTCTAATGCTTCAGGCTTGGAATGTTCAGAGCTCATAGTAAGCCTCCTTAGTTGAGCCCCTGGGTAAACTCCCCCTGGGGTAAGCACGGCAGCGAATGGTGCCGGCACGAGCCATATCTGGCCGGAGCAGCGGTGGGTGAGTCCGAGCGTCACTGCTCGTCGACCCGCCTAGCACCCCCTAGCGCAACCCGCTTCGCTGGCCCAAGTCGCGCAGCAACTTCTCGTCATCGGGTCGCATCCTGTTTGCCCGAATGAACAACTCGTTGCCGTTTTCCGGGCTTTCGCTGTTGACCACCTGTGCCAACTGCTTCGCCTCGTCAGTCCGGCCGGCTGCGGTCAGCGCCAAGACCGCAACACGCCTCACATGGGCGTGAGCGTTGCGATGGAGCGTAGCGCGCAAGGCCCAGGCAGCAGCCTCGTCGGCTCTTCCGAGTCGCAGCAGGGAAATGGCGCGCACCGCCTGGTTAGGAGCGAGGAAGGGATCGAACGGCGACAGTTCTCTTGCATGGTCGGCTGCCTGGATGGCCATCCTGGCATCCCCTGAGTGGGCTTGGATAAAGGCTCGCGAGTAATGCCCGAAGGCATATGAAGGGCTGAGGACCGTGGCGCGCTCCAGAGCCTCGGCGGCTTCTTCGCGCGCACCGACGATCCAGAGCGCGCGCCCGAGAGCGCAATGCGCCGCGGGGTCGTATGGATCGACCGCCACCGCGCGGGCCGCAAGATCGTGAGCGAGCCGGCCTTCCGCGGAGAGATGCGACGGATCAAACAGATACGCTCTCAAAAAATGTGTAAACGATAGGCTCGCATAGGGACCTGCAAAGCGCGGGTCGAGGTCGATCGCCGCCTTGAACAGATCCTCGGCGACCGTATTGTCCTGGCCGGTGAACATGTGCATGTGCCCCAGGCCACGATGATAGGCCTGCCATGCGTCCAGCTCGTGAAGAGGCCGCCGGACCGCGATATTGCGCTCCGCGAGATTGACCTCGTCGGCGATCAGCGTTGCGATTTCGTCGGCCAGGGTCTGTCCGAACTGCGAGATGGATGCGAGAGGCCTCGAGAATATTTCGGAGAAAATCACATGGCCACCGGCGGCCGCGATCAACTCGACATCGACCCGAAGGGTCGCTCCATCCAGCGTGATGGTGCCGGCGCAGACATAGTCGCAGCGAAGCAGCCGGGCGGCCTTCAGGCTGTTCAGCCCGACCGACGACAAGGCCTGCAGTGAGTTCGCCGCGATGACGAAGACGGTTCGCAGTCGGGCAAGGTCGCGGATGATGTCCCGCAGCAACCCGTCCCTCAAGACGTGGAGGTGCCGGGAAGCGATGTCCTCGAGCGCAAACGGCAGCACCGCGACCGCCGGCCTGTCGCGCCCGGAGGTGCGAACCGGCTGCGCTTCGGCCGATCGTGCCGACCCCACAAGAGGCACCGTCGACCTGCTTTCATCGACCAACAAGTCGAAAGCGCTCTGCAACGATCGTTCGCCGGGCAGATCCGCATCGGCGTGGGGTGTTACAAGCGTATCGAGCTGAGTTTCCGGTGAGGGACTTCGCTGCCCGAAGTCTTGTGCCACTGCTTGAGGTTCTACACTGGTGGCGCCGCGACCCTTTGCTTCGTCCTGCGATTGCAGCGTGAGCATGTAGCCGCGCTTTGCAACCGTCTTGATCAGAGCTGCCCCGTCGTCGCCAAGGACGTTTCGAAGGTCGCGGATCGTCTGTGTCAATGCGTCATCGGTTACGACGAGCCCCTTCCACACGACCTCGAATATCTGATCCCGGCTCACCACGCGGTTTGCGTGCTCAACGAGAAATACCAACAGCGAAAACGTCCTCGCGCGGACATCAACGGGTCTGCCCTTGTCCAAAAGGAGACCCCGCTCCCGGTCGAAGGCGCATGCGCCAAGCCGGATGGTGGCCCTGTCGCGATTATCGGCCTCTCCCAACGGCGTCTCCCTTGAAGAGCGCGCCCTACAATAGCGTAGCTAGGCATATTAGGAAATTCGCAACTATAACCCATCGTGACCTTGGCGCGATCCAATTTCATCTCGATTTCGGAAATGTTTCCGCTGGGTATCAGGCCTGGCGCTGAAAGCTCGCCTAGTCTCCACCTGCCGCCCATGAAAAGGCGGCTAGATAGGAGAGAACGCCATGGCCACCATCGAATTCCCCCACAGCGCGGCGGCGGGACGCAAGGAGAGCCGTGCTGTCCATTGCCTTTTGGCGCTTCTGCACGGAAGCGCTGCTGCCGTTCTGTGGCTACCGCGCTTTTGGGTACAACGCAGGCAGCTTGCGGTCCTCGCGTCGATGAGCACTCGCGAGCTCCTGGATATCGGCCTGAACACCTGCGACATCGCCAACGCCCTCGCGCAGCGAAATGACCAGGACCCGACAGTGTATCTGGCAAATGTCGTCCGCGAGCGCAGGTTGCGCAGGCAGGCTTAGGGCATTGGTCAAAGACTTGAACATCCATCCGGCCTGGCACTGCGGATCGAGACCGCTTCCGCGCCAACTGCGCTTAAACTTGCTGGTTGAACCGCTACCGGCGCAGTGTCGTGTGTTGGCCGCCGGTGGTTCGCGCCGGGAACGGCGGAAGCGCCGTGAGCGCCCTGGTGTTTCCCATTGTGGCAGGAAACCAATGGCTCATTACGTGTTACTGTCGAATTTCACAGATCAAGGCATCAGGACCATAAGGGACACTCAGAAGCGTGCTGAGGCCTTCAAAGAGAAGGCGAGCAAAAGCGGGGTCAAGATTCACACCCTGTTGTGGACGCAGGGCAAGTATGACGTCGTGGTGGTTGCCGAAGCAGAGGACGACATTGGCGCGACCGCGCTAGGCTTATCAATCGCATCGATGGGCAACATCAGAACCGAGATGCTGAGGGCGTTCGACTCTGCAGATATGGGCAAGATACTGGCCAAAATGGCCTGACGGCTGCTTCACCGACGCGTTGGTCGAGGTCTGCGCTGGGCCGGGGCGCTCGGCGCACACCTCGACTAGGGATGTCTCGTCACGTCAGATCATCGCAGCCCGATAGCGGATCATGCACGCAGCAGGCGCTTGAAAAAGCCGCTTATCCCGTTTGGTTAGGGACCACAACATGTTGCGAAGGATGGACGAGGGAGTCCCTGCCCCCTCTTCCGGCATGGAGGGGATACAGTCGGCATGACAACATTTGCGAGCAATCCCCGGTAAATGGTATTCTCATATTAGAAGGGCGCATCATGCAGATTATCGACCATAGCCTTCAGCCGACTGAAGAGTGGCGTCCCGGGGTGTTGACCAAGATGCAGGTTTCTGCAGCCACCGACGCAGCCGCACTCTGCATATTTGAACAGTGGGTCGCACCGGGAGCTGGCACACCGTCTCACACCCATCCCGTCGAGGAAGTCTTGACCGTTCTGGAAGGTCGGGCCGAGCTTTGGTTGGGCGATGAAAGAACAACGGTGTCAACGGGACAATCCGTCATCGTGCCGGCTGGCAGCTGGCACGGGTTTCGCAATTCCGGAAGCGTGACATTGCACATGCAGGCTATATTGGCCGCGCCAGCCTTCGAGGCCTCATATAAGGAGCAGCCCGAAGTGATCACACGCTGGGCTACTGCAAAAGCCTAAGTCTGCCATCTGCGATGACGGCAACGGGTCGAGTTCAGAAATTCGAACTGAGACACACGTCGCCGAGACAGAGGGCCGTGAAATAAGGCAGGACTGTTGCCAACGAACGTTCGGCCCGAGTCGAGATGGCAATGCTCCTGCCATTTTAGCAAATGCTGGCCCGGAACCGTCTAGCGAGCCTGTGCGATCGAACTTGTGCCCCTCGGCGCGAAGAAGCACGTCCACCTGAATCTCTGATAGGCTTCGAACTTCATATGGGGAGTGATCGTTCGGTAAAACGTCATCAGACGCTCGCAGATATGGTACCGATCGTCCGGCGCGGCCTGGACACGCTCCCTGGGAATGAACCACTCTGCTTCTTGTGGCTCGTTCATGTAGGCGGGGCGAGGTAATCTGACGTAATAGCCGCCTTTGGTCTCCCTGACGACATCGGAATCGATAGGGTGGCAATCCTTGTTGCCGCAGCAATCATATTGAAGAACCGGGTCAGTCTTGCCGGTGTACCAATCGTGGGCGTTCGCATCGTTGGCTAAGACAAGCCACATCAATGCAATAGGTCTTTGGAACTGTCGCATGGATCAGCCTCTCGCGTTTGCATAGCATATTAGTAAATGCTAATCTATTAAATGAAGCCGCATCGCCCAGCGCGACATCCAACGGGTCACCTGGCTTGACCGCGAATGGTGTTGTGGACGATGACGACTTTCGGTCGCCGCCGGGAGCGGCTCTTCGATGCACTTGGTCAGCACTCGACAACGCGCTGGGCTCGCAACCCTGATGGCCACGGTTGCGGCGCTGGAGAGTGGTTCTGCGTTAGCGCATAGCGCTGATCGGACCTGGACCTATCCGCCAGCGTGCTGTCACGGCGATGCAGTCACCGGCGAATGTGACAGGATACCTGCCACGACAGTAACGCCCCGGCCAGATGGCTACGTCATCATCTTGCGGCCGGGCGATCACCGGAAAGTCACTCATCAGAACCGTTATTTCGTTCCCTACGACGTGGTGATTCCATCCGGTGATGACAATTTTCACATCTGCCTGCATCCCACCGAAGAAGACGGGAATTGCTTCTTCGCGCCGGTCGACGCGATGTGACTCTTTTCAGGCCTCTCGGAAGTCCTTGAGGGAGGAGTTGGCAAGGCTTCTCTCCATGGAGCGTGCGGCGCATTCGAAACAAGCAGTATTCGCAGCGGTGCCGTCCGGCCACCTTTCGGCATCCGAGGCAGCGCGGACCTGAGTCCGCATCGGGCGTCTCGAGGCGCGCTCTCCGTGGTCCGCGCCCATCGATGAAGCGAGCCGCCGCTCGGTGGCAATCGCCGAAGACGCGCGATCCCGATCCGCAGGCGCTGCTGGCCCATCCGAGTAAGCCGGCGCGGCCACTGCTCCTCACCTCCCCGTAAGCGCTGTGACGTGCAGAGGGGACTGCCGTCTAGTTCAGCACCCTCTGATCAATCTCCTCGACACTCCTTGTCCCCGTCAGCGCCATGGTGACGGAGAGCTCCTTGCGCAGGATCTCGATCGCTTTCGCCACGCCGGCCTCGCCGCCGGCGTCGAGGCCGTAGACGTAGGCGCGCCCGACCAGACAGGCGCGGGCGCCCAGCGCCAATGCGCGCATCACATCCTGGCCCGAGCGCACGCCGCCGTCGAACAGCACCTCCACCTCCGAGCCTACCGCTTCACGACACGAACCCAATACGGCGGATCGAAGTCGAGCCGGAGCCACAGAGCGAAGCTCAGGGCGGGCAATGCAACGATGGACGTCGAAAAGAAGGCGGGGCCGTCTGCCGAATCTGCAAAAAGAATAGCCCAAGCCGCACCCCCGCACTGCGCGTGCGAGCGTCAGGAAGCGTGAAAACACGCCCCCTTTGCGGGGCATAGATCGGGAGCGCCGATAAGCGCGGTATTGCGGCCCGCCGCCTTGGCCGCCAGGCTACCGCCGCCAGAAGTCACGGTGGGCAGCGAGAAGTTCGTCCTCAATTTCGGGGAAGGGGCCGTGAACCTCGATCTTCTTCTGCCCGGAGCCGAGCACAACGCGCGAGGGCAGGCTCATCGTCGGGTTTTCAGGATGGTCCCCAGTCAGCGCGAGAAGCTTGGTCTCCTCGAAGCCGTAGACCAGACGGCCGATATTCGCCCAGTAGAGCGTTCCGGTGCACATCGCGCAGGGCTCACCGGTTGAGACCAGCGTGCAGGTCCAGAGAAACTCCGGCGAATAGGCTTCCGCCGCGCGCCGCGCAAGTTCGGTCTCGGCGTGATGCACGGTGTCGATGTTGCCTTGGCGCATGAGGATCGCGTCGTCGGGGCCGACCAGCACCGCACCGAAGGGATGATGGCCATGCGCGGCAGCGTCGCGGGCAACAGCATCTGCCGCGAGTATGTGAGCGATCATCCGGTCGCGCGTCATATCAATACTCCTGTACTCCTGTGTGGCCGCCCCATGGAAATCCTCGCCTTGGATATAGCATATTAGCGAGCACTAATTCTATGACGGAAGTCGCATCGGCCGGCGCATAGGTCCAATCAGCCGTCCTCGGTGCTAGTTGGCTGACGGCCGCGCCTTTGCCGGGACGATGCAGGTCAGGCCCGGCTCAGCGCCGTCTTCGGCCGCGTGCAGGCACTGGAGATTGCCTTCCATGATGCCGCCTATGGAAACATTGTATGAGCGAGCCTCGGATAGACGCCGAGCGTTTCCTTAATCGTCTCGATGCCTTCGCCAGGATCGGCGCCACGCTTAAGGGAGGTGTCAACCGGCAGGCGCTTTCGCCGCAGGACCGGAGCGCGCGACGCCCTCTGACGGAGCTTAGTCCGGCACGAGGTTTCGGTGTTGCTCAGGACGCCATCGCCAACTTGTTCATTCGCGCGAAGGCAAGGTTCGCGTAGCCTTCAGACAACCTTTTGATTTACTTGCGGAAACGGTGGCGGCTGCGACGCTGGCGGTGCATCCGAATAGCGGAAGTGCGATCGGATCGGTCTGACGTTTATGAAACCACCGCCTAATTCATGGGGCGCCGATCTCACGAGTCAACGATCAGTCCGCGCAGGAAGCTTTCGGGCATCGTCGAACGGCGGAGAGGCTTCGCTTTCGCGTTCAGCCAGGAGGTTAAGGTCGGCGACGGGCAGTCGCGCCAGGGTCTTGTCCACGGCCTTGCCCCGCCACTCGTCGGGGTCGAGAACATACGTCGCCCACATGCCGTAGCGGGCAGCACGCGCGCTTGCCTGCGCAGCGAGATAGCCCGGGCGCCAGTCGGACGCCGTGACCCGTGCCCAGCCCGACTGAAGCATGAGAAGCGCGAGATCTTGCCCTGCCGCGGCGCAGAGACCAGTCAGCGCGGCCGCCCCGGCAGCGGACGTCGAGATCGTGCAGACAACCTGCCTGCGGCCAACAGCCCTTTTCAGCCACGCCTTTGCCAGCGCCCCGCAGGGGACCGGCTTGAGCACCGAACGCGACCCGTAGGCCGTTGGATCGAACGACCATTGTGCAGGCTCGCAACTGTCGATGCCAGCCAGCCGGACCATTACGGCTTCTCGCGGAAACCAAAGCGTGTGGCCGTCGATGACTGCAGCGCCGCCCGCGATTGTAGCGGCTCGTACCCGTGCGGGCCGAGCCTTGTTGCCCGCAGCGTCGGTGGCGCCGGCGAGACAAGGCGCGGCGATCGCCAGTTGCAACAGGACTAGGCCTGGCGTTGATATCCTCATTGGGCGCCTCGCTTGGCCTGCCTTGCGCGTGCAAGCAGAAAGGCAGGATGCTGGACGTCACCGAACTGCCAAAGGCCGGCATTTCTGTCGCGGGCCATCTGTTCGACGACGGCGTAGGGCGGGTATTGCGGGAGCCCGTCAGCCCTGACGGCTGCGAAGGCAAAGCCCGACGCGATGAGGAGATCGGCGAGATCGAGCCTGTCGGAACCGACGCTTGCCGAGCACGCGACATAGGTCGTGGCGGCACTCGTGAAAAGCACCGCGCAAGTCGGCCTTGTGTCGCGCACATAGGCGCCAAGCACCGCCAAGGAGGCTTCGCCGCAGTCCCGTCTCTTGCCGCTTCGGTCGGTATAGGTGCTTCCGCGCAGGCACGCCTGGACGCCGTAGAGGCGATAATGGCGCCCGTCCATGGTCCAGCTGTCGCCGGTCTCTAGCGTCACACCGGGCAGGAGCGTAAAGCTCGCGGAACCGGCTTCGCTGCTAAAGCCGGCCGAAACCGTGATTGCCAATATTGCTGTTCGGATTACGGCTTGAATTTTCATTGACCCTTGATCCTTGGGTCGGCCCACATGCCATAGCCGCTGCGGCCAATCTTTTCGGCCTCCATCAGTTCGGGACGGGCAGGGGAGCCGTCCGTCTTTCTGGCGATGCGGTGGCTGCCGAGGGAGACCAGTTGCTCCTCGAACATATCCACTGAATCGAGGCTTCCGGGAAAATTGTAGTAGCCATAACAGGTCGCATCCTGGACCTGCGCTTGCTGCTCGGCGAGGAATGCGCGGCACAGGATCACCCTTGGCGACTGCAAAAGGGTCGTCAGCCCATGCCTGGCAAAGTCCGAGCAGCTTCCGGTGTAATTTTCTTTGCGGTTCACCATGTCGCCGGCGCAAGGCTCTATGCCGAACAGGCGCAGCGACAGCTTTTGATCGACCCGGATCTCGGTCGCGGAGGCCGCCTTGTAGCCATTGGACGAGGCGTATCCTTTGCGATCCACAACCCTTGACTGGCCATCGTAGTATTCGACCACCAGCACCGTCTTGCCGGGCGTCGCAAGCGAACGGATGTAAGCCTTGTCGACAGGTGGCGCCGCGACGGCGGAGGAAGCCGCGGCAGCCGCGGCCATGCTGCCGAGGATCTTCAGACCAAAACGCATTTCATTGCCTTTCTGCTTGTTCGTTGTCGCGAGCTCTCTTGCTATTCCTGCTTGACATACCAGGTATCCTCGATCATTTTCCAATCAAATTGATTAGTCAATCTGTTTTCGCAGGAAAGGACCGGCAATGGCGCGCAGGCCGAAATTCGCAAAGGGCGCGAAGCTTGCAGCACTGTTGGCAGTGTGCCCCCTGGCGGCATTTGCCCTGCCGGCCGAGTCGGCCGAGAAACAGCTTATATTACCAGTTGTTAGACAAATTGAGGTCCAGCACGCTGACACCCGCGCAGCGCGGGACGATTATGTCCTGAAGGCTTCGGACACGAGCGCCAGCATCCAGCTGACCGGCGCAAGAGACGACCGAGAGCTCAGCTTCGCCCATCAATTTGATAATGCGGAAGACCGATCCAGCGTTAGCGCTAAGGACCAATCCCAGTCCGCAGGCTCCAATCAATTCGGTAACGTCCGTCCAACGCGGGCAATGTCGGGCACTGGCGCTCGCCCCGGCGCATGTGGCCCGTCCCCCTACGAGCCCGACCAGATCGCAGCGCTGGTGATAGCGGCCGCCAAGCGTCACCGGGTCGAGCAGTCGCTTGCGGTGGCGGTCGCCGCCGTCGAGAGCGATTTCGACCGAAATCGCAACTCACCCGCCGGTGCCCGGGGACCCATGCAGCTGATGCCGCAAACCGCGGCGCGGTTCGGCCTCGATGACCCGTGCGAGCCTGTCGCCAACATCGACGCCGGCGTACGCCATCTTGGAGAGCTGATCGAGGAGTTCCAGAACCCGATCCTTGCGGTGGCTGCCTACAATGCCGGCGAGGACCGCATCTATCAATATGGCGGCATCCCGCCCTTTTCCGAGACGGTCAGCTACGTCGCCAAGGTTCTGAACCATCAGCTTGGCATCTCGGTCCCGCGGCGCGCGAAGAACGGCTCACCTTACAAAGGATCCGCAGTTTCGCCTCTCGCCGATCGCGGGGTGATCACCCCTGACCGCCGCCGCCAGTGGGCGGGCGGGGTCATGCAGTTTTGAGCCGAAATTTTCCAAGGAGCGCTACCATGCAGCCAATCTCGAGTGCGACGCAAACGATGAGGGGGCGTGTTGTCCTCATCATCTGCCTCGGCGCGGCCTTCCACTTTGCCGGCGCGGATCTCGCTTTCGCCCAGGGTTCGGGTGGCGCCTTTGCGCCGCTCGAGACCGCGGTTCAGATGATCGTCGACTTCATCACCGGCCCGTTCGGCCGGCTGCTGGCGATCATCGCGGTGATCAGCCTTGGTTTCCTGGCTTTCGCGGGACGCCTGTCATGGTTCACGGCAGGCGCGGTCGTGCTCGGCATCGGCCTGGTTTTTGGGGCGCCGGCGATCGTCGACCAGATGATCTCGGCCGTCGGTCAATAGGTGGCCTGAGAGAATGACCGACGAAAAACCGACCCTGACGCCGCTGGTGATTGGTCTGACGCGGCCGCCAATGATGTGGGGCATTCCCTTGAATGCATTCTACATCATCGTGGGCGTCACGCTGATTGCCTTCCTGGTGACCGCGAGCTTCTGGTCGGCGTCAATCGCACCTTTTGTCTATCTCACGCTGTTTGGCTTCTGCAGCCGAGACATTCGCATCCTCGACCTTGCCCAGGTTGCCGGCCGCCGCACGCCGCGGACGCCGAACCGGCTCTTCTGGCGCACGAATTCCTACGGACCATGACCATGTTGAACATCGTTGCCGAAGAGCTGGGTTTTGGCCGGGAGAGCCGGCGCGATCGCGCGATTGTCGCCCACATTCCCTATACGCGCCATCTTGCCGACACCGTGATTGGCCTGGAAAGCGGCGCGATCGCAAGCGTGATCAAGCTTGATGGCCTGTTTTTCCAGACGCAGGACCAGGCCGAGCTCAATATGCGCGCAAGCGTGCAGAACACGATGATCCGCGCGCTTGGATCCAGCCGCTATTCGCTGTGGTCAACGATCATCCGCAGCCGGATCGACCCGGCGATCGCGGGCGCGTTCACCGATCCGTTCTGCGCATTGCTCGACCAGCGCTACATGGCGCAGCTGCGCGCCAAGCACATGTTCAACAACGAGCTCTACCTGACCATCGTGCGTGCTGGCATGCGCGGTGCGCTTGGCGTGGCGGAGGCCGTCTCGAGAGTGCTCGACAGGACCTCCGGCGCCGCGGTCGCGGAGCGCCGGCTCCAGGAACGTGTCGCCGAACTCGAGGAAGTCGCCGGCAACGTCGTGCGGGAGCTTCAAAGCTATGGCGCGCGTGCCCTCGGCATCATCTATCGCGGTGGCGACCCCTATTCGGAGCCGTGCGCGTTCTTCAATGCGATCCTGAACTGCGGTGTCTCGCAGCCGATGCGCCTGCCGCGCATGGGCATCGCAAGCTACGTCGGATCCTCGCGTCTGCATTTTTCCCGGCGCGTGATGCAGGCGCAGGGTCCAACCCGGTCCGACAACCGTTTCGGCGCCATGCTGTCGATCAAGGAATATCCGCCGTTTTCGGCTCCCGGCATGCTCGACGGCCTGTTGCAGGCCGAGCATGAGTTCATTTGCACCCAGTCGTTCACGCTGGCCGACAAGCCGATCGCGCAGGAGCGCATTTCACGGCTGCAGCGACAGATCCAGGCCTCGGACGAGGCCGGCAGCACGGTGGAAACCGACATCGACTTCGCTTTCGACAGCCTCGTCAATCAGGAGGCGGTTTTCGGCTATCACCATTTCAGCCTGCTGTGCGTCTCGCGCGACCTGGCGGGCCTCGACAAGACGATCGCCGAACTCGGCTCCTGCCTTACCGACATGAACATCAACTGGCTGCGCGAAGACCTCAATCTGGAGGCTTCGTTCTGGGCGCAGCTGCCGGGCAACCACGCCTACATTGCCCGACGCGCGATGCTTTCGAGCGCGAACTTCTCCGGCTTCTCGTCGATGCACAACTTCGCCACCGGCGCGGTGGATAGGCTTCACTGGGGACTGCCGATCTCCATCCTCGAGACGACCTCGCAGACGCCTTACCATTTCAACTTCCATCAGCGCGATATCGGTCACTTCCTGGTCACGGGTCCGACCGGGTCCGGCAAGACCGTGGTGCTGACTTTCCTGCTTGCTCAGGCCTTCCGCATAAGGCCGGAGCCGAAGGCTGTCTTCTTCGACAAGGACCGCGGCGCCGAGATCTTCATCCGCGCCGTCGGCGGCGCCTATGAGGAACTTCAGCCGGGCGTGCCGACCGGGTTCAATCCGCTTCAGCTCGAGGACAATCCGGTCAATCGCGAGTTTCTCTCGCGGCTCATGAAAGCCATGCTGCAGCCGGCCGGCGAGGGCGGGTTCACCCAGGACGAGGAGGACACGCTTGAGCGCGCGATCGCCCGTATCGGGCGCGAGCCCCTCGAGCAGCGCACGCTTTCCAATCTCTCAGGCCTTTTGATGGGCCGTTCGCGCGCCGACGCCAACGATCTGCAGTCGCGGCTGAGGCCCTGGTTCGAAGGCGAGAAAGCCTGGCTCTTCAATGCCGATCGCGACGTCCTTTCCTTCTCGGGCCGGCGGATCTTCGGCTTCGACATGACCCACATACTGGACAATCGCGAGGTGCGGACGCCGGCGCTGATGTATCTCTACCATCGCCTGGACGAGCTTTTGACCGGCGAACCCGTCCTGATCTTCATGGACGAAGGCTGGAAGCTCCTTCAGGACCCGACCTTTTGCGCCTTCATCGTCGACAAGATGAAGACGATCCGCAAGCTGAACGGCATCGTCGGCTTTGGCACACAGTCGGCTGCCGATATCGCCCGCGCGGCACAGGCGCACACGCTGATCGAGCAGTCGGCGACCAACATTCATTTTCCCAATCCTCGCGCCGACGAGGAAAGCTACATCGGACGCTTTGGGCTGACGGCCAAGGAATTCGGCTTCATCAGGAACACGCCGCCCGAGCGGCGGACATTCCTCATCAAGCACGGCAACGATTCCGTCATTGCGCGGCTCGATCTTTCGGCGATGCCCGACATCGTCAAGGTGCTGTCCGGCCGCAAGGAGACCGTCGAGGCGTGTGCAGCGCTGCGTGCGCGCCTTGGCGAAGAGCCTGAGCGATGGCTCTCCGAGTTCTGTGGATGGGGAGAGGCGACATGATCAGGCGGTTCCCCATTCTCTTCAGCCTGCTTTGGTCGCCGGCGCTTGCCGATGTCGCGACGATCGACGGCACCGTGCTCGATCCACGCCAGCAGCGCGACAAAACCGCGACGCAACTCGATCGGATCGATCGTGACCGGTACGGCAAAAGCCAGGGCATCACGTGCGCCCTCTACCGGCCTGGCCGCAAGAACGATTCGGTCGCGGCCGCCAGGGCCAATCCGACGATCGCGGGGCTGGTGCGACGCATCGCCCGGGAGGATGGGATCGACGAGAACCAGTTCCTGGCGCTCGTCTATCAGGAAAGCCGCTTCAATCCTTGCGCCAAGTCCGGCGCCGGGGCTCTCGGTCTTTCGCAGCTTATGCCGGGCACCGCCGGCGATCTCGGCGTCAATCCTTACGACATCGAGCAGAACCTGCGCGGTGGCGCACGATACTTCAAGCAGCAGCTGCGGCTCTTCAACGGCAATGTTGCGCTGGCGCTCGCGGCCTATAATGCCGGGGCGGGCAACGTTCAGAAATACGGCGGCATCCCGCCGTTTCGCGAGACACAGGGCTACGTTGCCAGCATCACCCACAAATGGTTGCCGGCATTCGGCGGATCGGACAAGTCCGGGATACCGCTGAGCTATGGCGGCGGAAGCGCTGCGTTCGAGGCCGCGCGCGACTCTTCGTTCAACGCCATGGGGCTGACGGCGGCAATGGCCGACGGCTCCGGCGATGTGCGCTCCTGGCTCGAGCAGCTCGGCGCTGTCACCACCGGCACGGTCCAGGACAGCTGGGATCAAAACAGCGGCGCGCGCAACGCAAACATCGAAATGCTGAACCGGCTCATCCTGCTCGGCACCGCCTTCGCGGACCTCACCAATTCGCGCAATGCGCTGTCGCTGAGCGACATCTCCGGATCCAGCCGATCCGGAGGCTACGGAGGCGCTTCGCGGCCCCCCGGCAAGGATTGCGCCCGGAACGCAGGGGCCAGGACCACTACCGAGCGGCCTTGCACCACCGGGAGCGACGGCGAAACCGCACTGCAGCTCACACCCCAATGAAGGAGGAAATCATGAGACGGATATCTGCCGCGGTATTGGCAACCATGGCCGCGCTGTCGCCGGCAAGGGCCGACATGCCTGTCATCGACAAGACCAACTATGCCGTGGCGCGCAAGACCGCCGACACCACGGCAAAAATCCTCGACACCAACAAGGACGTGCTGGCGACGGTAGAGAAGACGCTTCAAGCCGTGACGGGCGATCGCGGCGGCGACGCCGGCTCGCTCAAGGATCTGGCGATCGGCAATGGGTTCAGCGTCTCGTCGGTTCCTTCATTCGACAAGCTGCTCAAAGACGGCATGCCGGACTTCGGTGCGATGAACGGCAACGTCGCTGAAGCCGCATCGACATTCATCAACGGCCTGAAGCTGGTCAGGTCGCTTTCGGGCAAGGAAGGCAGCGGACTGGCGAGCGACAAGTCCTACGAAGAGCTGATGCGCACCGTGCTCGGCGTCGCCGCGATGATCAACGGCTCCAGGCAGGCGGTCGAGACACGCCGGGCCGCGCTGGAAGGTGCCGGCCAGGGCATCGGCCAGGCAACCGACGTCAAGGGGTCGATCGATCAGAACACGCAATTGCAGGTACAGACGGGCCTGACGCTGAACGAGATGATTGGCGTGCTCGGCGCCGGCGTGCAATCGCTGCAGGCCGAAAACCAGCGGCGCCTGACCGACATCTCGAACACGCGCAAGGCTTTGACCTACGAATGAGACACCGCCACGCAATTCTGATTGCGGGTGCGGCGGCCGTGGTCGCTGTTTCGGGCTGTGGCACGCCAAGGGAGAAGACCGCGCCCTGCAAGCGGCCCGCTGTTCTGTCGAGCTACGCCGTAGCCGACGAATGCGGCCCGATGAAACAGGTCAATGACATGCGCGCCGAGGAAGCCATCCGGGCACTTCAGGCCGGGCAGGATAGCGATGGATGATTTCATCGGCGCGCTTCTTGAGCGGATCGACGCTTCCGGCGAGAATTTCTCGCAGCGCGCGTTCGAGGCGCTGAGCGCGGACATCGAGCCGCTGCTGCGCGTTCTGTTCGTGCTTGCGGTCCTGCTCTACGGGGTCCAGCTGGTGCTCGGCACGTCGCGCCTGAGCGCTGCCGAGATCATCGGCCGGCTCGTCCGCGTCTTCGCGATCCTGATCCTGGTCGGCAAATGGGCCGACTTCAACACGCTCATCTACGACTGGCTGACGAAGGTCCCGGAAGCGGCCGGGCGAGCGATCCTGGCCGCTTCGGCGACTGGCATGACCGAGCCCACAAATGGGTTGTCGCAGATCTGGAAGACAGCCAATGTCGCAAGCTCCGCCTTTGCCGAGCAGGCTGGCTATCTCTCGGTGCTGCCGGCTCTGGTCGGCCTGATCATCATGGTGTTTGCCGGCCTGTTCGTGGCGATCGCGCTTGGCATCCTGGTGCTCGCCAAAGTCATCTTGTGGGTATTGCTCGGCACCGCGCCGATCTTCATCAGTTGCATGTTCTTCAATGCCACGCGCAGCTATGCGCTTGGCTGGCTGAACCAGTCGCTGCTTTATGCGCTGATCCCGCTCTTCGTCTATGTGATCGCCGCATTCCTGATTGCGGCCATGCAGCCCGAGTTGACCAAGATCGATCAGATCTCCGGCAGCCGCGAGCTCAAGCTCAGCGATTTCGCGGCTTTCATCATGCTGTGCATCGCAGGCGCTTTCGTGCTGTTCCAGGTGCAGTCGCTGGCCCAAGGCATTGTCGGTGCATTCGGCACACCGGTCGGACATGAGGCGCGGCGCCAGGCTTATCGCGGCCTCGCCTTGGGCCGCGCGGCAGTAACCTGGTCCGCCGGCACCAACGCCGCCGCGCATCGGGCGCAGGCGCGCTTGTCGTCGGCCTCGTCATCTTCAGGAAGCGCCATGCAACGAGCGATCGTTTCGCAGGGAACGCCGAAATAGCCGGCAAGGGAAATGGCTTGAGTGAAGACATGAAACCAATGGACGAGACCTCGAACACCATGCTTCGCTCCTATTTCCAGCAGGGAGATGTCTGGGAAGAAGAGATCGTGAAGCGGGCAAAGCGTTCGACGCGGCTCGCCTGGTTCTTTGCGCTTCTTCTTGCCGGGCTGGCCGCGCTCGGTCTCTCGGCCGTCGTGCTGATGCTGCCGCTCAAGAGCTTCGAGCCCTATATCGTGACGGTCGATCGCGCGACGGGCTTCATCGAGGTCAAGTCGGGGCTGACGAGACCGACGAACCTGACCGAGCAGGAGGCGGTCACGCAAGCCAATGTGGTGCGCTATATCCGCAACCGCGAGGGTTACGACCCATACGCCATCGAGGAGAATTTCGGCATCGCCGCCCTGCTGTCGACGGCGGAGGCGGCGCGCGACCTGCAGGCGCTGTTCAGCCCCGCCAACCCCGAGAACCCGGCCAAGATCTATGGCCGGCTTAAGCGGGTTCTGGTCGAGGTCAAGTCCGTGACCCTGCCGAATGCCAGCACCGCCATCGTGCGCTTCTCGACGACGCAAAAGAGCGAGACGGAGGCAACCGTCCAGCATTGGATTTCCGTTGTCCGCTTCCGCTACACCGATACGCCGGTGCGCAACGAGTGGCGGTTCGAGAACCCGCTTGGCTTCCAGGTCTACAGCTACCGCCGCGATCAGGAGACGGTGAGCCCGGAGCAGGGAGGATGACGGCCCGCTGCCTGGGGGCATGTCTGGCGCTTGGCGCGACCGTGACGGCGGCTTTCGCGGCACAGACGCCGAAAGCAGGGGCGCTCGACCCGCGCGTCAGAAGCGTCGTCTATCAGCAGAACAACGTCGTGCAGGTCTTCGCCACCTATGGTGTCTCGACCATGGTAATCTTCGACGAGGACGAGAAGTTCGAGACGATATCGCTTGGCGATACCGAAAGCTGGCAGGTGGTGCCGGCGGAGAAGGGAAACATCCTCTTCGTCAAGCCGGTCGCCAGGAATGCCGCGACGAACATGAACGTCGTCACCGACAAGCGCATCTACTACCTCGAGCTCCAGGACCATGCACCGGGCGCGGGCCGGACGGTGTTTGGCATCCGCTTCGTCTATCCCGACAAGGACGTCGACAGCGCTCTGCGCCGGGAGGCCGAGCAACGGGCCTCCTGGCCGAACATTTCGGCGATCGACAAGGCCAACATCAACATCGACTATTCGTTTTCCGGCGACACGGACCTGAAGCCGCTTCTCCTGTTCGACGACGGCAAGAAGACCTTCTTCCGCTTCGACCGCCGGGTGCCGGCGATCTTCGCCGTCAATTCGGACTTCTCGGAAACGCTGCGCAACTTCCGCCGCGAGGGGGACTATGTCGTCGTCGACGGCACGGCGGCCCAGTTCACGCTGAGGGACGGCAACCAGTGGACCTGCATCTTCAACCTGCGCAAGCCCGATCCGGGCGCGGCCGATCCCGGCGTCCTTGGACCGGTTGAGGACCTGCAGGCAAAGAAGCGGCGCGGGAGCGGCAACTGATGCAGCGGGCTCCCGAACTCATTGCGTTGGGGCAGGGCGATGATGCCGAGATTGCCGATCGCTCGCTCCGTCGCGGCCAGCTGATCGGCGGCGGTCTGCTTGTCGCTGCCGGGCTCGTCGTGGCCTATTTCGCGCTCGCGCAAAACAAGCCGACAAGAGACGTTGTGGACGGCGAGGAAGAATTCTCGACCACCGGCTTTCGGCCGCCTTCCTTCATGCGCGAAGCGGGCAAGCAGCCGGAGCAGCCAGAACCGAAGGTGCTCGAGCTGCCGCCGCCACCGCCGCCAGCGGCCGCCGAGGAGGAGGTCGACACCACGCAATTCAATGTGCCGCCGCCTCCCGAGCCCGCCGAAGTTGCGAAAGCGCCTGAAGCAGCAGTCGCCGCCGATGACGGTTTCCCGGAGCGCTACCGCTCGAAGATGGTCATCTACGACCAGCGATCGGATGCCAAGACCGAAGGCAACCGCGATGAGGGCAATGCCGCGACCGTGGCCGGGCAGGACCGTTCAAGCAAGTTCCTGGCGGCGGCCACCGGCCTTCGCGACCGGTCGGCGAAAGCCCGCAACATCGACCGTGTCGACGCCATGGTGCCGGAAGGAACGCTGATATCGGGCATCCTCGAGACCGCAATCATCAGCGACCTTCCCGGGCAGATAAGGGCAATCGTTTCGCGCGACGTCTATTCCTTCGACGGCCGTCGCGTGCTCATTCCAACAGGCACCCGGCTCATCGGCGAGTACCAGTCGGAGATAACGCAGGGCCAGACGCGCATCTTCGTGGTCTGGACGCGCATGCTGCGCGACGACGGGGTGAGCATTCGGCTGGATTCGATCGGAGCCGACAGCCTCGGCCGGTCTGGGTTAACCGGCCACGTCGACAAGAAGTTCCGCGAGCGTTTCGGCGCGGCGATCCTGCTTTCGATCGTTGGCGGCGGCGCGAGCTATCTCACCGGCTATGGCAGCGACAGGGCAGGCGGTGGCGAGAATTCCCAGAACGCCGAGGAGACGGCGCGCGAGACGATCGCCCGGACGTTTTCTGACATGGCCAACCAGGCGCTCGGCGACAGCCTGAAGATCAAGCCGACCATCAGCGTGAGCCAGGGGGAACGCATCTTCGTCTTCGTGCGCCAGGACCTGGATTTCTCGGCCATGTATGACGATCCTGTAACAGAGGCGCTGAAGGAGGTCCGTCGTGAACGTGGCCTCAGGTGAGCTCGTCCGCCGCGACCGGCATTATTTCCTCTACCGCGCGCTCGCACCGCTGAAGCGCTTTCTCGACGATGAAGACGTGGTCGAGATCTCGGTCAACCAGCCGGCGGAAGTCTATGTCGAACGCCTTGGCGCCGATCACATGGAGCACCATCGGATACCTGAGTTGACCAGCGCCGAGATCGTCAATATCGGCGAGCGCGTGGCGGCGACAACCAACCAGTTCGTGAGCGCAAGCAACCCGCTGCTGAGCGCGGCTCTCCCTTCAGGCGAGCGCATTCAGATCATCCTTCCGCCGGCCGCACCCGATGGCGGCGCGCTCTCGATCCGCAAGCATCGGGTGAGCGAGCTTACCCTCGAAGACTATCGCGACAGCGGCGCGCTCGAGGGTGTGGCGATAAACATGCAGGGCATGAACGAGACGGACCGGCTGCTCGCCCACCTGCTTGGCGAGGGCGACATATTCGGCTTCATTCGCTCGGCCATTGCAAATCGCGTCTCGATGCTGATCAGCGGCGGGACCTCGACCGGCAAGACGACGTTCCTCAACGCCTGCCTGCGCGCCGTCTCCCGCCACGAGCGCATCATCACGCTGGAGGACACACGCGAGCTCACCCCCACCCAGCCGAACACGGTTCACCTTGTTGCCTCGCGCGGCGACCAGGGAGCCGCGCAGGTAACCCTTCAATCCCTTCTGGAGGCCTCGCTCAGGATGCGTCCTGACCGGCTTCTCGTCGGCGAGGTGCGCGGCACGGAGGCCTTCGCCTTCTTGAGGGCAATCAACACCGGCCATCCGGGCTCGATGTCGACGGTGCATGCCGACACGCCGCTCGGTGCTTATGAGCAGCTGGCCATGATGGTCATGCAATCCGGCCTGTCGTCGGCCTACCCGAAGGCGGATCTGATCTCATACATTAGAAGCGTCATCCCGATCGTCGTCCAGCTGCGCCGCGATGGCGGCCGTCGCGGCGTCTCAGAGATCCTGTTTGCGCGCGAGAGGGGGACGACGCCATGACCGGTCTCTTGCGCGCTCTCTACCTGAGCTTCAGCCTGGTGATCGGCTATCTCGTCTGGACGCTTGGTTACGGGATCGCCTTGCAGCTGATCTATCGCGATGGCCGCATGCTGAGCGCCACCATCACCGCCGATCCGCTAGCGCCGTTGCGACAGCTGATGGCTTATCCGGACTCGGGCGTGCTTCGCTCGGTGGCGCTTGCCGCAATCGTACCCGCGCTCTTCGGTGCGGGCCTGGTGGCCTATGCAGGGCTTCGCCCGGTTTCACACCCGCTTGGCGATGCACGGTTCCAGGATGCCATGTCGCTTCGCAGGGCAGGGTGGTTCGGCAAAAAGGGGCATATCCTTGGGCGATATGGAAAGAAGATCCTGCGCGTCGACGATGAGCGGCATCATCTGGTGATCGGGCCGACGCGCTCCGGCAAGGGCGCCGGCTATGTTGTGCCGAACGCGCTTACCTACGAAGGCTCGATGGTCGTGACAGATCTCAAGGGCGAGATCTTCAAAAGCACGGCCGGCTATCGCAAATCGCAAGGCAACCAGGTCTTTTTGTTTGCGCCGGGCTCGGCCAGGACGCATCGCTACAATCCGCTTGATTTCATCCGCACCGACCGCGGCGAGCGCACCACCGACATCCAGAACATTGCTTCGATCCTGGTGCCGGAGACGGTAGACTCCGAGAATGCGATCTGGCAGGCGACGGCCCAGCAGATCATGGCCGGCGTGATCAGCTATGTCTGCGAGAGCGTCTATTATGAGGGCCGGCGAAACCTCGCCGAGGTGAACTCCTTCTTCAACAGCGGCGTCGACCTGCAGGCGCTGATGGCAGCCGTCAGGGAGAGCGAGCCTTACCTGTCGCGCTTCACGCTGGAAAGTTTCAACGCCTATCTTGCGCTGTCGGAGCGCGCGGCCGCGTCGGCGCTGCTCGACATCCAGAAGGCGTTGCGCCCGTTTCGCAACGAGCGCATTGCGGCTGCGACGAGCGTCACGGACATGGACCTGCGTGCGCTCAAGCATCGGCCGATCACCATCTACCTGTCTCCCGGCATCACCGACATCACGCTGCTGAAACCGCTCTTGGCCTTGTTCGTGCAGCAGTTGCTCGATCTCTTGATGCTGGATCACGCAAACCTGCCGGTACCTGTCTATTTCCTGCTCGACGAGTTCCGGCAGCTGAAGAAGATGAGCGAGATCACCACGAAGCTGCCTTATGTCGCTGGTTACAACATCAAGATTGCCTTCGTCATCCAGGACCTGAAGAACCTCGACGAGATCTATGGCGAGACGGCGCGCCATTCGCTGATGGGCAACTGCGGCTATCAGCTGGTATACGGGGCCAACGATCAGGTGACGGCGGAAACCATCTCGAAGAGCCTCGGCAAGCGGACGGTGCGTTACACGACGGAGTCGCGATCGATCGAGCTGATGGGGTTGCATCGCCGCACCAAGGTCGAGCAGCTTCGCGAACGCGACCTGATGATGCCGCAGGAGGTTCGCCAGCTCTCTGCCGACAAAATTGTGATCCTGGCCGAGGCGCAGGCGCCGGTGCTTGCCGACAAGCTTCGCTTCTTCCGCCAGAAGCCCTTCCACCGGATGGAAGCGTTCTCGAGGGCACACACGCCTGAGGTCCCCGCGGTCGAGCTGATGCCGCCAACGACGGTGCCGGCGCTGACAGAAACCTACAGGAGAGGTTTGGACGTCCGCGAGCCGGACCCTGCGGCTCCCGTCCAGTCGTCGACCGGGAGCACACAGTTTGCCAGCGGCCAACCTTCTTCGGCTCCGCTGTATAACGCGGCGCGGCCAGCGAGCTCACCGGCGTCTTTGTCGGCAGGTCCTGCCTCGCGGTCGGGAGCTGCCGCATCGATTGGAGAAGAGGAGAGCCTTTTCTCCGACGACACGAAGGCTCGATTGCTCGAAGCCAATTTCACCAGGGCTGCCCGGAAATTGCGGAAAATCGTTCGGGAGAAATCTAAAGCAGAAGGAGGCGTTTCCGGCCGCGACTGGGGGGGTATTTTCGATGCGACCGTGCCGGACCCGGCCGAGCAGATGTCGCTGGATTAGGATCCGGCTGTGGTACTGCGAGGCGTAACGCGATCCCCGTGCTGACGAGCGCTCAAAGCGGGTGACGGACGTTATGAACCTCGGGACAATCGGGCTAGGAGGCATTTCGAGATTAAGATACGGAGATCGATAACAGCGTCCGTCCCATATCATCCATGAGGGCTTTCCTCCAGCAGCGGTGAAATGGCCAGCAGTCTCTTGATCCTCTCGAGCTTCAGCTGGGCCAGCTTTCTCAATGACTTTTCGGAAGCCTCTTCCTTGTTCTCGACGACGAAGACGAGTGTGACGAAATCGAGCAGAAATTCGTCGATTGCTGACGCCAATGATTCAGAGGTCCTGAAACGAGCAAGGAGGCTCCTTGCCTGTTCGATACCGTCGGCATTTGCGTCGCCGATCAGCGCTTCGACAGCTTCGAGATTTTTCAAGGAAAGCCCTCCAAACCGCGCCATCAACTCCGCTGGTTGCGAAAGGTTCCCGTATCGAAACCGGCGGACGCTGGAATGCTTACGAGAAGCGTTGCAGGCAAGGCGCAGTCAAGCAGATTCGGCGCGCGACGCTTATCGAATATGAAAGTTCACGCAGCCTGCGACAGACAGATAACGAGGCGTATGTGAAGGCTCGCTACTCCGGACACTATGAGATTGGCGAAGAGGCTCTTGTGTGGCTCGGTCAGCGGACCGAGCAATTGTAAACGTGCGCAGCAGAGATATGCCGTGAGCATCTTGTGCGGATGCGGGAGGCACGTGAATAGCGATGCCGATCGTCGCTTGGTTGGGGATTCGAGTCCCCCTTGGGAGAGGGGATTTCATGGATCGTCGGGCTGCAAAGGAGCGGCCCAAGCGTTTCGTGAAATTGCCCATAATTCCTTTGACGGTGCTGGAATAGTTGCTCTGTCGAGAGCAATAGGCAAGCTAGCTGGCCGCAAGAGCTAAACGACTGATAAGGCAACATTATCATTCGTTTTGTCACGCCGACAAGCTGTGCGTTTTTGGCCAAAATTGATGGCGCAAAGCGCACGGGCATTTTACCCTCGAAAGCATGATTCGCCTCGATCCCGCGACTTCCAACTCCGCCGCCGCGCCCTCCACCGTCCCGGCTTGGTCGCTCGCCGTTGGCGCGCTGCATGATGCCGACGCCGCCTTCCGGGCCGGCGCCGCCTTGGGCGCCCTCGACACGCTTGCTCGGGCGCAGCCAGCCTGGGCAGGCGCCTGGCGCCAGCGGCTGCGCTGAAATGCGCCGCCGCCAGCATGCGGCTTGCCGGTCGCGCCGAGGACGAAGCCGCCTTGCGCGACGCCTGGCAGCTTTGCCCGGCCGGCGCCGATCCCGGTCCCGCCGGCGCCATTTTTGGCGCCTGGCGCCAGCTGGCACTGCAGCCGCCGGCGGTCAGCGCCGATCGGTTGGCAAAAGTGGCCGAGATGCTCGGGCTCGCCTGGGACGATGAGGCTCGCGCCAACCTCTGCACGAAGATCGAAGAGGTGGCGGGGTCGCAGCGGCCGGCGCCGTTTGCCGCCGCGGCAATCGCCACCCCGCGTCGTCGCCACGCGTCCGGATTCAGAACTTTTGGCCTGGTGGCTCGCCGACCTGGTGCTGGCGCAGGGCCTGCGCTGGCCGCGGCCGTTGCCGCTCCTAATGGCGCAGGCTTTTGGCCCGTCCTTCCGCGCCGAGGGCGGCGGCAAGCGCATCCGACCTGGCGAAAAAAGCTTTGAGCTCGAGGTCTGCCTTGCGCTGGTGCAAGCGGCGGCCGAAGCCTGCCGACTGGCCGCTGAGTTGTCGCGCCGCGCACGAAAGACTCCTGGCAGTGGCGCCAAAACTGCGCGCCAAGGGCGCCGGCGACGTGATTTTTTTGCTGCTCAATGAGGATGCCGTCGCCGGATCGCTGACGACGAAAAACCTGTCGCGTTTTGCGGTGCGACGCCTGTTCGAACGCCTGCAACAGCTCGAGGCCGTGCGCGAGCTCTCCGGCCGCAGCAGCTTCCGGCTGTTTGGGCTGTAGCGATGAGCCAAGCCTCCGCCCGCCGCAAGCCGAACGAGCAGCCGGCACTGCTGGACACCGAGCTCGAGCACCTGCCGCCGGAACTGCGCTGGCGCGAGTGGATGGGCCGCGTCGAAGCGGTGATCTTCGCGGCAAATGAACCGGTGTCGCGCGAGGTGTTGGCGCGGGTGGTAGGAAGAAACTGCAACATCGAGCTGGTCCTCGACGACATTCGCGCCGAGCTCGTCGGTCGTCCCTATGAGCTGGTCGCGGTCGCCGGCGGCTGGCAGCACCGCACCAAAAAGGTCTTTGGCGACGTCATCCACGCCGCTTTCGGCACGCCGGCGGGGGAGGGTGCAAAAGAGCTGTCGCAGTCGGAGGCGCTCGTGCTGATGTGCATTGCCTATTTCCAGCCGATCACCCGTGGCGAGCTGTCATCCTTCTTCGGCAAGGAGGTGTCGCGCGACCTGATCGGCGTGCTGCGCGCGCAGGAGCTGATCGCCTCGGGGCCGCGCAGCCCGCAACCCGGTGCGCCTTACACCTATGTGACGACGAAAAATTTCCTGTCGCAGTTCGGGCTCGACACGCTGCGTCAGCTGCCGGATTTCGAGGCGCTCGAGGACGCAGGGCTGCTGTCGAAGGAGAAGCTGCTGGCCGGCGACATCATGCCCGGCGTTCCATCCAACCGTCAAAACGCCGACCAAGAGATCGAGGATTGACCGTCCGCTGGCGCACAGCAACCGCTGGCACTTGCGTGTCGGAAATGTATGGCGGTTTTCGGACAAGCGGCAGTTCCGCGGCAAAGGCGCTCGTATTTCCCCTAGTGAGCCCGGGCCGCTTTCTCGCATGGGGATTTTGTAGCCGGGACTCAATGCGACCGCATTTGCGTTGCAATGCAGGCGGCCACTGTCGGTAGCCGGCAGTAGAGTTGGTGATTTAGAAGTGGACCACCCATCAATCCGCCTCTGATGCTCTGTCCTGTTAAGAGTCTTTGATTAGGATGTGTGGGAGCGTCGTCCTTGCCATGGTGGCGCTGGCGGGGACTTTGGGAAGGTCATTGCAATGGCATCGGCACAGCAATTGATTGGGCTCGTGAAGAGTCACGCCGAAGGCGACGGAGAAAGGTTCTTCGACCTCGCCATGCAGCTTGCCGCGGCCGAAGAGCAAAAGGGCCATGCCCGCTTGGCGGAGCAACTGAGGCAGTGGGCCGAAGCTGGTCAGCAGCCCGCAAGGCCGGTGCGCGCGGCGCCAACCCCGATTGCGGCGCCTCGCGGCGATCTGGCTGCGTTTCTCAGCGCGAGCTACCCCACAACCCGACTCAATGACCTGATCCTGCCTCAGCACATCGAAGATGAGCTGTCGCAAATCGTCACCGAAACGCGCATGACCCAAAGGCTGGAGGAGAAAGGCTTGCGGCCGCGCCGCCGTGTGCTCCTCGCCGGCCCCCCCGGAACCGGCAAGACATTGACGGCTGAGGCACTCGCCGGCGAATTGAAGTTTCCGCTTTTCACCGTGCTTCTCCATGGCTTGATCACGAAGTTCATGGGGGAGACAGCTCAGAAGCTGCGGATGATCTTCGACGCCGTTCGCACCACTCGCGGCATCTATCTGTTTGATGAAATCGATGCGCTCGCAGCGTCGCGCGGATCGGAGAACGACATTGGCGAAGCGCGGCGTATTTTGAACTCGTTCCTGCAATTCCTCGACGAGGACACTGGCCCTTCGATTGTGGTGGCGACCACCAACCTTCCCGAGATTCTCGACCGGGCGGTTCTGCGCCGCTTTGACTTGGTATTGCCCTATCAACTGCCGGATGCTGACGCGATCGAGAAGGCAATGCGCCGTCGGCTGCGAGGCTTTGACGTCGATGCCGTCGACTGGGAGGATGTGGTTGAACACGCCGAGGGTCTTTCCACAGCCGATGTTGTGGCGGGAGGGGAAGACGCGGCACGACGTGCGGTTTTGGGTAATTCAAGCGAAATCAGGACCTCCGCGGTGGTCGCGTCCCTCGAGCGCCGCCGGTCACTGCATAGCATAGGGGTGGCAATGCATGCCGAGGGACAAACGGCACTTCATTCTCAACGCACTGTCAAAAAGCGAAAAGTTCAAGCCAAAAGGCCAGCCCACAACAAAGCATCCAAGTGATGTTGCTGATCGAGCCGGTCATGCCCAGGCCCTGCTACAGGCGATCGATCACCTTCCCGACGTAAAGGCGGAAGGAACCGCAGGGGTCTATCTCGATGTCGCTGGAAGGCCGGGCGAGATCATGGTCACCAAAAGCCTCAATGCCAGCGGTCTGTCACTTCTGCGTTTCGAGGCCGGACAACCCGCCGCCAACCAACCCCCTCGGGCGACAGTCTTTGCGACGGGCGACGCTCTGACAAAGCTGCGCCAGAAAGTCGATGACTTTGCGACCAAGAACCGTCTGAAGAAGGACGGCACCGAAGGGCGACCCTTCAATGCGGATCTCGTGCAAAGTATCGGCGCCATCGTCGAGGCAGGACTTCGCGCGCTGTGGCGCAGTCCTGCCGCAAGGTTCCCCGAAGGCGATGCCGCTGTTCCATGGGAACTGTGGCTGGATAAGGCCCAAGCTGCGGGATTCATCGGAAACGCTGCTGAATACGGGGTTGCCATAGGGGCTGATCGGCTTGAGTTTCCAGAAGACATCGTCGTTATCGGGACTGCTACAAGAGAAGCGCTTGCCTTGGCGGTGCGGCGACTTGGAGGTGTCCGCGCTCTAGCGGCGCCCACGGTCACCGCTGACTATTTCGACGCGATGCCGATTGAAGAGCAGGCTGAATGGCTCGACAATTTGGCCGGGTGGACGACATTCCAAGTGCTCGACGATCCGGGCTATGTCACGCTGCTCGACAGAGGCGTCAGTCGCGCCCATCCGCTTGTTCAGCCTGCCCTCAATGTCGACGACAGGCATGCCGCCAATCCTGCTTGGGATGTTGGGGACTTCGTCGGTCACGGCACGCAACTTGCGGGGCTGGCGCTCTATGGCGACTTGACCGTGGCCCTGCAGACGATGCAGCCGATCGAGATCCGGCACCGGCTGGAGTCGGCCAAGATCATACCGGACGCGGGTCACAATCCCTATCACCTGCTTGGGGCATTGACCCGCGCTGGGATCAACGCGGCGGAACGCACCGCCGATCGGCGTCGCACCTTCGCCATGGCGAGCACGACGGAGGAGGATACGCCGCACGATGGTGCTCCCACCTCATGGTCCAGCGAGGTGGATCAGTTGACGGCAGGAGTTTCCGGCGACAAGAAAATTCAGCGACTGATGCTGATCTCGGCCGGAAACACCGTCCAGAACATGTTTGGCAACGCCGACTACCTCGCGGCCTGTGACCAACCAGACAATGAAATCGAATCGCCAGCCCAGGCTTGGAACGCCATCTGTGTGGGTGCCTATACCGAGAAGAATGTCCTGCCAGCCGGCGAGCCAGGTGCCCCGGTCGCGCCGGTTGGAGATCTTGCACCGTCGTCTCGGACCGCGAGCTGGTCCTCGCATTGGCCGCTGAAGCCTGACGTCGTGTTTGAAGGCGGGAACTGGGTGGTCAACGGGCCACCGCCGCCGATGCGGCATCCGGCATTGTCTCTTCTCACTACCGACCACACTTTCCCACTCCGAGCGTTCACGACCTGCGGGGACACCAGCGGCGCAACGGCTCTTGCGGCGAAGGCAATTACGGAACTGTGGTCGGACTATCCAACGCTGTGGCCGGAGACGGTCAGGGCGGTGTTCGTTTCGTCGGCTCGTTGGACGCCACAAATGCACAGTCATCTACCTGCAAATCCTGGGAAGGGTCATTTCGCTCCGTTGTTCAAGCGCTATGGATTTGGCGTTCCTGACATGGAGAGGGCGCGCCGAAGCGCTTCCAACGCTCTGACGCTCATGGTTCAGGATGAAATTACGCCATACCGCCTAAGCGACAGCGGTGGCTCGGATCATGTGCATAACGAGATGAGGCTGTTTGAACTGCCGTGGCCTGTCGAGGCCTTGCGCGAGCTGGTCAACAGTCCTGTCACCTTGAGGGTCGCTCTAAGCACCTTCATCGCGCCCAACCCTTCGGAGCCTGCTCGGGGCTCCAAGTTCCGCTATGCGTCGCACAATCTGCGCTTCAAGCTCAATCGGCCAAACGAAAGTCGTGCAGCGTTTATCGCGCGCATCAGCAAAGTCGCTGAGCAGACGGATGATGAGCCTATCGATGAGGACGATGGCTGGACGTTCGGCCGCAATCGCCGCGACGTCGGGTCGATGCAGATTGACCAACTCACCTGTTTCGCTTCGGACCTAGCCCGCCGAAACATTCTGGCCGTTCATCCCGTAGCTGGCTGGTGGAAAACAAGGGCGATCGAAAATCCGCATGAAAGATCCGTTCGATTTGCGCTGGTCGTCGAGATCGATGCGAGCGAGGCTGAGGCGGATCTCTATGCGGAAGTTCAAGCGGCGGTCGAGGCGCTCAATGCGGCGCAGGCAGTCGTCGTCTGAAAATGAGCGCGACAGACGACTAATGGCGGACGCCTGACCAAAAAGCAGACGCCAAGCCTCATGAACCGCAATCGACTAGGAGAGCGGCTTGTCCGAGCGAAAGCAAGCCTCTATCGGCTTCGCAGGAGGCAGCAAGGTGCCACACCCAGCATTCCGCCGAAGAGTAACCGACGCTGGAAGCCTCGTTTCAGCAAAGCCTCTACCGCGAGCGCAAACCAGGTCGAACGCTTCTTCTCCAAACTGAAGCACACCCGTCGCGTCGCCACACGATATGACAAGCTTGCTGCCAACTATCTCGCTATGGCTCAACTCGCCTCAATGCGGCTTTGGCTTCGCGCTTATGAGTCTCAGCTTAGTCCGTTAGCTGCTAAAGGACGGACTATGCGGCCCGAATATCGGAGCAAGCCGCTCCGCAGACTCTGCACCTCAGCTTCAATTTGAAATCATCGAGAGACAGTCCCTTGTCGGCGTAGGCGAGAAGTCGATCGCTCGATATGATTGCTTGCTTAGCATCCCATCGGCAGGCCCACGTGGGGCAAAGCACCCTCATGTTGACGCCGCTTTCGGCCCAGGAGCGCAGAGTATGCATTGCCTGGTCCAAGCCGTCCAGAATTGCGGTCAGCCGAACCGCTTCACCTTTGGCCCAAACGTCTGCGTCTCCCTCCTGTCGGCCGATGGAGGCACTGTGAATTTTGAACCTCGTTTCCTGCGGCGTTCCGCTCCGTCCGCGTTTGTAAGCTGTGGTCGTGTCCCGGCTTGCCATCGCCACGTAGTCGAACTCGGCCTCGCGGGTGTCATGGAAGGTGACCCTGATCGAAGGATCGTCCGATGCATGATAGTGATCCTTCGCCCCGTAACGGATTTCATAGAAATCCTCGAACGGGAACCCGTCGTAGTCCGTTGTCTTTCGCAATGTCATCGCGTGGGTGCGGAGCAAGTAATCCTTGGACTTGTTCCAGCGAAGCGCAATGCTGGCAAAGGTGGTCAGTGAGAGACCTTCGATCGGCGGCTGGTTTCCTTTGAGGCCGTTGTGATGGATAACGTGATCTTTATAGACAGTAAGTCCTCTCATTCCCCACGCTCGCTCTTTAAGGTCAGTCCACCTTGCGACAGGTGCCGATGTTGATCGACGGCGTAGCATCCGTCGCATCCTGGCCGTTGATGAAGCCAGTGTCTCTGATCGTCATATAACGGAGCTCGTCCATATTCATGCGCAGCTGGTAGAGAATGAGGTCACAACCGAGGAAGCCATCCACTGCGCCGATGTAATTATCCTCGTCAAGGCACGACATCGGAATGCCGGCGGGCATGCCAAGGACGTCCACTTTGTAGGACATCGCGTCCTCGTCCTCGCCCATTCCGTTCTTTTGCGCTTTCACACCTTGGGCCTTTAGCGTCAGCACCAGGGATTCACTACCGTCCAGCTGGAATCCTGTCCCGATCCACTTCTTCGATTTGATGCTCCAGGCGATCCCTCCGGCGGCGATGGGATGGCAAACGTACCTTCCCTCGAACTTGTTCGTGTTGACGTACATCCGGCTGGCGCTTTGTGCCTCCGACGTGATGGTTGCCGCGAAGATCGCGACCAGAAGTGCAGTCTTTTTCATTCACCCGGTACCCGTGTTGCCGCGTTGCCTATTGGTTATCGTGCGCATGCCGTCAACCGGGTTCTTTGTGATCCCAACAAGAGGGGCCGAGTCCGCCACATTCTCGCCGGCTATTCGGGGTTTCAGCCGCCGCATCTTTGCGGCTCTTGGGAGCATCGGAAATGAGCATAGAGGACGCGGGCCGCGGCCGCCTGCGCAGAATGGACTGGCTGGAGGTCACGGTGACTTTGGCGATCGCGTTCGCGCTCAGGCGGCGAGGCTCCTGATGCGTTCCGGGGTCTCTTTCATTTTTCCGACGGCGGGATGATCAGGCCGGATCCATGGTTGGGCAGGAGGATGCGGCTCTCCGCCTTCTCCTTGCCCGGAAGCAGCGCTTCCAGCTTGGGTAACTGCGAATGGTGCAGGAGCAGCACTCCGAGCTTGGCGGCGAGCTGGCGGGCTGAGGGGGTGTAGTCTCCGCTGGACACAACGACCGCATGCGCCGCGTCGACGTATCCCGCCGCGGCGTGGACCTCCTGGACGGCTTTGTTGCCGACGGGGCCGCTCGTGTAGAGTTTGCACTGTATCGCGGCCGTCCGCCCACCCTTCTTGGCGATTATATCCACACCCTGGCCGCCGGATGCCTTCGTCGTGGACGCGTCCCATCCGTTCTGCCGCAGGATTTCCGCGCACCAGCGCTCGTATTCGACCGGATCGCCGGAGATGAAGGCCGATGCTGGGGACGAGGTGGCGGCTTTGACCCATGCCTGCACGATAAGAGTAATCTGGCTGTCGAAGCTGGCGACCGTATCCTCGCGGCCGGCGATGCCCACCGATTTGCGGAACCTCGGCAGTTCCTTCCTCCAGGCGTCGAGGAGTTCCGCCCCGTACACGTCCTTGGTCACCAGCTGCCGATAGCGGAGCGTCAGCGCGTCCTTGTGTCCGCGGGCGATCTCGTGCCACCGCTTGATGTCGTCGTGCTGTCGCTGTTCCTCGGCAGCAGCGTCATCTGCGATCTTCTGCCTCAGCAACGCGTCGGAGCGGGACTGCGCGCGGCCTTCCGCGATCTTGAATACGAAGTAGAGGACTGCCCAGGCGACCAGCGCCAGAACCCCGGTCCAGAACCAAAACCAGAAATCGCCTCCGAAAAACCACCAGATCATCCCCGCGATAATCGCGGGCGCAACGAAGATGTTAAGCAACTGCTGTCCCCAAGGATTCCCTTCCCACAAGCCGGATATCACCGGAACGCGACTTGCGCTAGCTTCGCCGCTGACTGTGTTATGCTCCCAAAAGCTTTGGGAGACACATGGGGCATGTTGAAAATGTAGCCGCAGCGGTCAAAGCGCTGCCGCCGGTCTTCCCTCCAGATTACTTGCGGAAGTGGGGCGAAAAGCGTTCCGCGCCCCGTCTCCGCACGCTGTCCTACACGCTGGCGCAGTTCGCCAAGAACCTGAAGCGTCGGCCGATAGCCGGATGGATGTCGCGATCGGAGAGTACGAGGCCGATCTGCAGTGGTTGTACGAAACCTATTATGTCGGCCACTTCCACGTCTGTTGGCCGTCGACCCGGCTCGACTGATTAGGATGTAGACTCATTACTGCGTAGCCAGATACGGACGGAGACGAGTTTGAGGGCAGTGAGGTAGTTTTCTGCCAGCTCGTCATACCGAGTTGCGATGCGGCGGAACTGCTTGGCCTTGTTGAAGAAGCGTTCGACGAGGTTCCGGGCCTTGTATAGGAAGCACACAGGATCCCTCCGGTTGGCCTTGGGCGGGATGTTGGCCCATGCCTTTTTCTCGATGACGGCATTGCGCAAGGCCTTGGCATCATAGCCCTTGTCGGCGAGCAGCCTGGCTCCCTCCGGCAAATCCTTGATCAAGTCTGCGGCGGAGGCGATGTCACTCATTGATCACCTCTCCCCCTCCCACTCGACTGTACGGTGTCAAACGGCGTTGAAGATTGACCCCTTATTGGCGTGCAATATTGACCCCCTAAGGTCGGTGAGCTGATCCCAATCCGTCGAGGCTGCTCGGGTTGCGCACCTGGCGGTTCAGCGGGTTGGGGTTCAGGCCGCGACGAAATCACGAAGCCGCTCGGTGAGGTCTGCCGAAAGGAAGAGCTGTTCGGAGCCGGAGACAGGGGACGAAACGACTGGGGAGATAACGCCCTTCGACGGCCCGGCGTGATGGACATCGCGCACGCGGACGATCGAAGCCGTTCGCGCGACGCATTCATGATTTGCGCGAGGATTCGGTCCGCGTGATCGACGGAACGACAGGCGATTTCGAGCCGCAGAAGAAACGGTGCTGGTCATCGTCGTGCGAACGAGAAGCGCCACCGGTTTCGACCGTGAAGTGAATGAGGCCGTTCGTGGGATACGACAACGGCGCCGCGTGATCATCGGCGAGGCGCTCAAACTCGACCGGCCCGGCCCACCATTCGTCGGCACGGGGCGAGTAATTCCGCCAGCGACTTCGCGCTTATCGAGGCCGACGTGGCGCACATCAATCCCAGGCTGACCTACCAGGCGAGCAAGGACGAAGACACGTGGCACAGACGGTTCAAATCGAAGAGCATCGAGATCGACTATCGCTGGGTCCACGGGCTGCGCGTGTCTCCGCCCGTCATCGCCGATCACGAGGGAGAGATAGTCATCGTCGGCGGCATGCATTGCTACACTCTGGCGCACCATTACGACGCCACGCGGACGCCCCTTTGATGGGCCATCTCGGCGATCTCCCGATCACTCGGCAGCCTGTGCGCCTCTCAGACGAGCGGCAAAGGTTGCGGGATCGGACCATATCCGGGCCGCTCTCATATAAAGGTCCGCTCCTCTCGTTTCGATGGCGTCCTCGTCCCATTCCTGAACAGCGTTCAAGCCCTGATTGATCGGCAGGAGCGAGTTAGCCATCATAACGGGGCGCTTCTCCATCCAGCCGAGATTCGATTGGGAAGAGTTGAGGCCCTGCATCAGTATCGTCAGATTTCCGAAAGTCTGAACCATACGGTTCCGCCGTTCCGTCGCGGCAGCCCTTGCATCCCCATCGGGAGCTTGTAGCGCTTCCAAGAACTCCATTCCCTGAGAGCCATCCCATAGCGGCCAGTTGTCTATCCATTTCTGCGGCATGAGGTGCTCGATCGAGGGCTGCTGCTGAAAGACCAGCGGTTCGTTCCACCCGTTCGCGAAGGAGAGATTGATCCGTCCTAGGATGTGGACCAGCTTTGCATTGCCCAAGTCGTAAGCCGGATGACGCATCCAAGCATCCCGGAAGGCGGTGTCGCTAGGCCAAACGGCAGATTCACCCGTCTGTTGCGCCAGTTGTTGGATGAGGCTTGCCGAGGTAACGCCGTTCCGGCGCAGGTTCTTCGTCAGCTGCAGGAAAACTCGATTGTAGTTCTTAGTGTTGTATCCGCAAACCGAGCGTCGAAGGAGATACGACTCCAGAACTTCCGTAATCGCACCCCACTCCATCGGCGAAATGTCGCTATCCATCATCAACAACAGAAGCGGATAGGCCGTGCGGATATCGAAGGCTTCGAGGAATACGGCGAGATGATAGACCGTATCGCCTGGCGTCGGTTCGAGAATGCGGCGGAAGTTCCTGCCATGGCGCGCGAGGGTCTGTAGTTCCTCTTCTACATTCTGGAAGGGACGGCGGCGTTCGATCCAATTCCGGTACTCTACGAAAAGGTGTTTGACCGGAATGTCCTCCTCGAGCTGACTCGCAAGGAAATGCTGCATGAAGAGGTCGCTTCGCGGACGGATCAGACGACCCTGCTTGACCTCAACCCGCCAGAACTCGTCGTCGAAAGGCTGCCAGTATGTATGATATAGGTTCTCCTGATCGTGGCCTGCGCGGGCAGCGCGCAGGAAGATGTAGTTTCGAAGCAGATCTGCCGGGAGAAGGGGCTCACCGCGGGCGTTCAGTGTTTCGAAGATGACCTGCGCGTCGTCACCTTGCTGCAGATCGATTGTTACAACCCGAAGGAGGTTTTTGAGCGCCTGGAAACAGTCGAGAAGGCGAGTCGACAGCGGGAAGTCGGTGCCGATAGGTGGCTCCTCGGCGGAGCCGATGAAAAACTCGCGCAGCTGATCGTGGAAGAACAGGTAGGCTTGGACCATGCGAGGTCGAGGTTCGGGCTTTCGAGCATACTTGCGCCAGACGATAGGGTGTCGGCGCTCCAACTCCGCCCGCGAACCCGATAACAGCACGTTCGCGAACTGCTCACGGTCCACCAGTGTTGGCCAGACCTTGAACCTGTCCACCGCAGGATCCGCCAGCATTCCTTTGTTTTCGGTGAAGCCCTCACACTCCATCGCGAGTTCGATGCACTCGTTCTCGCGACAGAAATCTCGGAAGGCGGCCAGGAAGAGTTGGAACGTCGTCAACCGTTGCTGACCGTCAATCACCTGGCGCTTCTCAACGTGGGTAACGGGCGTCTGCTTCTGATCGAGGACCATGGCGCCGAGGAAATGGACCGGAGCGTCCTGCCGGCCTTCGATGCTTTCCATGAATTTGCGGGAAATGTCCTCCCAAAGCGGTTCCCACTGCTGCTCCTGGCTCCAGACATACTGCCGCTGAAACAAAGGGATCTCGGCCCGCATCTTGCGCTCGAAGATCGCCAGTAGAGAAACAGCATTCGCATCCATGTATTCGCCCCCCCGCGTTTGAGCGGAACGTATCCCGAAGGAATTCGCTTTTCAAACCGCGCTATCCGATTCCCAAAACTTTCCCATCGTCCAGTTCGCGCCTGCAGATCTCGGCTCTCGATGAGCCGCTTCGGGCGGCTCCGACATCGCATTCAACTCATTCGAATGCTGCAACGTGAGAGCTTCGCGCGAGATTGCTGGACGAGAAAAACCCTCCGCATTCGTTGCGCTGGGAGCAGTTTTTGCACTCGCCTGCGTATTCATTCTTCCAATCGCTGATCGATCGTTTTGCATACTTGCGAATTGATTCGTCGAGCAGGCAGAGCTGATGGTTGTAGACTGAAACATTGATCCTAGCCGCAGCCAAATATTGCACTGCCTCGCGCAGCTCGCTCCGGTAGTCGTACGGGTCCATCCAGAGCTTATCCATGTTCGCCCTTGTGAAGCCGGTGATCTCAAGCCCCATGAACGTCACGTGATCGACGAAGGTCAGGTTTCTGAAAATGAAATCGGACAGATCGCCGAGCCCATCATATGTCTGCTTGTGAACCACAACCCGTATCTCAACTTCAGCCCCAACGGCCTTCAGGTTCATGATCCCACGAATTGTCTCATCGAACGCGCCCTTGGATTGAACCACATAGTCGTGGACCTCCGGGTCCGCGGAATAGATCGGTATGCCTATCGAAAGGCGGCGATGCCCAATCGCTTGATATCGCTGCGCGAAGGCCCTGTCCTTGAATGTCCGGCCGTTTGAAAGAATGTGGATTGGTGTGGAGGGCAGGTGGTCGCGGGCACAAGACAAAATCTCGAAAAAGTCGTCGCCGACTAGCGTTGGCTCTCCGCCGGTGATGCCGAGAAACGGTGTCGTCGCGGGCAGCAGCGGCAGCACATCTATGATTTCTCGCGCTAGCCAGCGATCATCAACATCTTTCGGCGGCTGAGAGCACATCAAGCAGAGGTGGTTGCACCGCTCGGTCACAAGGAAATAGTTCGCGTTAGCCTCCTTTCGAAAGAGGACGCGCACCGCCTTTCGATCCGGTGCAAAACGGATAACATCCCCTTCGCAGAGGTAGGAAAAGTAATCGGGCAGAACGATCAGCTGTCGGTTTGAGAAGATCTCCTCAGCCTCGGCCTGATGCTCTTCAAAGGTCACGACCCATCGGCAGTCAGGAGCAGACTTGTCACCCCGGAAGAGACAGGCGTCATGGTCTGGATTCGGTGCCCGACCCGCTGGTGAGGTCACAAGCCGGAGTGCCGATCGAGGGGCGGACGGTTCGATGTTGGCTGACGAGGCAAATCCGCTCAAGCGTAGCATCTTAGTTCGCCCAGCTCAGAAACAGCTCACGAATAGCAACGTCGCTTTCC
This sequence comes from Mesorhizobium shonense, assembly GCF_040545255.1. Taxonomy (NCBI): domain Bacteria; kingdom Pseudomonadati; phylum Pseudomonadota; class Alphaproteobacteria; order Hyphomicrobiales; family Phyllobacteriaceae; genus Mesorhizobium; species Mesorhizobium shonense. Next base: position 276,015 of record NZ_JBEPLM010000007.1, read on the forward strand.
ATGAGCGCAATCAGTCTTTTGAAGATCGACATGTTACGATTGCAGAAGCCGGAGCGGGTCTTGAGACCAACGAAGTCGCTATGCGTTGCGGTGTGGAACACCGGGTCGGAACCACAAAACGGCTCGTAGGCGCACTCAGAACACATTGGGACCGAACCCGCGAACGATTGCTCGATCGGATCCAGCAGAGCATCTGCCCCAAAGATCTCCGAATAGGTGTTTTCATGAACATTCCCGAGCAGGAACGTTTTGTCGCCCATTTCAGCTAGCATCCGAGCCTCGTCAGAGGCATACACGCTGGCGTCGTAGTTGTAGACAACGGCTGAGATACCGATGCCAGCTGGGCTCATAAGGTCCACGTATCCCGGCTCGAATGGCGTCAGCATCTTCGTGAGGATGGTCGCCGCGTAAAACTCTTTGAACGGAATTCCATTCCGATTGAGCTCAAGGATGTAGTTCAGCCCTTCGAAATAGAAATCCAGCCAGCGGTCCACGTCGTAAGCGGCATAGAACTTCGTCTTGACGGCGAAACCGTATGGAGAAAGCGGTCGAAGGAAAATCCCGGGGAACTGCAAGCTAACGTATTCGTCGATGATCGTGCGGACTTGCGAGAGGCTGGCCTTCGTAGTGGTCATCAACGCGCTGACGCGCTCATGGCCGAGGACGTTTCTAGCCTTGTGAATGCCTGCGACGGCCAACTCGTAGCTGTTTTTTCCGGGGCGGGGGCGGTTGGCGTTGTGAAGAGCAGCCGGGCCATCTAGCGATGTGGAGATCAGGATGCTGTGCTGGCGGCAAAACTCTAGCATTTCGTCCGTCACGACGGCGAGGTTGGTCGTGATGACGAACTGCAATGATCGCCCGGCTGTGTGATTGATCTCCTCTGCTCGGCGCACGACATGCTGGATCAAAGGGAAGTTTAGGAGGGGTTCGCCGCCTTGAAACTCGATCTTTATCGCCGGGCTTGGAGATTGAAAAATAAGCGCCAATGCCTTCTCGGCAGTCTCCTCCGACATGTCGAAGGCCGAGCGATCTTCGCTTTGACGAGAAACCTGACAGTACGGGCAGGAATGCTCGCACCTGAGGGATACGACCATTATGTGGAGCGAGGTGAAGTTCTCGAGCCTCTTTGTCTTGGTGCGAACCTTGAGCGCCAGCAGGTCTCGCCCCAAATTTGACGAGGCATCGAACAGAAATTGTCGGCTGCGAAGACGAGAGTATGCTGGATGGGTGCTTGGGAGTTCGTGCTTGACAAAGGAAGCCAGCACAGCGCGCGGCAGTACTAGATATTCACCGGCTTGGTTCGTCAGGACATACCGTTCGTCATCCAGTGGCGAAAAACGGAAGTAAGCCAGCTGGTACGTGTCGTCCACTGGTCGGCGAAAGTCGCTCACCGGAGCAAACCTAGTCATCGGACTGCAGGCCCGATCGGGAGAAGGCCAACGCCAATACCGCGTTCCTAACGGACGCTGTCTCGGCGGCGATAGTGCCCCGAAGGTCTTGATCCAAGACCTCGAGCTGCAGCCTCTCTATCGCTGCGTCGGCCGAAGCTCGCCCGACCGCCTTGCTGAAGTTAATCGTGCAGACTGCGAAGCCGCCTTCGATAGTGATCTCGACGGCAGCGTTGCCGGTTACCCGGTACGCTGCGCGCTTCACACAATCGAGGCCGAAGACAGACAGATCAAACTTGGCCTGGGCAGTCCGGACGAGCTCGCTATCGCGAGGAGTGTCCGCCATCAGCAATAGCTGTAGCCAGAGCAGTGAGACCCGTGACTAGCGTGGCTCGCATGGCTGCTGTGATAGGCCAAAATTATGTCCGTACCGGTTGAGCGATCGAGCACCTCACCGTAGCCGAGGTCTGCGGGAGCGGTCCCAGCCTCAGCCAGCTTGGTCGAAGGCTGATTTGCCGATTCGACAAGCACTGCGGCCTGCACTTGGCCGCCAAGAACCATCGTGGCCGACAAGGCCATTGGTGACAGAAAACTGCGCTTTGACATTATCCAAACCCCCGTTTGCATCCGATTCATTAGCAAAGCAAGCCAACCCGAGCAAGTACCGATTGTGGAGAAATGCTTAAGCGTTCACTAATGTTCCGACACAATACTGTATTGCCCGACGACTTTCGGCGCTCAGAGCAAAGCTAGTTGCTCACCGAATTTTTGGGTCCTATCGCGGAAATCGCCTCCGACGTCACGGTGGCCACCTTGCGGCAGTCCATCAGAGGACTGTTGCGAAAAATGGCGCTCAATCCCGCTCGCCAGACGGCTACTCAGAAGCCCACGAGAAAGCGAAGACCACTTGGGATCCCAACAGCCTCTGGTCTCTGCGTGATACTTCCTGTGCCTCAATCCGATCGAGCAGCCTTCGGCATAGACAGCAGCAAATCTTTTTGAGCGACGGTGAGCCGAAATTGCAGGCCTTCAAGCCATCATTGAATGCAGGCGGGGCCGGCCGGCAGCGCTGCGAGATAAATGTGCGCACTTCGGCGCACTTTGGATCAGCTTTATGTTGGCTGGCGCCATTTACCTAGAATTGCTGAACCCCTTGCAGAAATATTCGCTTTAAGAGATGCTTAACCCTAAGCTGTGGGAGGGCTGGGGGTATGAGAATAAGGGCTTTGTGGGCACTTTGCGCCACGGCCGCGCTATGCGGTTGTCAGACTGGCAATCAAGCAGACTATGTTCAGATAGGTTATGGACCGAGTTTCGACGTTGCCCATGCTCAATGCGAAATGCAAAAGGGATCTGTAGACCAAGGCTATATTGCTATCGGATCTCCTGGCCTTGTGGCTGGCGCCGGCATTGGTAATGCCCTCGGCAATGCGATTGCCGAAGATCAGTACATGAAGAATTGCCTGATCATCAACGGCTGGAAGCGAGCACCTCACGGCCAAGGTGCTGCTGCGACGGCGGCCGTCGCTGCTGGCGCTTCGCCGACGCCCTACGGCATAGCGAGGGCCCCAGGCAGTTGGATCAACACGGCCTTGTTGGATTGGTCGGACGCAAACAAGAAATGCGCTGCCGGGGATAAGGCCGCCTGCGCGACGCGTGCCAAGCTCGGCGCCCGCTTGAAGGCCGCAGGTGTCATTCCGTCATCTGTATAGCTTTCAGTAGGTGAGACTTCGCTGAGCGGACCATGATTGTGAAACGACGAGCCGGATTCTTGATCGCTGGTTTCTTGGCTGTAAGCAGCGCATCAGCGCAACAGATGCCGCGCTATGACGTCGATGGGTATTGCCGCCAGGTCTCAGATATCAGCGGCGGATCCGATGTGATTTACAACGGCTGCATCGATATGGAACAGCAAGCTTACAATAAGCGGAAGGCAGAATGGACCTCGCTGCCTCAAAAAACCCGAAGCTACTGCGACGAAGTAGCCAGGGTTGGCGGTGGCGGATCATACTCGATCCTTGATGGCTGCATCGACATGGAAGTCGGCGCAGCAGGCTCAACACCAGCGTTTAAATATTAGCGGAACGGCCGGATGGGGTTGATCATCATAATCCTCGGCGCGCTGCAAATTCTATCGGGCATCATGGCCTACGGCGCTGCCGTCTCTGCAATTCATCAGATTCTTGGCGCTGTCTTGTTCGGCATGGGAGTTCTCAGTGTCGCACTGGGGTCGGCTCTACGGCAGTTGCAGGCCATTAGAGCGGCTACCGAACGCCATGCGGAAGCGATGGAAGTGCTCAAGAATCGGCGACAGGGGGCGGCGGCCTAACACAGGGAATGGCGATCGTGAGCTTATCGACCCAAGAGCAGATACTTATCGAGCAGCGCGTCACGAATGAAGCCAAGTCGGCCGGCGTCGCCTATTTGTTGTGGTTCTTTTTAGGCACCCTTGGCGCTCACCGGTTCTATCTGGCCCGAACAGGTTCTGCGATCGCCCAATTGGTGATGTTCATCTTCGGGTGGATGACCATCTTTATCGGCGTCGGCGCTTTCCTGCTGATCGTGCTTGCTATCTGGGTTCTGGCCGATGGGTTTCTGATCCCCGGCATCATCCAGCGACACAAGAGCAATGTTCGCAAACAACTCGGCATGGACATTTTGATTGCCTCAGGTGCGCAGGTTTCGATGCTCGACACGAGCAAGTGGTCGAAGCGCGATCGTGAGCGGCTGGCGGCGCAGGCGGCCCGTGAGCCTAGGGGATGACTGCCACGACGAACGATGATCTCCAAAAAGAAGCGGCCCTAAAGGTCATAAGATTGGCAATGGAACTGTCGATCGCGTGGGAAGCAGCATCCGAAGCCGGCGTTCCGATGGTCATTGAGGTGGATGAGATCCCTCTTGGTAAAGCCGGCCGCACGGTGAAGCAGGTTTTGGCTCGGTTGCTCGTCCCATAAGATACCCCCAACTCGCTGGTGTCCGTCCATACAAGAGCGAGTTTTTGCCGGGAGGCGTTGTCGGCGTGGAACGAAATGAGGTGTGGTTTATCGCGGTCGTCGCCACGACGATGGGGTTTCTCGCCGGGATGGTCTGGATGGACGTTGGCCACTCAGCGGGGAGGTTGGAGAGGTATCAAACCCTGATCACCGGCTTCTTAGCGGTTGGTGCGGCCTTCATCACTGTGAACGCGATGAAACGGACGGATCAAGAGCAAAGGGCGAGACACGCCGAGCAAATGGAGCAAGCAAAGCGACCTGAACGCCTTGCGCGCCAGCGCATCGTCGAAACCTACCCTGCGGTGTTCGACTATCTTGCATCGGAGGCGGAGCTCGTCGGCCTAGGTTCTGTATTCGTTTGCATCAGATCATGAAGGACGAAAGTATCCGATCGGCTCGCCCCTTCTTCGACGGCTCGATCGAGATGAATCTCAATTTTCTCGCGTACAAGGACGAGGAATTTGAAAAAGACGAATACCGGCAATTCCTGAAAGACCTGGCCATCAGCATTCTCGACGGCACGCCCCCGGACCCCGAAAGCAGGGACTATTTTTTCAGGTTGTGTCACGCCATCCAGGATATGAGACAGCCACTGACGGTCCTTTCGATTTACTTTGCTGCCTTTGCCGACGATCAAGCCTCTAGGGGAGCAAGAGCGGCACTATCGGAAAAAGCTTAAAGAGGGTTGGAAATGAAAGGCAAAGACAATGCGCATGTTATTGGCTTCCGCGAAAACAAGTTGAAGCCGGGAGAAGCTATCAAGGCTCACCTGGAAGGCTGGATCGGCGAAATGATGGGATCTGGCCGCAATACGCAACGCAACGGTCAGTTTGTTCTGACCAATGAGCGCGCCTGCTTCTACAGAAAAGGCTTTCTGGGCGAGGTCTTCGAAACGATACCGCTTTCGAAAATTACCTCGGTCGAGACACTCTCACGCTTGGGCTATCGCGTGCTTCGGCTGCACACCTCTCACGATGATCTGGCGTTCAAAACGTTCGAAGCGAAGGACGTTTTCGACGATCTCTACCAAAAGCTGGAGGCACTTAGGCATGGTCCTACAATTGATCGGCCGAAGTCCGCCCCGATCGATAGCCCGGCCGATCTTCTTTCAAGGCTAGGGCAGTTGCGTGATGCCGGCGTTCTGACCGAGGAAGAGTTCAAAGCGAAAAAGGCAGAGATACTTGCGCGGATCTAGCGTCTGCTCCGGAAAATCTCGCATGCGGCTTAACCGAGGGCTCTTCCGATTGTGGCTGGCATTGTCACTAGCGTGGATCGCCTTTTGGAGTTGGCGGGACAACGTGCCTTGCCTGCTCGGGTTCGATCTTACCGGTACAAGTCCCTGGTGCAAGACCGGGCTCTATTTAGCTGCCCGGCCCCGAATTGAAACGGCCGAATTGGTGCTGGGAGCGCCGTTTGCCGGCGCAGTGGTATTGACGTTACTCGCCTGGATCGCGGCGGGCTTCAGAAACACGAACTGACGCCTTCGGGATGCTGATCTTTTCCAGAAGGACCCTACAGAAAATGATCAACGGAGTAGCTGACCATCTCAGCTACCAAGAGATCGACCGAATAATCCAGCATGTCGACCAACCTAAGAGGAACGGTATCCCGTTCGTCTGGGAATTGGCGCTGTTGTGGGACCCCGATCATAAATCGGGGTCCAACGGACCGTCGGCGGTCCGACGAAGTGCGCCTCAAGAACGACGTCTAGCGGCAAGTTGGACAGCACGGCGCTGCTGTTGCATTGGTCACGCATCGGTGAGAAGCCGCTCTTCCTGGTGAAGTTGACCATTGTGCACGGCTAAAGTAGCATTACGCGACGAAGGCGTCTCCTCTTTTCATCGAAGGAGAAATGAAATGGGGAGGGTTAGGAGAAAGCTTTCAAGCTTGCCGGCAGCAATTGCACTTTGCGGTGTTGTTGCTACTGCTCCCGCCTGGAATACAGAAACGTATGCGGCCGAGCTGAATTCGCTCAGGTTGAAATTCGAATACGTTAATGACTTTGCCATCGGCTATGATTCAGCGAAGCATGTCTACAAAAACTCCTTTATCCAAAGCGCGATAACGGAGCCTAAGTCGCGGCCGATCAAAGCCAGCGTGTGCAATTCCTTGCCAAAAGCGCAGATCCGCACGACGTCGAGAGTTGACGGCAAGAGTTGCCAGCCACGCGAAGTGCGCCTGGCACCGGGGGCTGCCTCCTTCGTTTGGACATTGCGGGGGAAGCATTCGCTTCTAAACCGGTCAACTAACATCCAGACGGTTCGCAGAGATCTAAGGCATCTTTCGCGCGAGCCAGATGGAAGCGGCTGCATTCCTCTTCAGCTGCCGAAGGCCGCGTTGGCACCTGACAACGCCTGCCAAGTGAGCTTTGACGTGCCGCTGCGAACTGCGGCTGGAGCCGGAGTCAATGAGCGATTTTCAATTCATTTTGAAGCGCTCGACGAAAAAGGAACGGTGATTGAGTCGCGCAGCAGGGAGTTCGGCATGCCAGGGAAGGTGCCGCTGATCGTGTCGGTCGGCGACTCTTTCGCTTCGGGCGAAGGCAACCCTGATGTGCGCGGCAAGTCAGAAGATGACAACTTCAATCTCTTGGGCCAGCGCGACTGTGAGGACGATACCGTTGTCATGTATGCCCGCGACAAGAAACCGGAGATGTCGAAAAAGCCACGATGGCTCGATGATGACTATCACCGTTCCCTCCAGTCAGGTCCGGCGTTGGCGGCCAAGGACCTTCTAAAGGAGTGGCCTTACGTTCACTTCATTTCATTGGGACAATCTGGAGCTACAGTCTATTCAGGCAATCGTAAGAACGACATTATTGATCAGGTTACTTACGCCGGCGAGCTTTTGAACGAATATCCTGTCGACGTTCTACTGATCACCGCGGGAGGAAACGACGTCGGCTTTTCTAATGTGTTGGAGTGGCTGACGAAGGATTTCAAAAGGAACAGCATCAGAGAGGCCAACAAATCATTCAACAGCGGGCTCAGGCTCCTCGGCGACAATGACTACCCCGCCCTAGCGCGTGTAGTCAGAAAATTGAATGTCAAGACGATCTTCATCAGCGAGTATCCTAACGCCTTGTTCAACAATCGTGCCGGAAGACCGACAGAAGGTTGTGGAATATTTAAGAATACGGGCGTTGCGAAAGTTTCGAGAACCGATGCTAGGGCAATCACCGCGCTAGGCAAGCGCCTGAACGCGCAGGTGGCGGACTCTGCCCGGCAATTCGGCTGGCGTTTCGTCTCCGGGCTCACCGAGAGCTTCTCGAAGCACGGTTATTGCACAGGCAAACAGTCCTACTTTCGCTCGGCTGAGGATTCATGCGATTTCCAGGGTGACTTCAAAGGCACGATGCATCCTAATGAGCGGGGCACCGCGATTTACGCTAATATTCTTGCGGCCGAAATGCGCAAGGTCCTTCCGAAATCTGATGTTCCAACGGCCGCGGAGTAAAGGGCACTACTAGTTCCGGACTCACAACTGGTGTGATGTCCCTCGGCTGAATTTACGACGAACGAACCAGCATGTTGGCTTCAGTGCTGCAGCTGCAGGCCCGCAGAGATGCAACGCCTGTCTGTCAAAGGCAGCGCTTTGTCGAACATCCTGGTCCAAGGAAGCCCTTGATCCGTCAGGTTCTGGTTTCAGCCGAATGAACTCACCAGAGCGCACCTGACGCTTGCGGCACAACCTGATCACAATGGAGTGGGGAAACGTCCTTGGAGCCGTCTGAGCGGCGTCCTACGTCGTGAGGCACAAGGCCAGGAGGTGCGACCGTCCGCCGGCTGCTCGGCAGCAACCAGTCAGCTCGGAGCTGCGGCACGCGATGGGGGGGTGGCGGCTCAAGTTCAATGGGTTGGCTGAAAATCTGCAATCACCCCTGGCGGCCTAGTGAGATCGAGATTGTCGCCAAACTAGGATCGATGGGAGCTACCCGCCTCTCGAAGGCCAGGACGACAGCCGTTAGTGAACAAGGCAATGTCCCGGATCTGGTCAGAGCGCCCTTTCGGTCGCCCACGGCAGAACGCAGGCTTATGGCGCAACCGCGATCTCCAGCGCAGTCGCCGGATTGTCCGCTCTTGGGCAAGCTATCCTTCAATGGCCACCGTGAGGCGCAAGGCCGCTCTGCGGTTCTCAGTTTGTTCTGGCGTGGTGGAAGAATGGCGCGCCGCAAGAGATTCGAACTTTCATGTCGAACAGTGCGACCGGCACGGGGTCGCCTGCAAGCAACCAACTAATCGGAAGCTTTGAAGGACGTTCATGGCGCAAACTCACTTACTGGGTCAGCAGGACGATGACCGCTTTTGGTAGCGAAATGACTGACATGCGGCGAAATGCGGTCGTTCATCGGTCTGGCAAGAATGACTGGAACGGGTCAGACCCAGACATCACACCAGCCGATCTAAGAATCTGCTCTCGCAGGACGGTCCTTGAAAGCTGCCTGACCAGAATCGGCCCCGTTCCAGCCATTGCTAATATCACCGGAACTGACGGAATGGGCAGGCCTATTGACGTCAAAAACACACGACGCCCCTTCAATGTTCGCTTTTTGTGCTTCTAAAGTCGCATAAAAGGCAGTCTGTAATTAACGCATATGTTGCTCTCAAACAGGGCGCTGGGCTGCAGTGCTCGCCTCGTTTTTCAGCTTCTCAAGCCGCGCGCGGCAGACTGCTTCAATTCGCTCGATGAGGTCGGAGACGCGATCCGCAAGCCACTGAAGCGCTTCCGGGGTGATCTCGAAATGGCGAGAGTAGCGGGCCTTCACATAGGCTTCGTTGATGACGTTGAACCATGCAACGAAGCGCTGGTGATCGCGGGGCCATACCTCGGCGAGTTGCTGAGCCTGGTCCTCGGCAAGGCTGCGCAGGAATTTTATATTGTGAGATGCAGGGCTGTAGTTCGTCAAGATCAGCAGCAAGGCTGCATAGGCCTGCTCAATGGATTGGTGAAGGAGGAAAGCCGCTTCTTTATAATTCCCCTCTCCAATAAGAAATTGAACCGTCTTCGCAAACACTCGTGCCTGCGGCAGCCTGTCCTCGAAGTGCTCGCGCGCCACCCTCGCGACGTCGGCAGGCCTTGCGATGACCGGGGCGGCAAGCGGCTCCTGATCGAGCTCATAAAGGACGATCCCATCGCGGCGGATATCGACAAAGAAATACTGACCTTCGCGCAGCGCGGTGTTCACCTCGCGGCGTGAGTGCACGATGAAACTCACCGGAGTGTCGATCTCTCGCATCAACCGGTCGGCTGCTGCCTGCCAGTAGCCGGCGAAATCCGTCAGTTTGCGGTTGTTGACCACCACCAGGAGATCGAAATCGGAGCGGTAACCCTTCTTGGTATGCGGCTCGTCGACCCAGCCACCGCGGGCATAGGACCCGAAGAGGATGATCTTCAGAATGCGTCCGCGCTTCTTGAAATCGGCCGTTGCGCCCTTTAGCGCGTCGTCGAATTCCTCAAGCAGCACCTCCACCGTCCTGGTCAGCTCACGCTGCTTCGGCGGGGGCAGATGATCGATGCTGGATTTCATAAACAAAGGCCGATCGTCCACTACTAATGCATAGCCGAGATTAGGCCGCGAATCCTCATAGTGCCCCGCTTGTCCAAGCTAAGCAACGCAAATCGCAACTTTAAACTGTGATGATTTGTTGCATCAATGTGAAGAACATTGCAACTTGCAAAATCTACGCGCTTCAGCTCTCTACTGAGGGCGCTCACCGAGCGATTGATAATCTTTCCTGGATTTCGTCTGTGGGCAATCGGTGCGGCATCCTTGGGTGCCCGACTGCAATGGAAGAACCCCTCCATCTCTGCGTAGTCGACTCTCACCCGCGCGCTCCGTTCTCAAGGTCCCGCAGGAAGGCTAGAACTGCTTCGACCCGGCCGTCGGCGACAAGTTCTTCCGCGGTACGATGGCCATACTCGGCGATAATTCCGTTGCGGTACCAGTGGATCGCTTTATCTACGGCGCCGGTGTGTTCCGTTGCAGCCGAAATAGCCGTCACCATGTCGCGCATCCGACCCTGCAGTTGCTCCGATGACGGATTACGGAGTGTGTTGGGGTGAACGCCTGTCAACCTCGCCAGGTTGGCCATCTCCACGCCCAGCAGCTGCGACAGGCGTTTCGGGGAGATATGGGGTGTGCGCGGCTCCTGCAGCCTACGGACAAAACCTGAGAGCTCTCTCGAGTGCGCATGAGTCACGACAATCTCCGGGTGTCTTCTGACGCGCGACGTATGCATATTTCAGCGCCTGGCAAACGAACGGGGCTAGCCTCTTGTAGGGCCTTGCATGCGCCTGGTCACCATCGAATTGAGGTGTCGGCAGCAACGCGCCGCATGTCGGTCGTGGAATTCTGCCTATCGAATCATCAGGAGCAGGCCTCACATTTGGATCTCGTCACGATGCTCAACTGGGCGGTAGTCAGACGTGACCAGGCTGCTCATCGAAATCATTAAGGACGATTGCGGTGCGGCACGCCTCGCCGGGGGCGCTGCCCCGCGTCCCGCCTCAGGCGGCGCTATGCTGACGCTCCTTAGGCCGCCCTATTGAACCGGTCTCGGCGTCACGAACCGGCTCCACGATGAAATGACAATGTCCGTGCGGCGGACATTTCATCGTCTGCGCTTTGTACGCCCTCATTTGCTTTGGCCGCTGCGCGGCGCGGCTGACGCCGGAAACGGATGGAGACTTTTCCCCGGTGAGGAGAGGCACAGCATTGACGTCTCGAAAGTGTTGCTGAATGCGGACGGAATTTGTTACCGGGCCAAGACAGCGCAAATCAACAAGAGCGATACAATATCATATATCAGAACGGCGATATGATCATTATGCTACATCGGCCGGTTGAGAGCGCGACACGCTAGATATAATATCCTGATCACTTGAGCATTTTTATCCGGATTATATATCATGGCGTACCAGAGCGAAAACCTGATCGCGCAAGCACGCGAGGTCCGCGAGGCCTCCGGCGTTAGCCAGCGCGCGCTCAGCGAGCGGGCCGGGCTGACGCAGAGCCATATCTCGCAAATCGAGAGCGGCAAGATGGAGCCGGGACTGTCGAGCTTCATAGACCTGACACGGGCGCTCGATCTCGAGGTCATGCTCGTGCCGAAGAAGCTCGTGTCGGCGGTGCTCGGCCTGGTCAAGGCCCAAGCGACGCCGGACATGCATATCCATGCCGGTCAGCCAAACGACAAGCGTTTTGCCCGTGCCGAGCGCCTGGTCAAGAAAATGAAGCACCTTTACGGCAGCTCAGCCGACCTCGATCGCATCGAAGATACGCTGCGCTTTCTGCGGCGGGTGAATCTCAGCGATCAAGAGATGCAGCTCGTGCGCGAGCTGATCGCCCGCCTCGAGCGCTATCAGGCGAGCGCGCAGGCGGCACCCATCTTGCACGAGATCGCGCAGAACCTGCAGCGACTTCGCAACTCGCTCGCCCATCCCGTTCCGTCGGAGCCGCGACCTGCCTATTCGCTGGACGATGGAGATGCGGATGCCTGATGTCTCGGTTCTGGATGTACGGCTCTACGACGAGCCTATTGGCACGCTAACCCACCTGCAGGGCGATCGGACGATATTTGCGTTCAACGAAGACTACGTCGATAACCCGGATCGGCCGACCCTCAGCCTGTCGTTCAAGGACGACCTGGGCGGCCTCATCACCAGGATCCGCCCGACACAAAAGGTCGTGCCGCCATTCTTCTCAAACCTGTTGCCGGAGGGCGGCTTGCGTCGCTATCTCGCCGAGCGGGCCGGGGTCAATCAGCAGCGCGAATTCGTCCTGCTGTGGGTGCTGGGGCTCGACCTGCCCGGAGCACTCTCGATCCATTCTGCGATCGGTGACGGCCTTCCTCCTGGTGATGACGAGGATCTTCCGAAGAACGCCAAACCCAATGCGCTGCGCTTCTCGCTCGCCGGCGTGCAGCTCAAGTTCTCCGCGTTTCAGAACGCAGGGAAGGGCGGCGGCCTGACCATTCCCGCCGAGGGCGTCGGCGGATCGTGGATCGTGAAGCTGCCGTCCCAGCAGTTCACCGGCGTTCCGGAAAACGAGTTTTCGATGATGACGATCGCCGGGATGATCGGCATGGAGGTGCCCATCATCAACCTGGTCGATCTCGATGCAATCGTCGGTATTCCCGAAGGCGTGGGTGAATTAAAAGGGCAGGCGCTTGCTGTCAGCCGGTTCGACCGAACCAGTGACGGTCCTGTCCACACCGAAGATTTCGCGCAGGTGTTCGGGGTCCTCCCGGACGACAAGTACAAGCGTGCAAGTTACGCCAACATCGCGCGCGTGATCGGCACCGAGGCGGGCGATGTCGGCGCGCCGAGTTCATTCGCCGCCTCGTGTTCAGCGCGCTGATCGGCAATGGCGACATGCACCTCAAAAACTGGTCGCTGATCTATCCGGACCGGCGCTCGGCCGCGCTCTCGCCGGCCTACGACCTGGTGTCGACCATTCCCTATATGAAGGGCGAGGACACGGCTGCGCTTAATTACTCTCGGACGAAGAAGATGGCCAAGCTCGATACCGATGAGCTTCGGCATCTGGCGGCCAAGGCACTTCTGCCGGAAAAGCTCGTCGTCGACACTGCCGCGGAAACCGTCCAACGATTTCGGCAAGTCTGGGAGGCTGAGAAAACGCACCTTCCTCTCGCCGCTACCGTCGTGAACGCAATCGACGCGCACGCTCCGACCGTGCCGCTATTTAGCGAACTCGCATAATCAAGACTCGCCTCAGCACGCCGTCGCCTTGAGAGCATTCGATCTGGCGCATCCGCTCGGGTCTCGGCGGTCTTTGGTATAGCCTCTGCTATTTTGCGCGTCTGAGAGTAAGATGCGCCGCGGTTTTCACTCTCAAGGATGCGCATCGTGGAGATAGCGCACCGTCAAATAAGACGCCGCAGGGCAACACGGTCGCCAAGGCCGAAACGTCGCTCTCAATTGGCATCATCCGCCGCTTCTTCGACGACATCGATTTGTCCTTCCCGCCTTGCCGAGGATCATGGGCCATCATATCTGGATCGCCTCCGCTGCCCAACGCGGTCGGGATTTGCTACCGAGGCTTTGACCTGGTCGCTGTGGTTTGGGCGAACTGGACTTCGACAGAATTGGCCTGAGCTTCGGTTCCAGCCGGGAGAGCGCCTGCAATGGCATTTCGATTTGTTCATACGGCCGACATCCATCTCGATTCCCCTTTGCGCTCACTTGCGCTGCGCAATCCCGAGCTTGCCGAGCTCGTCGGGGATGCCAGCCGCCAAGCATTCACCGCGATCGTGGATCTGTGCCTGGCGGAGCGTGTCGACGCTCTCGTGATCGCCGGCGATCTTTACGATGGCGACCAGACCTCGATGAAAACAGCGCGCTTTTTGGCCTCCCAGATGACGCGCCTCCATCAGGCCGGCGTCAGGGTCTACACGATCCGCGGCAACCACGACGCCATGTCGCGGATTACCAAGCAGCTCGTCTTGCCGGACACGGTGACCACTTTTGGCGGCCGCTGCCAATCCGTGATCCAGCCTGGCGCCGGGGTGGACGTCACATTCCATGGGCTGAGCTTCGCCAGCCCCAAGGCGCCCGAAAGCCTGCTGCCCAAATATGCCGGCCCCCGAGAGGGAGTTGCGAACATCGGCATCATGCATACGAGCCTGGCTGGTTCTCCAGGCCATGACGTCTATGCACCTTGCAGCGTCGCCGACCTGCACGGCCATGGCTTCAACTATTGGGCGCTTGGCCATATCCACGTTCGCCAGGTCTATTCCGGCGCGAGCACGCTGGTGATGCCGGGAATTCCCCAGGGGAGGGACATCAATGAGGCGGGCGAGAAGTCGGTCACGCTGGTGACCATTCGCGATGATCGCTCCGTCGACATCGAGGAGAAGCTCACCAGTGTCGCGCAATTCGAGCGGGTGAACGTCGATCTGACCGGGGCATCGGAATGGAACGAGGCCATCATCCGGATCCGGGCAAGACTTGAACAAGCCAGGGAGGAAGCGAGATCGCGGTATCTCGTTGCCCGCCTTCGGCTGGTGGGCACGTCTACTCTTTCATGGTCGCTGATGCGTGACCGGGACCTGGCTGTCGCAGAGGCCGAACAGGCAGCGGAGCAGGTGGGCGACACCTGGGTGGAGAAGCTGGAGCTTGATTTTTCGGCCCCCGTTGTCGGAGACTCGGGCAATGTTGCCGATCCCACGCTTGAGCTCGCCCAGTCCATGCGCGCCAATGCGAGCTCTGAAGCATTTCGAGCGGAAGCGCGGGAATTTGTGTTGAAGACGATCGCGGACCTGCCGCCCGATGCGCGGGGCTTCGCCGGCAAGGATGAAACAGGGTTGGAACAGTTTCTCGACCATGTGCTTGCCGGAAGCGTTGACCTGGTCACGGCAAGGCTCAAGTCAGGTGCGACGCGATGAGATTGCGGCGCCTTGATCTGACCCGTTACGGCAAGTTCACCGATAAGGCGATCGACTTTGGAGAGAAGCCTATTTCAGCTCCCGATCTGCATATCGTTTTCGGCCTCAACGAGGCCGGCAAGTCGACCGCGCTTTCCGCCTACCTTGATCTGCTCTTCGGCATCGAGGAGCGCAGTCGGTATAATTTCCTGCACGACTATAGCTCGATGCGCATCGGCGGGCTGCTCGAATTCGAGGGACGGACGCTTGCCGTTTCGCGCACCAAAAGCCGCAGCAACTCCCTGCATGATGCCGAAGGCAAGCCGGTCAGCGAAATTGCTATCTCCGCGCAGCTCGCCGGACTGTCGCGAGAAGCCTACAGCAGCATGTTCTCGCTGGACGACGAAACGCTGGAAGCGGGCGGCAAGGCGATCCTTGAATCGCGCGGCGATCTCGGCAAGCTCCTTTTCACCGCCAGTGCTGGGCTTGGCCATGCCAGCGATGTCCTGGCCGCATTGGAAACGGAGGCCGATGGTCTTCATCGAAAACAGGCGCAGAGCACGGAAATCGCGCTGCTGAAGAAGCGGTTCGCGGAACTCAAGTCGCGCAAGGAGGCGATCGACACGCTGGCCTCGACATTCGAGGCGCTCGAGGCGGAACGCGTGGAAGCCCAGGAGAAGTATGACCGCTGCCTCGCTGAACGCGCGGCGATGTCGGCCCGGCTCGCCACGATTGACCGATATGTGCGCGCCGTGCCGCTCCTGGCCGAAATGAAACGCAAGGCAAGCAGGCTGGCTGAGCTGCCGGACATGCCGTCTCCTCCCAGGACCTGGAGCGGCAGCGTCGCGGAATTGATCGATCAGGACGCGCGGCTGAGAACCCGTCTCCAAGCGAATGGCGATGAGATCGATCGGGCGAAGGCAAAGATAGAAGCAATCACTGTCGACGACGCTGTGCTGGCGATCTCCGAGCAGGTGCGAGGACTGGCCGACCGCAAGGCGCGCTATTTATCCGCGGGCATGGATCTGCCGACCCGCAAAATGGAACTCCAGGTGCTCGACCAGACGGTGGCTAACTGTCTCGCCGCGCTTGGAAGGTCGGCCGAACAGGATCCGTCCCGGCTCATCCTGCCGGCCGTTGTGGTCGGCACGCTTCGCAACATGGTCGAACAACGCTCCGGCATCACGACGAGCCTGCGGATGGCGCGCGATGAGGCCGCTGCCGCGCTCGACGGACTCAACGCTGCGCGAGGTCGCATTGACGAGGAGAGGGCAGTGCCCGAGCCAGCAAGAGCCAGGCTGATGGCAGCGGTGTCGGAGGCCAAGGCCAGTGGTCACACACGGGAAATCAGAGAGGCGTACGCATTCGAGGACGAGGGGGAAACAGGGCTGGCCGATGCGATGCGGCGCCTTCGGCCGTGGTCGGGAGAGGGGGAGGCACTTTCGAAAATGTCGGTTCCAGTGCCGACGCAGATGGCCGCCTGGAAGAAACTGGCCGCGGACCTTCAAAGGGACAGGGCGGTCTTCTCGGAGCGTCTGGTTGAGCATGAACAAAGCCGGATCCCGACGTCGGCTCGTCTGGCTGCTGTCCGCGCGTCGGCCGACATCGCCGACGACGAAACCGCCGCAGCCATTCGGCGTGAGAGGGAAGAGGCCTGGCGAAATCACCGGGCGGACCTAAAGGCCGAAACGGCTGATGTCTTTGCGGCGGCACTGGCCAGGGACGATCAGGTCGGCGCGGCTCGATTGGCTCATTCGGGCGAGCTGGCGGACCTGCGTGCAATCAAGCAAAAGGCGGGGGAGATCGAAGCGGCAATAGAGCGCATAAGCCTCCAACTCGGTACTGTGGCTGAGCAAGCAGAAATGGCTTCCACTGAAATCAAGCGAATGGCCGGAGCCTTGCTTGAGGATTGCCAGGCGCAGTCGCTCGACCTCTTGATCGGTCTTCTCGAGGAGCGCCTTTCCGCGCGTGCTGACGCGCTTGCCGCTTGGGACGGCATCCTGCTCGCACGCGCAAGGATTGAGCGCGCGACAGCCGAAGGAGAGCGAATCCATCTCGGACTGACCTCAGCTCTTCGAAGCGTTGGAATTCAGCCGGAAGCCGGTGAAGCCCTGGACGTGATGGTGGTCGCCGCCGACCGCTTTCTCGACAGGCAGGCGAAGGTCGACGCGGAACGAGCGGAAGCGCTAAGAAGCGTCGCCGCGAAGGAAGAGGAGCTGGCCGCAAGGCGGCTCGCTGTTGAAATCGCCGAGCGGCGAGAGGGTGCATGGCAGGCCGAGGTCAAGGAAACGCTGAAGGGCACCTGGCTGGAAGAAGGCATCGCCGGAACCGGGCTTGGCAGCGTCCTCGATCAGCTGTCGGAGCTATCAAAGGCCCTGCAGGATCGTGAGGCCATGCGTATCCGCGTCCGCAAGATGGAGGCGGACAGGACTGCATTTGCTGAAGAGGTGGCCCGGCTTGGTGCGCAGGCCGGGGAGCCCGCGAGCGACGAGCCGCCAGAACAGGTGAGCGTCAGGCTGACAGGGCGTCTGGAGCAAGCCGAGCGTGCCCGTGAGGCGAGGGCAAATCTACTCCTTGACGTTCAAAAGTTGCAGGACGTTCGAGAGGCACTGAACGCTGATGTCGCGGTACACGAGACAACAAAGCAGGCAGTGCTCGATGCCTTCGGGGTAAGAACGCTGCCGGAGGTCGGGGAGCGCGACGAACAGCTTCGCGAGCGAGACGGTCTCCATAGTGCCAGGGTCGAGCTTGAGGAAAGACTGACGAGCGAGCTCGCTCTCGACGACTTCACCCAGGCCCGGTCGTTGCTGGAAGGCCTCGATCTTGATGGGCTTGCAATTGAAAAGGCCGAAGTCGAGCGGCGTCTCGCCGACCTCGATGACTCACTGCAACAGCAACTCGTCCGACGCACCCGGGCGACCGACAAGCTCGATGCGATCGGCGGCGACAGCGCAGTTGCCCGCATCGATGCCGATCGTCGCACCGTCCTTCTCGAAATTGAGGAAAAGGCCGTCCGCTTTATCGAGTTGAAGCTTGGGGTGATGTCGGCATCGAGTGCGCTGCGGGTCTATCGCGAACGTCACCGCTCCGGGATGATGAGCGAGGCCTCCGACGCCTTCGCACTGATCACGCGAGGGCAGTACACAGGCTTGACGACCCAGCCGGTAAAGGGCGGCGAGGTGCTCATCGCGACACAGAAAGATGGCCAATCGAAGGTCGCGGACGCTCTGTCGAAAGGCGCGCGTTTTCAGCTCTACCTGGCTCTACGCCTCGCCGGATATGACGAGTTTGCCAAGGTCAGGCCGGCTGTTCCGTTCATCGCCGACGACATCATGGAAACGTTCGACCATCTCCGGTCGGAGGAAGTTTTCCGATTGTTCGGCGAGATGGCTAGTGTGGGCCAGGTGATTTACCTCACGCATCATCAACACCTGTGTGAGATTGCGAAGTCGGTTGTCCCTAACGTGGCCATCCACGACCTCCGGTAATTCAAACGGCATCGTTGCTGGCGCGTTCTCGAGATAAGTGGCATCGCCAATGACCGCTTCGCGCCGATTTCGGACGCTCAAGCAAGTTTGAACAGCTCCGGAAAGCGGACATATCCTGTATTGGCTCCTTCGTTTTGACTTTCTGATCGTCCGCAAATCCAAGCGGCCCCAAGTTATGACAAAACTCGGCTCGGCTTCAGATCACCGCTTTCTATCAAACGGATCAAAGTGCGGCGCGCTCACTTCTGCCCTCAAGCGATTGAGCGCTTCCTGCTGCCACGCTCCCGCTCGAGCCGGTAGACGTCGGGCAATGGTTGCCAGTCCTTCGGCGTCAGCCGCATGCACCATTTCTCGCGCCTGTAGCCTTAGTGCGCTAGCCCGACCATGTCGGACCCGTCAAACCACACTGACACGTTGAGCTTGGGAAAATGCAGGCACCTGGCCGCCCACCAGACCCTGTCGATGTCGGCCTCGCCGTTGCCTTCCTTCCATGGCGTCCAGCCGCAGCTAGGTCGTTCGGTAAGCTCATCGTCACGCATCGGGTCTCCTCCGCTTGTTGGCGTCACCGCATGATCCGTGAATTGTTGGTTTCGATCGTCGCGGCCGGCGTTTCGGCACTCGTGACAGTAGATGATTTCGATCAGATCCCGGTGCAAGCACCTATGGTCCGGCCCGAGCCGCTTCACCAGCTCGGCGACGTCTAAATGAGCTTTTCGCTTGCAGGTCAAGCAGTCGACCGAGAGACCTGTGCCAGCCTCCAGCTTCTTGCCAGGCGTGTTTTCTACGAAGGGGAATTTCATTGTCATTGGCGATCTCCGAAAATGAGGTCGCCGCACCAGGGAAGATTATATTCCTGATCGCCTGGCATTTGCCAGGGGCAGGCCGCCGTCTCAATGGAATAAGGGGCTATATGCTTCGTTTATTCGGACCAATGCGCTTGGAAGTCTGGACCTCGGTCGATTTGCGGGCCTGCTGGCAAATCAGACAGTCTCCCGATCGCGCCGGCTGATAAACCCCAAGCCCCCGCCCATCAGTCGGCGCATAGCCCGGCTTGCGAACCTCAATCATAACCCCAAAAGCAAGCCGGGCTCATCTAGCGCCGAGGCCGCACTTCGAAGCGCCGGCCGCCGCGCCGTAGGGCAAGATGCGCTGTTTTGGATAACCAGCGCGCGCTGGCCTGGTCTTGCACTGGCCTGGGTTTGCCAATGTCCCGTTTCGGCACCAAAATGCTGGCACCCGCCTTGCAACTGAAGAGATTGCCGGTGCTAATCCTCCCACCGGGTCCTGATCGGGGGATCAGGAAAATAAGCTCTCGCCGGGCTTGAGGTGCTTGGGGTTCCTCGCCCGGCGAGTCTTTCTTTCAACGCAGCACCAGCGCGCCGACGACCTTGCCGCAGGAAAAAAAGCGCTATGTTTCGCGCGTCGATCTTGTTGAACGAACGTTGTTTTCGCGCATTGGCGCCCTGACGATTTTTCCTCTCAATTTCGAAACTGGAGCGTATGGCTGCCAGCCAGACGCGATGATTTGCACCGATTTGAAAGGAAATCGTATGGCTACTGGAACAGTGAAGTTCTTCAACGCTACCAAAGGCTTCGGCTTTATCGAGCAGGGTAATGGGCAGCCGGACGTGTTCGTCCACATCTCTGCCGTTGAGCGCGCCGGCATGCGCACGCTTGCGGAAGGCCAGAAGGTCAACTTCGACGTCGTGAAAGATAACCGCAACGGCAAGAGTTCGGCTGAGAACCTTCAGGCCGCGTGAGTGACAACCCTTCTGGCTTGCGACCACGGATGTACTGGCGCGGCCATCGAAGCGATGATGAGAAGGTCGGGCATGTCCCGGCCTTTTTCGTTGTAAGGATTTATTTATGCGCCCCACAATTCCGAATGGCGTTTTTAAGCCGAAAGCTTCTCCCGGCGAGGTGAAGCAGGACGCCACAAACAGAGCAGCCAAGGTGATCATAGAGAACGAGGCCGCAGCGAGGGAGGCGAAAACCGAACGTTTGCGACGTGCGCGGCTTGCTAAAGAAACAGCCGAGCCGGAGACCCCGCCGAAGAAACGCTAATCGACGCTTTATCGCGCCGACCTATGGAAGCCGAGCCGACGCTAGTGGGGGCGTTTCCTCTGACGGTCCATGTCATTCAGAAAACCAACTAAGTCGAGCACCAGCCAGAAAGGCATGCTTTCGAGCAGGAGGCCGCAGATCTCATGGGGAAGCCCGGTCATAACGTCGATCACCGAAAAGGTACCGTCCGGGTCGCTTTCGATATCGTAACGTTCTGCCACCATGCGCCGAACATATACGGCAAATGAGGCCTGTGGATAGTAACCGGGAATTCAACGAGGCTCCGTGCCGAGGCAGACGTGATTTGCCTTGTGAGCGTGGCAGACCTAGCGTGCCCGTTTTAAGGGGGGCCGCTACACATGAAACCAGCAGTATCCAAGCCGGGGCCTTGTCGGCATTTTCTGGTAGTACCGCCGCATGGTGCCAAGTTCGACAACCTAGTGATGCTGATGAGGATCGAGGCCGGCCTGAACGCCGAGTTCGCTGGCTTTACGTTTGTCGTCACCACCGACGGACAGCGCTATGACGACTTCTTTCTGGTGCCAATACTCGGCACTGTGAACGACCCGGCCGCACCCCCTTTGCAGGTCAAGCCGGATGTCCAACTCTGCATGAACATCGCGAGCTTCCTTTCTCGCTACGTCAACGAGGAACGGCCCAGGCTGAACTGACAAAAAAGCCCGCCGACCGGAGCCAGACTTATATGCCGGCCAGCGACTACGAAGACGACGAGATCGGGATCATCTGTCCCGCCTGCGACTATGAATCAGGAAAAGCATCGGCTGGATTCGCAGGCACGTACAGCTCGAATGTCCCGGTTGCGGGCAGGTGATCGACATCGAGAGCAGGAATTTCCGAATGCCTGCCGGACACGCCCCCCCCCGCGATCCATGACGCTGATACAGCGGGGCGAGAGAAGCGCCCTCCGCAGTCGGCAAACAAGTGCGGAGAACCGGTGGCATCCCGCCGCTCACGCGGACGACGGCCTAAAGCTGCCTCCACTTTCGACAGTTCGTTGCGCCCCCGGCGCGGGCCGACGCGGTAGCGGACCTTTTCCTTTTGGCTGAGGCAGCAGGCCTTCTCTCTGTGCGCGCTTCCTGGCCAGCTTATGTGCTCGTCTGATGGCTTCGGCTCGTTGCCTAGTCTTTCTCTCGGAGGGCTTCTCATAGGCCCGGCGAGCCTTCATCTCACGAAAGATGCCTTCACGCTGCATTTTCCTCTTCAAGACCCGAAGGGCCTGTTCGATATTGTTGTCGCGTACGAGTACCTGCATTGCATCTCCCTTGCTGTCCCGTCGCTTTGCACGGGCGTTGCGGTCTGCCAACCTGGCGAACCGTGACGCGCACCATAGTCCTTCTCACAGGAAAGACGACCTCCACCGGGGCCTGTGCATGCTACTTGTTCTTTTTCAGAAGACGCGCCTCGCGAAGAAGCGAGCTCGCATCTAAGCCGATCATACCGACAAGTTCACGGGCCTGGGCCTCGGTAATGCCCGTTTCGTTCATAAGGAACTGCACCCGAAATTCCTTCGCTGCCTGCAATTGCAGTTCGCGCTCTTGCTTGGTCTCGGCCATGGGATGGGCCTTCGCACGAGTCAGTTCTTGTCAGATGCCCTGACCGAGGATTCTTGCCTGATTTGACCCGCTTTAGAATCTGGTGGGATTGTTCGATCAGGCGACGGCTTTCATCGATGAGGTGCTGTGTCTCATCAGAGCGTAACTCGGCGCGACGTCGAGCGCGGCGAATGCTTCGCAGATAGGTGTCACGGCTGTTGTCGTGGGCTGACATGCCCCCAACGCCCGAATGCGCCGAATGGTTCAAAAGCTGGACCTGCAATGCGAGTGCGCAACTCTTTAACACTCTTGCGGCAATGCTCTTGCTGCGCTTTTGGAGGATGCGCTCATCCTCATCAGGCAGCTGGCACACGGCACGTGGACTAAAGGTTGGCAAAGCAAGGAATGCAAACCCGAGATGCCTTGAAGGACTCAACTATGTCCTGACCGAGGTGGTTGCGACAGGGCCAACGTCAACAGCCCGATGGCCACCTGGCGGAGCAGTTCCTATTGCTTCAAGCCACGCCTCGGCGGGCGTGGGATCCGAAAGCAGGGCCAAGGCTTCGGTCGGCGTTAGTCGTGGAAGCCGCTGCTGCCGACAAAAAAGCGACAGGCGGCGTTCTGGACGGCCACCGTCTTGCCGATGATTCCAATGATGTTGGTTCCTCCACTATCGGAGCCCACGCCGTCGACACTTGACGTCGGTTCCCGACGAAGCGCCCGGGCGCAAATCGGTCGCTGGACGAACGGTCGGCTTTCTAGCCCAGAGCAACCTGCCAGGTCTTGCATCGTGTCGGGACCAGATCATTGGCACAGTGACTCGTCGCTGCTAAAGACCCCTATTGCTCCACTCCAAGACGAAGCCGGACCGAAGCCTCTAGGTCTTTGGCAAAACCAAGCGCCAACTGAAGAACCGTCGTTTCATTCGAAGCGACAGATCCTTGGCCCTCGATGGCGATCGGCAGTTCAATTTTGCCAGCGGGTGAAGTCACGCGAACATTAAATAGAAGCTGGCCACCGGGCCGCTCCTCAACTGTTATCAATTCTACAGTTGCCATTATCACTTTCCCACTCGTCAGCCGTTCCCTGAACCCCAACCTTGCCTCGCTGGGAAATGCAGTTTTCGGCTCTAATCACGATGGCGGCTGTTGCGGTAGACACCTTTTGGCCAACGAAGGCCTGGTTCAAATCAGGCGGTTGCGTTCCGCGAGTTCGCGTGCCCGCCTTAGAGTGCCGTCGGTGTCGGCGATCCTGCGCCTTGCTGCCTCGTCCGTTCTGATCGTCAGCCGCGCCGACATAATCTTGGATGATTTGGCGACGGCCACGATCATGATGGGCGGGGCATCCAGTGTTTTCATGGTTCTCATGGGTATTATCCTTTCAAGCGAAATGACTGCAGGAGGCAGTCGACATTCGGCGATTGCTCCATGACCGGGCCAGGAGCGCTGAACCGCAATATCGGCCTTGCCAATCAGGATTCCCGGCCGGCCTCTTCCCGCCGCTTGGCGTCCTGAATGTTCAGTTCGCCAACAATCTTTTCAGCCCGGCGCGTCTTGATCCCGACCATCATCTTCTTCTCGAACTTGGCAGGTTGGCCGGCGAAGATGTCGAAAACGGTCCAGCTATTCGGCTCGTCCATCCGCAGCGCGTAGTGGTTTGCCATGCTCGCATCTTTCTCGTTTTCGCCTCTCGACGAATGCCGACCGGGTTCAGGCTTTTATGCTGACGAAAACCGGGGCCAGCAGAGCGACGATCCAGAGCGCGACATATATCTTCAAGGCGAGTTGACCGTATGAAGAGAACGCCCCCCATGCGCGTCGTCACGTTCTCAATCCCATTCGCGCTAGCCCGCCCCGCCGTGACAACGAGCGGCGCCTTCGTGGCAAGCATACCGAACATCCGAGGCGGTTCACGCACGGACACGACCCCGGATATGCTCGGGATGCCAGGCTTCACGGTCGGCATGGCTATCGGGCGACTAGGCTTCAGGTGGCAACTTCTTTCTTGTGGCGGAACGGGTGTGCATATCCTTCTATAGACCGCTTGCCTCGCGATAGATAGGAGCACGGAAATTATTTGCCACGCCCGCTAAATTATCGGTCGGAATAATTGCGAGACTCAGAAAATATCGCCCTGGATGAGGTGAATTCCTGCCGATTTTTTGACCCTGTGTTTGGCTTTTTTATTTAACCAAGAAAAATAAAACGCCGCCACCGCCTTGTTCGCAGCGCAATTGGGGCGCATATATAAAATTCGTTGATTTGGTCGAGGTGGCTTCGTCATAGTGAATCCTCGCCATCCGCCTCCGAATTTTCGATAGTGAATGCATTGCGCCGCTCCCGGCGCGGCGTCTCGCTTCGTTCGAACCCTGAAATGATGCTAGCGCTGACCACGGATGTACTGGCGGCATCGGACATTGTTTCGCGGGTTCGACTTCGAATTGAAGCGGAAGGCGCATGCGCGCTTCCGCAGAAAGCCGCAAGTGACCACTCGCACCACGCCGACCATCGTTCGCTTCAATGCGGCGTTTATGCTGCCGGGTTTCGATGCGCCGCAGCCGGCCGGAGAGTATCGCGTCGATCTCGATGAGGAGCCTCTCGAAGGGGCTTCCCGCACCGCATGGCGCCGCGTGGCCACGTTCATTCACCTGCCAGCGATCTCCGCGAAGGGGTCCACGCAGCAATTGGTGCCAATCGAACCGGCCTCACTCGAGGCGGCGCTCGACAAGGACCGGAGACAACCATGACCACCCTCATGCAACGCAACGCACGCCCCATCCAGCACGGAGCCCCGGCACGTCTTTTTGACATCGGACAGGCGGTCCGGCTGAAGGGCGGTCTCGGCCTCGGTCCGAATACCGGCGAAATCTACCGCATCACCCGTACCCTGCCGCCGAGGGGAAACTCGCCGCAATACCGCATTCGCAGCGACGCCGAACCGCACGAGCGGGTGGTGACGGAGGACAGGCTGGAGCCAGTCGACGAAGCGTCGGACGGCGGCATAATGCTCATCGAAAGGACATTCGGACATGGCCAAGGGACAGAAACGCTCGAACAGAGAGATCAGGAAGCCGAAGCAGGAGGAGCTTCCGGTGAAGCCTGAGAGTGCGTTCGGCCAAATCAAGGGCGCCGGCGGCACCCGAAGCAAGAGCAAAGGCTGACGGCAGGATGTTTGCGCGCGACAGGCTCGGGATGAAGGTCGTGATCGAATTCTATCGCACGCGCGTTGCCAACGACGCGCACGCCGTCGTTGGCCGTGAGACCGTAGACGCGGCCGACCTCGACGCGGCGATCGAGATCGCGCGGCTTCTGGCAAGGACGCTGAACATGCCACAGTGGCCGGATGCCGTCGCAATCGCCGACGCCGACGGCCCGACGATCTATTCCAGCGTCATTGCCGCGCAGGCGGGCACAGACAAATGGCCGACATCATGAACGCCAGCAACCATCCCACCCATGTCGCGCGCAACGCCTGGGCACATCCGGGCCGGGAAGATGCAGGCGGCGCGCAGGCATGCGCCTTTAGGGACCATCAATATGGCCGCCGGGTCGAGCCCGATCGTTCCTGGACCGTCTATCACGTCTTCACCGGCATCCCGACGTATGTGGACGGCGCTTTCATGATCGGGCTCAGCCGTTCGGAAGCGACCAAAAGCATGCTGTCCCTCAACCTTCGCAACAGCGAGCGCCGCAAGGAGAGGATCGCCGCGTGGTCAGTTCTTGTTGGCGTTCCCGAAATATCGGGAGGCCGATCATGACTCTAGCCTTCCCCAATCCCAGCCGTAGCTTCGATGAAGCGCGCAATGCCGTCTGCTTCATCGGCCATGACGGCATGTTTCAAATCCGTTTCTTCATCGAGGTAGAGGCGCTGGCCAAATCCGGCGTTGCCCTGGGTGGGAAGGTAAGCACCGAGACAGCCTGTCTTTCGGCATTTGACGCCTTACGGACCTCCATCCAGGATGTGGCCGGCAAGGTCTATGCCCGCAGCCGCCGCGACTCCTATATTTTGACCGCCGCCGATTTCCCGTAGCAGCATTCGGATTCGATAAAGGCAGGTTAATAATACGTCCTGCCACGCTCGTCTTTCCACGCAATCAGGCGTAGTTTGCACGATGGCTGGCAAAAAATTCCGGGTTCCCGTGGTTGTCTACATCGCCGGTCCGATCGGCTTCACGCTCATTGAGTCCGTCGCACAGGCATCCGATTTCCTGTTTGACCATTGGCCTGGACACGACAGCCTGGCTTGGTCGGACGCAATGAAGTGCTGCACCGAAGATGCTGCTGCCGATGACGCGAGTGTCGCATTCCTCAGCGCGCTTAAGGATGCGGGGATCAGCTACGACCGCACGGTTGAGATTTACTGAGCTTGCGACAAGCGACTGCGCGGTTTTTAGCCACGTGCGCTGGCCGGATTGCGATCCACCATTCCAAATCTCAGCGAGCACTTTTGCTTAGCGAGACTACCATACCTGCATACGGAGAGTTCGAATGGCGATGAAGCCGAATTATCGATACGAGCGGAGTCAACGAGACAGGGCCAAGGCGGCCAAGAAAGAAGCCAAGCTTGCGGGGAAAGCTGCAAAGGAGAAACCTTCATCCGTAGAAAAGAAGGAAGCGCAGATGCCCGCTGCTGATGAAAGCTAAGGCATGGCGATGACAGAGCGCGAGACAGACAACTTCGAAATCGACGTAGAATGTCCCCGTTGCCATCATCAGGGAAAGACGCTCGTCGGCTGGATTCGTACTCACACCCAGATGGAATGCTCGAACTGCGGCGACATCATTGACATTGAAAGCAAGAACTTCAGGTGGCATGAACAGCGCTAAGGAAAGCCCTATGACGCCTTCCGAACCTCGGTCGCCGCGCCTTGCCGTTCTGATCGATGCCGACAATGCCTCGGCCAAGATTGCCGACGGGCTGTTCGAGGAGATCGCCAAGATTGGCGAGGCCAGCGTGCGTCGCATCTATGGCGATTTTTCCAGCTCGCGCTCGAAAGCGTGGGCAGACGTCCTTTCGAAGCACGCCATCATACCCCAGCAGCAGTTCGCCTACACGACAGGCAAGAACGCCTCGGACATCACGCTCGTCATCGACGCGATGGATCTGCTGCATAGCGGCCGGTTCGACGGTTTCTGCCTGGTTTCCTCCGACAGCGATTTCACCCGGCTCGCGGCCCGCATCCGCGAGCAGGGCATCGACGTGTTCGGCTTCGGGGAGCAGAAGACACCGGAGAGTTTCCGCCAGGCTTGCCGGCGATTTGTCTATACCGAGAACCTGCTGCCGTCCGCGCCCGCGAACGAACCTGAGGCAGTATCGAGCATGAAGCCATTGCAGCCGCCTTCAGCTGCTGTGCCGATCATCCGGAAGATCATCGCGCAGATGGAAAGCGAGGATGGCTGGGTTCCGCTCGGTTCGGTTGGCACGCAGCTTGCCAATCTGGCTTCCGACTTCGATCCGCGCACCTTTGGTTTTCGCAAGCTGAGCGATCTCGTTCGCAAGACGAACGCATTCGAAATCGACCGTCCCGAGGGCGGAGCGTTACGCATCAGAATCAAACCGGAGGCAGCGCGAAGGGGCGGGCGGAAGACCTAATCGGTACGGTGCACGTTACGGAGTCCCTTGCAGGTTTGGCTATCTATCGACCGCCTAGCTTTTCCATGTCCTCCCGGTCCTGTTCCGTGCGCAGTTGGTCGAGCAGATCGATCAAGGCTTTGCTTCGGGTGAGCCAGGTCCGCGGGCCATGAACGTCTCGATGTCAACCTCGGAAGGTTGACCGCCCGAGGCCCGGTTTGGCTCATGCCTCACGAAAATCTCGTCGCGCTCGCCGACCCCGACTAGCCAGCGGTCGCCGCTCGAGCTTGTGTAGAATGCCCGGGACGGGTTGGACATTAGAACGTCCTTTGGCCTGTCTGCCAACGACCTGACGAAGACGGTCGTCTTCCGTTTACTGCCCGACCAGAATACCAGCCTGGCGCGCCGCCAAAGCGAACGCCCGCCGAACGCTCGATATGGGCTTTTTGTCCGCGCTGGCATCGTGGCAGGCCTGGAGCGGGGCGCGATGTGACGGCCCACGCTTGCCCCGCCACTTCCGAAGCAGAAATGACGAGCATTCATAGACGTCGGTGATGACCGTCTCGGGGTCTTGGGTGCTGGCGCCCGAACCGTCACCGGCTGAATGAATTTGGGATTTTGCATTGCTGTCGATAGGGCATTGCCACACGGATAGCGAGGCAATTCCATATCTCGCTCGGAATTCCCAGCCGAGCTCTTGGTGTTCGCGACCTTCTCCTCTTCGATCGACGAAACCCTACGCTTGATCTTGTTTGCGCAGACGGCATGCCGTCTTGGCGCTCGCAGAGAAGGAAACTTCCTCATCTCGCGCACGTTCACGGCGGAGCGACAGTGGAGGCGATGGCGCGCCTTCCGCGATGCGAGCCGCAAACGTCGCGCAGATGGAAGTTGGAAGAACCCCTTGCTAACGGAGAGCCGTCCATACACGGCCGCCACGAACCCGAGCGGAGCGACCCATTGGCAGGCCTGCAGATACCAAGAGGTATCGAAGAGCCTGCCTTTCCAGCGCAGCCACCAGCTCGCCGCCACCATCGCAAGCATTAGTAGACCGATCCCGACCATTATGCGGAAGGCAAAGAACGGAATGGCCACCGGTGGCCTCTGGTCGCGCGGCCATTCCTTCAGGCCTCGGATCTCGCCATTGAGATCGTGGATTAGGACCAGACTGCCAAGCAGGGGCACCTCGACCGTATAACGGTTCGCTTCGTTCCGTTCATCGGGTAGAGCGAACAGCACTAGCGGCACGCGCCGTCCGGTTTCCCAATGCGCCTCGATAGCGGCCAGCTTCGTCGGCTGGTGTTCGAGCGTGTTCAGCCCGTGCTCGTCGCCGAGCAGGATCTGCAGCGGAACCAGGACCGTCAGCAGCCACAGGGTCATCGACAGCATGCGCGATCCCTCGGGCACCGAGCGGCCTCGCCGGACCAGCCAGGCCGCCACCCCTACGACGACGAAGGCTGTGGTGACATAGAAGCCGACCACCGTATGGCCGAAGCGGTACGGGAAGGAGGGATTGAAGACGATCGCGAACCAGTCCTTCGGATAGAAGCGGCCGTCGACCAGTTCGTAACCAACCGGCGTCTGCATCCAGCTGTTGGCGGAAAGTATCCAGAAAGATGACAGCAGCGTGCCGAAAGCCACCATCAGCGCCGCCACGAAGTGCGCCCAGCGCGGAACCAGATTCCGGCCGAACAGCAACACTCCGAGAAACGCGGCCTCAAGGAAGAAGGCGGTCAACCCTTCGTAGGCGAAAAGAGGCGACAAGACATTTGCCGTGGCATCGGAATAACGGCTCCAGTTGGTGCCGAACTGGAATGGCATGACGATGCCCGAGACGACGCCTATGCCGAAGGCGACGGAAAAAATCTTGATCCAAAATCCCGAAATGCGGAAGTAGATCTCCTGTCCGGTGAAGAAATGCATGCCTTCCAGGAGGGCGATATAGGACGCGAGGCTAACGGTGAAGGCTGGCAGCAGGATGTGCCAGCCGATGACCCATACGAACTGAAGCCGGGAAAGGAGCAGGGGATCGAGTTCCATCGATGGCCTTGCGTGTGCTCGGCCCCGTTAGGGAGGGACCACGTGGGGACGATAGCACGGCGACTATGGGGAACAAGTCCGAAAGCCAAGCGGCAACGCGGCTTTCAGCACATTGGGGACGAACCGAGCGCCTGATCGATGCTCGCTTGTGCCACCATCGTGGCTGTGCAGTCATTGGGTCGTTCCGAGTAATTTGACTCCCATAGTGAAATCAGGGGAACAGGGCACGTATATCGGTTCGTAGCGTGGGAAGAAGTTCGTTCTCGAACCACGGATTCTGTTTCAGCCACCTATTGTTGTGCCATGACGGGTGCGGCAGTGGTAATCGGAGCAATGAGGGATCGGCTCGATAAATCTGGCGCCAGGCTCGTACAGTCTCGTTAACGCCTTTTCCGGCAAATGTTGACCCAAAGTGCCATCGATGCGCATATCCGCCGACAACTAGCAGCAATGCCAAGGTCGGCAGGCGTGCAAACAGCTTTCCCCGCCAGACCTCCGCGCACTCCCGGCGGGGCGGCAAATCGCCCCCAGTGGGGCTTAGGCCAGGAAAGCAGAAGCTCATGGGCACAATCGCAACCATGGAGGGGTTGTAGAATTCCTCCTCATTCATTCCCAGCCATTGCCTAAGCCTCACTCCCGAAGGATCGTCGAACGGTCGCCCGCTTTCATGCGCGCGGATTCCGGGAGCTTGGCTGGCTATGCAAATGCGTGCCCCCTCTGATGCTTGAAGGATCGGTCGTGGCTCGTGGTCTAGCGGCAAGCCATAACTAGGCTGGTCACGGCAGATCCTGCAGGCGCGAATGGTGCTCACAAGCGTCGAGAACGGTTCCGGCTCATCCGCTATCGTATTGGATCTGTCGGATTTGTTCTTTCCTTGCATCTTTCGCTACCAGAGATGAGTGCTGCGAAAGATTATGCCATTCATCGGATGGTCTCCTAATATTCTTGAGGGCAGATCGTAAGTGTAGCTGGCTTGTTGCTC
The DNA here is from genome assembly GCF_040545255.1 of Mesorhizobium shonense. Taxonomy (NCBI): domain Bacteria; kingdom Pseudomonadati; phylum Pseudomonadota; class Alphaproteobacteria; order Hyphomicrobiales; family Phyllobacteriaceae; genus Mesorhizobium; species Mesorhizobium shonense. The sequence continues at coordinate 306,476 of NZ_JBEPLM010000007.1, forward strand.
TCATCTGCTTCAGCACGGCTAGCGCGATCTGTCTTTTTTCTGTTTCGCTGGTCTGCGATCCACGTTCTTGGTGCTATTTCCCAGCGGGCGGCGGGAGCCGGATAGAAGATTTTCCGTCGCCGGCGCGTAACGCGGGGGGAGTGGGCCTGGCGTGTTGGGTGTGACCCAAGCCCTTCAGATGGTCGATGGCGTGCCCGCTCTAGAGCAGATAGTCGGTTATGATGCGGCGGTCGCACAGCCACCAGACGGTCTCCAAGCGTATCAAGGCCGGGCGACGGGCGCGGCCGAAAACGGAACAGTTCTTTGAAGGCGATGATAAATTCGGGCGCCCGGAACTCCGGACGCGCCAGAAGGAGTTGAAAATTTCATCGACGTTTCAGCCGCCGTCCACCCAGAGCGGGCAATGCCACTGTTGCGACAGGCAGCCGGTCGATGTTGCAGGGTGGATTGGCACGCGACCGGGGAAGGATCGGACGTCGATCAGTGGGTCGACCTGCGCCGCGCCCAGCATGTCGAGAAATTCCTCGAGCTGAGTGCGGAGTGGCCGATGGTTTGAATCGGGCAGGCATCAGCCGATCTTTGTCAGTGCACTTTCCTTGTGCGCGGCGACGTGATCGGTCTTGTCGCTCAGGATTTCATATTGCGGGTCGTTCTTCGACGCATGGCGACGATGCCCCTTGTAGTCGAAGTCCTGGTGATGGACCTTGATGATCTTGCCGCTGACCCGGCCGGCTTCTGAATTCCAGCTGACATGGTCGCCAATAGAATATTTCGTCATGATCTTCTCTTCTCCAATCATGTGAGGCGCCGCTCCAAATGTCAGGGCGTCTTTACGAAAGCTAGACGAACATCATGATGACAACCGCCCCGATGACTATCAGGACAAGCCCACCGATCAACATGGGCAGCAGGCTGTTGTCCGGATCGATACCAGACTCAATCTCCCCCATCGCCTGCTCGTCGTTCTTTTTCGGCTCAGCCATGGCTTGTCTCCATCGGCGTAATCAGTGTGGGTCGAAGCTCCGCAACATTATTTGCCATTGCGTGCTGCCTCAGTACGGGTGGGCGGTGTCGGGCCGCCGGGGAAGTCCTTGAGTGGCAGGTTGATGTCGGCAAGCGTGTAGCGGTCGAGGACGCTCTGGAAGGAGGCTATCGCTTCGCCGAACATGCTTGAAAGCTTGCAGCAGCCGGTGAGCACGCATTGGTTTCCGGTGGTAAAGCACTCCACAACAGCGAAATCCGGTTCGGTCAGCCGTATGACGTCGCCGATCCGGATCATCTCGGGGCGGAGCCCCAGAGCGAGGCCGCCGGAGCGGCCGCGTACCGCCTTCAGGTAGCCGCCGCGCGTCAGGGTATTGGCGACTTTGTTGAGATGCGTCTTCGACACCTTGAAGGTGCGGGCGGTTTCCTCGATCGTGATCAGGCGATCGCCGGCCGAGGCCGCGTACATCAACATCCTCAAGGCGAAGTCCGAGAAGTTGGTCAGCCTCATCGGCGGTTGCTCCTTGGATTGACTTGTCTTTATGGGAAGCACTCATTTGCCAATTCTGGGTCATAAGTCGTTCTCAGCGATCGGTTCGATGCCAATCGTTGTCTCGCCCCGGCTGAAGGCGACGGCCAGGCGAAAACTGTGGGCAATACGCAGGGCTCGATTCATGAATAGCGCCGCAACGTCAGGCGGACAGATGTGGCGCACCGTGGCGCGAAACAGCTTCAGCCAACGCCGGAAATGCGCCTCGCCGAGGCCTACGATCGCGAGATGTGGCGGCAAGGGCCGTCCTTCGTAGCGGGCCGTCCGCAGCAATGTCGCGGACCAGAAGTCACACATTTTTGCCAGATGACCCGGCCACTCGCCAGGCTGTATCCTCTCATGGAAGATAGGGCTTAGAAGCTCATCGCGGCGAATTTCATCATAAAAGCCGTGGACCACATCCCGGATCATGGTCTCATCCAGCACATCCGACAGCGGGACGCCATCGACGATGATCGTTCTGTTGCTCCGACTGTTTCCGCCCATTTGCGCGTTACCGTCTTCCTCAAGGCCAATTTCAGCATTGTCTCCAGGACCCCGGCTTCGAGAGTTTCTTGCGAGTGCTTGCCGACCGCCGGCGCGAAGCTGCTTCGCGCGCACCGAAAACCCGCAAGCAAGCAGCCACGTCTTGCAAGATCGATGAGTTTGCTCACGGGGTCCTGATGGTCGACACAGCATTCCAACAAAAACATATATTGTCAATATATGTTTTAACGCGACCGCTAGTGAAAACGAGGTGCCATTAGCGGACCTTCTGGTGAACCCCACCCTTCGGTCGGCAGGATTTATCCTGAATGACGTGCTTGCGCCCCCTGCAATGCGTCGTCAAAGCGCGGGCAGGTTGGACATTCCGCATGGCGCACCATCGCGAAGGAAGACGCTAACGTGTTGGGCAGACAAGGGGGAATCGATACTCCACCCGGCGCCGACGGCGTGCTTCCGCGACAAATTGAGCCTAGGCATTGTTGAACTGCGTCGGCGTGACAATGCCTAGGCCTGCTCTGCAGGGGCTCGAATTGGTGGAAAGGGCCGGAAACGGGTCAGTGCCGAGTGTCGCCATCACCTCATTGGCTGACTGTGCCCCTCGCAGTCCCTCTCGAGTCCGAGGCGCCCGAAGCACCCGGCACGCCTGTGAGAGAACCGGGAGAAAAGTGGAAACGGCGGAGCACGGCCAGAGCAACGTATAGACGATGTCGACGGGCTCGTCGTCTGGCCCCTGGAAATCGACGGGCGGAGCCAGTCGCGTGAAAGACGCGACAGGCGAAGAGATCGTGTCGAACAAGACGTGTGGGACCGCGACGCCACGACCGATGCCGGTCGAGCCAAGGCATTCGCTGCGCCAAAGACCACGGAGAACCAACTGCTCGTCGAGTCCTGATCTCCGTGCAATCCTGACAGCTATTCTCGACAAGGCCGAATGCTTTCCCTTTGTCGCGAGGTCAAGCGAAATGTCTTCTTCCGACAAGATGTATGGGATCATCACTGTCGCCTCTAAGCGATCTCGAACAGGGGCTCGGCCAAACAGCCAACCCAAGGCATGTTCAATCTGTACTGGAAACCTGACTATCCCCGGACGCAAAGCCAGGGCCTTTTCGCGTCCGGGCTAGAGGCCTGCTTTGAGACGCTGCGGGTCCTCGCCGGAAGGTTACAGTCATAATATGCATAGCAACTAAAACGTAATGACGGCTTTTTCGAAATCAAGCGGCGCGACGCCGGCGGTCGCCTTGGGGCCTATTCGGTGTATTGCAAGGACGTTCCCCCAAATCAACCATGGCGCGTCCTCGACTCGGTTTCGCGACCCCATCGCCATGATTTGGAGTCTTGGCGATGCGCATTCCAGAGGTTTCGCTATCGAATGCGTGAAGAGAATTGCCTGACTGCGGACCGGATTCCAAACGTAACCAAACAGCGCAAAAATAATGCACTGAAATGCTAGTTAATTTCGTTTGACGAACATAGCCATCTTCTCCTTGCTGGGCGAGCCCGAACGGGCCGTGTCAGCGCGACAGGGATCGGATTTCAAGCCTTCCAATTTTTCGGCTGCCGCGCGGCTTCTTATCCAACCAAGGAGTTACCGTGATGAAAAAGCTTGCCCTCGCAGTTGTCGTGACAATGGCCAGTTCGCTTTGTGCCATGGCGGCGAGCGATGTCACCAAATCTCCGCCACCCGCTCCTTACGAACAGGTCAGCAAACTCGTGAAATTGCCCGACTTCCTTCCGGGCATGGGCGCGCTCTTCGTCGATCCGGCGACATTGCCTGCGGGTCCGTTCCTTGCCTATGACCACGGCGGCAAGCTTGTCAGCACCATCTACATGCTGCCGATCAAGGATCTCAATCCGGACAAACGTTTTGACAACCTCGCGGCGCCGGGCGGCAATGTCGACCATGTCGACGTTTACTACAATGCCGGGCACCCGGGCGTTCCGGAACCGCATGTCCACGTCGTGCTGTGGCATGTCCCGGCCGCCGACGAAGCGCGGGTCGCCAAATGATGCTCACGCGTCGTCAGGTGCTGGGCGGGGGCGGCGGGCTCGTCGCCGCCCTTTCCCTCTCTTCCCAGGTCGCGTGGGCCGACGACGTGGTGGAAATCAGGATGCAAGGGCGCGACGACGGCTCACAGGTCTGGTTCGACCCGATAGGCATTCTGATCAAGCCAGGGCAGACTGTCCGCTGGACAAATCTCAATTCCGGCAATTCGCACACGACAACTGCCTACAGTCCGGCCAACTCCGATCGGCCGCGCCGCATCCCCAAGACGGCAAGACCTTGGGATTCCGGCTACCTCCTGCCCAACGAGAGCTTTTCGGTTACCCTCACCGAACAGGGGACCTATGACTACTACTGCGTCCCGCATGAGCACGCCGGGATGGTCGGCCGCATCATCGTCGGCGCGCCTGAGGCGCATGACTGGAGTGAAATGGTCGGCGCGGATGGCGATTTGCCGGAGGCGGCCCTCAGGGCATTTCCGAACGTCGAAGACATCATGACACAAGGAATCATCCGGCGTGGTTAGATCATGCCCACGAAAAAAGCCTGACTGAACAGGAGGACTGAGTACGACGATCAGACTGGGGGCGCGGCTTCCTTGGCTATCGTCAGTGACGGCAGGGGGCGGCTTCATGACGGACAAGGTGTATCCATGCGAAAACAAATCGCAGTCTCAACTAGAACGAGACGGGCGCTCCCAGTTGCCGGCCGCTTCCCTCGATGCCTTAACCGCAATCGAACGACGCGAGCATACGGCCTATCGGCTTGCCGCGTTGGGCGAGATGACGAGCGGCATCGCCCACGATTTCAGAAACCTGCTGGCGGTCATCGAATCCGGGCTGAGGCTCGCGGAAAAAAGAGCCGACGAGCCCGAACGTGTGCGTGCCTTCATTGCGATGGCGCGGGAAGGGATCGATCGCGGGATCGATTTGACCTCGCAACTGCTCGCTTTCGCAAAGCACCGGGAACTCGAAGCACATGCTGGCGACCTGAATGAATTCCTCAGGTCCTTCGAGCCGTTGCTGAGGTACGGCGCCGGACCCGACATACGCGTCCGGCTTGAACTTTCCTCCGATATTCCGGATTGCCTGATCGATCCCGCGCTATTCGACACCGCGGTGCTCAATCTCATCGTCAACGCGCGGGACGCCATGCCCGACGGTGGCGAGATCGGGATCGTAACCGAGCCATTGGTGCAGGAGACCGCGACGCCTGACCCGCCGGGACCAGGAACCTTCGTTTGTGTTCGCGTCAAGGACCAAGGCTGCGGCATGACCGCGGAAGTCCTGCGAAAGGCGTTCGATCCGTTCTTCACCACCAAAGGCGAGAAGGGCACCGGCATAGGGCTGTCACAGGTGCAGGCATTGATACGGATGGTTGGCGGCCATGTCCGCATTGCAAGCGAACCGGGGCTTGGGACGACAGTCGACCTGCTGTTCCCTTCGATCCAACCGGAAGCCGAGGTCTCATCAAAAGTACCTATGGCTTGATGTCGCCGTCCGCAACAGCATGCAGTCCCGCCAAGGCAGGGCCTACCGCACTCTCGTCCGCACTTGCGGATTGCACTGCGTAAACCGGATAGGAGAACTGCGGCATTTCAGGCACAAGATGAAGCCGACCGGCCTCTATGTGGGGTTGCACTGAGCTCATTCTGAAATATCCGGAGCCGCCCGTCGCAAGAACATAGCTCAGTGCGAGCGGTCCCAAATCGAAAGAAAGATCCGGCGCAGCACTCGGGAAATTCATCCCGTGGTGGAGTCCAAAATCCGGCCCCCAATCCATATAAACATAATCGGATTCGTCCAGGACGCGCGCTTCGGAATTTGTAGTTACGAGGACGAGTTTTTCGTCGATAAGCAGATCGATCTTCAAACCCGGTCTGTGGGGCGGCGCGTACATGATTGCCAAGTCGACCAGTCCCGACGCGACCTGGTTGATCAAATCCTGCGGCACGTCGACGTGTACTCTAAGCGCAATATCCTGAAGCGAGCGGCGCATCCATCGGACCCAATCGAGCAGAAGAGGTTGCGCAAGGCTGACTTCGCTGCCGACCGTGAGAACAGCTCGGCGGCCCGGCGGCACGGCAACCTGATGAAGGGTGCGCTGCCATAGCTGGACGAACATCGGCGCGTGACGCAGGAACTGTTCGCCGGCAGGGGTGAGCGAAGCTCCACCCTTGTGCCGGACGAAGAGCGCGCGGCCGAGCTGTTGCTCAAGGTTGCGGATACGCGCGCTCACCGTCGTTTGAGCCACGTTCAGGCGTTCAGCGGCCCGAATGAAACTCCCGGTCGAAACGATCTCGATAAAGGTACGGGCGAGTTCAATGTCCATATCGCGGATAGCATAAAAATTGCGCTTAAATGTCAATGAATTTCGTTTGCCACATAACGAGCGCGAACATTAGGCTTCACGAAATCCACTGAGGCTTAGCGCTGGATGCTGCGCAGCGCCGGGTTGGTGCGGGCGCGAGCCCTCTCCAACCTCACCCACCGTTTTGCCTGCAGCGTCCAGGAGAAATCATGTCGACAAAAGAGAAAAGCGACCGGGGCGATGTAGGACGTCGTGACTTTCTGAAACTGTTCGGCGCGGCCGGGGCGGCCGCAGGCACCCTGCCGTTTAGCGGATCCGCATCGGCGGACGAAACCATGGCTGCGGCCTCCGATACGAAACATCATCACGTGACCGCCGCCACTGACCCTCATGCTGGAGGGCCTGGCTATGAATTCTTCAACGTGAACGAGTCCGCCTTCATCGAAGCGGCGGTCGATACACTCATTCCAAGCGACGCAACCGGTCCCGGCGCCAAGGAACTTGGCGTAGCGACCTACATCGACCGGCAGATGGCCGGCGGATACGGCAAGGGCGACCGGCTGTACCTTGAAGGGCCGTTCGGCGAGGGCACGCCGGAGCAAGGCTATCAACTGCCGATGACGCCGTCGGAATTGATTCGGGCCGGCATCGCCGATGTCAGCGCCTATGTGCAGAAGGAGCGCAAGAGCACCTTCGACGGCTTGTCGGCAAAAGACCGTGCCGCAGTGATGGCCGACCTCGACAGCAAGAAGGTCGAGCTTCCGACAGTGCCGACGGCGACCTTCTTTGGGCTCCTGCTGCAGCTCACGATCGAGGGTTATTTCGCGGACCCGATGTATGGCGGGAACAAAGGCGCGGCTGCCTGGAAGATGATCGGCTTCCCCGGCGCGGACGCCATGTACGCGGACAAGATCGAGCCGTTCCGGAACAAACCCTACAAGGCTGAGCCGAAGGGCATCCAGGACCTCATTTGACCGGCGGAAGAAGAAGGAGACTTTGACATGGCCACCAAACTGAACGCTGTCGATGTCCTGATTGTCGGCCTTGGATGGACAGGCGGCATCATCGCTAAGGAGCTTGCGTCCACCAAGCTGAAGATCGTCGCCCTCGAGCGGGGAGGCCCGCGCGACACCAATCCGGACTTCATCGACCCGGAAATCCATGACGAATTGCGCTACGCCGCCCGTCACGACCTCATGCAGAATGTGCGGCGGGAAACCATCACGTTCCGCAACAACGGATCGCAAACGGCGCTGCCGATGCGTCAACTTGGCTCGTTCCTGCCCGGCCAGGGCGTTGGTGGCGCGGGCGTGCACTGGAACGGCGTGACCTGGCGCTGGCTCGAGTGGGACCATCAGCCGCGCACCCGGACCGTCGACAAGTACGGCGAAAAGATCATCCCGTCGGACATGCACCTGCAGGACTGGCCGATCACCTATGACGATCTCGAGCCCTATTACGACAAGTTTGAAAAGACCTGCGGCACCTCCGGCAAGGCCGGCAATATCAATGGCCGAAAGATCGACGGCGGCAACATCTTCGAGGGATCGCGAAAGGAAGAGTACCCCAATCCTCCGATGATTGCCGCGCAGAGCATGGTGATGTTCGAGAAGGCTACCCGCAACCTCGGCTACCACCCTTTCCCCAACCCGTCGTCGAACGCGTCAAGGGACTATGTCAATCCCGATGGCGTGGCCTTCGGCCAATGTCACTATTGTGGTTTTTGCGAACGTTTCGGTTGCGAGGCCAATGCCAAGGCGAGCCCGCACTTCACCGTCATTCCGCTGGCGCTGAAGAACCCGAATTTCGAACTGCGCACAAATTCGATCGTGCTGAAGGTCAATCTCGACTCGACCCGCAAGAAGGCGGTCAGCGTCAGCTACCTCGATGCACGAGGCCGCGAGTTCGAACAGCCTGCCGACCTCATCGTCCTGTCGGCCTATGCGCTCGGCAACGTCAGTCTGCTGCTGCAGTCGAGGATCGGTGTGCCCTACGACCCCGCAACGGGCAAGGGCGTGGTCGGCCGGAACTATGCCTATCAGTGCGGTGGCGGGGCTACCGCCTTCTTCGACAAGAAAACTATCCTCAATCGCTACATGGGCGCCGGCGCGCTCGGCACCTGCATGGATGATTTCAACGGCGACAACTACGATTTCGTGAAAGCCGGCTACATCGGCGGCGGCGGCATCAGCTGCAGCAACTCGGGCGCCCGGCCCATCCAGTCGCATCCAACGCCCCACGGCACGCCGCGGTGGGGCTCCGACTGGAAGAAAGCAGTGGTCGACAATTATGACCACGCGGCCAGTGTCGGCAATCAGGGCGCGGTGATGGCCTACCGCCAAAACTATCTGAGCCTTGATCCGACCTATACGGACGTTTTTGGGCGTCCCCTCATGAGGATGACATTCGACTTCCAGGACAACGAGATAAAACAGATGAACGCTCAGGCCGACATCTGCGTGACCATCGCAAAGGAGATGGGCGCCACCAGGGTCGATCGAAGCGTGCCGCTGATACCCTACTCGATCGTGCCATATCAGAGCACTCACAACACAGGCGGAGCGGTTTTCGGCGCCGACCCAAGCACCAGCGTACTGAACAAGTATCTTCAGGTCTGGGATGTTCCGAACGTGTTCGTCACCGGCGCTTGCGTGTTTCCACAGAACGCCGGGAAGAACCCGACCGGGCCAGTAGGCGCTCTGGCGTACTGGGCAGCGGACGCGATCAAGCATCAGTACCTCAAGAATCCCGGCCCCCTGGTTGACGCCTGATACAAGCCTGCCGGATCCGCAGGCCGGATCCGGCAGGCTTGGCCGTGCATCGTACCCGGATCTTTTCCACAGGCAGACTTGGCGGAATCCAATCCGTCGCTCATTGAAGGCAGCAAAAATGAAACCGACCGTGCCTGCACTAGCAATCGCGATTCTTACTGTAATCAGTTCGGCGCAGGCGCAGAATCCATCTCCCGGCGACGCCGGGGCCGGCGCCGTCGTCTTCAAGAGGTGCATGGCCTGCCACCAAGTCGGTCCTGACGCAAAGAACGGAGTAGGACCTGTCCTGAATGGGGTCGTCGGCCGCCCGGCCGGTACGTATCCGGGCTACAGCTATTCCGCGGCGAACAAGAATTCGGGTCTGACCTGGGACGAGCCGACGCTGACGACCTATCTGCGCGCGCCGCGCAAACTGGTGCCAGGCACAAAGATGACATTCGCCGGTCTCAGCAAGGACCAGGAGATCGCCGATGTGATCGCCTATCTGAAACAGTTCAACGCCGAAGGACAGAAGGTCGCCCCCTGAGTCAGAGGGCGACCTGTTCCCGGCTTTGCAAAGCACAATCTTATGAAGTTCGTCCTGCATCGGGGTCTGGGGTATTCCACGGTTCATCAGATCGGTGACTATCTGCGCAGCCATGGAACCGGCCATCACTGGATCGAGCGATATCGCGGCGACATCTTCGTGTTCGTCTCGGATCAAGCCGACGAGGCAATCCTTAGAAAAGAATTCTCCGGCGTTCTCGATGCTGTTGACGACACGGAGACGGAAGGGACACGACGTCGATGAGCGAAAAAAACTTCAGCGACAGAGTAAAATTGAAGCGGGCATATGAGAGCCCTGTTGCTGACGATGGCACGCGGGTGTTGATAGACCGACTTTGGCCGCGTGGGGTCAAGAAGACCGAGGCCGCCATCGACTATTGGATGAAAGAACTCGCGCCAAGCACCGAGCTTCGGAAATGGTTCGGACACGATCCAGCCCGCTGGGAGGAATTCCGCCGGCGATATGCGGCGGAAATCCGTGAGCATCGCGATGAACTCGATCGGCTGCGCGACCTGAACCGAGCGGGCCCCGTCACACTCGTCTACTCGGCTCATGACGAGGCCCACAACGATGCCGTCGTCCTCAGAGAGATTCTGCTGAGACATCGATAGAAACGTCAGGTCGCTCCTGTTCACAGGCATGTGCGATCAAGACACCGAGAACAAATCCATCGGAAACCAAACCAGTGAAAACCCATCCAATCATCGTTGGGCGCATTCGCCTTAAGGAGAATGGCAATGAAATTCTTTGTCGATACCGCCGATATATCTGAAATTCGCGAGCTCGCTGCCGCTGGCGTCCTCGATGGGGTGACCACAAACCCGTCCCTTATCGCTAAGACCGGCCGACCGATCAGAGATGTGATCGAGGAGATTTGCCAGACGATCGAGGGCCCGGTTTCAGCGGAGGTCACGGCGATACACTTCGATGACATGATCGCCGAGGGAGAGCGTTTGGCCAGCATCGCGCCAAATGTGGCGGTCAAGGTGCCCTCGACCTGGGATGGATTCAGGGCTTGCCGTGCGCTCAGTCAGCTCGGGCACAAGGCCAATGTCACACTGTGCTTTTCGGCCGACCAGGCCCTGCTCGCAGCCAAAGCAGGCGCGACCTTTATTTCGCCGTTCGTCGGCAGGCTCGACGATCTCGGTCTGGACGGCATGGAGGTGATCCGGGAAATCCGCGCGATCTACGACAACGACAAATCCTTGAGGACGGAAATCCTCGCGTCCTCAATTCGCACCCCGCTCCATGTCAAACAGGCGGCGATTGCAGGCGCCGATATCGCCACTGTGCCACCCGCAGTGCTCAGAAACCTCGCCAAACACCCGCTCACGGACAAGGGCCTCGAATCCTTTCTCGCCGACTGGGGCAAGACGGGGCAAACGATCCTATAGCTGTCAGCCTTGGGATCGCTGGGCCAACATAAAAGTTGCACGCAATTGCCGATTAAATTCGTTTGCGTGCCACCAAAAATGGCAGGAAACTCGCGCCTGAGCGTTGCTCAATCTCGCGACAGTGACCAGGCGGGGCGCTTGGCGCGAGCGGTGCGACGAGGGCAAATCCAGCCAGGCACGATGCGATCCGAGGCTGCGCAGGTGGAAGATTTGCCGCTTCTCGGCCGTGTGCGAGCGATTACGACATCGGATCGCCAATGGAGAAAAACGTGGCTGAAGGCGCTACCAAGCTAGCCGGACCGGATCTGGTCCAAGGCATCGCGTTGTCCGACCTTCCCGATGGCGGAAAACTTGTCGGCCATAGCAGCGGAGAACAGGTATTACTCGTGCGCCGAGGGACCGAAGTCTTCGCCACCTCTGCGACATGCACGCATTACGGCGGGCCGCTGGCGGAAGGTCTCCTGGTGGCGGACACCGTCCGGTGTCCGTGGCATCACGCGTGCTTCGATCTGCGAACTGGCGAAGCGCTGCGCGCTCCCGCCTTCAATCCATTAGCCTGCTGGGCCGTCGAGCATCGGGATGGCCGGATATTCGTCGGCGAGAAGCTGAAACGGGCGGCTCGGAAACCGCGCTCCAGAAGCTCCGGCCAGGTGCCTGACAAAATGGTAATCATAGGCGGCGGCGCGACGGGGTTCGCAGCGGCCGAAATGTTGCGGCGGGAACAGTTCCAGGGCAGCATCGTCATGGTCAGCGACGATTGCGCGCCGCCAGTCGACCGGCCGAACCTCTCCAAGGACTACCTCGCCGGAAAAGCCCCGGAGGACTGGATCCCGCTCCGCGGGGAGAAGTTCTATGCGAAGAACAACATCGACCTGCGGCTCAACACGAAGGCCGACCGCATCGACCTTCGTTCCTTGGAGGTTGTCCTCGCAGACGGAAGCAGGACTCCGTACGACAGGCTGCTGCTTGCGACCGGCGCGGAACCTGTCCGCCTAACCGTCCCAGGGGCCGACCGACCGCACGTCCATACGTTGCGCTCGTTCGCGGACAGCAAGGCGATCATCGCACGCGCCGCCGCCGCGCGCCGCGTGGCCGTGCTTGGCGCCAGCTTCATCGGGCTCGAGGTTGCCGCTTCTTTGCGTGCGCGCGACATCGACGTCCATGTCGTGGCACCGGAGAAGCGGCCCATGGAGCGTGTCCTGGGCCCACAGATGGGCGACTTCATTCGCGCCCTGCATGAAGAGCATGGCACCGTATTCCATCTGGAGGAAACCGCAACCAGCATCGACGGCGGGAAGGTGCACCTTAGCGGCGGCAGTACCTTGGCGGCCGATTTCGTGGTCGTCGGCATTGGCGTGCGGCCGCGCATCGGGCTCGCCGAAGCGGCAGGGCTGGCCGTTGACCGCGGCGTCGCCGTCGACGCCTTTCTGGAGACGAGCCAGCCGGGGATCTTCGCGGCCGGCGACATAGCGCGATGGCCCGATCCCCACAGCGGCGAGAACATCCGGGTCGAGCACTGGGTGGTTGCTCAGAGGCAGGGGCAGACCGCCGCGCTCAACATGCTCGGCCATCGCGAGAAGTTCGTCGCCGTCCCGTTCTTCTGGAGCCAGCATTACGACGTCCCGATCAACTATGTCGGACATGCCGAGAGATGGGACGAGATCGTCGTCGAGGGCGATGTCGCCGCCAGGGACTGCCTGCTGCGGTTCAGGAGCAAAGGACGCACGCTGGCTGCCGCCTCGATTTTCCGGGATATCGAAAGCCTTGAAGCCGAGGTCGCGATGGAGCGGCAAATGGCAACAGAAGACGCTCGCGGGTAGCTGGGAGCACAACCAGGATGAACGGGTGTTTCATCGTGACCGAAAGGAGTTCGACCTATGTCCACACTGCCGCAGGAACTTGACGCAGTCGCCGGTTTGCCCACACCTGCGCCCGCTCAGCACTGTTCAAAGATCGTCGAGTTCGCCGAGGAGATTGCCAAGGAAGAGTCCGACGAGATGCCGACCTCGGTTGAAATCTTCGCGGATGGCAGCCGTTGGTACTGCCGGGTGCGTCGCGGCAATGAAAAGACCCGGCCGATGGGTCCCTATACCAAACAACAGGCCCAGCGGATCCAGGAAGTCCGGAGAGCGTTAATCGCCAAAAGAGGTACCGCCCGGATCGTGTTCGAGTAGGGTGGTGTCTTTACGATCACGGCCAGCCGGAGCCCTTCCCTGATCGTTCTTCATAAGATTTTGGAGCGTTGCCGGGGAGGCCTCCGGCGTTGCCGAGGTCACGTGTCCAGGCAGGATGCCTGCTGACGTTTGGAGATACTTCGCGCCGAGCTATAGGGGACATGCTGGCGGGGCGGTCTTATATGGCGCGGCTCTGGCCGAGCAGATCCGATTGAGAAGCCGCCCGATGATAGCGCTATTCGCCTTCCGTGGCGATCAACATCCAATTCCGTTTCTTTGACAGGGTTTCACAGGCGAACGTCCATGTATCGATCATCTCGACGATCTGCCGTGGATCGCCGGCGACGACCGCATCATCGGCGGAGCGTGTGACGCTGACCACGTCGGAATCGTACCGGACAACGATCTCAGCGACGCCATCCTCCTCGAGGGCGTCGACGACCTTCGCTTCACGCGTGCCAATGAAGGTGAGTTGCAACGTCTCCTCACGGTTCCGACGTTCGGCGATCTCCCGCTCAAACGCATCAAGCACTTCAGCCTCGACGAGGCGTTTCAACGTCGGGATGTCGCCGTCCGCATAGGCCCGCAAGATAGCTTCATAGGCGCTCTTGGCGCCGGATAGGAATGCGGGGAGGTCGAAGTTCGCGTCGATCTCTCGAAGCGCATCCAGGGGCGTGTCCACAGAGGGCGCAGGTTCCATACTGCCGTTCGGCCGCGTCGACGCATCGTCCCGCTTGGCCCTCTCCTCGATCCAACGCGACAGAAGCTGGCTCCAACTGCCCAGCATTGCCCACCAAAACGCGAAGATCGCAACGAGCAGAATCTGGCTGGTCGGGTCTGTGGTCTCGTTCATGACATTCACTAGACAGTTTGTCGAAGCATCCAGCGAGCCGGTTGCTCAACGGATGCGGGGCAGCTGTTCCCATTGATGGAAGGGCGGCGGCGACGGCAGCTGCCATTCAAGCGTGGTCGCCCCTTCGCCCCACGGGTTGGCGCTGGCCGGGCGCTTGCGGCTGAAGGCTTCCGCGACCGCGATGAAGAAGATAATCAGTCCGGCCGTCGAGATGTAGGATCCGATCGACGCCACGAAATTCCACCCGGCGAAAGCGTCGGGATAGTCGGCGTAGCGTCGCGGCATGCCCGCCATGCCGAGGAAATGCTGCGGGAAGAAGACGAGATTCACACCTATGAACATCGTCCAGAAATGCAGTTTTCCCAGGGCCTCGCTGTACATGTAACCGGTCATCTTCGGGAACCAGTAGTAGAAGCCTGCGAAGATGGCGAACACCGCGCCCAAAGAAAGCACGTAGTGGAAGTGGGCGATCACGAAATAGGTGTCGTGCAACGAGCGGTCGATGCCGGGGCTGGCGACCATGATCCCGGTGACGCCGCCGATGGTGAAGAGCAGGACGAAGCCGGTCGCCCAGAACATCGGCGTCTTGAACTCGATCGACCCGCCCCACATCGTGGCCAGCCACGAAAACACCTTCACGCCCGTCGGAACGGCGATGACCATCGAGGCGAAGGCGAAGTAGCGCTGGCTGTCGAGGGAGATGCCGGTCGTATACATGTGATGCGCCCAGACGAGGAAGCCGATCGTGCCGATCGCCACCATCGCATAAGCCATGCCGATGTAGCCGAAGATCGGCTTCTTGGCGAAGGTCGAGATGACGTGGCTGATGATGCCGAAGCCGGGGAGGATCATGATGTAGACCTCCGGATGGCCGAAGAACCAGAACAGGTGCTGGAAGAGGATCGGGTCGCCGCCGCCGTCGGGGACGAAGAAGGTCGTGCCGAAGTTGCGGTCGGTGAGCAGCATCGTGATCGCGCCGGCCAGCACTGGCAGCGACATCAATAGCATGAAGGCGGTCACCAGCATTGCCCAGGCAAAGAGCGGCATCTTGTGCATCGTCATTCCCGGCGCGCGCATGTTGAAGATGGTCGTGATGAAGTTGATCGCGCCGAGGATCGACGATGCCCCCGCAAGGTGGATCGAGAGGATGACGAGGTCGACCGCGGGGCCCGGTTGTCCCGAGGTCGAGAGCGGCGGGTAGAGCGTCCATCCGCCGCCATGGCCCAGCGTGCCTGGCGCTCCCGGCACGAACATCGAGGTGACGAAGAGGATAAACGCAGCCGCGAGCAGCCAGAACGAGATGTTGTTCATGCGCGGGAAGGCCATGTCGGGCGCGCCGATCATGATCGGCACCATCCAGTTGCCGAAGCCGCCGATCAGCGTAGGCATGAGGACGAAGAAGATCATGACAAGGCCGTGGGAACTGACGACGACATTGTAGGCCATCGGATCGCTGAACATCTGTAGACCGGGCTCCTGGAGCTCCATCCGGATCAGCACTGAAAGCGCGGTGCCGAAAATCCCCGCCATGATCGAGAACAGCAGATAGAGCGTCCCGATATCCTTGTGGTTGGTCGAGTACAGCCACCTGACAAGAAACCGGGGCTTGTGTCCGTCGAAGGATGCCGCTGGGTTCGACATGGTGCTCTACCTGCCTTTCATTCAGGCATGCAGGATGGTTGTCGCGATCGACGATGTTCAGCCGCCGTCGCGATCGGGAAACCAAGCGCTGTCTGCTTCGTGCTTCAGTCGTCCGCGACGATGACGTCCATTGGAATGTCGTGGGGTTGCGGATGGATCGTTCGGAGCCTGCTTCCGGCGTAACCCACTCCGATGACCAGTGGTCGTCTGGGAATCGCTGCGAGGGTCCTGTCGAAGAACCCACCGCCGTAGCCCAGGCGGTAGTTCGCTCCGTCGAAGCCGACCACCGGCGCGACCACCACGTCCGGCACGACCGAGGGGCCGCGTGATGGCACCAGGATGTTCCAGACGCCGCGTTCAAGCCGGTCGCCCGGCCTCCAAACCCGAAACTCCAGCGGCCAGCCTTTCCTGATGACGACGGGAAGCGCGATCCTGCCGCCGCGTTCGATGATCTTGATCGCCCAGTTGCGAAGGTCCGGCTCGCCGCGGAAGGGCCAATAGCCGCTGACGATGCGTCCGCTGACCTTGCCGATGGCGAGATCGAGGCGCGGAGCGATGCGGTCCGACCTGGCCTTCCTCTCGTCGGCGTCGATAGCGAGGCGCTCTTCGATCAATCTCTGCCGCTCCGCCTTGCGCCAGCGCAGGACATCGCTCCAGCAATCCCCCGGTCCCGATTGTCCGTCATACGCGGATGAAAGTTCGTGGGCAAAACAGGGCGGAGACGCGTATTCCCGGACTTCAGGATCGTTGCAGCTCTTCTCGGTCATTGCTAGCTCCGTGTCCGTGCGCCCCATTACGTCTGCTGGAACGTGCTCCGCAGGAAACAGGAAGGCAAACGGAATTAAATGCTGTATGAGTGCAAAATTATTGCATTAACAGGAGGAGTTAGTGGACATCGATCGCGCGCGCACGGTCCTTGAAATCGTCCATTCAGGCAGTTTCCTAAGGGCCGCGGATCGCCTGCATGTCACGCAGACCATTGTGAGCTCGCGCATACGCGTCGTTGCCTGGGGCGGTGAACTCAGTGTCTGGAATCCGCTCCTAGTCAGAGAAACTTGCCGAGGGTGTGAACGCCCGAGCCGGCGGCACGCCTGTCTACCCGCCTGCGTGGGCTTCGGCTCAGTCGAATATGTCAAACGGCGGCGGACTTACTCGTCGAACTGAGAAGGTCGCCATGATCTCGTTCGTCGCTTGCAATTCGACGGCGATTGCATATGTACCAACAAATGCCAGCTATTGCTGGATTCCGTCTCGGACGACAGGAAAGTTTACCATGGACGAACATGACGACCAGAAAGGCGCTTCGCCAGAGGACGTCCGTCACGCATTAAGAGGCTGGGGATTTTTCTTCGTTCTGATGACTTCTATATTTGGTGTCGCCTACGTCCTTGTTGAGATGTAGTAAAGATCTGCATCGCGACGGCTGAGTCTCATTACGACGGCGCTCGAGTCGTCTGGTGGAATATAGCCGACGATTTTAGGGGTCACGAGACCGCAATGGGGCAGACCCGGAAGAGAATATCGCAACGCCCCACGATGCTGTCCGGAAGTCAAGGCAGCGCCTCGTCCGCCGACGGGCACCGATCTGGGCCTCGGTTCATGCGTTTCAGTTTACTGTTTGCGGCCCTGCATGGCGGCAGCTCCACCACATTCGGAAGCCAGGAGTGCTGGTCGGGCTCGGCCCGCTGGGCTTGAGTTATATCCTGCGCGCCGAGGGAATGGGCTATTTCCGCAGGGGCGCCGCGGCTCCCCAGATCGAAGCGGGACAACTGGAGATCGTGGAGGGCGCGCCGAAATTCACCTAACTGGCTATGCTGTCTGTCCCAAGGCAGGCGAGGCGATAGCCGATATCTAGGAGGCGCTTCGAGGCCCGAAGCAAGTCGTCCTCCCTGGCGCGAGCTATGTGGCTGGAAGGATGGACGCCACGGATTGACCGAAAATGTTTTACCCATTCTACACCATCGGTCATTCGACCCGGTCGATCGCCGAATTCGTTGCCCTGCTGCGAGTTGGAGAAATCACCTTGGTGGTCGACATAAGGACCGTCAGACGCTCGCGGGCGAACCCGCAATTCAACAGCGAGGTGCTTCCGGAAAGCCTGGTGCCGTTCGGCATCGGGTATGAGTACATTGCCGAGCTTGGCGGCCTGCGCGGCAAGGCACACGACGTTCCACCGACGCTCAACGCATTCTGGATCAATCAGAGCTTTCACAACTACGCCGACTAGTCGAACCGGCTGATCATGACGTCACGGACGTTAACGGCACGCGCCGCTGCCTCGAGCCCCATCGCCTGGGTTTCCGCAGTGGCAGCGAGATAGACGAAGATCGCAACGAATATGAGCCGCACGTTGCCGGCGACGAGACCGGTGAAGCCGAAGGCGAAGGCGGCGAACTGGCCAACGGTCCCTGCAATCTCCGTCGCGCGCACGCGGTTGTAGCGCGTGGCGAGCAAGGCGCGCAGCACGCGCCCGCCATCCATCGGAAAGGCCGGAATGAGGTTGAACAGGACCGCCGACACGGAGGATCGGGTAGGACCACTGCATGATGTGACTCCGCCGGGGTCGGGAAGCAGGCCGCGCCCGCCGAGCATACCCCCGTCTGCAGTCGCATCAAGTGCCTCGTCATTCGTTCGAGCGCACGGGTCCGGCCGCCTGTCAATGCAAGGGATTTCATAGGCTCTTCCTCGTGGCCTGCTGAACCGCTTCGGGTTCCGACTCCAAGGCAGTCGGGCGGCAATGCGCCGCGTTTCAGCCAACTGTGCGCCGCGTCGCCATCCTCGCAATCTACCAGTCGCTCATCCGGCTCGTCACGGGAGGCTTGAACGACCGGCTTTCGGAACTTTCCCGCCGTCCGCTTTCAGTCTGCGGAGTGCGATAGCGGACGCTCAACTCAACCAGCCAGCGGCCGCATCTCTCGAATAAGATCGATAAGCAGGCGCAACGCGGTTGGGATCTGTCGACGGCTGGAATAGTAAGCATGAAACCCGCTACTCATCGATGCCCAATCGGCGAGCAAAGGCAACATTATGCCGCCGATTGGGCAGATGAAAATCCGTATGGACGAGGCAACCCTCGCGAACGGCGACATCAACAAAGTGCCGCGTACTCGATCGTGACGTTGGCCTCAAATCCCAGCTTGGCTAGAGCTCGTAGCTGCTGAACCCCATTCACCACGTCGCGCTCATCTGCACCAACTACGAGAGGTCGCGACGGTTCTACGTCGAACTCCTCGGCCTCGATCTGATCCGGGAGGTCTCTCGTGAGGAGCGGCAGTCATGGAAGGCGGATCTGCGGATCGGGTCCGTCCAGCTGGAATTGTTCTCCTTCCCTGCACCGACGATGCGGCCGTCCCATCCAGAGGCGACGGGTCTGAGACATCTGGCATTTGCCGTTGCGAATCTTGATCCCGTTATTATGCGCCTGGAAGCCGCCGGCGTATTTGTTGGTGTCGAAGCGAACCGTGCAGGTCTTCGACACCGAGGCCGGCACCGTGTGGAATCCGTCGAAGGGGCCGCGGTATTCGACCAACTTGCCGCGCTCCTCCTCGAACACGTTCCAGATCGTGCGCTCAGGCTGTTCGACATGACAGTGCGCCTTGGCGTAGGTGACGCACTTGTCCTGCAGCCAGGCGTTCAATTCCTCGTAGGTCTTGAAGCGCAGCCTGGGCGTGAAGAAGCGCTCGCGCACCAGCCCGACCTGGTTCTCGACCTGACCCTTCTCTCAGCCCGACGCCGGCGTGCAGGCTACCGGCTGCACCAGATAGGGGCTGCACATCTGGAGGAAGCGGCGATTATATTGCCGGTCCTTGCCGACGAACACCGTCTCGAACCAGGCGCCATGTACGCCATTACTCTTTGATGACGGCAGGCGGCCCTGCCAAAGACGTCGCGTTTGGATTTGCCCAAAACCATTGGGTGACATCGGTAGTCTGGTTGAGACAAGCTGCGATGGCATGCCGACGCTCCTACATAATGCAGGCGTCGACCTCGAACGTCAGCTTTTACGCCTCAGTGCAGCGGAGGTCGATGGCCGTCTGTTCAACGGTTTGCGATTTCGTTGAACATCGCGTATGTTCTACAAAGCTTATTTTTGTTGAGCACGCACGATGTTGGACCGTCATTCGACAATCGCCCATTCAGCCTATCATGATCTGCTTGCATCCTTGCGCGATGAGGCTATTGCGGAAATTCGTGGAACCCCGACCCGAGTAGACCGCGGGGGCCGAACCTACTGGTATGACACCTACCGTGTCGGCTCTGACGTCAAAAAGACTTATGTTGGGGAAGACAACGAAGAGCTCCGCACCCGGATCCAGCGCATTAGCGCCCTCCGAGAGGGACGCGAGAATCGCAGGCGCAACCGCGCCCGGCTGGTCCGACTTTTGCGTGCCGAGGGGTTTCTTGGCATCGACGCAGCCATCGGCAGCCTTCTGCACGCACTTGCCTCAGCCGGCGTATTCCGCCTTGGCGGGACCGTCGTAGGAACCCAGGCGTTCCGGCTCTACGAGGGTGAACTCGGCGTTCGTTTCACCTTCGACCAGACAGCCCAAACAGCCGACATCGACATAGCAAGCTTCGAGCGCCTTTCCTTAGCGCTTGAGGATACCGTATCGAGCCCGCTCGACCATGTCCTGAAGGATTTCTCATTTGAGCCGGCGCCCGCGTTAGAGCCCGGCAAGACATGGCGCTGGAAGCAAACGCGTAACGAGATGCTGGTCGAATTTCTGACGCCGTCCTTCACCGAAGACGAACCCCTGCGGCCATTGCCTGCCCTGGGAGTCCACGCTCAATCGCTGCATCACCTGAACTATCTGCTCGCCGAGCCAATCCTGGCCGCAGTCACATATCGCGACGGCGTTCTCGTCCAGATACCCAGGCCGGAACGCTTCGCGATCCACAAGCTCATAGTCGCGGACCGGAGACTTGATGGGCCAGACAGCCTCAAGGCGCTCAAGGATCGGCTCCAGGCCGAATTTCTGATCAACGTTCTGGCCTTGGACAGGCCGGATGATCTGCAGGAAGCCCTTGAGGATGCTCTGTTACGAGGAAAGCGCTGGCGCGAACGGATCAAGAAGTCGATCGACAAGTCGCCATCGCTTCAGGCTAGGCTGGGTCCGCTCACCTAATCGACAGTTGCATGTCCCGGGTACTGAAGCGCCATCAACCGAATACGAGCACTAAGCCGGAGGAGGCCGTGAGCGCGTAGCGGATGATCTACGGGCGCCTTGCTGCTTTGCCGAATCGCGCTCAGGAAGGCTTTAAACGCTCGAAGATTTCCGGAGCGAACTCATACTGCCACGCGGTTCCTCGCCCCGCCGGGCGGAAGGGCTGGGCAAGGTTCTGCCCCGACCCTCTAATTTGAATGCGGGCTGGTCAGGCGCAGGTCACCATCGGAGAATGCCGCATTATCGGTTCGAAGTCGTTTGGAACGGGGACAGCCTGGGGTAGGCCTGGCCACCATTAACCACGCGCGGAAGGAAGCGCTCAAAGCCACGACATCGCTGGCGAGGCGCGAGGGCGCCTGGAACCGGACCAGCAACCGCATCTCTGATTCCGGCTGCCCGTGTACCAAGCGCTGAACTCAACCCATCACGGGTGCTTTAGTCGGGGACCTTCACGCGCAGACCTATCCGCCGGCCCACCATGCCCGCTCCGCCAGGCCGGCCGCGGTCCAAAACAGCGCCCCGATACGGCGGCTTTGGCCGGTGATTTTGTCCGTCCAGGAGTGCGTCTCGTTGCCCGCGGCAACATCTTGGCCTTCGGCGGCTGCCGCAAAGTTCGATCCGACATCACTTCGTCAAAGCCATGGTCAGTACAATCCAGATTGCTGCAGCGCAGCGTGCACCGCTTCGACGCAAAACTCAAACGGACAAATGAGGTGTTTCCAACCGGATAGCTACTGACATATCGACTGATGGATTGTGGCGTTCCTTTTGGGCCAGTATCGAGCCTAGCGGTTGACGTCCCCCGGGATGCGAGTGACGGTTTCCGCGCCAAGGCCGGCAATGGTATTGCGCAAGGACGTCTCGAGATGCGTCTGGAGCGCCTTCATGGAGCCTGCCTGATCATGTTTGGCGAGCGCCTCATGTATCGAGCGATGCTGAGCGATCGCTTCTTGTCCTGCGCTAGGATGGGTGAGAGCCAAGAGCCCGCAGCGATCCATCACGGCCTTCGAGACGTCGATGGCCTTCCAGAGCATGGTAAGCCCGTTCACCTCCGCGATGTAGCGGTGAAAGTCATCATCCCAAGCAATGGCTTCATCAATACGGGAGCGCTTCACTGCGGTTTCATGGGCGTTGATGATGTCCTCCAGATCTTGGATCTGGCTGGTCTCGATCATTGCGGCCGCACGCTTGATGCTCTGAAGCTCAAGGGCGACCCGGATGATGTAGGCCTCCTCCATCTGCTTACGATTGATTTTGGACACAAACGTGCCGGTCTGAGGAAAGACCTCGATTAGGCCTTCATCACTGAGTTTCTTGAGCGCCTCGCGAACCGGGGTACGCGACATGCGGAGCTTCATCGCAATTTCGATTTCATTTACGAAGGCGCCCGGAGCCAGTTTCCCCGTGACGATAGCCTTGCGGATGAGCGTATAGACCTGATCCCGCAATGGGATAGCTCGGGTGAGCGAAGCGCTTTCCAGAAATTCGACCAGCTTGTGTTCGGCCGCCTTTGTCTGCTGGCTACTTATACTGTCTGATGTTTTCGAAGCCATCGACCTCAGTGCCCCTTTTCCGATGTGCTGGACGCGGTCTGTCAACGCGTACACTCAAATCGATGCTTACGATAGACGGGCTTATCAGAAAGGAAAACTCAGAAATCAAGAGAGCCATTGGACGAGACAGACTTGGCATCTACGCGTCAGGGCTCCATAAATGCCTATTTGTCGGCCTCGAGGAAGTAGGTCCGAGCGGTGCCGAACTTGTCGAAATCTTGGCCGCGCTCGACTTCACTTCGCGCAAGTGCGCTCTGCGCTGAAGCGGCAGCCGCTGGCCCTGTCAAGATATGCGAGCGTGCCGAGCGGCATTCGCTTGAGCGGTGGGCCAAAACCTCCCTAAGGCAACCGGCGGTCGTAACGTCGGCTCTGGGGTTTAGCGCGGCACGCATGCTCGCCGTTGAGAAGCTGATTAAGGATCGACAGCAGCCTGCCAAGCACGTTACGTGACGGGCCTAGCCTGCCTTTTTACTGGACGTCACTCTGGATGAGAGCCTTCATGCGGATGAGGCTTCTACCGGATGGGCGTACAAAGTACATGTATTGCGTTAACTAATTCATCGAATTGCACGTTGACGAACGCGGGGGAAAGTTAATAATGTCCTAATACAGGGGTGGCGTGAACAAGCTCTCGATCGGCAACAACGAGCGACGGCGCTACTGCGGGCAGGGAAAACGGGGCGCGGCATTCAAAGCCGTTGCAGCCATAACCATGAGCCACCGTCTGTCTGTGAACCGCCATTGTGGGGTGGCCGTCACTCCGGTTGCGCTTGGTTGCATGGCATTTTGATCATTTTCCTCTCCCCGCGAGACTGGGCGCCGATTCGTTCGGCATGGGGTGGTTTGTCGTCGGTTCGACGGCATTGAGCGGCGCCGAGGCGTCCGCCAAGGGGTGGGAAAGATGGCTACGACTGTTGGCACGAGCAGCAACGACAATCTGGTTGGCGGCAGCGGAGACGACATTCTGTCCGGGGGCGCCGGAAGCGACCGTCTGAATGGCGGATCTGGTGCGGACACGCTCGACGGAGGCTCGGGCTTCGATACAGTCTTGGGCGGCTCTGGCGCGGATACACTTATCTATCGAGCTTGGGAAAATCAGTACAAGATTGGCGGCCAGGTTTACGGCACGGGCACAACGACCGGGCAAACGATCTTTTCCGGCTACGATGTCTATGACGGCGGCAACGGAAGCGCTGCCAAAGGCACAGCCGAGATCGATACGCTTTTCATCTATCTAAGCAATGACCAGCTCAATAACGCCTCGTTTATGGCGACGCTTAACAATGAGATTGCTCAGTTCCGCGCTTTTATCAGCGCAAATTCGAACACCAATACCGGCCAGGCGGGCCAGGCAGAATTCACCTTCACCAGCATCAATTTGAAAGTCTCCGCGATCGAGCAGGTTGTCGTCGCCCGTGACCCAGGCTCACCTGTCGGAGTTAACGACACCAACGCCGCGGATCAGGTGCGCGAGGCCGGTGTTGGCCCGGGAAATACACCTATAGCGGGCGATCCCACAGCCGCGGGCAACGTGCTGTCTAACGATACGGATGCGGACGATGGCCAGGCGTCCTTGGTTGTCTCGGCGGTTCGGACAGGTCCGGAATCCGGATCTGGAAATGGGGGGACCGTCGGATCTCCGTTGGTTGGCACCTATGGTTCACTTGTTCTGAATGCGAACGGAAGCTACACCTATACGCTCAACAACACCGATCCCGACACCAACGCGCTGGCGCAGGGCACCACTGTCACCGAGGTGTTTACATACACCGTCCGTGACCCCCACGGGTTGACGGATACGGCGCAGCTGACCATCACGCTGACCGGCACCAACGACGCCCCGGTGGCGGTCGCCGACACCAATGCCGGCCTTGAGGACACCACCATCAGCGGCAGCGTCGCCACCAACGACAGCGATGTCGATGACGGCGCGACCCTGACCTACACCTTGAACGCCCCGGTCGCCGGCCTGACGTTCAACGCCGACGGCAGCTACAGCCTCGACGCCGGCAATGCCGCCTACCAGCACCTGGCCGCCGGCGCCACCACCGACGTGGTGGCCAGCTACACCGTCACCGACGAGCACGGCGCGACCTCGGTCGCCTCGCTGACCATCACCGTCACCGGTGTCAACGACGCCCCGGTGGCGGTCGCCGACACCAATGCCGGCCTTGAGGACACCACCATCAGCGGCAGCGTCGCCACCAACGACAGCGATGTCGATG